>CAJPUO010000002.1 GCA_905373795.1 Candidatus Saccharimonadota bacterium
TCTCCTTTTACTTAGTTGCTATTCACTCCTAAGTTTACGAGATGTTCTGGTTTAGGTCGGTGGACCTTATTTGGCACTCGCTTGAATAGAGTGCTAATTTTTGATACAATTTATGCATGACTGAACGTCAACAGGCGATTTTAGCTGCCATCATTGAGCAGTATGCCGAAATTGCGGCGCCGGTGGGCAGCGTGACGCTAGCCAAATTGTTTGGTGTGTCCAGCGCCACGATTCGCAGCGAAATGGCCAAGCTCGAGGAGATGGGTTTTATTGAAGCGCCGCATACTAGCGCTGGTCGCATTCCTACTGATAAAGGCTATCGCTTTTATGTCAATGGCATCACCGATGCTCAGATGACGGAGCTGCCGAGCGGTATCGATCGCAGTGCGAGAGCGATTGAAGCGCATGTTAATTCGCACGTTGATAAGTCTGACCGGGCGATTCGTAGTGCGGTTGATAGTTTGGTGGAGCTGACAGGCAATTTCGGTTTCGCGTCGTTTGGCGAACATCTATATATGAATGGCATGACGCAGTTGTTTAGCCAGCCGGAGTTTGTCGAGGGCGATCATGTGCAAGCGATTGCCAGGTTGATTGATAATATTGAGCCGTGGCTACATGAAGCAGCGCCGAACCACCCGCTCAATGTGTTTATCGGCAGTGAAAATCCGATTGGTAAAAGTTCTGGTGCGACGTTGATTATCAGCAAATTCCGTTCGCAGTTTAGCGATGATAGCTATATCGGCGTGATCGGCCCGACGCGGCAAAATTACCGCCGAACGATGGAGCTGGTGCGGCGAACCGGCGCTATGTTGGAGGGGATGTTGTAATGGCTGAATGGATTGGCGGACTGCTGAGCGGTTTGCCGACGTGGTTAACTGTCGTTATTTTGGTCGTTATGTTTATAGTTATAGCGGTCGGCGAATTAATAATTTCGCCTTCCATGTACCATGAAGAGCTGTTTTGGCCGTTCAGAAGGAGGAAAAAATGACGAAAAGTAAGACTAAGAAAACTGAAGATTTAGAGCAGCAATTGGGCGAGTTGACGCTGGATTTGCAGCGGACGCGGGCGGATTTCGAGAATTACCGCAAGCGCGTCGAGACAGAGAAACAATCGGCATACCAAATGGGCCAGGCGAAGTCGGTGATGAAACTGCTGCCAGTGATCGATACGATTGAGCGGGCGATTGCCAATGTGCCGGAGGAGCTGAAAGATAATCCGTGGGCGAAAGGCGTGGCTGGCCTTAATAAGCAGCTCGACAAGCAGCTCAAAGAAATTGGCCTTGAGAAAATTGACGCTAAACCTGGCACGCCGTTCAATCCCGAACTTCACCAAGCGGTTCAGTTTGACGAAACGGCCGAGGGTGACAAGGAAGTCATAGCTGAGGAGTTGCGTGCTGGCTATATCTTGAATGGTGCGGTGGCTCGCGACGCTATGGTCAAAGTTACGCGCCAATAAATCCAGCATTCCCGTACTTATTTCGCTTGCATTGTATCGTCATTAGCTATATAATCATAAGCGTCATCAGGCGTTAAAACAAAAAGAGTTGAGGGATTCAATGAAAAAGAAAATAGTAGGATTATTCATCGCCGCTGTTGTTGCGGTGAATTTTATCGCGCCGCCGGCTGCGCATGCCGGTTCAAAAACCATTCGGCTTCGCAGCGTGGTCAAAAGTTCGCTATCGAAAACCGAACAGAATTCCATCGCCTCAGGAAAAATAACGTTGACCGCTAATGACGCCAATTCGGAATTTTTGCTGGCATATCAAGGCGGCGGACGCTTGGCTGAGACGGGCAGCGATGCGAGGATTTTGGTAGCGTATTTTGCTGTTGGCGGCTTGCTGGCGGCGCTGGGCGGCTATTTCTTGCTGCGCAGCAAAAAGGGCCGCGCTCTGCTGTTACTAGCGGTTAGCGTTGGCGGGTTGGCGCTTAACAATCAAGCGGCTTCGGCTATCATTGATAGTATCGGCGCAACCGACACGGTGACCGTGCAAGACGGCGAAAGTGTTGAGTATTCGCCGCCAAAGATCGACGGTTATGAGTATCTGGGTTATGCCAAGAGACCGGTTTCTGCGGCTTCGGCAAATAATAACACAACTCCAAATCCGACACCAACTCCTACACCTACACCTACACCGACTCCGTCGCCAACCGTCCCGGCAGCAGCTGGCAAATATAATCGCTTAGCTTTTGAAGATAATTTTGACTCAATCAGTACTATCGACACTGGCAATACTGGCGCGCCAGGCTTCAAGTGGTACCCGGCGGGCGTACACAAATGGGGCAAGCCCGATACCCAGCCCAACGAGTATTCCGTGAATAATTCTGTGCTGCGGATTGCACCATCGCATAGTACCTACAATCGTAATTTCATGACGCGCGACCCAAATACTGGCGAGGGGCAATCGTTTGGACGCGGTTATTACGAAGTGCGGATGCGCGTTGATGCCGACGGCGTGCGTAATGTGCCGCCGGAGAATTCCTCTTGGCCGGCGTTTTGGGCGCAGTCGAATCATTTGCATCGTTTGAATCAGCGGCCGTATGTCGAACTTGATATGGTTGAGATTATGCGCAAAGATGAGTTTCTGGGTACGCTATGGGCTCATCATGGCGGTCAGTTTGATAAATCTTTAATGATTAAAAATCGAAAAGCCGATTATCGAAATCCGAACTATCATTCAGCGGATTGGCATACGTACGGTTGTTTATGGGATACAAACGGCGTTGAATGGTATATCGACGGCGTGTTGGTATTAAAGCAATATTGGGGAGAAAAGCGGAACCTCTTGGCGCCGAATGATCCGCAGCAAAATCCGGTAGCTGCCGACGGCACTAATCCGACGCTTAGTAATCCGTTTGGACTGTTTGATTCTGAGACAGAGATTGACGTTATTCTGGGTACCGGAAAAACCTGGCCGATGGAAGTTGACTGGGTTCGGATTTGGCAGCACCCTTGATGAGCTAGTATGAGATCTTTGTTACGATTTTCGCTGGCAGCCTATAAAATAAAAAGTATCAATAAGCAGGAGGTTGGAATGAAAAATTGGAAAATCCCAGCAGTCATCGGCGGCGTGGTGTTGCTGCTAATAATGATAGTCGCTGGATCTTATAATAGCATGGTGGCTAGCCGCGAGTCTGTTAGTACGGCATAGAGCAAGGTTGAGTCGCAATATCAACGGCGCAGCGACTTAATTCCTAACCTCGTGAACACCGTCAAGGGCGCGGCTAATTTCGAGCAAGAGACATTAACAAAGGTGGTCGAGGCGCGCGCTAAAGCTACGCAAATCAAAGTCGATGCCAATAATCCAGATGACATAGCCAAGTTTCAGCAGGCCCAAAGCGAGGTTAGCTCGTCGCTCAGTCGGCTGTTGGCGGTAGCTGAAAACTATCCTCAGCTCAAAGCAACGGAAAACTTCAAAGACTTGCAATCGCAGTTAGAAGGTACAGAAAATCGTATAACTGTGGCGCGCAATGACTTCAATGATGTAGCTAAATCATATAACACGAAGGTTAAATCTTTCCCGACAAATTTGTTAGCGGGTATGTTCGGTTTCAAGGAGCGACCGTATTTTGAGTCGGATGCTGGTGCTAATAAAGCTCCGTCGGTTGATTTCAACGCAGCAAATTCAACCAAACAAGAAAACTAGATATGCGTTGGCGAAGCTATGTAATCAGTTTAGCTGGATTGTTGTCATTGGCAGTGTTATTTGGCTGCCTGTTGAGTAATACGGCTTTCGCTAAACTAGAAGTGCCAGCTGCGCCGCCGCTTGAACGTCCTATAATTGACCAGACGGAAAGTTTGGCAAATGAAGATATTGACCGCATTGCGCAGCTGATTAATGCTGAGCGCCAGAAAAAATCATTCCAAATTGGCGTGTTGATGATTCCGACGCTTGGCAGTGATGATAGTCTAGAGGAATATAGCCTCAAAGTAGCCCGCCAATGGGGCATCGGCGACAAGAAAAAGAGTAATGGCGTATTACTGCTTATTGCCAAGAATGACCGTAAAATGCGAATCGAGATCGGCAATGGTATGGAAGGTTCGTTAACCGACGCGCGAGCTAGTCAAATTATCCGTAACACAATCGCACCAAAGTTTCGCAGCGGCGATTATGCTGGCGGCGTTGAGGCGGGTGTCAAGCGAATTATTGATGCAGCAGAAGGCAGGAATCTATCTGACAATGATATAGATGGAGAGTCAATTGTTTCAATGTTATTTATCGTTATTTTTATTACTATCATAGTAATAGCTATCCTGAAAGGTAATGGGAGTAATGGTAGTCGTCGGCGGTATTGGTGGCTTGCTGGAGGTTCAGATAGCAGCTCGTCAGGCAGCAGCTCGTCTGGCGGCAGCTTTGGCGGCGGCGGATTCTCGGGCGGCGGCGCCAGCGGCGGTTGGTAAAATTTAACTTTCTGTATTATAATTCTAAGTATGCGTAAAGTTTTTGGGATAATTTTAGCTGCGCTTGTCGCAGTGTCGGCTGGGGGTTCGTTTGCTAGTGCAGCCGGTTATGTAAATCAAGCTGATATTGATATAATTACCGCTTCGGATAAGGCGTATACAGATTTTATAAAATCGACAAATGACGAGAAATCCGTAACCAACGGCATGGTACTTGTTCGAGCTACAGCTGCGTCATCGGCATTCAGAAATGTTGCCAATCATAATTTTTCTTCCAAGCTAGGTGCTGAATATAGCAGGAAAGCGGCGGAAGTTAAAAAGTATGCCGGAGAAACCAAGGTGCTGCTCGACAAGATTGCTGCCGCTTTGCGCGGAAATGACTATAATAGCGCTAACCAATATTTGAACCAAATCCAGAACTCTGCCAAGAAATACTATGTAGCTATGGAAGGGATGAATAAAGCTGTTAGCGAGTCTAATTCGCATTCAGGAATTTTATACTTATCGGTGACAATTGTTGCAGCGGTCATAGCAGCCGGATCGTTTGTTTGGTTCGCTATTGGCAGAGGTAAGCAGTTGAGCCCTAGTCTTTTGGCGGCGCGTAAATCGGTTGCCTTTTCGTCATTAGCTCCGCTGATTGGCGCTGTTATCACGTATGCAACGTTTATACTAGCCAGCAATACCGGCGGTACTTACACGATTGCTTACGGTTTGATTTTGATTGGTTCGGTAGTTTATATTCTTTCAGTTGTGCAATATATTAATCTAGCCAAAAAGACGCCAGCGGTACCGCCAGTCCAGCCGACTACTACAAAATAGACAGTAATGCAAAAATCTAAATTAGCACTCTTGACACCAGAGTGCTAATTATTTATACTAAAATAGTTGGCACTCGATGCAAAAGAGTGCTAAAATGAATATAAGAAAAACCAGATGTGATCAAAACAAGAAAGGGGAATCATATGGGTAAAATTATCGGAATTGACCTCGGTACAACTAACAGTGCCTTTGCGTATATGCTGGCTGGTAAGCCAGAAGTTATCGCTAACGCTGGGGGTAACCGTACCACGCCATCAGTGGTGGCGATTAACAAAAAGGGTGAGCGCTTGGTTGGGCAAGTGGCTCAGCGTCAGCGGGTGACTAATCCAAAGAACACCATTTACGGTGTCAAGCGTTTGATCGGCCGTAAGTTTAGCGACAAGGAAGTCCAAAAAGACCTCGATATCATGCCGTACCAGATTGTTAAAAAAGGTACTGGTGTGGCCGTGGAAATGGGCGACAAAGAATACACGCCAGAAGAAGTTTCAGCTATGATCCTCAGCAAAATTAAAGCTGATGCTGAGGCATTCTTGGGTGAAAAAGTTACCGAAGCGGTTATCACCGTGCCAGCCTACTTTGACGATTCGCAGCGCCAAGCTACCAAAGACGCTGGTAAAATTGCTGGACTGGAAGTTAAACGCATCATCAATGAGCCGACGGCGGCAGCCCTGGCGTACGGCCTGGAAAAAGGCAAAAATGACGAAACCATCGTAGTGTTTGACCTTGGTGGTGGTACCTTCGACGTTTCTATTTTGGAACTCGGCGACGGCGTGTTTGAAGTGAAAGCCACTAACGGCGATACGCATCTGGGCGGCGAGGACTTCGACAACGTCATCGTAAACTATTTCCTAGATGACTTTAAGTCTAAAGAGGGTATCGACCTACGCAAAGACAATGCAGCCATGCAGCGCCTGAAGGACGAAGCTGAAAAGGCTAAGAAGGAACTGTCAACGGTTACTGAATACGAAGTTAACATTCCATTCATTACCGCTGATGCTGATGGGCCGAAGCACTTTGAGCTGAGCCTGACACGGGCCAAGCTGGAAGATTTGGTGAAAGATTTGTTGGCGCGCCTCGACGGCCCGGTCGAGAAGGCGCTCAAAGACGCCAAACTCTCTAAATCAGACATCCAAAACGTGGTGATGGTTGGCGGTATGACTCGGATGCCAGCAGTAGTTGAGCGGGTGAAGAAGTTGTTCGGTAAAGACCCAATGCAAGGTGTCAACCCAGACGAAGTGGTGGCAGTTGGTGCGGCTATTCAGGGCGGCGTGTTGGCTGGCGATGTCAAGGACGTGCTGCTGTTGGACGTAACGCCGTTGAGTCTTGGTATTGAGACGATGGGCGGTGTGTCGACTAAGCTGATTGAGCGCAACACCACTGTACCAACCAGCAAGAGCGAAGTGTTCTCGACGGCTGCCGATAACCAGCCGCAAGTGGAGATTCACGTCTTGCAGGGCGAGCGTGAATTCGCCAATGACAACAAGAGCTTGGGTCGCTTTGTGCTTGATGGCATCGCGCCAGCACCACGCGGTGTGCCACAGATTGAAGTGACTTTCAATATTGACGCCAACGGTATCCTTAATGTTACCGCCAAAGATAAAGGTACCGGCAAGGAGCAATCAATTACCATCCAAAACTCTGGCAACATGAGTAAGGAAGACATCGAAAAAGCCCAGAAAGAAGCCGAACTCCACGCTGACGAGGACAAGAAAAAGCGCGAGACCGTTGACGCTAAAAACCAGCTAGAAAACGCCATCTATCAGGCAAAGAAAATGCCGGATGAGTTCAAGGACAAGATTTCTGAGGACGACAAGAAGGCGATTGACGAAGCGGTCAAAGAAGCGGAAAAGCACAAAGACGCTGACGACAAAGACGAGCTAGAGGCGGCAGCCAAAGCACTGCAGGATACCATCATGCCAATCGGCGCCAAAATGTACCAGCAAGCTGCTGAGGACAAAAAGGCTGATGAGTCGAAGGACGACAAAAAGTCTGACAAAGATGAGCCAGTTGAGGGCGAGGTGGTTGACGAGAAGTAGCCCCAGAGCTTCAGTCTATAAAATTATAATGCTGCAGTTTCATGAGACTGCAGCATTTTATTAAGATTAAGTTTTTCCTGCCTCAATCTTTCTTGCTCCAGTCTTCTCTGGTTATCTTTGAGCCGTTTTACTGAAGCGATCCCTGTTGCTACCAGATGAGCGTCAGTTACTGTTGCTAGGGCTTCACGAGCCCAGCCCGGTATTTTTTTGCCAAGCGGGGAATCAAGAAGAGCGTTCACAAAAAGATAATTCACAGTACTGTATTTACCGCTGAACAGATCGCTTTTTGGCGAGGCGTCAACGCTAATGGCGCCGCCAGTTTCCTCAGTTATTTTATCGCGCTGATATGTGACGCAAAGGTCGCGAGCTATTCGCGTTACTACGTGAGGCCAAGATATTCGACCTCGGGATGCCATGCTAATTTCCTTAACCCAACGGGGAATTTTATCGCCAAAAAATTGGTCGGCGAGTCCACCGAAGGCGGTTTTTCCGCCAGTTCCTCTGGCGATCATGCCGTCAAGTCCGTCGCTGGCTGCAAAGATCACATCGCCAATCGTATCTGTCCATCCGCGTTCGCTGTCTGGTTTGCCAAGCTTAACGCCTTCCCGAACCAGCCGCCCGAAAGAAACTGCTGTTGCTGCAACAGCGCCTAACCTTTGTTTGGTTGTCATATTAGGCCACTCTTTATCGCGCGTTTCTCGATATTTTTCGGAAGCCAGGTTGGCTCCTGTTGCTCTGGCGGCTACTTCAGCCATCTTTCTAAAAATGCGCTTAGGGGTTTCTGGATATTCTTTATGCTCTGGTTTGCAATTGGTGTCAGATTCTTTCATGGATTAATTATAACAGACACTAAATCTCTCAAGCGTGAAAGCCAAAATTTGCAGAGATTTAATTAAGTCGGGGAAATCGTATGTTTATAAAACTTAAACAGCAATCGCAAAACGCGAACATCAGGTTGTCTATAAATTTTTTTATTTAAGCAATTACTAGTTCGGGTTTGCTGACCGTTGCACTGATAATATACCTAGCCGCTGTTATGGCTGGCGGGACGGCCAGCTCATCGTAGTCTCCGAAAACCTCTTCGTCAATGCGCGCGCCTATTTCGCGAGCCATAGCCTCGTTAAGAAGATCAATGTCGATAATTTGACCTGACTGGCGCCGTCCATCGGAATAGTACGCCTGCCGGGCATGGTAATCTTTATCCAACCTGGCTGTAATACGCTCCAAGTCGCACATTGGAACTCTACCGATTTCTGGCCGGCTCAGCGGAGGTATATTATCGTAATTATCTGGCTTCAAGACAATGTCAGCGTGTCTTTCGGCGTCTATATCTATAATGACGCTCAAAACATCAATGCGGCTAGTTTCTCCAGTTTGTAAATTTAGCTCAACAACACGCCAGGCGTCGGGATCTTCGCGCCAATCATCTTTCATAACAGAAATGGCGCTATACCGGACTGTGCCGTCCCACTTATCTTTTAAGGGCAGTATTCCGGCTACGACTGGGACGGAATAAACATATTCCTGTCCGTTGATTTTGCGTTCCGGCCAGGGATGCCTGCCGGAAAATCGCTTGCTGCGGTCAGAGTCGCCCATCTCCTCCCATTTCATGATGCCAAAGGCGCTGGCAATCTCGGGATTGGTGGCGATGGTATTTGCTAGTGGTATAAGCTCGGCAATTAACCGTTCTTCTTCTGGCGAGTAATCCCGACTCTCCAATGCTTCGCTGCTGGGCGGCAAAGGTTTAAAGTTGCTATACGACTGCTCTACAGTAGCCAGTGTTTCGCTTGCCATGGTTTCCTCGCTTCGACTTGTATATTTATATCTTACAAAGTCTATGCTTCCTATATATCACAAGGCGGGTTAAATGTCAATGATTTTAACGATTTTTCCAAATTTCCTGGTATAATAAAATCATGAGTAGAGATTCGGCTCTTCGGTTTTGCCGTTGTAATCGCTTGCAGATTCTTTGCGTACTATATACGGCGATTCTGACGTTTGGCGTGCTGGTGGCGGCAACTCTATCTGATGACTCGCGCTGGATGGGCTGGAGTCTTAGCCGGCTGGGTGAGACGGTAGTTAACCGTCATTCTGCTTTAGCCTTTAATGCCGGAGTTTTTATGTCAAGCTTGGTGCTTATTATGATAGGCGTTGGCATGTCTAAAGGCTATGTCAAACTGCGGCAGCTGCGTACTGCCAAGGTATCTGTTTGGTTGATAACACTGCTGGCGATTTGTATGATTGGCGTGGCGCTTTGTCCTAACGATACCATGCATGCAGTGCACTTTATTTTCTCGCGGGGCGTAGTCGTTATGATGGTGGCTGTCATGCTGATGTTACCGTCAAGTCTCAGCTATTTAACGCGCCGCCAACGGATGTTGTCGTTTAGTTTTCCGGTTTTTATGGCTTTATTGGCAGCGCAGGGTTATGTTTTGAGAAGTTTTTGGTTTGTAATTGTTGAAGTAATACTTGGGCTTTTTGCGGCCGCTTGGCTATTTGCGGTGTGCCGCCATCTGGATATGCGCCTGCAGGAACAGAGCGACTAATTTAGCACTCTTGCGCGTCGAGTGCTAAAAGCGTATAATAAACGTATATGAGCAAGCGTGATTATTATGAAGTGTTAGGCGTGTCGAAAACCGCTTCTGAGGATGAGATTAAGAAGGCTTTTCGTAAGGCAGCGGTGAAGTATCATCCCGACAAAGAGGGCGGCGACGAAGCAAAATTCAAAGAGATTAATGAGGCGTACGAAGTTCTGAAGGATAAGCAAAAGCGCCAGCGCTACGATCAATTTGGCCATGCTGGCGTCGGCGGTGCGTCGGGCGGCGGTTTTTCTGGCAATCCGTTTGAAGGATTTGGCGGCTTTGGCGGGCAGAATGTTCATTTTGACTTTGGCGACGGCGGCTTGGGAGATATTTTCAGCCAGTTTTTTGGCAGCGCGGCAGGCAGTTCGGGCGGCGGACGTCCGCGCGGGCGCGATATTGAAACGAACATAACATTAAGCTTTGAAGATGCGGTGTTTGGCGTGGAAAAGAAAATTAGCTTGAATCTGGAGGATGAGTGCGAACACTGTCATGGCAACGGTGCCGAGCCAGGATTCGGTATGAAAACATGTCCGACCTGCAAAGGTGCTGGCCAGCAAACGCGGGTGATGAATTCGTTGTTCGGGCAAATCCAGCAGGCGGTTACTTGTGAAACCTGTCGGGGCAAGGGGAAAATTCCAGAAAAAGAATGCTCGGTTTGCCGCGGCAAAGGTACGACTCGCCAGCATCAGGATATTACTGTCAAGATTCCGGCGGGGATTGATGATGGCGCGACTATTCGCCTGCGTGAGCGCGGCGAGGCGGCAGCTGGCGGCAGTAAGGGAGATTTATATATCCATATCCGCGTTAAGGCGCATAAAAAGTTCACCCGCGAGGGCGATATTATCCTTTCAGAAGAGCATATTTCCATGGTTGATGCGGCATTGGGGACGGAAATTGACGTGGAGACTGTGGACGGCGTTATTACTATGAAAATTCCAGCTGGCACGCAGAGCGGTACCGATTTTAAGTTATCAGGCCACGGCGTGCCGCATTTGCGCAGTGAATCGCGCGGTCCGCATATTGTGGGTGTCGTGGTTGATACGCCAACCAAATTAACGAAAAAACAGAAAGAGCTTTTAGAACAGTTTAAGGGAACGAAGAAGCGCGGCTTGTTTTCATAGTAAAATTTCTCCATGAACAAGCCCTCCCGTGCTATACTAAAATTAGCATAAGGGGAATTAAGCATGGAATTGATTTTTCTGTTAGTGATTATCATCGTGATAATTAAGGTAGCGCAGAGGGGTAGCAACCGGTTGTCTCGTCAGTCTGAGGACTATCAGCGCGGTTATTGGGACGGCGTGCGCGATGCACAGAATGGACGTGCAAAAATTGAAGATAGCGACGGTCAAGCCAAGCTTATTACCGAAAATCAAGCTGCAGTTTCACAATCTACTGGTCTTGTGCTAATTGGTGACGAAGAGGAAGAGCCTGATGCTGCGCCACCTACTGATGCCGCGCCAATTGAAGAAAATGTGAATATTTCTGACGAAAAGACGCAGATTGTCGAGTGGCTATCTCCAGCCAGTAATAAAGATAAAGAGAAAAATCGTCAAACCACCATCAATGTGGCGCTCTATACGGCATCATTATTGCTGACCGCTGGTATATTATTGTTGGCGCAAACGATTGAGCTTTCGGCGCAGCTCAGGTTCAGTTTGGTGTGGCTGTTTATTTTTGTCTATTATGCCACTGGCCAGGTGTTATATGCTCGCTTGCCAATCTTAAAGCCAGCCTCGACGGCGTTTATTGGTACGGCACTGGCTGCTGTGCCGATTGGCGGCTGGAGCATGCATTTGCTTTTGGGGATTGACCCGGCGCTGTGCTGGCTTGTTACCTCTTTCATCGGTACTTTCCTATGCGTTGATGCTACGGTCAGGCTCAATAGCCAGCCGCTCGCCTATATTTCGCTAATGTCGATGTTTACGATGACGACCAGCTTGCCGGCTGTTATGCATGCTCAGTTGGTATGGTATTATGCTGCGGTGCTATTGTTTGGGTGTCTGATGACCTTGGCTGCGTATTTTTCTAGTCGTTTTCCACGCCAATTCACCGAGCCGTTGACGCTAGTTAATCCATTTATCGTCCCGTCTACCTTACTTCTCGCTATCGGTTCGTCGGTGCATATGGGAACGCTTGACGTCAGTATGCTGCTGCTCATCAGCGTTATATATTACTTTACTGTTGCTTTTGTTGAAAAATCAAAGGATATGCGCACGTATGAACTAACGACGGCGCGCGTGCTGCTGATGGCGGCGACTGCTAGTTTTGCGCTGTACTTATCGAATAGCGACAGGCTGGTTATGGGTGTGGCGCTTGGGGTAGCGGCGCTTGGTAATATGATTTGGTCTATCGGGTCTATACGTGCCCAAAAGCAGCCCGACAAGCAGCACGAGATAGTATTGTGGGTTAGTTTCGTTGTGTCGCTGGCCGCTTTCTCGGCTATAGCTAGTGTCGAAATCCCACCGAGAAATATAATCTCATTTGCCTTGTTAAGTATGATTTCGGTGGCGACTTTTGCGGCGCTTTCATTGCTGCGTCGCGCCCGTTTTGGCGGTATGGTAGTAATGTCTGGAATTTTGTTGGTGCCAGCTGGCGTCAGGCTATTTGGCCTCGACTCCATAACAGCCTTGCATACACATTACTCTATCTTTGTGCTTATGGCTTTCCTGCCGGTTATCTGCCGATTATTAGTTTTGAAACGTCCAAATATTACTAAAAGTCAAGCAATACTAGTGTACGGCGCTGCGGCTGCTTGGTGGTTAATGACGGTGTTTATAGCCTTAGCTTTTTTGACTGCTTATCCAGCAGGAGAAGGTTTGCTGTATCTGTCAGATTCGGTGGTGATTGTTGCTATCATCATGGGTATTGCTGCGTGGCGTGAGAAAGCTTACGGTTTAGTGATTGGTATTCATGCCTCTTTTCTGGCGATAGCGTTGCTGCTGGCTTCGTATTTCAAGCTGGCTGGCGAAGACCTTGCTATTTTGATGGCGTGGCTGAACGGTTTGTCGTTGATGTTGTTAGTGGAGTGGCTGCATAATTACCGTAGCGAGGCAGCGGTTAAGTGCCGCGAATTGTTGCTATATTCTGCCATTGGAGCGGCTGGTCTAATCGTCTTTTCGTCTATTCATCCGGCAGTTTGGCTGCCGTTAGCAGCGTTGCTGTATTATGCGTTTTATCGGCGGCGTGAAGATGGCTATCTGGGCGGAGCATACTTGGCGACGATTGCTTTGGTACTGCTATTCTTGCATTGGTTGAATGTGCCGCTAAGCGACAATTTCACTATCACCGCTTGGGTGACGTTTGTCGGCTTTGGGATGGTGTATTGGTTGTTGGCGATGAATAAGCGAGCGTCAATCACTAGCGATATGACGCTGCTGGCTGCTACGGTACCAGCGGTGACATTATCGATGATAAATCTATCGACGACATACGAATTGCCGTTCAAAATCTTGGGCTGGCTGGCGGCTGTCGCGGCACTTTATATGGTAGTGTATGCTAAGCGGGATTGGCGGCCGATGGCGATATTGGCGCATCCAAGTTTGGTATTGTTGTTCTATTTAACAGCAGAGTGGCTCGGCGTTCAGCTTGAGTTTATGTCGATCGTTTCACTAATTATCTTTGCGGTGTTTTATGGCGCCGCCGTGGCTATGCGAGCCAGGAAATTGCCGGCTGCTTGGTATTATGTATCATTTTGGAGCGCTATCGGCTGGTCGATGACTTTACTGCTGATGGCCATGCCAGCCAGTATCACAACGGAGGCGGTACTGCTAGTCACACTAATGTGGGCGGTCAATGGCAGCGCTCTAATAGCTGAGGGGTTGCCGAAGAAGAATATTTTGTACTTCGACTCGGGCGTGCTTTTAGCATTGTGCGGTATTTTATTTGCTATTCATATGTTAATTGCGCCTGTTCACGACATAGTGGTGCCATATCTGTGGTCGGCAGCAATTCTTTCGGGAGCGGTGATGTCGTGGCGCTGGCTGGGGTACGCTCATGTATACACCATCGCGCACTTGGTGCTGGCGCTCGCTGTGTTTAGTTTATCGACCCTTGTCCTGGCGCTGGCGGGTGATAATGCTATGGAAATATTGTTCCTAGTCGAGCATTCGCTGATGGTTATCATCGGCTTGGCGCTCGGCAGGCGGCTGGTTACTATCTGGGGTGCTGTCGGCGTGACGCTGGCCTTAATTTACTTGCTGTCAGGCTATGCTTATGCGCTGGCTATTTTGGCTGGACTATCGATTATCACGGCAGTGGTGGTTGTGGTGGCCAGAGGACAGAGGAATAAGCAGAAAAAAGTTGCAAAGAATAGCGTCAGAAAAAACAAAAAAACTCCTGAAAATAAGTAAAGTAAGCTATAACGCAGAGGTCATTTTTTATAGCGCTATTGCAGGTTATTCGTTTTGCTCTTCTTCGTCGTAATATCTACGTCTGAGCTCAAGTACTGATTCTGGTATGGTAGGATGAATACGGTAGACAAGGAAAGTCCCGGCTTTTTGTTTTTTTTGTGGTTCGTCGCTATGTTCTGATGCTATCAGTCTATTTAACGCCGCGCGTCCTAATTTTAACAGTCGCTCAAACAACATGGGAGGAGCGGTATCTGTATGTTCAGGGCTTGAGTATCCGCAAGTTCTTTTGTATTGACGGAGACCCGCTTGCGGATAAATTCTTCCTCTCATTATTCTCACCATGTGTCTATTGTAAATAAGTTTGCTAAATCGCGCAATCAGCAATTGGATTGAGGTGCAATTACTTGCTATCTTTTATGAGATATGTTATAGTGAAAAAGCATGGACAAGGAGCCGTTAAAGACTGAATCTGAAGAACCTTCTATAGAGGAACTTTATAGCCAGCTAATGAACTTATTGCCAAAAATAGTTGCTGTTTTTACTCCTTCAAACCGTAGCGAGCAAGAAGAAAAGTTTTTGTCTGGTGAGGTTAGGAATCCTCAGTTTGTTTATGAAAAACTTGACAATGGTAATTTTGATGAAGCTTTAACAGCAATACAACAACTCGGTGAAAATATATTGCGTAGTCCCGATTTGCCGCCAAAACACCGAGCGATTTACGAAGAATTTATTAGAAGTTATAGCGAGCAAACGAAGCTGATCCGCTGCGCTCAAGAGTATCATAGCGCTGAATCCAGTAAGGATAGGCAAGCTGCTGCTAGCGCGTACGAAAATCTGAATCAGGAAATTTATGGCGTTCCGGATGAAAAAACCTACCGCTCGCTGCTGGGTGAAAAGTTAGGTCAGATTGCTGATAAAAAGCTAACTGGCGCCGCCGATGAGTTGCGCGGGGAATTATTTCAGATGGTTAAGTTTGATTCTGACCAAGGCGCGCCAGAAAGATTTCGCCCGTCAAACGAGACTGTCGAGTGGATGAAGGGGGTCGCAGAGTCCTTGTATGGAAATATGTTAAAGCATATTCCAGAAAATCAAGCAAACTTTAATCCTAATGAAGTAGATTCAATATTTACGGAAATAATTGAGCAGGAATTTGGCGAGGCGGCAGCAGATTGGTCAGTTTCTGTCGAAAAAGCCACGGTTATAAACGTTAACCTTTTCGATAAAACAATAGCTATTCCAGATAAAAACATGCTGCGCTCTCGCGAAAAAGTTAGATCGTTGGTGGTTCATGAACTTGGGGTTCATATGCTGAGGGCGGTTACCGGCGAAGAAACTGATGTGTTTCCGCTGGCTAACGGTTTAGGCGGTTATGATGACGCCGAAGAGGGTTTGGGCGTGGTTATGGAGCAGGCTTTGCGTGGAAAATTTATTGAACGCGGTGTTGATCACTATATTACAGCGGGGCTGGCGCATTATGACGGTAAAGATTTCCGCGGAGCATTTGAGGCTAAATGGCGGCTGTCGTTACTTAGCTCTATTACGGCTGGAGATCAAGTGGATGATGCAAAAATAATGAGAGCAAAGAAGGTTGCTTTCACTCAAACACTACGAAGTTTTCGCGGGACGAACGATTTGCCGCTATTTAAGGATTTGAGTTATTATAACGGTTCTACGGAAGTCTGGAAATATTTGGAATCAATACGCGGTGATGATTTGCAATTGGGGTTGCTGCTTGCCGGTAAGGTAAATACTTCAAAAGAGCATCAGCGGGCGGTGCTTGAGTCGCGAAGTGTGTAGTTTTAGTTGCAGCTAGACTGCATTCTGGTTGCGCTAGTTATATTTCGGCTATTGTAGTGTTGGCACTAGTATTTTATAATTGTGGTAATTATGGCCACACTGGAAAGAATCGTTATTGGCAGAAATACGCGGATTGATTTTGGTAAACGGGCTGCCGGCGTGCCAGCTAAGATTGATACCGGCGCTGACGGCTCAGCGGTGTGGGCGAGTAATATTCGCGTCGATAAAAATGGCGTATTAAAGTTTTCGTTGTTCGGCGAGGGTTCGCCGCATTATAATGGTAAAGTATTCCGGCGTACCGATTATTCGGTGGCAATGGTAAAGAGCGCTTCCGGGCATGAGATTATTAAGTATCGGACGCATTTTACAATACGCTTGGGCGGCCGGAAAATGAAAGTATTATTTGGCTTGTCAGATAGATCTAATCATACATATCCAGTGTTAATTGGCCGCCGGACGTTGCAAGGAAAATTTGTCGTTGATGTTGGTGTAAACGAAATAGAGAGTCCAAAGAGGCTGCAGACAGCTAATTTGAACAAAGAACTAGCTAAAAATCCGCATAAGTTTTATAAAAAATACCATAAACCAAAGGAGGAGGCATCATGAATATCGCAATACTAAGCAATGGTAATGCTAACTACTCCACGCTTCGCCTGAAAGAAGAGGCCGAAAAACACGGACATCAGGTTAAGGTTATCAAGTATAAGAATTGCTATGTGTCAATCGATGAGCAGCATCCGAAAGTCATTTATCGTGGCAGGGAAATCGGCAATTTTGATGTGTTTATTCCGCGGATTGCCAGCTATATGACGCGTTACGGGACGGCAGTGCTGCGGCAATTGGAAATGGCGAATCCGCAAGCGTTTTTTATGAATCGGTCAATCGCTATTACGCGGGCGCGGGATAAATTACGTTCGACGCAGCTATTAGCGCGGGCTGGCGTGGCAATCCCGAAGACGGTGTTCTCGCGCAATGAAACGGATATCGATGTGCTGCTGGATGAGATTGGTGGCACGCCGGCGATTATCAAGCTGGCGCGCGGTACGCATGGCAACGGCGTGGTACTGGCGGAGACAATTAAAGCCGCTAAGTCGGTTATGCAAGCGTTTTATCTCAGCGATTCTGACGGCACAAACGTACTGCTGCAAGAGTTTATCAAAGAATCGGCCGGCACTGATATCCGTGCATTTGTGGTTGGTTCGCAGGTTGTCGCTAGTATGAAGCGGCAGAGCTTGGACGATGATTTTCGCAGTAATCTGCATAAGGGCGGATTGGGGGAAATTGTGAAACTGACTCCTGACGAGCGAAAAATGTGCGTCAAAGCCGCCAAAGCGATGGGCTTGACGGTGGCTGGCGTCGATTTTATGCGCTCGGAGCGCGGTGCATTGGTGCTGGAGGTGAACGCTAGTCCGGGATTTGGCATTGAAAAAGTTACGGGCCGTAATGTGGCTGGTCGGATTATTGATTATATTGACCGCAATGCCAAGCGCGGCAGTAAAAAAGACCGCATTGGCGCATGAACCTGTATCGGCTCTTATAAAACTTGTTATAATAAGGTTATGCAGGCAGCTCAAACGGTAATGAAGTGGTTGATAATCCTTGGCGTTTTGGGGATGATTGGCTGGGCGATATTTTCTGCAAAAACAACTATGAATATGAAAACCACAACAGTTTACGCGGGCAAGGCGATTCTGCGGGCGCAAATCGCTAAGGATGACGCAGCAAAAGAAAAAGGTTTGGCTGGACGGGCACAAATTGCCAGGGATGAGGCGATGATTTTTGTATTTGATAAAGACGGCGATATACCGATATGGATGAAAGGCATGGAGACATCGATTGATATAATTTGGCTGAACGATAAGAAAAAGGTTGTTCATGTCGAGAATAATGTTGAGCCCGATTTTGAGCCGCATCAAGTGTATAAATCGCCGATGCCGGCACGCTATGTTTTAGAGACGCGGGCGGGCACGGCAAAAAAGTTTGGAATTAAGCCGGGGCTGTCGGTCAGGTTTGAGCTGGAGGATCAGAAGTGAGCGTCGCGATTTTATTTGGCGTAATTGTGGCGGTGATTTTCGCAGCTGCATTCGTGTCGTCGCGCCGGTTCGGGCCGTTGGCATTGGCGCTGGCTGCTGGTTTTTTACTGGCTGAATGGTGGTCAAATTGGCTGGGCAGTATATTGGACGGCTTTGGCATGGAGCTGGATTGGCTGCCGAACGGCGTGATTGCAGTTTTATTATTATTGTTAGCGCCGTTGTTTGCGCTGCTGGCTAGCGGGCCGAAGTACCAAAAAAAGCATATGAAGATTGTTTCTGCGGCGGGTATTGCTTTTCTGGCGGCAGCTTTGCTAGTCATGCCGCTTGGCAAGTTTATGTCACTGGACGGCCAGGCTTTGGAGCTATATAAAATGTTTGCCGGTGCTTGGCGGTATATAGCGACAACTGGTTTGGTATTGGGGGTGGTCGATTTGTTTTTAGCGCATACAGCGCCCGCCCGCACCTCAAAGAAGCATTGACTCAGGCAGTCGGTTCGTGGTAGCATGAAATAGCGGACGGATAGTCCCGTCGGTTTACGACGGGCCCATAGCTCAGCTGGTTAGAGCACCTGCCTTTTAAGCAGGGTGTCCCGGGTTCAAGCCCCGGTGGGCCCTCCATATAATTAATATCTGGCGTAGTGGGTCAGATTTTTTATTTTCGGGTGCGGCAGAAAGTTGTGAGAGATGGGACGGTATATAGATGGTATTGATGTGTCTCCTCGGTATAAGGAAATCGTAGAAGAGTTTCGGGATGGCGATTTAGGCAATTTTGTTGGATCCTACTGCGGTCATCCCGTGTTTTCTGGATCGCAGGAGATTATTCATCCAACATCAGGTGAGGTTGTTGGATATTCTAATGACGTACAGGTAGGTCGTCAGAAGTCTGTAAGTCAAATGCTATACAGTGAATTCATGTATGGAGGCGATATAACATTTGATGAGCTTTTGGAGCGCGGTGATGCACTTCTGGAAAGAGGACGCCGCCGCCGAAGTGTTCCTCTCGATATGGGTTGGACCGGAATAAAAGCAGCGGCTGCTTCGGGTGCGGCGGGTGGTTTGATGGGGTTGCTTGACCTTAGTACGCCGACGAGCGTGGCCGTAGCCACTGCTGTTTCGGCGATTGGCGGCGGGCTAAGTTCGGTTTATTGTCGCCACCGGGATGAAAAACGATTTAGGCGACACCTTGAATGGCTTTCCAAGGTACTCTTTGATATGGAAAAGACTGTTTTTTCCGTTAACCTGTTAGCGCCTGATTCTCTCGTCGATAGCGACGCGCAAACTGGCTCAGCGGACAATAGGCAAGCAAGAAATGTCTATCTTATTGGCGGAGTGTCGGTTGACCAGCAGCAGCGATTCGATTCATTCTGGGATCAAGCCGATGAGATTTTAGAAGAATACGGATTTGCAGAATGGCAGGAATATAGAACTGTTGGCATGCCGGAGCTAATTAGAAGGATATTAGAAGATGTTCATAACAACTGCGATCTTGATGATGACCATAAAGGAATAATAGTCTCTAAAATAAGACATTTTGGGCGCAGTCGATCTTCTGCAATTGAGGATTTGGAAGGAATTCAAGAGGATTCTGATACCAGAAACTTTCGTATAAACCACGGCCTTGATGATAATGATCTTACAGATCCGGATAAGCTGGATACTGATAAAATTAAACAAACTGACCAAAAGTACGCGGAAGCGTTTCGCGATTTTATTGCGGGTATTAGAGAAGTTTGTACTGAGGCTAAGAAAGAGTCCGTTCAGGATTTACTGGTGCGTATTTATGGAGGAAAAAGCTCGCTGCAAGGATATTTCTGGGGCGAGCTGAGCCGAGCTCTAGCTGAAAATAGTATTGACCCTTACGACGAAGCGGTAGCTGAACCTGCTCAATTTATCGTAGATATACTAAAGATGATACCATCAGGCAGCGAAGAATCTTCATCTAAAGATAAGGTATGTAAGCTGTATGAAGGTTTCTATAGATTGTATTCAGAGAAATATCCTGGCATGTCGCCGCCTGATGAATTTATCAGCAAGCTCTCTAAAGACATATCGTTGTCTGAAATGCGCAAGCTTATAGATAGAATCAGGCATCCCCAGAGGAATAACCTATGCCATACTAAATACATGGCGATACGCAGGCTGACCGAAAAATTGCACATTTCTTGGCTGGTGGCGGCGTGGTGTTTGGGGCTGACGGTTGGTGTAATTGCGGTTCATTATTTGCCGCGGGCAGTCGAATTTAACGTGCTGGCGTTATTTGGCGGGATAATATTGTTTGCGCCAGTGCTTGTCTGGCGGTGGCGGGTATTGATGATTGCGGCACTTATTTCTGGTGGTTTGGTAGGATTGTGGCGCGGTGAAATGGGCCGAGCGGGTTTGGAGGTGTACGATTCATTGATTGGTAAAACCGCCGTTATTCAAGGCCGCGTTTTGGAGGATCCTGACATTGATAAAAAGGGACAAACAGTGCTGCGGCTAAGTGATCTGCGGATCAATGGCGAGAAATTGGCAGGACAATTGTGGGCGGTGACGGCTGACAAGCGTCCCATCAAACGCAGCGACATTGTTCAGCCTCAAGGAAAATTGACGGCGGGATTTGGTGCTTTTTCGGCGAGCATGTATCGGGCAAAAATTGGCAGCGTCGAGCGCCCAGTTCCCGGCGATGTGGCAGTTGGAGTGCGTGACTGGTTTGCCGAGCGGGTGCGCCGACATATTCCAGAGTCGGAATCGGCGCTGGGATTAGGATTTTTGTTGGGGCTGCGGCGAGCTATGCCGACGGAACTGAGCGATAATTTGAAGATTGCTGGTCTGACACACATTGTGGTGGCGAGCGGTTATAATTTGACGATTCTAGTGCGTTTGGCGCGGCGGCTGTTTGCCAAGCGGTCAAAATATTTGGCGATGCTCAGTGCGGCGACGATGATCCTCGCCTTTATGGCAGTGACGGGTCTGAGTCCGAGTATGTCGCGGGCTGGGTTGGTCGCGGGGCTGAGCCTGGCGGCGTGGTATTACGGGCGGACGATTCATCCGCTGGTGCTGCTGCCAGTCTCAGCAGCGATTACACTACTGGTCAATCCGCAATTTGGCTGGGGCGATTTGGGCTGGCAATTGAGTTTTGCGTCGTTTACCGGCGTGATTATGCTGGCGCCGCTGCTGCACAACTATTTCTTTGGCGGCAAAGAACCTGGCACATTTCGGCAGATTTTGATCGAGACGTTGTCGGCGCAAATTGCGACGCTGCCGCTATTGATGATGAGCTTCGGCGTGGTTAGTAATGTAGCGCTGATTGCTAATATGCTGATCTTGCCGTTTGTACCGCTGGCGATGCTATTGACTTTTGCGTCAGGGATACTGTCAGCGGTGCCGATGATTGGCGCGACTATTGCTCTGCCAACAACCTGGCTGCTCAGCTATATGATTCAGGCGGCCAATTGGCTGGCTAGCCTAGAGTGGGCGCAGATGGAGGTAAATATTACTTGGTGGCAATGTGGTTTGATGTATGCAGTGATGCTTGGCGCTATGTGGTGGATGAAGAAACAGACAAAGTTAGACCTCATCCAGGTGAATATCGTGGAGTAGTGTATAATAGTAACAGATTGAAATAGCAAATAAACGGTAGGAGAAATGTATGTCAGGACATAGCAAATGGGCAACAACGCACCGGCAGAAGGCAATTGTTGATGCTAAGCGCGGCGCAATTTTCACGAAGTTAGGTAATCAAATTGCTATTGCGGCGCGCGGCGGCACCGACCCGGCGCTCAACTCAAGTTTGGCAATGGCGATCGAAAAAGCCAAGGCTGCCAACATGCCAAGCGCCAACATCCAGCGGGCGATTGACCGCGTGGCGGATAAAAATGCAGCGGCTCTGGAAGAAATTACTTACGAAGGTTACGGCCCGGGCGGCGTTGGCATTATCATTGAAACAGCGACCGACAATCGCAACCGCACCTTACCAGAAGTCAAAACGGCGTTGGTGAAAAACGGCGGGCGCATCGCTGACGCTGGCAGCGTGGCGTTTCAGTTTACTCGCAAGGGGGTGATCACCGTGGAAGGCACAGGCGAGGAATTGCTATTACAAGTGCTGGACGCTGGCGCTGAAGACGCGGTCGAAGAAGACGGCGAATTTATCGTTTACACGGAGTTGAAAGATTTGGCAAGCGTTAGGAATAAATTGGTCGAGCAGGGCTTGAAGGTGAAAGACGCCGAGCTGCGCTACATCGCTAACACGCCAGTCGAGATTGCTGATTCGGAAACCGTGCAGAAATTAATGAAAGTCGTTGACGCACTGGATGATTTGGACGATGTGGTGAATGTCCATACAAATGCTGATATTACCGCAGAATAAAAATTAATGGCAGAAAAAATCGCTCCTTTTTCTGGAGCGGTTTTTATTTTAGTAAAAAGTACGCTACACTAAGGGTAGTCAAACATAAGGAAGGGGCGAGCATGAAATATTTGCGTACTGGACTACTTATGACTCTAGTTATACCATTAGTGTTACCTGTGTCTATAGCAAGCGCAAATTCGTCTCTGGGTGCAAATGACTTGCCGGACAATTCTTTGTCTACAAACTCTCCTGTGGCACCTTCGTCTCCTGTAGTGTCTAGCGCGCCGTCGGCGCCGTCAAGTGAGTCGTCTGCAGGTGATGTTAAATCTATATCTTCATCTGTTAGAGATCAACAGACAAGTGTCGCGCCTGCTCCTGGCATTGAGACAACCTCGTCTCAGGCAAAATCTCAGCCCACAGCATCTACTGGCACTCAATCGCCAGCAACGAATGAATCAGCACAGTCAACTGCCGTATCGCCGCCAGTTCCGTCGCCTGTCGTTCCAACTGCAACAACGCCAGATATTGCTATCACGGCGTTTTTGGGCGGCGTGAGACTTGAGCTGGTTGAGCTATATAATCAGTCGGATCGTGCTTTAGCTCTCAGTAAAGTAGCAATTCGTTTGACTGATAGGAATGGCGAGACTCAGCAAATCCAGTACACTGACGCTGAGGGATATATTCTGCCGGGTCGCTATGTAAGTTACGCCGCTGATAATGATGGTTTTCATCGGTTTCCGCAACTGCCTCGGGATTTTCAGCACGATATTGTCCGTATCGAACTGATTTACAATGGAGCTGCTGTTCAGACGATCAATGATATCCCAGAAAATCAATCTGCTATCATAGCCGTCCATAAGCAGCGTTCAAATAAAGTAAAACAAACGGGGATTTTTCAAAAAGATTTTCAGTTGAAGCCTGTTGCAGCTGTTCAGTTTTATGACGATGGCTATTATCTTCCTCCAGTTAATGCTGCTGGTTTAGTGATTACTGAAGTATTGACAAATCCACGTCAATGTCTTGTCGATGAAGAGCAGCTGGATAGCTGCGCTGATTTTATCGAGGTGATGAATCAGGGGACGGAGCCGATTGACCTCGGGAAATATCGGTTACGATTTGGGGTGTATAGTGACGCGCCTAGTATAGCAAATACATTTCACTGGGGCCGTAATCCAGAATCTGGCGATGAGATTTTATTACAGCCGCAAGAAATGTTGGTCGTAAAATATCGTGATGATGGCAAAGCATTGAGTTTAACGGCAGACGATCGGTCGATTTGGATTGAGGATACCCAGGGCCTGGCGAGATATCAAACCGTTGCAGTGAAGGGCGCAAATCGAGAATCTCGTCGCGGATCGGCGTGGGCGTTATTTACCGATGGCTGGAATTGGGCGATACCGACACCTGGAAAATGGGCAAATGTACGTACCGTTGAGATGTCTCAGACCCCGCGATCGCAGAGTCTGCCGCGTGATGATTTGGCACCGTGTCCGGCTGGCCAATACCGTCATCCCGAGACGGGCCGCTGCCGGAAAATTGTTGTAGCAAAAACCGTTACGCCGTGTAAAGAGGGTTATTATCGCAGCGAGGCGACGGGTCGGTGCCGGTCGATTGCCTCAGCTGCCGCTAAGACTCTGAAGCCTTGTCCTGACGGTCAATTCCGCAACCCGGCGACTGGCCGTTGTAAGAAAATTGCGTCTGCGGATGATGTCTTGAAAGAATGTCCAGAAGGTTTTGAGCGTAATCCAAAAACGCGCCGTTGCCGGAAAATTGCCAAAAAATCTGCTCCGGCAGCGGCGTTTGCCCCGGAAAATATTAAGCAAGTTGCCGGCGCGACTTGGGGATGGTGGGCGTTCGGCGGTATTAGTTCGCTAGCGGCTGGCTACGGAGCGTGGCAATGGCGCTGGGAAGTTTCGCAAATTGGACGAAAAATTCGCAAGTTCGTATCGCGCGGGAAATAACCAGAAATAGTATAATTAAGTAATATGAGAATTATCGGTATTGATCCGGGAACGGGAATTTTAGGGTTTGGTGTTGTCGATTTTAGGCGCGGCGGCAATAAATTTAAGATGGTAACAGCGGGAGTGATTACGACGCCGGCGCATACGCCGACCGATGAGCGGCTGGAAGAAATATTTAATTCGCTAACAGAGATAATTGACGAGACGAAACCTGATGTCATGTCGATTGAAAAATTGTTTTTCGCGCGTAATGTGACGACGGCAATTTCTGTAGCGGAAGCGCGCGGCGTGGCGATGCTGACAGGGCGCCGGGCTGGCATATCAATTGCTGAATATACGCCGCTGCAAATCAAACAAACACTCACTGGCTACGGTAAGGCTGATAAAAAACAAATACAAGAAATGGTGCGGCTGAATTTGGGGTTAACAGAGGTTCCTAAGCCTGACGACTGTGCTGATGCGCTGGCGGCAGCAATTACTCATGCGGCGATGAGCCGTTTGGCGTGATATAATATTAGACATGGTCAGACGATCTTCCAGTGCTAAGCCGCAGACAACTCGCATGAGCCGGTATGCTAACATCGGCCGGGTAAAATCGAAACAGAAAAAACAGCCGCGCCAGCATAAGCATTGCCTCTGGTTTTGGAATTTAAGCCGGCGGAAAAAAATATTAGTATGTTTGGCGCCGGTGCTGCTATTTTTATTGATTGTGCCAATTGCCAGTTATCTCTACTATGCCCGCGATATCGGCGATCAAGAACGGCTGATGAATCGTAATAAAACGGGTATCGTGCTGACCGATAATGCTGGCAAGGAAATTTATAGCATCGGCAATGCTGATCGGCGCAATATGGTGCCGCTTGGCGAAATTTCCGATGACATGAAACATGCTTTGATAGCTAGCGAGGATAAGGATTTTTACAAGCACGGCGGCTTTAATTTGCTGAGTATCTTCCGGGCAGCAGTGACGCGCCACGGCGGCGGGTCGACATTAACGCAGCAGCTGGTTAAGAATAATTTGCTGAGCGACGAACATAGTCTTTTGCGTAAATACCAGGAACTCTTTATGTCGATTGCTGTTGAACGAAGGTATAATAAAGACCAAATTTTAACGATGTATCTCAACTCGGTTTATTTCGGCGAGAATGCTTTTGGCATTGAAGAAGCAGCGAAAGTTTATTTCGGTAAGCTGCCGAAAGATTTGAATGTGGCAGAGAGTAGTATGCTGGTTGGTCTGTTGCCAGCACCGAGCTTGTATTCGCCGGTTAGCGGTGATGCTGCTGAAGCTAAGCGGCAGCAAAAGACAGTGTTAAAGCGCATGGCAAACGAGGGTTATATTACGAAGGACCAGCAAAAGCAAGCCGAGGAGCAGCAACTGGCGTATGCTGATAATAAATCTCAAAAAACCAACTCAACTGCGCCGCATTTTACAGAGATGGTTATTAAAGAACTGATTAATAAGTACGGCGGCGAAAAGAAAGGTTATGAGAAAATAATACGTTCTGGATACCGCGTTAAGACGTCGCTGAACTTGGAAACGCAGCAAATATTAGAGCAGAGTATTGCCAAGCAAATGAGGCGGATAAATCTGGCTGGCGGCAGTAACGCCAGCGGCGTTGTGGTGGATCCGTCAACTGGCGAAGTGCGGGCGCTGGTTGGCAGTGCCGATTACAACAATCCTGATTGGGGCAAGGTTAATATGGCGACCACGCCGCGCCAGCCAGGTTCAAGTTTCAAGCCGATCTATTACTCGCAGGCTTTGGCTGACGGGGTTATTACGCCGGCGACAGTATTTGAAGATAAGCTGACTGACTTTGGCGGTTATGTACCATATAATGCTACGCGCCAATGGTTCGGTAACGTAACAACCCGCAAAGCGCTGAACTTTTCTCTCAATATCCCAAGCGTACTGGTAATGAAAAAATACGGCATCAGCCGGTCAATTCAAGCGGCTAAAAGACTTGGTATTACTACGCTTGATGAGAATAAAAACTATGGTTTATCGTTGGCGCTAGGTTCGGCGGAAGTTCGGTTGACGGAAATGACTAATGCCTATGCAGCTTTTGCTAACCAGGGCGAGCGGTATTCATCGCTGAATTTAATTACTGAAGTCAAGGATAAATTCGGCAAGAACGCCAACTGGCAAGCCTCCAATAAGCAACAGTCAATCAGCAAAGGCGGCGCTTACTTGATTTCAAATATCTTATCCGATAATGCAGCGCGCGCTGGTATGTTTGGTTCCAGTCTGACTATTAGCGGTAAAACTGTAGCAGTAAAAACTGGCACGACCAACGATAATCGCGACGCTTGGACGATTGGCTATACGCCGCAGTATGCTATCGGCGTTTGGGTTGGTAACAATAATAATGCAGTTATGAGCCACGGCGGCGCTGATGCGGCGGCACCGATTTGGCGCAGCGCGATGACTCAATTGTTATCTGGTGTTAAAACTGGCTTCACTATGCCAAGCGATGTGGTGCAGCGCAGCGTGTGCAGCAGTAACGGCGGTTTGGCGGATAACTCCAGTCCAGGCACGTATAAGGAATATTTCCTAAGCAGTGCCGTGCCTACGCACAAGTGTAATCAAACTAAGCCAAAAATCGAAGTTTGTAACCTGGGTACTAAAAAGATGGAGTCGATTTTTGAGGATGAGTTTGACGCAGGCAAGCACTCTAAGAATGCTAGCGATTGTGCTGATAATAAGAAAAAAATAACCGTTTGCGATAGGACGGTTCGCAGGGTTGTGACTATTGACGAGGATAAATTTGACAGTACAAAGTACTCGAGAAATACGAGCAGTTGTAGCAACTCCGGGTCTTCTGCTGGCGACGATGGTGATACGTCGGACGGCGGTTCCGACTCCGGAAACTCTGGCGGTTCTAATAATCCGAGTAATCCAGGAGGCGGTAATAATAATGGTGGCGGCCAAACAAATCCACCGCCAGGCGGTAGCGGTAATAATAATGGCGGCGGAGGACAGACTCCTTGATCGCTCACCTCTCGGGAACGATAGCTGAAAAGTTTGGCGCGGGCAGCGTCGTGATTGACGTTCACGGCGTCGGTTACGAAGTTAGCGTGTCGGCTGGTGATTTTGAGGCGGTGGCGCTGAATCAAGACATCAAGTTTTATACCTACCATCATGTGCGCGAGCAGGCGGAAGAGCTGTTCGGTTTTTCTAGTTTGGCTGCAAAAAAGCTGTTTGAAATGCTGATTACTGTTCAGGGTGTTGGTCCGAAGGCGGCGCTAGCCATCCTCAGTCTGGGCGACGCGGAACAGGTGCGTAACGCCATCGCCAACGCCGACAGCGCGTTTGTGCAACAAGCTGCTGGCGTCGGTAAAAAGACTGCCGAACGCGTGGTGGTTGATTTGCGCGATAAGGTTGGCTTGCCAACGCACTACGGTCAAGCGGACACGCCAGTCCAGGTTGAACTGAACACTTCTGATGAGGCGCTGGAAGCGCTGATGGCGCTGGGTTACACTTTGGCTGACGCCACCAAGGCGCTGGAAAATGTTGATGTTAATCTGCCAACGGCGCAGCGGGTGACCGAGGCGTTGAAGAAATAGCGGATATAGAAAAGGACGCTAAAAGCATAGCGTCCTCGTAATGATAATTAGTTTTCTTACGGCTCAATAATAATTTTCTTATTTGACCAGAATGACGGCTGGTAATGAATTTTGATTTTTGAATCTTTTGCAACCTCAAAAATAACAGAACCCTCTTTTTTACCGTTGACTGCTAAATCACCAGATCCCAGACTATCGCTTGCAGCGAAAGCTGTGCTACTTGGTCCTTCAATGGCACCGTTTGCATCCTCAATTTTCCAATCAAACGTATTGAAAGACAATTCGCTATTTGATTTGTTAACGATTGAAACGTTTGCTTTAACATATTCTTTGCCATCGCTAGCTTTAATGAACTGATTGCCAGAGTCCCAATTGCGATCAATTGACTTGATTGTTACTTCTTTGCCGTCAAAAGCGATAGTTTCGCCAACTTTGAAAGTGGTCTTTTCGGATGGTTTATTCTCCGAAGTAGCGTTATTATTGTTCGAATTAATGACAGTGGCTTTGTTTTGCTGCGATGCGCTGTATGCTCCAATCACAATAATAACAATAATTACCCAAAACCAAGCCTTTTTAAAAACTGGTTTTTTCTCTTTTGTGTTCATTTTATCCCCTCCTATGAGATATGCCGCCCAACAAAAAGGACAGCCGTTAAATTTGGCTGTCTACACCTAGAACGCAAGTTTACGCTCGATAACGGCTGCCCATTATGCACGTAAACAATGCGCTCAAAACGCTTGGTTCTAGATGTAGACATTCTTATTGTACTACAAATGATATAATTAGTTTATGGCAATTCAAAGAATAGTCGACACTAGTCCGCACGATGATGATACGGAAGAGCAGCGGATTGAAGTCAGTCTGCGTCCGCAGAGTTTTAGTGAGTATGTTGGTCAGGAGCGACTGAAGCGTAATCTGCGCTTGGCGATTGAAGCGGCAAAAAAGCGCGGCGAGCCACTGGATCATGTGCTGCTGTACGGCCCGCCAGGACTGGGCAAGACGACCATGGCGACGGTGATCGCCAATGAGATGGGCACGAATTTACGCATCACCAGCGGCCCAGCCATTGAAAAAGCCGGTGATTTGGCGTCAATTTTGACGAATTTGGCGGACGGCGATATTTTGTTCATTGATGAAATTCATCGGCTGGGTCGGGCGGTGGAAGAGATTTTATACTCGGCGATGGAAGATTTCAAGCTGGATATCGTCATCGGTAAAGGCCCGGCGGCCCGGTCGATTCGGCTGGATTTGCCGCGGTTTACGGTAATCGGCGCGACGACGCGGACGGGTAGTTTGGCGGCGCCACTGCGCGATCGATTCGGGCATATTTACCGCTTGGAATTTTATGAGCCAGAGGATATCGCGAAAATTGTGACGCGGAGTGCGGCTATCCTGGAGTCATCAATTCGGCATGAAGCGGCGAACCTGTTGTCGACGCGGGCCCGCCTGACACCGCGCATCGCCAATCGCTTGCTCAAACGCGTGCGCGACTATGCCGACGTGAATGGTGATGGCATAATTGATGTGAAAACGACAACGAGCGCCTTGGAAATGTTGGAAGTGGACGAACTGGGATTAGACCCAGCTGATCGTAATTTGCTGCAATCAATCCTGGAAAATTATGGCGACAATCCGGTGGGGCTAACGACCATTGCTGCCTTGACTGGCGATGAAGCAACGACGATTGAGGATTTTTATGAGCCGTATTTACTGCAAATCGGCTTCATCGAGCGCACGCCGCGCGGCCGTCGGGTGACGATTAAGGCGAAGCGGCATCTCCAGAAATAGCGCTCGTATTCTGCGGCCTTTTATGATTTAATGAAAGTAGCAAACCTAACTAGGAGCCGCTATGGGCAAACACACGAAATTTATCGTCGAAAAGCAGGCTCATCATAATGCAGATCATGCTATAATATGGTCATGAAGCCGCAATCATCGCCAGAAGATTTAGCGCAACCAGTGGCCTACGATGCTGATGGGCGTCCGCTGTATCACCATCCGCCGCAGACTGGACAGCCGGCACCTGTCGTTGGACAGACGATGTCTCACGTGACTTCGCGTCCAGAGATAATTGATGGCGAAAATTTTGATCCGCGAATTCGCAGCCAATATGCTAACGAGCCGCAGGTGGTACATGTTGCCAGAGAGATTGATCCCAAGCCGTTTATGATTAGCGATGAGGTTAAGGCAAAGCATGACGAGTCGGTTGCGCGCTATCCGGATTTGAATTTGAGCGAAGGCGAATATGTCATTTTGGATATTAAACGCCATCCGATTGGTATGATTATTCCAGTCGCTATCGCTGTATTGCTTATTGTTGCTATTATGATGTTTGTGGTGACATATCCATCGTTAGCTGCCGATTCAATAATTTCCGGCATGCCATCGCTGACGACCGTCTTTGGCATAGCCTTGTTATTTATCGGTTTAGTGGCTTTGGGCGGCGCGGTGGCGTTGTGGATTTATTTGCAAAATCAGTTCTATTTAACGAATGAAAGCGTTATTCAGGAAATTCAGGAAAGTCTAGTGTCGCGCCATGAACAGACAGTGAGCTTGGGCAGCATTGAGGACGCTAGTTTTCGCCAGTCGGGAATTATTCAAACGATCCTTAATTACGGGACGATTCGTCTTAGTACGGAGGGCGAGGAGACAACTTATATCTTTCAGTATGTCGCTAATCCGCGCCAGCAGATCGCTATCATAAACAATGCGATTGAAGACTTTAAGAATGGCCGTCCCGTCTGCGACGATTAATTAGGTTATTTATGGCGGCTTTCTTTGATGTAGTCGTCTTCGTCAGCTAGCACGGCGCGCAGCTTATAAGATTTGCATTTGCCGTTGTTACAGTTTGCTGCTTCGTAGCGGTAAGCGCTTGCCCTGTCGCCTATTTTTTTATTGTTCGGATCATTTAATAAAGCTGTGTCCATAGTCAGTAAGGTTTTGTCTTCTATTTTCTCCGGATAATAGCCGTTTTTAGCATAAAAACCTTCTTCCAGGCTGTAGTACATGGCGTTTATGGCGGTGCGTTTTTTAGTGTTATCAGACTCATTGCGTATCTTTGACAGCTGGAAAAATCCCAAAACTGCGACTGCAATTAAGAAAGCTATGACGACCAATAATTCAATAACAGTAAAACCATTTCGCTTATTCATAGACTAATTATAGCAAATATAGCAACAAATCGGTATAATAAAAGTAACAACTAAGGAGGGGAGCGTTATGGCGAAAGCAGACGGTAAAAAATCAGATAAGACAGTGGCGGCTGAGAAAAAAGTTGATGATGGGAAGTTGAAAGCTTTGGGTCTAGCCATGGATCAAATCACCAAGCAGTTTGGTGATGGCTCGATCATGAAGCTCGGCGAGGCGCATAAAGTTGATGTTGAAGTGATCCCATCGGGTTCGCTAAGCCTCGATTTGGCGCTAGGCGGCGGTTATCCGAAGGGTCGTATCATTGAGATTTATGGCCCGGAAAGTTCAGGTAAGACGACGTTGACGCTGCATGCTATTGCTGAAATCCAAAAACAGGGCGGTACGGCAGCCTTTATCGACGCTGAGCATGCGCTTGACCCGGCTTACGCCAAGCGTTTGGGCGTGGATACCGAAAATCTGTTGGTGTCGCAGCCAGATAACGGCGAGCAGGCATTGGAGATTACCGAAACCTTGGTGCGCTCAAACGCGGTGGATCTGATCGTGGTGGACTCAGTGGCGGCATTGACACCGCAAGCAGAAATTGATGGCGACATGGGCGATTCGCACATGGGTCTGCAGGCACGGCTGATGAGCCAGGCGCTACGTAAACTAACCGGCATCATCAACAAGTCGAAAGCCACGGTGATTTTCATCAACCAAATTCGCATGAAGATTGGTGTGATGTTTGGTAATCCGGAGACCACGACTGGCGGCAACGCGCTGAAGTTTTATGCCTCGCAGCGAGTGGATATTCGCCGGATCGGGCAGATCAAGGTTGGTGATGACGTCCTCGGTAACCGCACCAAGATTAAGGTGGTGAAAAATAAGATTGCGCCGCCATTCCGCATCGCTGAGTTTGACATTATGTATAACGAAGGCATTTCTAAAACTGGTGATATTCTGGATTTGGCTGCCACGCACGGTATTGTTGAAAAATCTGGCGCCTTTTACAAATATAACGGTGAGACTATCGGCCAGGGCCGCGACAAGACCAAGCTATATCTGAAAGAAAATCCTGAGGTTTTGGCGGAAATTGATCAGAAAGTTCGCGACAAGGTGAAAGAAGCGGAAGCCTGAGGCTAAGTTAAGCCAGATAGCGCATGAAAATCACCGACATTTCTCTTCAGGCTCGCGATAAAAACCGTGTTAATGTTAGCGTTGACGGCACCTATCGCTTCAGTCTTGATATCTTTCAGGTGGGTGAGTTGGGGATTAAGGTTGGGCGTGAATATACCGACGAAGAACTGACGGCGCTAGAGGATGAGAGCCAGTTTGGTAAGTTATATGCTCGGGCCATGGAGTACTGCTTGACACGTCCGCGCTCGGTTAAAGAACTGCGTGACTATTTGTGGCGTAAAACCAGGCCAATCAAAAAGCACTCGCCGAAGACCGGTGAAATTATTGAGCGTCCGGGTGTGAAGCCGGAAATTACCGAGCGGGTGCTCGCGCGGCTGATCGAGAAAAAATACCTCGATGATGAGAAGTTTGCTCGCTTTTGGCTGGAACATCGATTTTTACAGAAAGGCACTAGTGTCAGGCGGCTAAAATTAGAATTGGCGCAAAAGGGGATTGACCGCGAGACAATAGAACAGTTGGTTAGCGAAAATATCCGCTCCGACGACGAGGAGCTACGAAAAATTATCGCTAAAAAACGCTACAAGTATGCTGGCGACCAGCAAAAATTTATGGCCTATCTAGCGCGGCAGGGCTTTTCGTATGATGATATAAAATCCGCCTTAAGCGATACGAATAACGATTAAAAACTAGTGCCTGTCTGTTGATTCTGGCTGGGCGCGCGGTTGTTTTCGGAAAGGATTTTCGTAGCGGGTCGCTGGCGCTGCTTGCTGACGTTTTTCAATCTTATGCGAAACGGTGGCGGATTTGACAACGATTTGCGTGTCAGTAACCTTAATTATCTGCGAACGATGAATTAATAGTTCGGTGTCGCCAAAGCTTTTCAGAAATGGCCGTCGAATGCGCAGCTGCTGAACTAGGAAATTACCAGCGGTTATCGTATAGCCGATAACTTTGCCGATTTTATGTTTCTTTTCGTCGATGACGGTTTTATCGTTTAGCGAGAAATTGATCTCATAAATTTTCTTAAGCTCAATAACATCGCTAACACTGACCAGCTCGTCAACAGAGTCGATAATCATGCCGAGCGGCCCGATCTCGCGAACGTCTGCTACTCGTAAAAGACTTGGGTTTTGGTCAAGCAGTCTGCCTTCAAGTTCATACGCTACGATCGATAAGTTTCGCGGGTCAATAATTTCTCTAGAAGTCCGCGCTAACTCAGAACCAGTCTGTAAGCTCATTACGGGCATATGTATAAATCTATCGGCAGCTATTAACATACCTTTATTATAATCTATTTATGCTTTATTCGGCAAATGGATTTGATCTGCCGGCAGGAAGCGAGAATGAATCAATCGACGAACTGGCCGGCTCAAAGTTTTCGATTGACTTAATAGTTTTTTTATCAAAGATAGTCTCTGTGGTTTGAGATTGGTCGGGCGAGGTTGATAATAGCCCTATAAATAAAACGATAACCACTGCTACGCCGCCAATCACGATGAAGCTGTAGAGCATGACATGAAACCGCCATAAGAACTTAGCGACGGGCTTTATGATAGGTTCTAATTGTGCTGATAGTGAGTCTTTCATCGTACGTATACTCCCAATTCTAATGATTGCGCTGAGACTTCGCCTCGCTGTTCGCCTCTGGATATAGACACGCCGGAAATCTGCATTCGTGTCACGTTATTTTCCACCAAATGCAGGAAATGTAGTAGATTGTTGTAAGGGACTTTGTCGCCGAGCTGAATGGATACCGTGATACTTTTTACGCCGTTCACTGAAGTTGGCTTTTTAGCGGTGGTTTGGCTGCTTGACGAAGATGACTTGGCGGAGGTGCTGCTGTCCTGGAAAGTGAACGATTGTATCGGTACGTTTGCCTTGGCGGCGTAAATAGATAGATCGTTGATGATCTGGTTCTGGTACTGGTAGCTTTTTGACTCGGCAACAATCTGCTCTGCTTTTTTAGTAGCCACCGGATTTTTCTCTAGCTGGTCTTTCAATTTCAGCAAATTCTGAATTTTCATATCAACAGCTGAAGCTTCTGTTTGCATATCGGCGACTTCTTTCGATGTGGTGCTTAAAAAAGAATAAGCGAAGTACGATCCGGCAACCATCGCTGCTAAGATTATAAGAAGAAACATCGCTAAGACAATGCGTGCCGAACTAGCAGTTAAACCTTTTTTCATTGCTTGGCTACCTCCGGTTTTAGCGTAACGTTAATACTAATAGAAACTGGATAGTCTCCTTTTTCGGCACCGCTCGCGGCTGAGCTGATTGACTCCAGATGAACGTTCTGAAAGATGCCAGATTCTTCTAAGCTAGTTTTTAAGCGCAGAGCATCATTGTTGGTTTTTCCAAGGGCGCTTAGGGATGTCGGCGCTCCAAAGGTTGATGAATCAAGCGTTAATGATTGCAGTACGACATTCGACGGCAGTGCTTTGGCGATTTTGGCGATGACGCTTGAGTAATGCACCTCATTGCCTAAAATAGCCTTCGCTGTCGATAAGTTATTCTTAAAAGAGTCAACATTCTTTTGCACTACTTGATATTCGGTTAACTTGCGATTGCCTTCGTCGATAGCTTCTTGGGCTGTTGATTTATTATTAGTTAACAACAAATAAAATCCAGCAATCGTCACGGCTAATAACCCTAATAAAGATAACGACACGATACAATAGCGGCGCAGCAGCACGTTTACCCTTCCGGCGGTAATTTGTTTTTTCTCTTGGGGAGGGAGAAGGTTAATCATAAATGTCCTCCGATCTTATTAAGGCTAATCCTGCGACAGCCACAAACTGCGCTCGCTGCTGTTTCGCCGGCTGTTCCAGCTTGCCAAAATCCAGCGATTGCCACGGGCTAGCGACGCGCGCTGGCATAATTAACTCATTCGTGAAAAACTCGCCGATCCCTGGCAGGTTACTGCCGCCGCCAACGATAAGCACTTGCTCAATCTTTTTATCTGACGGGAAGCGGTCGGTATAGTACCGCATGACTTTCTTAATCTCGCTGGTCATTTTCAACAAGCTAGGTTTCAGCGCTTCCATGATTCTGGCTTGTCGAGGTCCTGGATTAAGGCCATTCAGGACTTTGAACTGGTGGGCTGTCTCAACAGGGACATCCATTTTTTTCGCTAGATCTAAGGTCAGCGTGTGCCCGCCGACATTCAGTCCGCCAGTTACTCGAACGTCAGAATTAAGGATAACGATATCGGTCGTAGCTAAGCCGACATCCACGATAATTGTTGGTAAAACGCCTTCTTCGGTCCTTTTTATTAAGCGGGCTATTGAGTTAGCGTCTGGCTCAATGGTAGCAACCTCCAGCCGGCATTGTTTAGCTGCTTCAAGTACGTTATCGACAAGTTTTTTTGGCGCCGCGCACATTAAAACGGTCAGCTCTTCTTTGCCGCGGCTAATTACCTGATAATCCAAATAAAGCGATTCCAAAGAAACCGGTATATATTGTTCAGCTTCAAGGTTAACAGCATTGCGGATGTTCTTCTCTTCGCTGATCGGCATTGAAAATGTTCGTGAAAATGTCCGGCTTGTCGGCACGCCCAGCGCCACCCGATTACTGTCAATTCTGCCGACGATATTATTATTAAGCATTTCCTTCAATTTACCAGCAATATATTCGACATCGTCCCCAGAGTCATTGCCGCTTTTTTGCGGATCTAAACTAATCGAACCATAGCCGTGGACAAGCATTTTATTCTTGTCAATCGACATAATCCTCATGCTAGTTTTACTAACATCAAGTCCGATAACTGGTTTGTTCTTATAAAAAATGTTTGACATTTAATTTTCCCACCTGTACTTAAAGTATTGTAGCATAAACATTTTATAAATACTATGATTTTATTTGCTGAGCTAGTCCGGTTATCGGCATCATGACGCTGGCGGCGACTAACCCGACCATTCCGCCCATAAACACAATCATCACCGGCTCGATAATGGAGCTGATGCTGTCGATGGCGGTATCAACCTCTTCTTCATAAAAATCAGCAACTTTAACGAGGACTTTATCGGTTTGTCCAGTCTCTTCGCCGACGGAAAGCATTTGGGCGACAATCGGCGGGTATAATTCTTCGTCTTCAGCAATTATTTTTGACAAAACTTCGCCGCCTTGAACGCGTTTGGCAGCGCTTTTCAGGGATTCCTCGTAAACGGTGTTGCCGACTGCTCTGGCTGTCACGTCGAGGGCCTCTAAAACAGCTACGCCGGCGCCAATTAAGGCCGAGAATGTCCGCGTAAAACGCGCGACCGCCACTTTCCTGACGATCTTACCGACGAGAGGCGCTTTTATTAGGAATTTGTCAAATTTTTTCTTGCCGTTTGGTGTTTTAATATAGCGGAGCGTCGTCCAAACCATGCCGGCTAAAACAGGAATAATCAAATACCAAAACGACACTAAAAAGCCGCTGATGCCGAGCATCGCTTGGGTAAGTGCTGGCAATTCCGCGTCGTTGCCAGCAAGATCTTTGATAGTTCTGCCGATAACCGGAATCACGAAGATCATCAAGCCGAAGAATGCACCGATAGTAATGACGACTAGCACCATCGGGTATGTCATGGCGCCTTTGATTTTCTTTTTAATAGAAGCATTTTTTTCCTGCTGCAGCGCCAAGCGTTTCAAAATATCGTCCAAAATACCGCCCGCCTCGCCGGCTGCTACCATATTGACATAAATATCATTAAATGAATCGGGATGTTTTCCTAGGGCATCGGCGAGCGCCATTCCGCCTTCAACGTCCTTGATAATAGCGTTAATCGTATCGCGGAAACCAGCAGTCTCGGCATGTTGCGCCATTGAGCTAAGCGCGCGAAGAATTGGCACGCCGGCTGAAACCATGGCGCTCAACTGCCGGGTAAACATCACCAGCTCTTCAGTTTTAACGCCTTTTTTCTTGCCAAATGTGAAACCGGAACTTTTGCTGTTCTGCTCCTTTATACTAATTAATTTCAAGCCGCGGGTTTTTACGATATTGATGGCCGACAAACGGTCAGCGGCTTCAACTGTTGAACTGACGGTTTCCTTTTTTGAGTTAACTGCTAAAAATTCAAAACTTGGCATATATTTACTCCCTTGTTGCTCGTAATACTTCCTCAATTGTTGTTACTCCCCGCAGGGATTTTATTAGACCATCTGTTTGCATAGTGACCATTCCTTCTGAGATAGCTTGTTCTTGTATATCATTACTGGTGGCGTTAGCGGTAATCATTTTTTGGATAGGCACCGATATGCCGAGTACCTCGTAAATACCAACACGCCCCTTAAAGCCGACATGATTGCATTCGTCGCAGCCTTCGGGATTCGGCCGCCACAGGCGCTGAATTGTTACATCGGTCGAACCCATCGGCGTGTCGCCGCCAATTTTATCGGCAAAGGCCTGTCCTTCAAGTTCGTGCAGCCGCTGGATAGAGCCTTGTTTTAGGCTAAACATTTGCACGATATAGCTGAGTTCTTCAGCGTTAGGTACGTATTCCTGCCGGCAATTCATGCATAGCCGCCGCACCAAGCGCTGGCCGATCACCGCCTTGACTGTCGAAGCGATCAAGAAGGGTTCAATTCCCATATCCAATAAGCGCGGCAAACAAGTCGCTGCGTTGTTGGTGTGCAGGGTAGAAAACACCAAGTGTCCAGTCAGCGCTGCCTGCACGCCCAGGTTAGCCGTCTCGCCGTCGCGAATCTCACCGACCATGATGATATTCGGGTCTTGGCGAAGCAATGCGCGTAGTCCCGAAGCAAAGGTCATGCCAGCCTTGGCGTTAGTCTGGGTTTGGTTGACGCCGGGGATTTTATACTCGACTGGGTCTTCAATGGTTGAAATATTAACGTCTGGCGTATTAAGTTCTGACAGTACGCTAAACAAGCTGGTTGATTTACCCGAACCAGTCGGCCCGGTTACCAAAATCATACCGTTTGGCTGCGCCATAGCATCTTTTACGGTAGCTAGCGACAATCCCCAGTAGCCAAGTTTGTCGAGCGAAATTGCCTGGTTTGACTCGTCCAAAATACGCATCACCACCTTTTCGCCGTCGGCAATTGGCAGGGTCGAGACGCGCAGCGCGTATTGTTTGCCGGAAACTTTTATCTTAAAGCGTCCGTCTTGCGGCACGCGGCGTTCGTCAATCTTCAGATTTGATAAAATTTTAATGCGGCTAACCAACGCGCCGTGAACATTGCGCGGCAGCTTGTTGACCTCTTTTAATACGCCGTCGATGCGGTAGCGGACTTGGACGTAATCCTCGCGCGGCTCGATATGAATGTCAGAGGCATTGGACTTGATGGCGTATTCCAGCAACAAATTAACCGTCTGGGCAATCGGCGAATTTTCCGCGAAATCATCTTGGCTAACGTTTTGGTCTTCGGCAGAAGCGTCTTTTTGGACAGAGATAACCTCGTCCAGCTCGTCGTTCATGTCGCCGCGGTAATTCTCCAAGCAATCCAGAATATTGCTTTTTGTTGCCAGGAAAACCTTAGTGTTGTAGCCAATTTCTTTCTGAATAAAGTTAAGCGCCTGCACATCATCCGGATCTTCCATCGCCAGCGACAAGCTGCCGTCATCATTTATCGCGAACAGAACGACATTATATTGGCGGGCAATATGCTCCGGGATTTTTTTCAAAACATCGTCCAAAATATCCTTCGGTTCAATTCTGACAAACGGCACGTCGATCAGTTCGCCGATCATTTTTGTCAGCTTTTCATCGGAGACGACTTTTTGGTCGATAACAGTTTCCTGCAAGCTCTGCTTTGACCGTTTGGCGAGCGTCTTTAACTCATCAAGCTGCGAATCATTAACGATCCCACCCTGTTTCAGAAGTTTCTCAACTGTCTCGTCCGAAACGCGCATAATTCTTATGGTTATTGTACTATTGTCGCTAAAAAAAAGCTAGCACATACCGCCGCGAATTTTAAAGTTAGATCTCGCTCAAATCAAAAATCTAATACGCGTCAATATATCGTTATGAAATGGTATAATTAAAAGCAGTGAAAATTGATAACGAGGCAAGAATGAAACAGCTGGGCGAGGCGATTGGCCAGTCGGTTTCTGGCGGTGAGGTTTTGGAATTGGTCGGCGATATCGGCGCGGGAAAAACCACGTTGACCAAGGGTATTGCGCGGGCGCTAGGGATTAACGAGCCGGTACAAAGTCCGACTTTCACAATTTCCCGCGTGTATGATTCGCCCAAAGGCTTGCGTTTGGCGCATTATGATTTTTATCGTTTGAGCGAGGCGGGTATTATGGGCGATGAGATTCGCGAAGTTATGGACGATGATTCGGTGGTGGTTGTCGAGTGGGCAGGCGCGGTTGATGATGATTTGCCGAAAGATCGCTTGGTGGTAAAAATTACAACAATTAGCGAGGAAGAGCGGCTAGTGGAATTTCATCCCGGCGGTAAAAAGTCAACTGAACTTTGGCAGAAGATAAAGGAGAATTTGGCGTGATAATTTTATTAGATACCTCGACGGCAGTTTGTTTTTTGACGGTGGTTGATGATGAGGCTCGGCAGGATTTTGAGTGGCAAGCTGGGCGGACATTGGCGCGCGGTTTATTGAAGTTTTTGGAAGAAAAAACCGGCGATTTACGCGATATCAGCGGTATCGGCGTAATGAAAGGGCCGGGCAGTTTTACTGGATTGAGGATTGGACTGACGGTTGCGAATACGTTGGCGGATAGCCTGAATATACCAATTGTCGGCGCAATGGGCGAAGATTGGCGGGAGACGGCTCTTAGCAAGCTGCGCGCTGGCGAGAGTGAGGAAATCGTTATGCCAGAGTATGGTGCTGCCGCTCATATTACCGCGCCGCGAAAATGATCATATTTATGCTATAATTTGCAGCATGACAGAGCGCGCCATAAAACCAAAACAGCCCGTAAAACGTAAGAAGAAAGCTATAAAAGCTGCGAAAGTCGATACTCCCCAGCCAAACAGCGCAGCGGAAGCGGCTATTTTTGTTGGCAGTTTGGGGATGGCGTTGTATGCGGTTTTTGTATTTGTAATGTCGGTGGTCGCTGTAGCGTTCAATGACACTGGCGCTAAAGGCGTAGAATTAATTAGTTTTGCGATATTCTTGTTTGGGGTTAATATTGTAGCTCAGAGTATTCTTGTATCCAAAGAGCTACGCCGGGTTGATCGTTATGGTCAAAGGATTATTGCTGTATGTATGACAATTGCTCCGATTCTAGTCAGTGTGGTGCTAATGCCAATCGTGTTATTTTATAACTCTAGCGATTGTAAATACGATGAAGCATCAAATGTAGTCTGTGATATTTTACGCGAGGTGTATTATGTAGCGAATATGCAATATGTGTTCGTTATTGTATCGATAGCTGGCTCTGCTTATCTATGGTTTTTATTGAGGCGTAAAGATAAATTATTCTGGATATATGACGAATCTTCAAAAAATAAAGTTGCCAGTGAAGAGATAATAGAGAGATCAAAAAGTTTTCGCAGAATTGGCATCATGCTCATGACTATACCAGTGGCGCTTTACGCGACTAAAATAATTGTGACCATATTTGGCGGCTATAACGGCATAGAGGGAAATTTGCTTCAGGCTACTGTATTCTGGGTGATTGATTATTTCTTTGCCTCTATGGTTTGGGTAATATTCATTATTGCTGGAATTATATTTTTCATAAAAAGCAAATAGCCGTTCGGCGATTTTTCTAATAACTTTCCGTGCGAAAACTTCTAAAACCGTGTATAATTAAATTACGGCGGTTTGTAAATTTTGACTCGCCAGGTTAGATAGTTTGAAATTGATTGGTTGTTGATATATTTCCTTGAGGCGAATACTCAGGGGCAGCTAATCGGAAAGGAATGACAATGATAGGAATAATTATTGCCGCCATCGTCGGAGCTGGGCTTGGTGCGGGCGGATTTTTTGGTTATCAGCGGTCGCGCCAGATTAACGGTAAAAATCAGATTGAGCGCGATTTGGCGGATGCTAAAATTAAAGCTGGCGACATCGTTCTGAAGGCTAAAGACGAGGCGCTGAAAATTGAGAACGAACGCCGGCGCGAATGGCAAAAAACCGAAAATCGTTTGGCTGACCGCGAAAAAACGCTTGATAACAAACTGGAAGAGCTAGACAGGCGATCAGAAAAGCTGCGAACCCACGAGGATGAGATTGATAACCTAAAAAGTGAAATTCGCGATATTCGTTCCCGCCAGCAGGAGAAATTAGAGAAAATTGCCGGACTAAAGAAAAAGGATGCGGCCGACAAGTTGATGAAAATGACCGAGCGCGACATTAAGCAGGACTTGATAGGACTGGTGGCGAAGCTGCAGCATGACGCGATGGATGATGCTGAAGAACGGGCGCAGATGATTCTGGTAACTGCTATGGAGCGGATGAGCAGCGAAGTAACGGCTGAACGGACGGTGACGGCGGTTAAGCTGACTGACGACGAGATGAAGGGCCGGATTATTGGTAAAGAAGGCCGCAATATTCAATCTTTGCAGCGCGAAACGGGCGTCGATATTCTGGTAGATGATACGCCGGGCATGGTTGTTTTATCTAGTTTTGATCCGATTCGCCGGCAGGTTGCCCGCCTGAGCTTGGAGATGCTGATGAAAGACGGCCGTATTCATCCGGCGCGTATCGAAGAAGTGGTCGCCAAGGCGAAAAAACAGATCGACAAAGAAGTTAAGCAGGCTGGCGAGGATGCAGCGCGCGAAGTCGGCGTGGTTGGTATTCCTAAGGAAATGCTGCGAATGCTCGGCGAGTTGAAATTCCGGACAAGCTACGGCCAGAATGTTTTGAAACACTCGACGGAGATGGCGCAAATTGCCGGCATGATTGCCGAGGAAATCGGCGCGGACGTGCGCATCACTAAAATTGCCACGCTGCTGCATGATGTTGGTAAGGCAGTGACGCATAAAATTGAAGGCAAACATCATCATATTGGCGCGGAATTTGCCCGCAAGTACGGCATGGACGAGCGGATTGTACATGCTATTGAAGCGCACCACGATGATATTGAGGCGACGACGCCAGAGGCGATTATTGTCCGCGTATGCGATGCAGCTTCAGCCGCGCGTCCGGGTGCCCGCAATGTTTCGGCTGAAAACTTTGCCGAGCGAATGCGCGACTTGGAGAATGTGGCGACTAGCTTTGAGGGAATTGATAAAGCCTATGCAATTTCAGCTGGCCGCGAAGTGCGTATAATTGTTAATCCAAAGAAAATCGACGATTTGTCGGCAATCAAGCTATCGCGGGACATTGCTACTAAAATTGAAAGCACCATGCAATATCCAGGACAAATTAAAGTTAACGTTATCCGCGAGACGCGGGCATTTGAATACGCGAAATAATGGTGCAATATACTAAAGAGCAGCGGCAGAAGTGGATGGCTAGTTTGGATGCTCGCTTCTCCAGCGCGGCAGTTTTGATCGAAAATACTAAAGGCCAGCTGCTAATCCTAAAAGCCAATTACAAAGATAATTGGGGGCTTCCTAGCGGCGTTGTCGATGCTGGCGAATCGCCGCTGGCTGCTGCCGTCCGCGAGGCTAAAGAGGAGGCTAATATCGACCTGACGCCGGGCGAGCTTGCCTTAGCGATGGTTGCGTCGCGCCAATCCGAAGATTATCTGTCGCATCAGTTTGTGTTTACGGCAGTGCTGCCTGACGATAGGCTCGCTAATATTCGCTTGCAAGAATCGGAAATCGAGGATAGTTATTTCATAAGTAAAGAGGAGGTTGCTCAGGCTAATTTTCCGCTGCTCTGGGCGGTGAAACTATGGGCGAAGCAAGAGCTCGGTTATGTTGAAACTAAAATCACTAGCACTGTCGCCGGTTCGCAGGACGAGAAAATAGTTGCTATCACGCCGATGTATTCGCTAGCTAAGAAGGAGGATAAAAAGATGGGAAAATTGGTTATTAGCCGCCACGGCGAAAGCGAATGGAATTTGCTTGGCAAATGGACGGGGCTGACTGACGTTGGCCTGACGGAAAAGGGTATAGCCGATACAGAGCGGCTGGGCGAATTGCTAAAAGGTATGGCGTTTGACGAGGCGTATACTTCGGCTTTGAAGCGGACGCATCAAACGCTCAACGCGCTACTAAAAGGTGCCGGCGTAGTAGAAGATATGCCAGTAGTGCGGGCAGCAGAATTGAATGAACGCGATTACGGCGATTTAACTGGCAAGAATAAGTGGGAAGTTAAGGACGAAATCGGCGAGGAAGCCTTTAACGGTATTCGCCGGGGTTGGGATTATCCAGTGCCTGGCGGCGAAACATTGAAAGATGTTTATGCGCGTGTTGTACCATATTTTCAGTCTGAGATTTTACCGAAATTACAGGCTGGCGAAAATATTTTATTAGTGGCGCACGGTAATTCTATTCGGGCGTTAATAAAATACTTAGATCAAGTTCCTGACTCGGATATGGCGCACGTGGAAATGCCGTTCGGGCAATTATTGGTCTATACATTCACGGCAGATTCAGCGCTGCCAAAAAACAAGGAAGTTCGTTCGGTGGAGATTGAGCCGGTGAATGCGTAGCGCTAGATCGGAAATTTCGACCAATCAAACGGAAAGAATTTACCAAGCTGCCCGTCAAATATTACCAGCCATCGCTTACGGCGATGCTGCTGGTTTACCAGTGGAGGCAATGTCGGCAGAACAAATATCTGAAAATTACGGCAGAATTACCGAATTGCAGGCGCCGTCGGATCATCCGTTTTTTCCAGGAAGCGCGCGCGGCACGGTCAGTGATGATACGCAGCTGAGTCTGGCAGTGGCTGAGAGTCTCATAAGAACTGGCGGTTTTTCGCTTGAGTCGCTGGCAGATGAGCATATTGCAGCTTATCGTCAGACTCCGCGCACAACCGAGGGTGCGCCGTGCGGCTGGGGCGGCTCCACAATAAAGGCGGTGGAGCGAATGATTAGCGGCATCCCGCCTCGCGAATCTGGCGAAAAAGGCAAGGCGGGCAACGGGGTCGTCATGAAAATGGCGCCGCTAGTTGTTTGGCAAGTCTTGGGCGAAGTTGATAAGCGAACGCGCCGCGGACAATACGACTTGCTTACTAATATGACGCACAATAGCGAAATTGCGCGTATATGCACGCGTCTGCATGGCGAGGTGCTGAGCGCTTTGCTCGAAGGACGAACGGTATCAGAAGCGGCTGATAGATTTATTCAAACCCTAGCCGTAAATGATTTCTCTAAGGAAAGCGAATTACTATATCGAGCAGTCTATAACCCGTGTCAAACCGACGAGGAGTTAGCCGAACGATATGCTGCCGGTAAATCGGGTACAGGCTATGGTTTTTATGTGCCGGAAACTTTAGCGATTGCTTACGATATATTCTTAGGGGCTGGCGGTGATATGCAGGCGGCGGTGTACAGAGCAGTTAATCTCGGCGGCGACAGCGATAGTACAGCGTCGATAGTTGCCACGATGATAGCATGCCAGTCGGGCGGTGTATACAAAGAGCCGCCTGATATGGAATCTGTTCAAGGTATTGAGCAACTTCGTACAGTATCGACGCAACTAGCCGAGGCGGCATTACGGCGAACAGTGAAATTGGGATGACGGTAACTGGATTTTTTGCCTGATCCATGCTAGAATCAAACTAGGCAATTAGTTCAGCCTTTTCGGGGTGTGGCGCAGTTGGCTAGCGCGCGCGGTTTGGGACCGTGAGGTCGAAGGTTCGAGTCCTTTCACCCCGACCAGATGAGAAAATCGTCATTAGAGAACCTTTTTGGGGTTCTTTTAATTTGGCATTTAGTGTATCTTTGTCTCTACGGGTATATTGCGGGAAGCGGAACTAGGAAATCACGTATCTGATACCGCTTGTGTATAATTCATTATCAAGGTAGAATAGTGATGTAGATAGCTAATTATATAAAAGGTGGATTTCCATGAAAAAAGCTAGCAAAAACACTAACGCTAAACGGGGTGCAAGCAAGCGAACTATGTGGATTATTATGGCAGTTGTGCTAATTCCAGCGGCTATTATCTTTTGGAACACTACAGGAAGACCTTTAGCCGCTCAGGCAAGCATGAAGGGGTATTTGGAAGATAAATATAAAGAGAAATTTGTAGTTGAAAGACCCGAACATAAGAATGGCGGACTTGGAGTTAGGGGTTCCTGGAAATCTCATGCATATCCAGTATCAAATCCAAAATTAAAATTTTATGTGGGGTGTGGTATAGCATGTAATGATGAATATTTAGACTCATATTTCTCAAGGCAGGAGTACGAGCGGCTGCAGTCGTCGATGAAAACTATGGGAGTGACAGAATATTCAGTACGGCTAATTATTAAAAATGAGGTATTAAAATATATCACAAAAGATAGCAATCTAGATATTATAAAACGAAAGTACGATCCTATATATAAGCTACACATTAAGGTATCTGAAGCAAATAACGAAGATGACAGCACTAGTAAAATATCAGACATAATTGAAGATATATACAAACAGGGAGTATCTAGGGTAGAGATTGACTATACCCTCATCACTAAAGATAAAAAAGTTTATAAATGCGCAACTGACTATGATACGGTTTCGCGTCTTAACTATGAAACTATAAAGCAATGCTTAAAGGAGGATTAGCGTGGCATTAAGTACTAAAAGTTATCTAAATTTGAGTGCGTTAGCATATATAGATTTTGACGATTCAGCAAAAGGTAAAGACATTAAACATTTAGTTGATGATAGGATAATTAAGGAGGATGATCTTGACAACCCCGGACTCTCCGCCCTCAAAGATTCTTCAAATCCTCTTCGCTCTTACAAATTAATTTCTTTTCAACCTAATACCGCTTCAGGATTTGCTGCTGTGGCGTTTTGGATGTAATTATTTAGTTGAAGTGAATCAATTAATTAAGTGTGCGCTGTTTGATTGATCAAACTTGTTGTATTACGCTTATTCTTAAAGTAAAATAAAAATAGTTAACCAACTCTGGAGGTATAAGTATGGCTAAAGCAGAGACAGTTAAAAAATCGAAAAAACAAAAAAACTTACTATGGATATTTTTTATAACTCTAATGTCTATAGCTTCAGTAATTCTTTTAGTCGTTGCTTTAAGTGGCGTAGGCAAAGAGATGCTGGTTAAGAGTGAGATAACAAAGCACTTAAAAAACAGATACGGAGAAGACTTTATTGTTGGCGACGTAAAGCTTAATGGTGTTGGACTTGGAGTTAAAGGTATATGGCAAGGTAAAGCTCATCCTGTAAACAATAAGGATTTAACTTTTTATATCAGTAAAAGTGATAGCACGGGTAAAATTACAGATAGTTATGTCAGTACTGTGTGGTCAAATATTGAGACTATGAGATCTGCTTCAGGTGTACGAAAGATAATTCCATCAGCAAAACTTATAAAAGTTAGAGTTGGCGTCGACTCAGATTTTTCCAGTATTCTACAAAACCCACTAGAAATGTATTCTGTTGTCAGAGAACGCAATCAAGATAAATTAGCCTATACTTTAGTAGTAATTACTGATGGAAATACAAATAATGTAGCTGATAAATTATTCAAATCAATTTGTTACTTAAATGCAAGCGGACTTCAAAAAATAGATCTTTTATATGCAGAGCAATCTGGCGGTAGAAAGATGTATGGACGGTCGTGCAGTACAGATGCCTTATCTAGTATAGAGGATATAAATAAATGCATAAGCGACAAAGTAGTAATAGATCAGGAGGATATATAAAATGCCAAAAACTATAGATTATATAAATCTGTCAAAGCTAGTTTATGCGAAATTTAGAGGTGACGATAGAGGAAAATCTATAGGTAGTATATTTGATAAAGCTATGCGCGATGATAATCAAGGAAAGAGAGAAGGTCTAGATACTAGCTCGCTCGAACTTTCTGCTCTCAAAGAAGAATCTAATCCTCTTCGTTCCTGGATTCTTCTCGATTTTATCTCCACTCCCTCCGGCTTTCGCGCTGCTGCCTTCCAAAAACCTAAAACAGGCGAGATAGTTTTTAGCTTCAGGGGTACCGATTTTGATCTTTCGACTATTAAAGGGTATATAGAAGCGGATAAAGATATCTCTAACGCTGATGCCCAAATAGCTTTAGGTATGTCGTTAAATCTACCAGCGCAATTTGCCGATGCAGAAAAGTTTGTTAACTCAGTCCTAGCCTCTCATCCAAAGGCGGATTATACCTTTACCGGTCATTCGCTTGGCGGATCGTTAGCTCAGTATATGACATACAAAACAGGGCATAAATCTACCACGTTTAACGGTCCAGGCATTGGCTCTCTTGTAGAGAGTGTAACCGGGGAAAAGATAAATTACTCTGCATATGAAAATCTTTCTACTAATTATGCTAATGAAAGCGACCTTATAGGGAATCTTTGGAATAATTTTCGAATAGGCAACAACAAAGTTATACGGTCTAGTCTTAATAACACCTCGGCTGAGGATGTTATGGCAGTAGCTAAAATGCAAGCGATAGTGACGCTCATGTCAGCTACTGGCCTCGTTCCGAGTACAGCTCCGAAAATTATTGAAGAAGGTACAGAGGCGCTCAAAAGACTAGCCAAGAACGGAACACCTACTGGTAATCATGGGATGTCTGACATGATGGCAAAAGATGGGAAATTAAATGATTCAACGAAAAAGCCTGATGACTTTGTCTTGTTTATGGGGTATATGACAGAAGGTGCTAAGAAGGCTGTTGAGGGTGGAGTATTTGTTTTTTATGTGGCTGGCGGACTTTTGACTTACGGTGCAGAAGGAGTGGTAAAATTTGTTAAGACAAGCAAGTTTGTAATTGAAGGCTTAGCCTATTACGGTGCAGAAGGGGTAGAAAAATTTATTGATACAAGCGAGTTTGTAATTGAAGGGCTGGCTTATCATATAGCGGACGGCACTATAAAATTCGTCGATACGACTGGCAGTCTTATCGCTGACGGCGTGTGGGGAGGTTACAGCCTCCTTCGCGGTTGGTTTTCTAACGGATTAAAAGGTATACAAGACCTCTTTAATTCAGCAACTGCAGCTCCTCCTGTCCGGGTTGATCCTCTGATATTTGATCTCGATGGCGATGGTATAAAAACAACAAGCCTTGATAAATCTCGTACTTATTTTGATTTGGATAGTAATGGTTTTGCTGAAAGAACTGCGTGGGTGGATGCTAGCGATGGACTGTTGGTGCTTGATCGTAATAATGATGGTCAGATAACCAGTGGCCAGGAACTGTTTGGTGATCAGACGTTGCTGGCTAATGGTGTTCGCGCTGCCAGCGGCTTTGAAGCCCTAAAAGAGTTTGATAGTAACCGGGATGGGAGAATTGACGCTAAAGACGAAGTCTACTCTAAGCTCAAGATTTGGCGAGATTTGAATGGTGACGGCATATCTCAGGCTGAGGAGCTAAAAGGTTTGAGTGACTATAATATCGCAAGTATTAGTTTAAGCTCAACGTCGTCTAACGCATCCGATGTGATGAATAATATCCAGCGCCGCGTTGGTAGTTTTATAAAAACGGACGGATCTGGCGGAGTAATTGGCGAATATTTGCTTAATCGAAACACTCTTGAGTCGCATGATTTGCTTGATGGCAAGATTACTGTGTCAGAGGATATTTTGGCTTTACCAGATTTACCGGGTGCGGGCAATGTCTCGTCGTTGCGCGTGGCTATGGCAAAAGATACGAGTGGACGGCTGAAGAAATTGGTATCAGATTTGGTTAATGCGGACGATACTGTCAACCGCAATCAATTATTCACAGAGGCTGTATATAAATGGACGGGTGCAGATACGGTTAATCCAAAGAGCCGCGGTAATTTTATAGACGCTCGCCGCTTGGCTGTTTTGGAAAAGTTTATGGGTACGGATTTTGCGGGGTCTAATGGAGCTAATCCGAATGAAAATGCCGCACCGCTATTGAATAAAGCTTATCGTAAGTTAATGAACCGTCTGTACGCGTCAATTGCAGGCAATACTTTCTTAAAGGAGCTTGTTAACAAAGTGGAATATACTGCTACTGTAGAATCTGGATTGGTGGTTGATTTGTCTAGGATCAGAGCTGAAATTGACAAAAAATTGGCTGTAAATCCAGCTGTCGGAAGGCAAATGTTAGATGATTTCTTAAGGGTTGCCTATGGATCAGGACTAGAGGATAGCGAGAGTCTAAAAGATTTTTGCGCACACTATGCGACAGAATCGTCAGAGACAGCGAAAATAGTATATGCTGTTGACAGAGATGCTATTATTGGAAGTGAAAAAGCAGATTCGCTTTATGCGACTGCGGCTGACGCTCTTCTTTATGGTGGTGTCGGTAATGACACCTTGTCTGGTAGTCAGGGTAACGATATACTTATCGGCGGTCAGGGCGACGATGTTCTTTATGGCAGTACTGGCGATGATATATACGTCTTTAGTAAGGGCGATGGTGTAGACTATATTTCAGACAGCGGCGGCATAGACACTATTCAATTTTGTAAAGGTATTCGCCCGGATGATGTTAGCATAAAAAGGGTGGCTCAGGGTGATCATTATAACTTGGAGCTTGCTATAAAAGATTCTGCGGACAGGATAGTGGTTGATGATTATTTTGGGCATTATTACTATTCCGGATTTTCGGAAACTCCGCAGAAAAAGATAGATAAGGTCGTTTTTGCCGATGGGACTATCTGGACGCAAGATACGATTTATCAGAGAATGCATAATATCACTGGTACGAACGATAGAGACGAAATATATGCTTATGACGGCGGCGACGTTGTATATCGTGGCTTAGCTGGCAATGATACGCTCCATGGCGGCAAGGGGGACGACAAATTGTATGGCGACGATGGCGATGATGTTCTTGCTGGCAGAGACGGCGATGATTTGATTGATGGCGGCACCGGCAATGATTATATTCTTGGCGATGCTGGCAACGATGTTTTAATTGGCGGCGAAGGTAATGACGAAATTAAAGGCGGCACTGGCAGCGATACCTACATATTCAATAGGGGCGACGGAGTGGATATAATTGAAGAAACCGATGGCTTTGATAAGATTTGCCTGGGCGAGGGAATTACTCCGGATGACGTCGTTGCTCGGGTTTCACTGGTAAATAGTAATGAAGTTTCGCTTGAGTTGTCACTCAAAGGAACAGGCGATAAAATTACCGTTCGCCGCCAGTTTGGTACTTTTTCCTATTCAAATGGAGATACTGCCTCGCCGAGCGCGCAAATAGAGCAAATTACATTTACCGATGGGACAATCTGGGGTATTGACGAGATTTACCGCCGAGCGCATGTCATGTCTGGAACGGATGGCAATGATAATTTCCATGCTGCTGGCGGTTCGGCGGTGGTTTATAACGGTCGTAGCGGCGATGACTACATCGCAGGAACTATGGGCGACGACAAACTCTACGGCGATGACGGAGACGACACAATATATGGCGGGGAAGGTAATGATCTGCTGGTCGGCGGCAAGGGCAACGACGAATTAAGCGGCTCTCGCGGCGATGATATATACATCTTTAATAAAGGCGACGGCTCTGACGTGATTAGCGAATGCGGCGGTATAGATACAATCAAGTTCGGCGAGGGAATTACTCCAGATGATGTCGATGTCAAGCGGGTATATAAAAGTGGTAGCGATTGTGGCTATGCTCTTGAATTATCTCTCAAAGGAACTAGCGATAAAATCTCTGTAAAAAACTACTTTGGATACTATAGCTATAGCGGTTTTCACAAGCCATCTCCGGAAAGCCTGATCGAAAAAATAGTTTTCGCCGATGGTACTGTCTGGACTCAGGATACGATCAATAGTAAAGTACATAATATTACCGGCACTAAGGATAGTGAAACTATACAAGCCTTTGATGACGATCCAGTAGTTTATTCCGGTTTAGGCGGCGATGACAATCTTTATGGATCTAAATCAGATGACAAACTTTATGGCGATGATGGTAACGATCACATTGTTGGTTATGGCGGCGATGATCTGCTGGTCGGCGGTACAGGCAATGATTATCTGGACGGATATTATGGGAATGATACGTATGTCTTTAATAAAGGCGACGGTTCTGACACGGTGTATGACGCTGGTGGCAATGACGATAAGATTATGCTTGGCTATAACTCTCAAGATATTATGTTTGAGAGGCTTGGCAATAATTTGCGCCTACGCATGATTGGTTCAGCGGATTCGATAACTATTGACTCGTGGTATAAAAACAGCAGTAATCAATATAAAATCGAAACCTTCAAATCCGCCACTGGCAGTACCATTACTCACACTCAAATCGAAAACCTAATCCAAGCTATGTCCTCCTTCCAAAAAGACACCGGCATGACCTGGGAACAAGCCTTAACAACCCAACCATCGCAAGTCCAAGCCATTGTTCAGGAGTATTGGACGGTGCCGGGGGTGTGATTAAAGTGGAATTGTCGCTATACTTAAAATATGGGAAGACTCTCGCCTGTGCGAACGATAGACCGGATCGACGCCCAGACTCTAGCTCTGAATGCTCAAGGGTTTGGGAAAGTTGCTCTAGACTCCACTATCAGCGGCGCTGTTTATAGGCTCGGTGCTTTACAGCTTGACTTTGTTTCTCGTATTATAGAGAGCCATTATCTGGTTTTGGCAAGTCGATGCATCTTTAATTCCGTAGGTGACGCACGGATCGCACTAAGTTCATACTCCGATGTCGTAGAAGGAGAGTATCACGCGGCGTCCTTACTGTGCAAAACTGATTTCTTGGATTTTTACCCCTATCTTTCAACAAGACGCGGCTCATTGCGTCGAAGCCATCGCAAAGCTCTAGGCGATAACCCTTGGCGTATTCTTCAGAAGATTGAAGATATTTTTGAAAAAGACACCGTAGCGTCTGCTAATTCGATTGAAATTATATTACCTGACAAATCAGCTGGAAGCTGGTGGGGACGAAAAACTAGTCGAATTGCCTTAGATGCCTTACATTTTCAAGGAAGGCTGGCTATTCACCATCGAGATAAAACAACAAATATGCCATTTTATTGCCGGCCTGAGCTGCTCGGTATTCCTACTCGTACTGACTTTACTAGATCGGAAATTGAGTCTTCTTTAGACCAAATGGTGCTGCGCTCTGTTGAGTCTCTTGGCTGCGGGTCCATGCCTCACATTGCTGATTTTTACCGATTGTCTATCAAAGAGATTAGGACTAGTATTAATAGGCTTATTTCTTCTGGAAAGATAATTGTACTTCAGCCCACTTTCGATCATTCATCCTGGTTCGCAACATTTAGCGGACTAGAGAGACTAGAGCAATCAGACATCTCTGATTTCTCTCCTGTTGCTTTGTCGCCATTCGATAGCTTGATCTGGCAAAGAGCTCGAACGGAGGCGTTGTTTCAATTTCATTACGTGAATACAATGTACTATTCGAGAGAAAAGCGTAGACTTCTTGGGTTAGGATACTATGTTCTGCCGATACTTTCGCCGCAGGGTATTGTTGCACGGGTAGACGTTGGAAGGTCAGAAGGAAAAGTTAAGATTATCCAATATTGGAAAGAACCTGGATTTGATGATGATTCAATCGTCTACACCGCGCTAGAGAATCTTGCGTCTTGGCTGGGAACTGAACTGGAATTCTAATCCTATTACACGGGCTGGCCGCAAACTAGTATTGCGGCAGCGGTAGAGAAAAGTTCTAACCTTTCTCATACAGCCCAACAATCAAATCGCCGTCATGAAATTCCTGTTGCAGTTTCCAGTTTTTTGGAACGATAGCCATAAATTGGTCGTAGTTTTTAGTGCGGCTGATGAGCCAAATACGCCTTGAAGGCACGCTGTCCATCGTCGGGATTTGCGGCGTTTTTGTTTTTTTCACCAAGCCCCATTCGCCCCAGCCGTCGTCACCTTCCGGTGCCAGCAGCACGATTTCCTGTCCGGTTTTATTATAATAAGATGTATTGAAATAAGTATAAATTTCTGTCGATAATATCGTGTCGCCCGGCTTAATTCCGCTGTTGATATGACTCATTGCCGTATTTGTATTATTCCAAGCCGCTTCTGCAACCTCATGAATACCAACGTTCCACATGTATCTACCTGTGTATATAGCTAAGAGGAGCGCTATTGCTGTTTTCCACCATTTTTTAGCGCCGATTAAACACAAATAAACCGCCAGCAATGCGTAAAATGCCGGTGCTGAGTAGGTGAAGTAGCGGTCAAGATATACCGGCTGACGCAAGCTTAATAAGTAGACGATCATCATCGGTGCAAGTAGCCAGGATGTTAGCAGCCAGATTGCGGCGCGTTTTTTCGGGTAATGTTTTGCCAGGCAATACGATGCGGCGATCATCATCGGTGCCAGCATTAGTCCAAAATATTTGGTTATTCGATAATCGTATGATATGAACATTGATAAAGTGTTTGGTATACTGAATCTGTCAACTTCTGGAATCCAAAAACCGCCGCCGACTTTGGTTGTTTGGGAGATCATAATTGGCAGCCATGGTAAAAATAACAACATTCCGAAACCAGCACTTAGCCAGAGATTTTTATTTCGTATTACTTTCAGGAAGGCTTTTTTATTGCCGCCGAAGGTTAGCCATATATATATAAAGTGTGCTGGAATAATAAGCGCCAAAAAATACTGCGTGTAAATTCCAGCGGCAACTAAAGCGCCATACAGCAGCCACCAGCGTTTTTGCTTTTTATGATCAATTGCTTGAATAAAAACATATGTGGCAGCCGAGGCGATGAGTGCAGCCAACGCGTACATCCTGGCTTCATTACTGTAACGAACTAAAAACGGCCCGATTGCTGCAAAAATCGTCCCCAGAACGGCGATTTTTTTGGAAAATAGTTTTTCTAGTAGAAAAAAAAGTAATGCTACAGTTGCAACGCCGCAAGTAACGCTAAAGCCGCGCAGCGATTCGGCTGATTCGCCGAACAGCAGCTGCCAAACATGCATAATCATGTAGTAAAGCGGCGGATGGACGTCGGTAATGGTTATGGATAGAATGTCGCCGATCGGCTGCTTAACGAGGGCGGCGGTGTAGCCTTCGTCGTGCCAAATGTCTGCTTTAGTAAAGTATAGCAGTCGGGCGTGGACGGCTAAAAGTAATATTGGGATAAGATATATCCAGCCGGGAATTTTATGGCATAAGCTAGCAAAGCGTTTGGCTGCTGATTGAGTTTGTTTCATCGCGGGCGTTTCTCGGCTGTTTCTCGCGCTTTTCTGGCTAAATTGTCGTCAATAAAATAATTAGCAATTTCAAGATTGCGCCGCTTCAGGGCGGTATCGATCAAAAAATCGGCAATTTGCGGATTCTTTGGCAGCAGCGGCCCGTGCAGATACGTAGCGATGATATTGTTATACCGCACGCCTTCGTATCCGTTGTCGCTGTTTCCTGCGCCCCTAACAACTCGCCCCAAGGGCAGGATATTTTCATCCAAGAAGGTTTGTCCGCTGTGGTTTTCATAGCCGACGATTCCGCCGAATTCTTTACTTTCCAAAGTAATGTTGCCAATCATCCGCTCATCGCCAGCTCTGGTCTCGATTGGCAGTATTCCTGCTCCGATGATTCTTTCGCCGCTATTGGTGACGAAAAACTTGCCAAACAGTTGATACATGCCGCAAATCATGAGCATCGGCACGCCGTCTTCAGCAAGTTTTTTTAGCTCCGCAGCGCGCCGCAGCAGGTCTTCTTGGATAACATTTTGGCCGGAATCTTGGCCGCCGCCGCCAACGAAAATATCGCCTGCCGAAAAATCTGTAGAATCGCCTGGGTTGTGGTCAATAACTCTGACCGGATAATCGCGCCATTGCAAGCGTTTTTTTAAGACTAGTGTATTGCCCCAATCGCCGTACAGATTCATGTCGCGCGGGTACAGCTGAATGATAGTTATAGGTTTCACGATATTTTCTCCACTTCAGTTTTATCGCTGAGTAATTTCCTGAGCGTTGTCATGGCAGTGTAGCTGCAAAAAATCTGCTTCGGTTCGTCTGGATTATTGTCTATAAAATAATCCAATGCTTTTGCCAGATTCGGTTCGACTTTTTCAACCGGCACTTCGTCGTATTGCAGCCGCAAAGCCATGTCGTAGGCGCGGATACCGCTGACAGTTGACACGGTTTTTATCTTTGAAAAGTCAACGTCCCACAGCCAGCTCATATCGCGGCCGTCGGCGTAATTATCGTTTATGGCAATCATCATAGCGGCCTGGCTGCGGGCAAACGACAGCAGTGCCAAGCGAAAGCCGCTGGGGTTTTTTACGAGGATTAGTTCAATTGGTATACCGTGCAGCATAATAGTTTCGCCGCGGCCAAATGCTGGCTGACTGTTTTTTAGTGCCAAAAGCAGCGCGCCGGTTACTTCGTTGCCGGCAATCTGCCGCGCTAAAGCAATGGCTGCCGCGGCGTTCAATAAATTATACACGCCAGTCAGCTGCGTGCTAATAAGTGCATTTTTTTCGGATATTCTGAAGACTGCCCGCTGCCCGTCGATTTTTGATAGCAGGACGTCGGCGATTACCCGGCTGTTGGCCCTGGCTGATCCGGATTTGAGGGTGTCGTCGGTCGGCATTAGTTGTAATAACTCGCTGGTTGTGCCGAAGAAAACGGATTTTGCCCGGATTTTTTTGCTGATTGCGAATATCCTTGGATCATCGCGATTCAATACTACCGTGTCAATTGTTGCTGCGGCGATTTTTTCTAATAATTTGGCAGTTGTGTCAATCTCGCCGAAACGATCTAGCTGGTCGCGCATGACATTAAGCAGCAGGGAGAATCGCGGCTGCACCATTTTAACAAACTTAACCGCCCAAGCCTCGTCTAGTTCTAGTACGGCGATGTCGGCGTCCAGCTTGCCATGAATATCAACTTCGTTTAACAATGCTGCTGCTACGCCGCGGGAAAAATTGCTGCCGGTACGGTTGGTAAAGACTTTCATTCCGACTGATTCTAATAGCTCGACAACTATTTTCGTGGTAGTTGTTTTACCGTTAGTGCCGCTGATAATTACTACTCCTTGCGGTAAATCCTCCAAGGTGCGCCTGATAAAATCCGGATCAATTTTTTCCACCACCAGACCCGGCAAAGCCGATCCGCCGCCGCGTAATTGCGCCACTTTTTTTACGCTTTTGCCAATAATCGTACTGATCATCTGCCTCTGCATACTAGCTATTATAACCCGATTAGCAAATATGCTACAATAAAAACATGTTTTTGGTGGGGATTTTTCAATGGTGGTATGGCAGCGGCCTGTGGGATTACGCCAGGCGAAGCTTCGTGACAGTGCTAAGAGTGGCCGATCATTTCTCTGTTGGATTGTTGCTAAGGACATTATTTAACCCGTTTCGCCAAATATCCGCCAGTTATGTTGACGGTCCGCTGCCAGTCAAATTAAGAGCCTTTTTTGACAGGTTAATTTCCAGAATAATCGGCGCGGTTGTTCGTACGCTGGTTATTTTTATCGGTATTATAGCGATTGCTATTGTGGTTATTTTTGAACTAATCGGCGTTTTGGCGTGGCTAGTTTTGCCAGTGCTGCCAGTTATCGGATTTATCTTATGGCGATTGGGGGTGACGCTATGAATGTTGCTCCAAGACTTAATTATCATAGTTTACGTTCGCAAAAAGCGCGTTTTTCCGTTCGTTTCGGCAAGGCTTGGCATTTGCTGACTGGCGTTTTAAGCTGCGGGTTGCTTTTGCTGGGGGTTTGGTCTCTATTTACGCATGGCGCAGCCGGCTGGCTGTTAATCGGCTTGAGCGGCCCGCTTATTATGCTTGCGATTTGGTGGGAAAAAGATTTGAAAACAGCTGAAATTAGTAAAAATCCGCAAACAATTGATGACGTTATGGCCGCGGATGTTTTAGGAAAGTTATCGCCTCAGCCAACGCCGAAAGATGTAGCTCTAGCGGTTGCTAGAACGCGTGCCGGGCTGTTTCTGGCGGTACGTTTGGGTGTGACGCCAAATTTGCTGCAAAATATCGCGTCGGAAAATCCGGCGGACATTGAGGCGATTTGGCAAACAGCGATTGAAATTTGGCAGGAAACCGCCAGTCCAAAGATTACCGGTGCAGTCTTGGCGGCAGCAATCGTCAAGCAGCTGCCGCAACACGACGCGCTGCTGGCAAATATGAAAATTGACTTTCAAGATGTAATGGAGGGAATTCGCTGGTATGAACGAAGCAAAGAACTAATCGAGCAGCGCAAGGTTAAACCGCTTCGGACGGGCGGTATTGCCCGGGACTGGTCGTTTGGTTATACGCCGCTACTAAGCCGTTTCGCGCAGAATATTAGCGCGCAGGTGAGCGGCGGTATAATGGCGACCAAGCTTGATATGCATAATAGTGCGCTTGAGCAGATGCTGGCGACATTTAGCTCCGGCGGGCGGCAAAATGTTACGCTGGTTGGCGCTGACGGCGCAGGTAAGACTACGGTAGTGGCGGCTTTTGCCGAGATGCTAATTGACGGTTATAAAGGCGTGCCGCGGCATCTGCTATATCAGCAAGTTTTTATGCTGGATGCCTCGTCACTGGTGAGTTCGGCGTCCGGCCGCGGTGATTTGGAAAATTTGGTGACGATGATTATCAATGAGGCTTATTTATCGAAAAATGTTATTTTATGCTTGGATAATGCGCAGTTGTTCTTTGAGGAGGGTGTCGGCTCGGTTGATTTAAGCAATGTCTTGCTGCCGATCCTGGAGGCGGGGAGGCTGCGCATGATTTTGGCGATGGACGAGCAGCGGTTTTTGCAGATTTCCCAGATGAAACCGCAGTTGGCGCACGCGCTGAATACGATCGCTATCCGTCCGACCGACGAGGCGGGAACGATGAAGATTATGCGCGACCAACTCTTCTTTTTTGAGGCGCAATACCGGGTGGCGTATATGTATCAAGCTTTGGCTGAGGCTTATCGGGTCGGCGATCGCTATGTTCAAGATTTGGCGATGCCAGGCAAGGCTTTGAAGATTCTAGAATCAGCTGCTAGCTGCGCTCAGAATGGACTGGTGACAGCGCAATCGGTGGATGATGCAATTGAAAAAACCTTGGGCATAAAAATATCCACAGCGAATACTGGCGACGAGCGTGAGAAATTGCTTAATTTAGAAACACTGATTCATCAGCGGATGATTAATCAGTCGCGGGCGGTGACAGTTGTTTCCGATGCTATTCGCCGCGCCCGTACTGGCGTTAGAAACCAAAATCGTCCAATTGGCGCTTTCCTGTTTCTTGGTCCGACTGGCGTTGGTAAAACTGAACTATCCAAAGCGCTGGCGGATGTTTATTTTGGCGGCGAGGGCAGCATGATTCGGTTGGATCTTAACGAGTTTGTCCGCCCAGATGATGTAGCGCGGCTAATCGCTGATGGCGCGCATGATCCAGGCAGTTTGACTGCCCAGGTGCAGAAGCGGCCGTTTTCTGTTGTGTTGCTGGATGAAATTGAGAAGGCTCATCCGCAAGTTTTAACAACGTTGCTGCAGCTGTTGGACGAAGGTATCCTGCGCGATGAAAATAACCGGGAAATTAGTTTTCGCGATACGATTGTCATCGCTACATCGAACGCTGGAGCGGATAGGATTCGCGAATATATTGAACGCGGTTACCAGTTGGAGCAGTTTGAACAAACGTTTATCAACGAGCTGATTAATGCTAATCTATTCCGGCCGGAGTTTTTGAACCGTTTTGACGAAATTGTTTTGTTTCGTCCGCTGGGCAAGGAAGAGTTACTGCAGGTTGTCGATTTGATTTTGGCTGGCGTTAATAAAACTTTGGCGCCGCAAAAAATCCAGGTTGCGGTTGAGGAAGAAGGTAAGAAATTATTGGTTGAAGCCGGTTATGATCCGCGTCTGGGCGCGCGTCCGATGCGCCGCGTTGTCCAGCGAGCAGTTGAGAATACTATTGCCAAGCAGATGCTAGCTGGTTTGATCGCGCCAGGTTCGACAGCAACTATTACTGCCCAGCAAATTAGCCAGGTGCTTGATGCGTCAGAAGTTTCTCAGCCAGCACCGTCTCCGCCAACAGATGTTCAAGATTTCGGCACTCAACCTTAGCTAGTGAATTTACTTTGCTGTAATTGTGGTTTTAACGTCTGCCGATGCGATTATCGCGCCAGTCAGCAAAGGCTGCGTTGTGTTCCTGTTCGGGTCAAACGGTCGTCTACCCAGGTTATTGACATTATCGACAAGAGTAGAGAAATTAGCTGCCAAATCATTGTACGGCCTGCCATCGGGTATCGTGCTATCGGTAGTGATGAATACCCAGCCGGCATTGCGTTGGCGCGATAAATTGATTATTTTTTGGTAATCGCTAGCCTTTGCGGCATAAATCGTATGGAAAATACGATGGGAGTTTGCCGGATCTTTTTCAAAGGCAGAGTAAGCGGTCTTATAGTTATTAATATATTCGTCAGCAGTGCCTTCGTTAGTCATGAAAATATCGGCGTACGGCGCAATCGCGTCGGTGATATGGGTACCAGGATTGGCGACGACCAACTTGTTGCCGTAGGTACTTTTCGTATAGTTATACAATTCTGCCATGTAAGCCGTTGCGCCGTTATTTATGGACGACACTTCGTCGAAATAGAATCCGTGAATTTTATCTGCCCCGTAAAGTTCAATGAACTTAGCCATGGCGGCTTTAACTTCGGCAATTGGGCGAGTTTGATGAATAGTGCGGATGTAAGCGACAGTTTTGAAACCAAGCTCGGCGTTCTTTTTTAGCAGCCGCACATAGCCTGGGTCGAGCTTGGCGTCAGGACTGCCGTCTGCCATGATGAGTGTATACGGGATTTTGCTGCTGCCTGCTGCATGAACAGCTTTCCAGTAGCCAGAGAACTCGCTACCGCCAGCCTCAGCGAGCGGATAAACGTATGATAGCATAAAGACCGATTGAGCGTTGACCGCAGTATATGTACTAGTATTTGTTTTATTAACCATACCAGCGACAGCGTTGCTAAGAGAAACGGTGTAAGTTTTACCTTTACCGCCAGTGCCGGCATTGGTGTCAATGTAGAATTTGGCGCTGGTTTCTCCGGCTTTAATAACCACTCGCTGGCTGTCCCAACGGATGTTGAGATTGTTCGGATTGCTAGTATTGTGTGTGATTTTGATATCCGCGCTAACATCGGTACTGGCTGCTTTGTCTAAAGTCGCCGTGTAAACAGCGGTTTCGCCTTCTTTGACGCTGGCTGGTCCATGAAGAGTAATTTTTGGCGCAGTCGCAGCAGGACTGATTATCCCCGCGCCAGTGCCGCCGCCTGAATTATCGACGACTGACCCGCTAAATCCGCTGGTGACGCTCTCTCTATGTCCTTTCTTGTCAATATAACTGGCTTGGACGATGACTTGCATGCCGAGGTGGTCTTTGGTTTGCGCGAGAGTTTTGCCAGTTCCCAGGAATTTGCCGTAAAATTCGTACCATCGGTAAGTAATGCCGCTCTCTGGCACGCCATCGGCATCGGTAATACGGGCAGTGAATACTTGTCCGACTCGGTTAATTCCGTCGATGGTGACGCTACCATGGTTATTATTTGATGCGGCGTTGCCGACAGCTATCGTAGCTGAGCTAATTAAATCTTTCATTACGTTTTTGTTGTTAGCATGAGTTGTTTTGACAGTGATTTTTTTACCCACTTCTGATGGTGTCAACTTGTATGAGAAATAACTAGCCCCAGGAATAGCCGCGCCGTCGGCAAACCATTGATAATACCGTATACCGCCGTCTTTCAACCCGTCAGGATCGTCGATTTGCGCGATTAGGGTTGATCCGACCTCTGCTGCGCCGACGATTTTTACAGCTGCTTGTGCAGGTTCGGGTGTTGGTTTGGGTGTGCTTGGCGGTGTAGTTGGTTTGCTGCCGCCAGGTTTAGTGGTTGGCTTGCGTTTAGGTTTTTGGAAAATACTACTGCTGGTTGATGGTTTTTTACTCGCCAATGTTGCTTCGGGATATTGGGAAGCGGTGCTGCTGCGGCGCACGGCGGCAGTATTGTCGACAGTCGTCTTAGTGGAACTATTTGACGAGGCTTCTGTATCTTTATTAGGTTGATTGGTTCTATTATTATCCAAATTTGATTTTGAGTTTGTGCTCGGCTGCTGCGGACTGGTGTTCTCATCGTCCATCTGATAGTTAGCAGTACTGCTAGGCTCCTGTTTTGTTTGGCTATGCTGATTTGTATTCAGCAGGCTAGTAAATAGCCAATATAATAAAGCCGTCACCAGTGCAATGGCAAGTATCCCAGCGACAATTTTTAATTTTCCATGATTTGTTTGTTTATTTTCCATATCCCTCTCCTCAGAGTACTAATGCTTATGATTTAAGCACAGGCGATATGGAAAGTCAAATATGAATAAGATTTACTCCCCATTTTTTGGACGTTATTAGAAAATCCCTGATCACTAAAGATCTATTCCGAGATCATTCAGGCGATTTCGCATAGTTGCAGCAGAAACACCAAAGTGTGTCGCAACGTCGTCGATATTCACTCCCAGACCGACAAACCTCTGGACCTCATTCTCGGGTATTAGCAGACAACAAGCAAAGTAGTCTGCAAAAAGTTCTCGCGGAGACTGGTCGGGCGCCCCTGAGTCGGTAGGCCTGCGGCCTGCGAGAATTTTCTCGTCACTAACCATCGATTCGTCGGAAAAGCCAAAATATCCAGGTATTTTCTGGTTCGGGGGTTCCGAGTCTATTAATTTCTCAACGCAGTGGCCGAGCTCATGAGCTATTGTGAAGCGTTTTCTAGAAGTGGAAGCATTATTCCCCATCTTTACTGCGATACTGTTCGGATCAACAGGGAACTTACCGTCCCAGTATTCGCTAAGGAGTCTACCTGCCCATAGTTCAGCCTTGCCGAGATCTGCTGGCCCATGGTCTTGATCCCGGGAGTTTAGTTCATGACCGGTTGTCGGCTTCTCGCGGACAGGATCTTCAGTATTCTCATTTTTGATCATGCTCAGACTAGCAGCTCGGCTAGCTCGGCAGCCAAATAACCTAGCAATCCGCTCGCGCAGACAATACTTTCGCTCTGCACATAGTCTATCTCCCCGTTCTTTCATCACTGAGGATATTGTAACAGAGATTTAAGAATTGTATCAATTGATAATTCGGTGCATATTTTTCAAAGACTGCCTACTCGCGCGCCATGCAACAAACGCACGCACGTTACGATAATTATGGCGGCGACAAATAGTATCGCGGCTGTTTTAGAAAGTATTGAAATGACAGCTCGTGATGATTTGTGGTTTGTATCGCGCGAGGCTTTTCGTTGTGTCCGCCAGGCAATAGACAGCAGTAGCGTAACAATAGCCAATTCGACACCAAGGCCGAAAAGATCAAGTCCCCAATCTCGATGAATCGGGACAATGTGCGGCGTCTGATGAAGAGCTACGCAATCAAGACGCCTGTGTACTGGGCTAAGAATCCAGCCAGCAGCTTCGTCGTTACGGTAAGGAGTTTCAGAAAAATCACACATAACAAATTCATCTTGGTACCCCGCACAGGAATCGAACCTGCAACCTTTGGTACCGGAAACCAACGCTCTATCCAGTTGAGCTAACGGGGCATTTGGTGCGCTGCTTACAACACAGCCAAAGGACGTATAATTTAACGCCGAGGGTGGTTCAGCTGGATTGCCAGAGCGCAAAAATTGGTACACCCGGCAAGATTCGAACTTGCGACCACTTGGTTCGAAGCCAAGTACTCTAATCCGCTGAGCTACGGGTGCATAACGGGTATATTATATCACACTAGCGCCAGCCGGGAAAAATGATATAATGTGCTTATGGAAATGAGAACTGATATATCTTTGAAAAAATACACAACCATGCAGCTGGGCGGCAAGGCGCGTTTTATGGCGGCAGCCAGCACTGCTGACGATGTTAAAAATATTTATAAGGAAGCTAGTACCAAGGGTTTGAAAGTCTTCGTTCTAGGCGGCGGCAGCAATGTAATCACGCATGACGAGACATTCAACGGCGTTGTTTTATTGAACCGCATCAAGGGCTTTGACATTGTATCGGATGATGGCGAGAATGTTGTTATAAAAATTGGCGCCGGCGAAAATTGGGATGAAATGGTGGAAAAGATAGTTGGCATGGATTTGCAGGGTGTTGAAGCGATGTCGGGCATTCCTGGAACAGCTGGTGCTGCGCCGGTGCAAAATATCGGTGCTTACGGGCAAGAGATTGCTGATACGCTGGTTAGCCTGGAGGCATTTGACTCAAAAGAAGGGAAAGTCGTTACTATTAGCGCCAAAGATTGCCATTTCTCGTACAGAAATAGTATTTTTCGCAGCAGCCAAAAGGGGCGGTATTGTATTTTAAACATTAAATTGCGGCTGTTCCGTACTCAGCCCAAGCCGCCGTATTACGCTGCCATCCAAAAGTATCTTACCGAAAATGACATTAGAATTGTTAATTTGCCAGTTATCCGAGTGGCTGTTCTTAATATTCGTGCTGATAAATTGCCAGATCCCGCCCAAGAGCCAAATTCCGGTTCTTTCTTTAAGAATGCTATCATAGAGCAGTGGCAGCTTGACGAATTAAAGAAAAAATATCCGGATATTCCGAATTACATTATGCCGGATAATACATATAAAATTCCTACAGGCTGGCTTATTGAAAAGGCTGGCTTGAAAGGAAAAACATTCCATAATATTCGAATTTACGAAAAAAATGCGCTGGTTTTAGTTAACAATGGCGCGGCTGGTTATCCTGATTTGGCTATGGCCAGAGAGAAAATTGTTCAGAAAGTGTACGATAAATTCCACATTCAAATCCAGCAAGAGCCGCTTGAATTAGAATAAGGCTTGTAGTTTTTTGTCTTTGCGGTTATGCTTAATACATGAGGATGAGGCGTGGATTTACAATCATTGAATTAACTATCGTTATTGCTATTATAGCAATCTTATTTACTATCGGCGTTGTTAGCTTTCGCGGTTACCAAGCAAGCGCCCGCGATAAGGAGCGCGAAGCTGACGTAGCGGCGATTCAGATGTATTTGGAAAGTATTTATTCGCAGGAAATCAAAGACGGCGGCGGTAATGTCATCAAGCCAGTCGGCAGCTATCCGGCTTATTTTTCCGGCGCAGCTGGATCGTCTAATCTGACCAGCGCCCAGTTTGATAAAATATTAGCCAATTTACAGGACGATGCGAAAAAAGGCCCGTCCGGCAACGAAGCGCTAATTCCAGCCAAGCAGGGTATATTTTCCGGCGGTCGCAGTATTAACAGCATTGCTGATATAAATTCGTATAAAAATAACTACGCTGCCAATAACTTGCCAGCATATCCAAGCGGCGCATACGTATACTTTGCCCACTCTGGCAGCGGTACGAAATGCCAGGAGAGCGGCGTTGAATGCCGCCAATACTCAATTATGTATCATTTAGAAACCAAAGATCCAGATAAATGGCAAGTTGTAGAAAGCAGGCATAAATAATGAAACAGGGTGGGTTTACGACAGTAGAAATATTAATAACCCTTTTCGTGGCGGCGCTGTTTTTAATGAGCGGCTACCAGCTATACAGCGTGGTCATAAATCAGTCGGCTGACACTAGGGAGATGAGCGAGGCTAGCAATCTTGGCTATGAGATTTTACGCAAACAAAATTACGCCGCCGTTGCTAATACTTGCTCGTCGCCGGCTGTATCGCCAGCAACTCTTCGGTCGAACTCTTTACCGAAGCCAGCGTCCGCTACTGTCTCTATGTGTAAACCGTATACGGATTCATCATTAATAAGAGTTGTCGTTACTGTTAAATACGGTTCCGATGGCGAGGAGGTGTCGCATGCAACGTATCTTGGAGGCTAAGCGCCGAGACCAGAGTCGTAAAAGAAGCGCCGGATTTACGCTGATAGAACTGTTGACTGTCATGCCGCTTATAATATTAATTATTAGCGCCATGGTGGTAGCAATAGTAAACTTAACCGGAACCTCTATGCGCGCTAGCGCCCGTACGCAGCTGCAGAATGAGGTGCTGGCGGCGCTTGATCAGATTGAGCAAGATGTAAAGTTAAGCACTGACTTTGACGGTATGGCGTCTAATAAAATATCAATGCATAATCTGGCGACGTCTGCCAACCCATTAAGCGCCAGCCGGAAGCTGATTAAAAAAAGCGACTGCTCGGTAGCGGGAACTGGTATTTCTGTGGCGGAAGCACTGGTGTATAAGATGGAATATTCTGTCGTTGGAGGTAATACTTTAAAGCGTAAGGCTAGTATGGACAGCGGCTGTAGTTCGTCTTCGAATGTTTGGCAAAGAGGCATTGATGATACTTTGATTTCTGCTGGTAAAGAAGTCAAACTAAGCGTAACTACTAATTCCGATACTATGGAAGTAAAGTTAACTGCTTCTAAGACGGTTGCCGGCGACGACATCAGCTATACTGGCTGGCTATACGTAAAATCTCTCAATTTTTAATAAAATGCTTGCGCTTATTTCTCGCTTCTGATACACTAATGCTTGTTAACAACTTAACTTAAAAATAGGGGGCAAATCAGAAATGGTTTCTTCAAAAAACAAAGTAAAAGGTTTTACGCTCGTTGAGCTTCTAATCGTCATCGTGGTTATCGCCATTTTGGCTGCTATATCAATTGTGGCTTATAACGGTATTCAGCAGCGTTCACGCGACTCAGCAGCGGCAGGTTCTGCGTCTCAGTTATCAACTAAAGTTGAGGCATGGAATAGTGTAAAGGGTTCATACCCGACTGATAGTCAAGTAAGTACTGATCATCTAGTTGATTCTGACGTTAACGAAGCGGCGATTGGTGCTGAGTTGCAGAGTAGGATTATCACAGGTACCGCTACTCCAGACAACGAACACCCTGTTCATTACAAGCAATGTGGCGGTGGTACTGGTGCTAGGATTACGTACGTTCACGGAGGCGGTACTGAACGTATTGATCGTGGAACTGGTTGTTAGTATATCAGTAAACCGGTATTATAAAACCCCGGAAAACCGGGGTTTTAATTTGTGTATCGTCTATTGGCTAACAGCCGGTACCTCGTTTGAGTGTTTCAATGCCGCTACCCTTTTTGTAAGCGATTTCTGCGCCGGTAAAGTTAGGAGAAGCGCCGCATGTTTTATAGTTAACTAAAATATCATTTGCTATACTGGATGTTCCGGAAGTGGTAATTTTATTTCTCAAATCTTGATTTAGTTTTGCTTCGGTAACTTTCGCATTATCAAGCCCGTTCTCAACCTCTGATGTTGAAGGATATCTGCCGATTCGGCTATTCCATACCTCAATTTTTGCTGATAGCTGCGAAGCAGTTGCTGCCGCTGCCGAGTCGCGCGAACGCTGCTGAATACCGTTATAAGCCACAATTGATATAGCAGCCAAAATGGCGATAACCACGATGACGATTAGAAGCTCAACGAGCGTAAAACCTTTTACTTTGTTTTTTGAAGAAACCATTTCTGATTTGCCCCCCAATTCATTTAGTATTACTTATATGGTAGCGGAAAACGCGCCGCAAGACTAGTAGCTTGCTGCTTAATTTTTGCGTATTCTGTTGTATTTTCTGTATTTATCGCTGCAATAATCCACTTGGCAATTTGCTTAATTTCCGCTTCCATCATGCCGCGCGTAGTGAGCGCTGGCGTGCCTAGGCGCAGGCCGCTTGGACGGAATGGCGGTAGGGTATCGTTCGGGATGGCGTTGGCGTTGGCGGTGATACCGCTGGCTTCCAGCCGCTCCTGGGCGGTTTTGCCGTCGATATTAAAGCTGCCGTAGACGTCCGCCAGCACCAAGTGGTTGCTGGTGCCGCCTGTTACTAATTTCAAGCCGCCGCGCTTTAGTTCATCTGCCAGAACGGCTGCATTTTTAACGATTTGCTGGGCGTATTCCGTGAACTCTGGGCGTAGCGCCTCGCCAAAGGCGACTGTCTTGGCAGCGATGGTGTGCATGTGCGGGCCGCCTTGGGTGCCAGGGAAGACTGCCCGGTCGATCAGCGTTGGCAAGTTTTTTAAGGTTTTTTCTGGCCGCTTCAAAGGATTGCTGGCTATGCCCCTCGACAAAATCAAGCCGCCGCGTGGGCCGCGCAAGGTTTTGTGTGTGGTAGTGGTGATAATATGAAAGCCGTAGTCAAACGGATTTTTAGCCACGCCGCCAACGATTAATCCAGCGATGTGGCTCATATCCGCCATCAACATAGCGCCAACTTCGTTGCCAATCTCGGCAAACTTGGCGTAATTTAGCTCGCGCGGATAGGCCGAGAAGCCCGCCAAGATGATTTTTGGCTGATGTTTCAGCGCCAAGTGGCGAATTTCTTCATAGTCAATTTCGCCAGTCTCGACATCCTTGATGCCGTAGCGGACGAAGTTATATTCGCGGGCTGAGCGGGTGACTGGCGCGCCATGCGTCAGGTGTCCGCCGTGCGCCAAATCCATCGCCAGAATGGTGTCGCCAGGCTCGCACCACGCATAATACACCGCCTCGTTGGCCTGGGCGCCGGAGTGCGGCTGGACATTGGCGTGATCAGCGCCGAATAGCTGTTTAGCGCGGTCAATCGCCAGCTGCTCAATTTGGTCGGTGTTTTCTTGTCCGCCGTAATAGCGTCGTCCGGGGTAACCCTCAGAATATTTGTTGGTAAAGACGCTGCCCAGCGCTTTGAGTACACTAGTTGAAACGTAATTTTCGCTTGGGATCATTTCGATCCCCAGCTGCTGCCGTTTTATTTCTGCCGCAATTAAATTGGCGACCTGCGTATCCTGCATGGTATTTCCTCCTTTTCTTCTATTATACCATTGCGTTAATATACCATCTGTGATATAATCGCCGCATGAATAAAGATGAGTATTTGAAGAAAATTGGTAATTTAATCGCTGAAAACCGCCAAAAGCAGGGCATGACGCAAGCACAATTAGCCGAGGCAATCGGCACCTCGCAGAGTGCTATTAACCGGATTGAAAACGGCGGTCAAAACATTAGTATAGAGATGGTAGCGCGTATCAGTGAAGTATTAAATAATAACATTATGATGGTAAATCATTCTGGAAAAATGAATTTTCGGGTACATGGCGGTAAAAAATTGTCTGGTGAGATACGCGTTAATACGAGTAAAAATGCGGCAGTCGGTTTGTTGTGCGCCAGTTTGTTAAATAAGGGGAAAACCACGCTCAGGAAAGTAGCGCGGATTGAGGAAGTTAATCGGATTATTGAAGTATTAAACTCAATTGGCGTGAAAACTCGCTGGCTGGATGGCAATGATTTGGAAATTATGCCGCCAGCGCGCCTGAAGCTGGAAAATATGGACATAGAGGCTGCCAAGCGGACGCGTACGGTGATCATGTTTCTTGGCCCGCTGCTTCACCAGTACCGTGATTTTCGTTTGCCGTTTGCCGGCGGCTGTAATCTCGGTAAGCGCACGGTTGAGCCGCATCTGAGCGGCTTGCGCTGTTTTGGTATGGATGTGGCGGCAGAATCGGAATATTATCATGCGCAAACTAAGGTGATTTCTGGCAATCGAACGATTCTTTTGACGGAGCGCGGCGATACAGTGACGGAAAATGTCATTATGGCGGCGGCGTTGTCGCCAGATACGACAATTATCCGCAATGCTAGTCCAAATTACATGGTGCAGGATGTCTGTTTCTTTCTGCAAAAACTGGGCGTAAAAGTCGAAGGAATCGGTACGACGATTTTGAAAATTACTGGCCGTAAGCATATTAATAAAAACCTTGACTACTATCCAAGCGAAGATCCGATTGAGGCGATGAGTTTTATCGCCGCAGCGGCGGTAACTGGTTCGGAAATTACTGTGCGCCGGGCGCCGATTGAATTTTTGGAAATTGAACTGGCGACGCTGGCGGAAATGGGCTTGCAGTTTGAATTAAGCCAGGAATATTTTGCAAATAACGAAAGGACGCGCCTGGTTGATATCCACCTCAAGCATTCTAAGATGAAAGCAGCCAAAGATAAGCTGCACGCGCTGCCGTTTCCGGGGATTAATATGGATAACTTGCCGTTCTTGGGGCTGATCGCGACAGTTGCCAGAGGGCGGACATTAGTGCACGATTGGAGCTATGAAAATCGAGCAATTTATTTCACGGAACTAAGCAAATTAAATGCGCAAATTGAACTGGTTGATCCGCACCGGGTATATATCACTGGTCCGACGAAATGGAAGCCGGCTGATATTGTGGCGCCGCCAGCGCTTAGGCCGTCAGTCGTAGTGCTACTGGCGATGCTGGCAGCACCGGGCGTGTCAATCCTTCGCGATGTATATTCAATAAATCGCGGTTACGAGGAGCTGGCTCAGCGGCTCAATTCGCTGGGCGCAGAAATTGAAGTAATTATTGAATAGCGGCTTTCTTTGGTTCGGATACTGGCGTGTTTCGCGGTGCTGATGATTTTTGCGAATGGTGCTGCGGAAACAGAAACTTCAGATAATCTTTCATCATACGCGTGCCAGAAATGATCGGCAGGTATGCCTTTAACTGGCGGCGAACAGTCTTTTCTAACAACTGGTCATTCTTAACGGCAGCGGCAGCTTTTAGCATATTGACATACAGTGACGATATTTCGGCATCGTAATTATTGCCCGACACTTCCAGGCAGGCAATCGGTTTGACATCCGCGACGCCGCCATCGCTGGTAGAGATAAGCAGTTTAAGGTTGGCGATATCTTTTTCCCACGATGTGCCGCAAGCCTCCAGCCCGATCATCGGCACGTTAATCGCAATATCCGAGCCGATTGCCAAAGCTCGGCCCAGTTCTTCGTCATAATCCTGGATATAATGGACACGCTCGCGTAAAACTGGATCGCCGTCAACGAGCTTTAGGATGCTGAGCAGTCGCTGGTACATAGCCGTGTCGCCTTGGTGAACTTTGCCGGCTAAAATATAGTGCGCGTTATGGTTGATTAAAATCTGGCGCAGAGTTTCCGGCTGTTCAAACGCCATATACGGGCGTTTATAGTTGGCGAATCGCCGCTTGAAATCAAACAGTACTGCGTCTTCGGGAATTTGCACTGGTTCATTGTATTGATCTTTGCGCGTTGCTAGAACCCTATTCAGTTCCTGACGTCCAAGTCTTTTTAGTTGGCGAATGGCTGGCGCATCAATTTTATCAATTTGCTCTTTGAACTCTTCTGTTGGCAAGCCAAACTTATCGATGACGTTTTGGCTGTAGTAAGTATTCATGATTTCTGGTAGCACCCATGTCTCCATGTCGATGCCATTGGTGATCGCTTGGAATTTAACCTTATCATTGTTGCGATCGCGAAAATCAGCTACGCGAGCGTGTAGTTTGCTGACGCCATTTTTTGCCTCGGTCAGCTCAATAGCTAGTAAATTCGGCCGCAGGCGGTCATTGCGGAACTGTTCCATTAGCCAGCAGCGTACAGCGTTGCTTTTTAGGTTTGGTAAAACCAGTTTTTCAAATTGCGAACGATTGAATTCTGGCTCGGCAGCTTGCAGTAATGTATGGTTAGTGTACAGAGTATGTTTGCGAACATAGACAATAGCTTCATATAAATTCATGCCGTTAGCGCATAATTCGTCCAGCCGTGCTAGCGCTGCGAAAATAGTTGCCGTCTCGTTCAGCTGGATGACAGCTGGCTTAATGCCGACCAGTTTCAGCGCTTTGTAGCCGCCGAAACCTAGCGCTACTTCTTGATACAGGCGATGATCGCCAGAGCCGTCGCCTTCGTACAATTGTCCGAAATTTGGCTCTGACATTGTGATAAATTGCGTCGAACCGAGCGTTTTTCTGAAAATACTCAAACTTGAATCGGGGAAGCCTGCCGAACTGACAGTAACTTCGTCAATGTATTCAAAACTGTAATCTTGCGGCGAAACCTTTTCCGAATACTCATTCTGCGACAAATCATCAATTTTTTGGTGCGACTCGCTGCGATAAAACGGCGTCACTACCACGAACGGTACTTCCAGTTTTTCAGCCACGCGCCGGGTATCAGCCGCCAAAACACCGAGTCCGCCGCCGCCCTTAATTCCATTGGCTTTGTCGTAAATCTCCATTGTCCAGTAAACGTATGGCCGCGTCTCTGACAGCTGATGCGTTAGGCTGCTGCGTTCGATCAAATTATAAAATTCTGATGCGTCCTCAATGTCTTGAGGCTGATATTTCGGTGTGTCGGTGTAAGAATATAGATCCATGATGCCCTTTATAGATTAAATAACAACTTACTTATTATAGCATAAGCGTATTAACTAATTAGCGGTAACGGCGGGCATATTGGTAAAAACTTTCTGCCAATTAACGTCATTATGTGTTTGGCGTAGATGCTGTTTATAGCCAAAAAGCCGCCCGTTCGAGCGACAAAATATTAGAAAGTTCTATTTTGGTGCGGGTGGGGAGAATCGAACTCCCATCTCAAGTTTGGAAAACTTGCATACTAGCCGCTGTACTACACCCGCAGTGTGTTCTATTGTAGCAGAAAGATGATATAATGAAAACACGCCCTGATAGCTCAGCTGGATAGAGCAGGAGACTTCTAAGCTCAAGGCCGTAGGTTCGAATCCTACTCGGGGCACCATTATTATACATTGCAAACAGGGGGATGTATGGATGCAAGCGGCAGGCCGCGAATGTCGCGCCAATTATTAAACAGGCTGATGTCTAATCATGCAGCTAATGCGCAGACCTACGGTACAACCAGAATGGCATCTGCGAATCGTACTCATAACGTAGATCGCCAATACATAAAGGGATACGGCGATTCAATGTCGGCAAACTCCAGCATTGGCAGTAGTCAGCGGGTTGGCGGCAGTGATGCTGGCAGCGGCAGCGGTACGGCGATGCCTGGGCAAAATCGCCAGCTCAATCGCGTACAGCCTGGTAGTTCTCAGCAGTCATCTACCAGCTCTCGGCAGTCTGGTAATTCTACTAACGCGAAAGGCCGAATTGTCTTTAAGGAACCGCCAGCTCGGTATAATCCGTTTGCGTAAAAGCCATTTATAAAAAATTGCTTTCTTTGCAGCGTATGCCAGACGCTAAATTAGAATTAATGACAGAGTATGCAGGAACTATCATGAGAAAAATACTAATTGCAACTACAAATCATAACAAAGTATCCAGGATCAAACGGCTGCTGGCCGATGTGCCAGCAGAGATTATCTCGCTTGCTGATTTGCCAACGGAGTTGCCCGAACCTGCCGAGACAGCTGGATCTGGGGTTGAAATTGCCGCCCAAAAAGCACTAGGTTATGTCCAATATGTTGATGAGGGTACTATAGTTTTAACGCAAGACGACACTATCTCATTTGAGGGAGTTGCTAGCGAGGATAATCCAGGTGCATTTATTAAAGAGCCAGTGAGGCTGAAATATGGCGATTTCACAGATGACAATGCCATTAAATATTACACCGATCTTGCGAAAAAGTATGGCGGAACAATTCCAATGACGTTTCGTTACGGGCATGCTATCGCCTATAAAACTAAGACAGATCGTCAAAGAATAAAAATTGTTGCAAGTTCATCGGAATTGCCAGCCCGCTTAGTAAGTACACCTCGAAAACCAGAACTGGTGCCAGGATATTTTCTGTCGTCAATTATGCAGCTCAACATTAATGGAGAATGGATATACTACACAGAGCTAAATGAAGAGCAGAAGATAAAAGCCGACGACGATATAAAGGCCTCTATATTATCATTGCTGCAAGAGGTGCTGTAAAGATATTTGATCGTATGGGTCTACTCGTGGCTGTGCCGCTGGGTATTGAATATCCAAATACTCCTCGCTGTTAAATCAAAATATCGCTCTATTGGAGCGATATTTCGTTGAAATTCTATCCTGGAGGGCCAGGAGGGGCTTGAACCCTCGACACCCTGCTTAAGAGGCAGGTGCTCTAACCAGCTGAGCTACTGGCCCATAATTCAATTATACGACAATCAATAAAAATGTCCACACTTTTATTATATCACAATTCACCAGAAAAGTAAATCGCGATAGGACTTGGGGCGAATGATGGGGTTCGAACCCACGGCCTCCGGAGCCACAATCCAGCGCTCTAACCAAACTGAGCTACATCCGCCAGAAACCCAAGCTTTTCAGATTATACCACAGGTTATCTCTGTACTCAAGGAGCGGTAATTGTTATACTGGGTAAAGTGAGAGAACTGAACGGATCGGAATTGGCGAGTTTCATTAAGGAGCGCCAAGCCAAGCAAGTACGAGCGCTACGCCAAGCGCGCCATATACAGCCGCGCTTAGCAATTGTGACGGACGCTCAGAATCCAGTAATTGAGACATATATGCGCTTAAAACAGCGGTACGGTGCGGATATTCTAATTGATGTGGAAATTCATCGAGCAGCTTCAGGGCAAGCACTAAATATAATAAAAGAATTGAATATCAGACAAGACGTGCAAGGAATAATTGTCCAATTGCCCGTAGACAATCCAGAGCAAACAGATGAATTATTAGAAAGCGTTGATAAAAAGAAGGATGTTGATGGTTTGTGTCGAAACGCGATTTTTGATGCCGCAACGCCGATAGCCATCAATTGGCTGCTGGCTGGATATGGTATTGAACTGAAAGGAAAAAAAATAGCGATTGTGGGGCGCGGACGGCTGGTCGGCGCGCCGCTGGAGCGAATGTGGCAGAAGTCTGGAATTGATACTACGGTGTTTGAGAAAGGCGATGACTTGAGTGAATTGATAAATTATGACGTTATCGTGTCGGCTACGGGAGTCCCAGGATTAATAACGAGCCAGATGATAAAACCGAAAGCCGTGGTTATTGATGCGGGAACGGCGTCTGAGAACGGTAGGATAGTTGGCGACACGGCGGAGGAAGTTCGCCAGCGGAATGATATTACCATTACGCCTAAAAAAGGCGGTGTTGGTCCGCTTACGGTCGCTGCGCTGTTTGACAACGTCATTAACGCCTGTCTAAAATTGCCGGTAAAAACTAATTAGAATTTATATCAGTTAGCTGTTTTTATGGCTGATTTGACTTGCTCGACAACTTGGCGCGGCGTGTAGTTTGCTTTGACAATGTAGCTATCAACACCCAGGCTCCGCAGCTCGCGCGGCGCTTCTTCTTCGCCAAGGTTAGTTAGTATGATAACTGGCACGGTTTTGCCCCAATCCCGAGAACGGATTATTTTAAGCGCTTCGGTGCCGTCCATCTCTGGCATTTGCAGATCTAATAAGATTATATCCGGCCGGACTTTTTCTGCTACATTAATACCAATTTGCCCGTTTGCTGCCAAATGCACTTCAAAACCATCAGACTCAAATTTTATACGGTACATCTGGCTGATGGTTGGATCGTCTTCAATAATAACAATCTTTATCATAATAAAAGTATAGCATGAATTACCAGGTTGGATGTTATAATAAACATTAGCATGACAGCGCACAATCCTATTCTTATGGTTGCTCTGGCGGTTATATTAGCGGCGGTTGCTATCCATGTTTCGGTTTCCCGCTATAAAAAAATAGGTGCTAAGGCGGCGCTAACGCGCGGCGTCGTCTATGTGTTGCTAATCGGCTCTTTGGCTGGTATTTATTTTGTTTTATCCTATGCGATATCCAAGCTGCTGCTGTACGAAAATATTGCGCTGGGGTCTAGCCTGGAGCCGATAGATGTTATTCTGGCGGTGGTTTTGGCATTTCTTTTCCAGCCGATAAAAAAGTTTTTTGACACGTATACTGATAAAATATTTTATCGCAATGAGTGTAATTTTGAAGATTTCTCCCAAGGTTTATCGGCCATATTAGCGCAAACTACTGATTTGCAGCTATTGCTCAGGCGAATCAGCAGCTATATTATGCGGGAATTTAAGCTGGAAAAAGTCGCGTTTTGCATTCCTAGTAAAGGTATTTACGGCCGGGCTGGACGCCGGCGCTATGCGGTAATTGAAGATGATACGCGAAAAATTATGCAGTACTATTGGAAGCATTATAGTTTTCCCGAGGCGATTATTGCCAAGGATATTAAAGATAAAAGTTTGCAGAAGTTATTTAAGCTGCATAAAACTGCGGTGGCAATTCCTTTGATGCAGCAAGACCGCGAGGCGGGCATACTATTTTTAGGCGAGCGTAAAGGGCGTAAATATAGCCGGCGGAATATCTGCATTCTGGAATCTGTAGCTAGCGAATTGGCAATCTCGATTCAGAACGCTCTGTCGGTGGAGGAAATTAAGCGGCTGAACGATACTTTGCAGCGTAAAATTGACGAATCGACCAAAGAGTTGAGACTAACTAATCGCCAGCTTCAGCGGCTTGACGAGTCAAAGAATGAGTTTATTTCAATGGCGTCGCACCAGTTAAGAACGCCGCTAACGAGTATCAAAGGATATTTGGATATGCTGCTTGAGGGTGATTTGGGCAGAGTCTCGTCAACTCAGAAGGCTGTTCTAAGGGAGGCTTTTTTTTCCAGCGAACGAATGGTGCGGCTAATTAACGATTTTTTGAATGTCTCGCGGCTGCAGACTGGTAAATTTGTGATTGACAAGCAAAAAACCGACATTGCGCAAATTATAAAAGAAGAGGTTGCCTTGCTGAAAGTGGTGGCTAGCCAGCGGTCAGTAAAGCTGAAGGTAAAAATTAATAAAAATATACCGGAAGTTAAAATTGACGCCGAAAAAATTCGCCAAGTTATATTAAACATGATTGATAACGCTATCTACTATTCCAAGCCTAATAAAGACGTAGCGATAAGCCTGTCTCAAAAGGGCGGCTTTATCGAATTTACGGTGAAAGATTCGGGTATTGGCGTGCCGAAAGCCGAGCAGCCGAATTTGTTTGGTAAATTTTTCCGCGGCTCAAATGCCAGGAGGAAACGGCCGGATGGAACCGGGGTAGGCTTATTTTTAGCGAGGAAAGTTATTCTCTTTCATGGCGGAGAAATAATATTTTCATCAGAAGAGGGGAAGGGCAGCGTGTTTGGATTTAGAATTCCAGCGGGCAAACCTTAGATAAAAACATTAAAATAGGCGAAAAATTCCCGACAGAATTAAGACAATTATTAATATAATAACTAGGACTATGCCAGCTGGTTTAAGCAGTGATTTCCGATCAAACAACCACTGCGATGTTTTCGAGCGGCTGGCGGCGGTTATTTTAGTAACGCTTGGACGCTTAGAGGCGGCGTCTATGCCGGAATATTTCTTACTGCGTTTTTTCTTCTGCTTGGCCATACATTTCTATTATACAACAAAGACACTCCCTGCTAAACAGGGAGTGTACTGTCTGAAACTGAACGCTTCAGAAAAAGATTTTGGAGCGGTCAGTCTCTATATACGACGCCGGCTAATGGCGTAGGCTAGACCAGCTGTCATCAATGCGCCGAGTCCAAGTCCGCCAACTAGCGGGTCATTCATGCCGGTTTTTGGCAAAGCAGCCGGTTCTGCTGAAGGGTTTTTTACTGTTGATTCGGTGTTTGTTGTCGATGGAGATGGGGATGTTGGAGATGGCGGCTGTGTCGGAGATGGAGATGTTGGGGCTGAAGGTTTGCTTGGTGCTGCCGGTGTTGGGTTTGATGGCGTCGTCGGTGTCGAAGGATTTGCGGGATTTGATGGAGTTTTTGGATTAGTTGGTGTTGATGGTTTCGCTGGCTGTGTCGGTTTTGACGGCTTTGCTGGATTCTTATTGTCGTTCGGTTCTGTCGGTTTTGGATTATTAGCCGCCTCAACTGTCACAGTTGCACTGTCGCAGCTGTCCGGCGCATTTGCCGCGGTTTCCGGGATATCTGCGCAGGCGGTGTTTTTAACTGCGCCATTTATAGCAGCCGGAGCTTTCGCGGTAATCGTAAAGCTTACAGATTGTCCAGGCTGTAATTCAGCGATAGTGTAGTTCCACTTGTTGTCTTTTAGCGCGCCAGCGCTAGCCTTAGTAAAGGTTATGCCTGCTGGCGCATTGTCGGTGACAGCGACGTTTTTAAGATTAGTTTCGCCGTTGTTGGCGACTTTAATTTGGTAAGTGAATTCTTTATTAACGCCAACTGCTTTTTGTTTGACGTCTTCTACCAGCTTGTCGATTTTAACGCTTGATTTTTTAGGAGTAGCCTGCCCGTCGATAACGAATTGCTTTTCGCAAGTTTCGCTGGTGACAGTCTTTTCTGAGCCATCTACCGCCACGGTAATGAAAGCTTTGGCGGTATATTTACCTGGCTTAAAGCCATTGAAGTTGCCTTTGTCTGAGCTATAAACTTCATTGTTATTGGCATCATAAACCTTATACACTACCTTCTTAAACACTGCGCCGTTTGATGCTGTGTATTGTACGGAAAACTTGAAGTCATCTTGAGAAATCTTCTCAATAGTTAGCGAGTTACACTTGTAAATTGGAGCCTGCGCGCATTCGTTTTCTACGGTAACTGTCGCTTCGTCGCTCTTAGGGGTGTTGCCGACGTTAATGGTGGCGGTGTTTTTTAGTACCGTCGTGCCGCATGACAAGTTCTCTTTATTAGGAATGACGGCTTTATAATAAACGACGGCATTACCGCCCGAATCATGATGTCCGAGATTTACGCCGCTTTCCATGAGCTTGTCAGATAATTTAGTGCCGTTTAAGATAGACGAATTAGCTACGTACCGCAAACCTTTGCCCATTTTATCGCGTAAAGCGACATTGAGTTGGCGAATTTTACTTTTGTTGGCGTAGGTTACTTGGTATTCTACAGTATCGCCTGGTTTGGCGGTAGTGCTATCTTTCCATTCGGTTGTACCAGCCACTCGAACTTTCTTATCGATAGTAAAAGCTGCGTCCGTATTGTTTGCCGGACCCAAAGCGTTCAATGCGACAGGCAAAGCTGCGGACACCGCCGCGATCATAGCCAGCGCATAAAACTGCTTTGGCGCATTTTGCAGCCAATTGATATATTTACGCATGCATCGCTCCTCCTTACTGCCAACCAGCTCCACCGCCAGCTAACATTAATTATTAAATCTGCATTTGATATCATTATTATACAGAATATTTTTAGAAAAGTCAATAAACGATCAATGAGCGTAAGAGCTATTTGTCGTACGCGTATAGACATAGGGCTAGGTTTCTGCTACAATAACTGGCGTTGAGGCCTTATCGTCTAGCGGTTAGGACACCAGGTTCTCATCCTGGCAACCCGGGTTCGATTCCCGGTAAGGTCACCAACTGCCGCTAAAGCGCCGATTTTTAGGAGGCTTATATACGGTACTTCTGGATAGTATCTACACTTAGATGAACAACTTCAATCTGACGCGGCAACTGGCGAAAAAATATTGGCAGAAGTAACGCGAGCGCTGCGCAATCGCAGACTCGTTTCAGATATAGAATTTACTCATTTACGCGAACATTTTGCCCGAGATCGATTGAATATCAGAAGATCATTGATACCGCGCCGCTTGCGGCTGTACTGAGACTTACGAGGCCTAAATGGCAGCAGCGCTCTTTGTTGGCGGCCCAGGGTAGCGATCGTCTCGAGGGCGGTGAGGGTAATGATACTTATTTTAGCAAAGGCAATAGAGCGGACGTAATACACCGAAAGTCTTATCTAAGCCACGTTTTCTTTTCAAAGAGATACAGGCATGATCTGAGAACAAGCTATAATAACTCAACTAGTACAAGTCCAAGCTATTGTTTAGAAATATTGGACAGCTCCGACTGCTTGATTGTACTAAGCAACATACTTCAAGTCTAATAGAAAAAGTTAAGTGTTTATGCTTTGGCCTGCTGCTTACCTCTGATATAGTCAATAATCAGAGGAGAGAGTGGTTAGTAAGCGAGAAAAACCAGATAAGGATAGTCAGGCGGCGTCAGTTAAAAAGCGCGCTGGTGTTAAATCTGCATCAAAGAATCGTGAAAAATTACATGGTGATTTGGCAAATAAAAAGTCTGGCGGCAAGCTAGATCCTGGTCTGTATTGTTTCACGGCCATCGCTCAGTTTCATGGTATTCCTACCGATCCAGAGCAGATTGCTCACGCGCTGGCGATTGACCCGCGTGTGGGTATGAGTGAAACGGATATGCTACGGGCTGCGCGCTCGCTCAAATTGAAGGCGCGGGCGGCTACGGTTAATTCTAAACAATTAGCGAAGTTGCCACTACCGCTGATCGTTGGTATGAAGGATGAAAAGTTTGCGGTGTTGGCGCAAATTGCCGAGGATAATATGGCGGCGCAACTTGCTGATACTAAGAATGACAGTCGCCGCAAAATCAAAGGTTCTGGAAAAATCATCAACAGTAAATTCCTCATTTTACCGCCAAATGGCGGGCCGCCGCAGGTGATGTCGGTTGAGGACTTTCAGGATGAATGGACTGGCCGCGTGGTGTTATTTACGCAGCGTTTTTGGAAAGAAACGGACAGAAAGTTTAACCTCAAATGGTTTATTCCGACGATCATCAAATACAAAAAGCCGCTGCTTCAGGTGTTGTTGGCAGCGTTAGTTGTGCAGATTATCGGAATTTTTACGCCGATTCTGACACAGGTCGTCATCGATAAAGCTCTCGCACATCACAGCGTCTCGACGCTTGACGTCATCGTTGGCGGGTTGGTAATTATTGCGCTGTTTGAGGGGATGCTCGGCATTGCTAGAAATTATATTTTCACCCATACCACTAGTCGAATTGATGTAATTTTGAGTTCGCGGCTATTTCGGCACTTATTTGCCTTGCCGCTGCGGTATTTTGAAACCCGTCGAGTTGGTGACACCACGGCGCGGGTGCTGGAGCTGGAGCGAATTCGGGCTTTTTTGACTGGTACGCCGATGACGGCGCTGATCGACATTAGTTTTATGTTTGTTTATATCATTGTCATGCTGTTTTATAGTACGACATTGACGTGGGTGGTATTGGGCAGTCTGCCGGTGTTTGCGATTTTGTCTTGGATAATCACGCCGCTGCTTCGCCAGCGTTTGGATGAAAAATTTAATACAGGTGCCGAATCCCAATCGTATTTGGTTGAGTCGATCACTGGCGCGCAGACTGTCAAATCGTTTGCGTTAGAGCCGCAACTGCAGAAAAATTGGGAAGGCCGACTGAGTAATTATGTTCGCGCTAGTTATAAAACTAATTTACTGTCAGGCAATGCTGGCGCGCTCGGTCAACTCATTCAAAAGATTTTCGACGTCGCTATTTTGTGGGTCGGTGCGCACATGGTGATGGCGGGCAGTTTGACTATCGGCGGGCTGATTGCTTTTCGGATGCTGAGTGGTCGAGTTAGCGGCCCAGTACTACGCCTCGTGCAGTCATGGCAGGATTTTCAGCAAACGGGTATTTCGATGAAGCGGTTGGGTGATATATTTAACACCAAGCCGGAGCCGACACTTGATCCGAGCAAGTCGCGCCTGCCGAGTATCACTGGCGATGTGCGGTTCGAACACGTGCGTTTTCGCTATGCGCCAGATAGCCCGGAAGTCATCCGCGATGTGTCGTTTGGCATTCGTCCTGGCACGGTGGTCGGCGTGGTTGGGCGCAGTGGTTCGGGCAAAAGTACGATTTCCAAATTATTGCAGCGGCTGTATGTGCCAGAATCAGGCAAGATTTTGATTGATGGTGTCGATATTGCCACCACTGACCCGAGCTGGTTGCGCCGGCAAATCGGCGTGGTTTTACAGGAAAACTTTTTGTTCAATGCCAGCGTGCGTGATAATATCGCGGTGCATGTACCGAGTAGCAGCATGGATGACATCGTGAGGGTGGCGAAAATTGCTGGCGCGCATGAGTTTATAACTGAATTACCCAATGGTTACGATACGATGGTTGGCGAAAAAGGCGAGGGTCTGAGCGGCGGGCAAAAGCAGCGCATCGCTATCGCCCGGGCGCTGCTACATAATCCTAAAATCCTCATTTTTGATGAAGCGACATCAGCGCTTGATTATGAATCGGAAAATATTATTCAGAACAATCTCAAACAAATCACCGCGGGTCGAACGGTCATTATCATCGCGCATCGTCTATCAACGCTCAAATCGGTTGATAAAATTATGGCCATTGATCGCGGCCAATTGGTTGAGTATGGTACGCCGTCAGTGCTACTGAAAAAGAACGGTTTGTACGCGTACCTGCATAAGCAACAGTTAGGGGATGAAGCATGAGTTGGCTAAAACACGACCGGCTGCAGTATGAATTTTTGCCAGCAGCTGAGGAAATTGTTGAAACGCCAGCCGCTCCGCTGGGTGCGTTGGTGGTTTGGCTGGTTACATTGTTGTTGATTGTAGCGTTGGCGTGGTCATACTTTGGCAGGATTGATATTGTAGCGGTAGCTAATGGTAAAATCTCTACTGAGGGCAGTACCAAGATTATCCAGCCAGCAGTCTCTGGCGTAGTGACAAGCATTAACGTGCATGAAGGCCAGCGCGTCAAAAAGGGTGAAGCTTTGCTGGCACTTGATAAAACCACTGCCGAAAAAGACGTTGCTACTGTCAGTCAGAGTCTGAACACGGCACGAGTCGAGCGCGATATTTTGCGGCGGCTAGCTGTTGGCGGCAATACCGACGATATTATTAATAGTGCAGATTTGCCAGACGAGGCTAAAGCTATGTTGCGACAATTTGCCAGTTCGCAAACCGTGCTTTCTGCAGCCAGGCAGCAAGCTGCAAATGGTACGATTTCTAATTATCAGCAGCAAATACAATTTAATCAGCAAGCGAAAAACCAGTTGGAAACCAACGCGCAGAATCTTAAAAATCGCAAAGCCGAGATCGAAAAGCAATTACCAAACGCCAATCCTGTCGATAAGCTGCGCCTGCAGAATGAACTGAGCAATATTGATCAGCGAATCACTAGTGCCGACAGCGCTGTCCTTGGTCAGAACCAGCAACTACTGCAATCGCAGTCGGCGCTCACTCAGGCGCAAAATCAGTCGCAAACCCAAATTGCCGAGACTAACAGCGCTTTTAATAACCAAATCATCGCGGCAGAAAAACGAATTATTGAACTGGAAAATAATCTGGTCAAAGCCAAACAAGCTTTGGCGCAGACTACCATCACTGCGCCTGTTGATGGTACGGTTCTGTCGCTAACAGTGAAAACGATTGGTGGCGTGGTCAACGCTGGGCAGCAGCTGGCACAAATTGTGCCAGAAAAAGTGCCGCTCTACGTTGATGCGGCGCTGGACAATCAAGATGTCGGCTTCGTCAAACCCGGCCAGCGAGTAGTTGTAAAAATTGCAACGTATCCGTTCCAACGCTACGGCTATTTGGAAGGAACGGTTGAAAACGTCAGCCCGGACGCCATCCAAGATGATAAAAAAGGTTTGATCTACAAAGCCAAAATCAAATTGAATGACGATAAAAACTCCAAGCAAAACCACCTCAAATTACTGCCAGGCATGAGCGTCTCTGCCGAAATCACTACTGGCCAGCGCCGTATCATTGAGTTCTTCCTCGACCCGCTGATGACCAAGGCGGATGAGAGTTTGAAGGTCAGATGAAATAATGTTTGGCGCGCGCATGGAGGGTAAAACGTTTTATATTTCTGACATACTATCAAAATAACGCATCGTCATGAGACGCAGTAGCTGATACAGTTTATCAACGTCGCTATCTTTACGAATAATGCCGCCCGGAAGCGAAAGCTTATTGTCTGACTCCATTTGGACTATGGTGTAAGTTAGTAGATTGAGCAAAAACTCAACGCTGTATCCTTCGCTGTGGACAATTTGCCGGCGGGCGCTGTCGATTGATTTTAACATCGGCTGGTAGTCGGCGATATCAACATTAAACTTAGCCAGGGCGATTTGCAGTGACCGCATAAATGTCGGGCGAGCAATTAATTCATAAACATCTTTTTCCGGACGCAAATAAAAATCGCGGACGTCGTCCGCTAACTCAGGCTTAATTGATTTAATCGCTGCTAAAACTTTTTGGATGTCATGAAGAGTCTGCTGTTTGGCGCTACGATTTTGCCGGCGAACTTCACGTTCGGCAACCGCTTCGGCGAAACTTTGTAGCGCGAAAATTAGGCTGGTAATATTCATATGTACAGCATTGGAACTGGTACGAAAGCGGTAATCAATCAGCCGTGAGAACGCCAGTCTAATTTTGCTCGACGAACCAAGTTTTTTATGATGACCAGGATTCAGAAAAAAGTAAGCCATCTTAGCTAACTTATCAGTGTGCATCTGTGACTGGATGCGCGGAATTGAGCGATAGGATGGCGAACTGGTTGACAGGGCATATAAATGAGGATTGGTTAAATATAAATAAACATCATCGCCAAGTCGTATCGAATCAATTGTGCAATCTATCGAGTCGAAAAAGCTAATCCAATATAGCTGAAAAGCTAGTAGGATGTTGCCTAGATTATTAAACGAAAAAGAGTATTTTTGGCAGGTGAAGCTGTATCGCAACTGCGATTCGAGCTGGATGGGCGGTTTACCGCGGACTTGGCTGGAATTAATTTTGGTGGCGTATCCAGCGAAGATTGACGCGCGTACACCACGGTGAATGGAGGAGCCCAACTTCGTCGAGACGGCGCGTTTGATGAACTGGCTGGACATGCCAGTAGCGTGCGACTGAAAACCTAAGTTGTCTGGCGCGTGTTGAGCGAGCGTGGTGATATGAGCGTTTGAATATTTGCGCAGAGGTATAGTCAAACCATCCATCTCGGTAGATCGCCAATGCAAATAGGCGCGAATATTGTACGCGATATTTTCTGGCGCGCCTTGGATTAGGGTTTTATTATAAAAGACGAACGGCGCGATGCAGTCATTTCTGGATTTGATAATAATCAGTACTTTGTCAAATTTTCCAGACGTCAAGAATGTTATTGATGCAGTTAATTTGGAATTTGCCATATCAAACTGGCCGTAGCCCGAAGCGATTATTTCTTTACTCTTGGCGTCCATGTAAAACGCCTCGCCTATATAAGTTGTTGCGGCGATTTTTATATTTCATGGCTTTATTATAGGTTAATTCTGTGTGTTTGTAGTAATTTGATACGATTGCTGTAAGGTCGCCAGCCTGGTGACGCTTCCTGTGTCTCATTCGTAAGAATTTTATATTGAATTATCTAGTATAAAATAATAGAATAAGCTTATGGCAAGCAACAGCCGTCTTTCCAAAGATAAAAAGTTGATTAAGCTCGTGGCAATTGCACTAATTTGCGTGGCTATATGTTTTGCCGCTGGAGCTGCAATAATTCTATATCTACAGCAGCAAGCTCCTCGCCTTAATACTAGCTCCGATGCTAACAGTAGACCTTGGTCAACTAAGGACGAGTTTTACCAGAAGATGAGAGGTGTCAAGATTGGCACAGCTAGAGACGTAGTCGAGAGGTCTATCGGCAAACCAGACCTATGTAGCAGAAAGATATATAGGGGTGAATATGAACTACAACATTGCGGGTATGACCTAAGAGACCCTGAGACTTATCAAGAAATAGTTTATATGAATGGGGCAGTATGGGGTATTGGCTCAGTAGTCGGATCTATTAATCAGCTGAATAGCTTTTGAGATTTTGATCTATCGGATCTTCAGCTCTTCCGCTCTCAAATATTCTTCTAATTCTCTTCGCTCCTGGAAGGTTATAACCCAATCTCCTTATAGTGTTAACGGAAAGTTGTGTAGTAGTATTTCTTTGCATATAAGTTGTGCTTAAGTTAAAATAATGACGTCTAGAAAATAACCGGAGGGGGTGATGGTAAAGAAAAGCGATAGAAAGCCAAAAGGCGGTAAGCACAATCCAATAGTTATAGTGACTTGCTGTGTCTTAATTATAGTAGGAATGGTAGCTGTGAGTGTATTCATAAATAGTAAGAATATAGAATCTGATACACGAGAAAAAATGACCACTTATCTGCAAAAAAAATATAAAAAGGATTTTATTGTTGAGAATCCAAATATGGGAGTCAAGCCTTTCGGTATGTCTGGTACTTGGGTCGCTTATGCCTATGCGGACAGTAATAAAAATATGACGTTTGAGGTTACTAAATCAGAGAATAAGGATCATTTTACGGATCAATACACTGCAAAAATCTGGTCTCAGCGCGAGACCGCCCGCCTAAACAAAATAGCCCAGCAAAATGCCTCAAGTTCAAAGTGGAAAGTTAACGCTTCGGTAGAAATCTATTTAGCAGAACCGCTATCTGACACCGCACTGCCGGATAATCCTAAGGTGGAGGAAATTATAAAACAAGAATCTGGACCAGCGTACGATGTTAACTTATCGTATTACGAACTGCAAAATACCTCATATGACGATGTTGTGCGTGACATGGAGCGGATTACCAATAGCATCATGAATGAAGGTATAAAAAATGTCAACTATAAGTATTCCGTAACCGATAATCACGGTAAAACTAAAAAGTGTGAGACTACTTACGATAGATCATTTGATTATTCATATAGTAATATAAAATTTTGCTTAAGCAGCACCAATCAAAATAAGGGGGAGTAAGTTAAATGATGCTAGATACAATAAGTTACCTAAGTCTTAGTAAATTGGTCTATGGAAATTTTAAAAGTAAAGCCAGAGGGCATAGTATTGATTATATTATAAAAAATAAACTCTATACTAACACAGAGGGGATTAATATTGACGATCCTGAACTTTTTGCTCTCAAAGACCCTTCAAATCCGCTTCTCTCCTATACTCTCATCCACTTTGAAAAAGACGACGTTTCTGGCTTTGCTGGCGCGGCTTTTAAGTCTCCTTCTGGGGATATTGTTCTTACTCTTCGTGGTACTGAAACTGACAAGAACGGTATACCAGTCTGGAACGACGGTCTTACAGATTTAACCATCGGTACTATGATTACACCTCCTGTGCAGCAGTTTTGGAGTACTCTGGATTTTGTTAAGTCTACTGTTGCTAAGCTTACTGGCGACGGTAATGTTAGTAAAGGTGATGCTCTTAGGTATCTGCGGGCTAGTAATGCTACTGTTACAGGTTACTCTTTGGGCGGTGGATTAGCCTCTTATTTGACATATATGACGTCAGATTTTTCATCTGGACAGCATTATGGAGGTATTAAAGCTGTTACTTTTAACGCTGTTGGGATAGCAACTAATCTTCTTGACATTGCTGCCCTAACTAGACTTAGTGAGTATAACGTTGTTGATCATGTCAACTCTCTTGATTGGGTAGGTACGTATGGATTCCAGCTTGGACATACTGTGTATCATATAGATAAATCTGATCTAGATTATGCAAGGGTTAATTTTAATGCTCTTGGTGAAATGTTGGCTGTTAGATTATGGCTTAGCAAGGGTAGTATAAATAATTTAGAATATAAACGTCAAATAAATGATATAAAAAATACTATTGAAGATGAAACGGGCAGGTATACGGTTGCTGATACGATGGCTGTCTATAGAGGCTACGAGCAAGTTGGTGGTAATGGCGGTTCCGGGCTTCTTAACACCTCTCGACATAATTTGGATAGGTTTTTATGCAACGATCCTAGCAAGCCTGGTTTGCAATACAAAATGACAGAGACTATAGAGAATCAAGAGCTGTCGGTTCGTAACCTACGAGATTTGTTTAATTTAATTAATGCTTTCCAGGTTATTGAGCGTGCAAAAATTGACAACAATTACACTATGGACATCATTAACAAACCCCCATTGCCGACAACTATATCATACGATGGTATTACGTATTACAATAATCTTGTAACTCTACCCGATGGCTCAACATCTACTATGTCATATAATCATGATCAAATAGCGTATGCAAATTATGTTGTACAACAGTTTGAACGTCGCCTTGTGTCAGGCGAATTTATGAAATCGTATGTCGATATGCAGAAAGCCCAAGCCGAGCAAAACCGTCGTATTGATCCGCTGGTGTTTGACTTGGATGGCGATGGAATAGAGACAGTTTCACTTGAAGAATCAAACGCTTTCTTTGATTTGGATAACAACGGTTTCGCTGAAAAAACCTCGTGGGTTGGTGCCAAAGAAGGTTTGCTGGCGTACGATAAAAATGGCGACGGGATAATTAATGGCGGTAACGAACTGTTTGGCGACCGTACTTTAATGAAGGATGGTAAGACATTGGCATCAAGCGGCTTTACTGCCTTGGCAGAGTATGACGATAATAAGGATGGCAAGATCGATAGTAATGATGCAATATATGCGCTGCTGCGGATTTGGCAAGATTCTGACGGTGATGGTATTGCTTCTGCTGGCGAGTTAAGGCGATTGGTTGATCTGGGGATTGTGTCTATTGGGTTGTCGTATAGCAACACTGGCGTGACCGACGGTGCTAATAACATCCAAGTGCGGACAGGAACGTTTACTTTGGCGGATGGCAGTTCTCGGGCAGTTGGGGAATACCTACTAAATCGTAATCCAGTACATTCGGTAGATTCGTCGCCGATAGAGATTTCTGATAGCGTTGCGTTATTGCCAAATGTGCAGGGAGCAGGAAATGTTGGTTCACTGCATAAAGCGATAATGCAGGATAAATCCGGTTCTTTGCGTGGCTTGGTTGAGCAATTTATTACAGAAAAGGATGTCGCAAAACGCGAGGCGTTGACTGAGAATATTTTGGCGCGTTGGGCTGGGGTGGATTCTGTTGATCCAAAAAGTCGCGGCGATGCGTTTGATGCTCGAAAATTGGCTGTATTGGAGAAATTTTTTGGCGCAGAATTTCAAGGGTCGCCAAACGCCAACTCGACACCCTTGCTAAAATCTTCGTACACTAAGTTGTTTGAAGTTGTGTATGTGTCATTGATTTCTCAGGCGCAGTTGAAAGATATAGTGAATAGCGTGGCTGATGACAATGATGAGATTTCATTTGAGAAAGCTAAACAAGTTATAGATGTCGCTATTGCTCAAGATCCTGTTACTGGCGTTGGTTTGCTGGGCGAGTTTGCGCGGGCGATGAAATATTATGGATTGAAGAGTAGTAAAGAGTTTGCTGTTTTGCGAGGTTATTATGCTGGTGAATCTGCGGAGTATGGTCGTATTATTGACTTTGCTGGCGAACAAGTTTTACGCGGTACGGCCAATGGAGAATCGCTCAGTGTGGGTGATTTGTATACTTTGATAGACGGCGACGCTGGCGATGACATTCTACGGGGTTTTGATGGCAACGACACGCTCTATGGCGGTCAAGGCAACGATGAACTCCGAGGCGACGCCGGCAACGACATTCTCCATGGCAATGAAGGTCAAGACATACTCTACGGCAATGAAGGCGACGATCTTCTTCATGGCGATGCTGGCAATGATGAACTTTGGGGCGGTGTTGGCAACGACACGCTCTATGGCGGTCAAGGCAAAGACTATCTCAAAGGCGGCGAAGGCGACGACGTCTACATCTTCAACAAGGGAGATGGGGAAGATACGGTTTGTGACGTGAACGGTAAAGCCGACGAGATTCGTCTGGGACACGAATCGATCGGCGTGGTTTTTGAGCGTGTAAATAATGACCTACGTGTCCGTATGCCTGGCTCTATAGATGCTATTACAATTAGCTCATGGTACAGCGGCGACAACTATAAAATCGAAACCTTCAAATCCACCACCGGCAGCACCATCACTCACACCCAAATTGAAAACCTCATCCAGGCCATGTCCTCTTTCCAAAAAGACACCGGCATGACCTGGGAACAAGCCTTAACAACCCAACCATCACAAGTCCAAGCCATTGTCCAGGAGTATTGGACGGTGCCGGGGGTGTGAATTAGTTATTGTAAATGATTTACATAATTGAATAAGGGCTAATATTGCTGAAAATTAATCGGATTAATATGCCGTAGTACCACTACTATATCTGTTTAAATAGTGTTATAATTTGAAAAATGAGTAACAATGTATTTAAGAGGACAAAAATATTAGCAACAATTGGCCCGGCAACATTCAGCCAGGAGAAAGTTTTTCAACTGCTGGACGCTGGCGTTAATGGCATTCGCATGAATTTTAGCCATGGCGATAATGAGAGCCGGTTGGAGCAGATTAATTGGGTGCGTACGGCTAGTCAAAGGCTAGGCAAACCGGTAGCGATTTTACAGGATTTGCAAGGACCAAAGATTCGCCTGGGTATCCTGAAAGATAACATGCTGAATGTTAAGGCTGGCGATATGTTAGTTCTGGATTCAGAAATTGCCGAACATGATGGCAGCTTTAATTTGCCGGTACAGTATAATTTGGCAGAAAAGATGAAAGTCGGCGAACCTCTTTACATGTTTGATGGAAAGATTAAGACGATTGTGCGGGAAATTGTTAGTTCGACGGCGATTCGCGTGGAGGTTCAAAATGACGGATTTTTGATGAGCCGCAAGGGACTGAATTTGCCGGATACGGATTTTGGCGGTGATATTATGACGCCGAAAGACATTGCCGATCTGGAGTGGGGCGCTAAGCAGGACTTTGATTATGTGGCGCTTAGCTTTGTGCAGAAGGCCGACGATATTATTGATCTTCGGCAGAGGCTGGTGGAATTGGGTTCAACGGTCGATATCATTGCTAAGATTGAAACAAAATCAGCAGTTGATCCGGAAAATTTGGAAGAAATTGTCAAAGCTAGCGACGGAGTTATGGTGGCGCGCGGCGACTTGGCAGTGGAGGCTGGCGCGGAGATTGTGCCAGTGATGCAGCGGCGAACTATCGCCTTGTGCCGTAAATATTGTAAGCTGGTGATCGTGGCGACGCAGATGATGGGTAGTATGGTTGATAATCCCGAGCCGACTCGCGCTGAAGTGAGTGATGTGGCAAATGCCGTCATTCAAGGTGCCGATGTGGTAATGTTGTCGGATGAGACAGCCAATGGTAAATATCCTATAGAGACTGTTCGGGCGATGCGCAGGACGATCCTTTACACCCAAGAACATAGCGAAGTGATGATGGTAGATAAGACTGAGATGCGCGAAAAAACTGATGCAATTTTAAGCTACACGGCGGCGCAGCTGGCTAGAAGAATTAAGGCGCGGGCAATTATTGCTGAAACTAATACTGGTGCTACCGCGGTTAATGTCGGTGCGTATCGTCCGAACTTGCCGATTGTTTGCGTGACCGAGAATGTCAAGACGGCGCAAAAATTAGCATTAAGCTATGCTTCTCGCCCATACATTCGTCCAAATGAGCTGAACGCTGCGACGAAGCTGGCTGAGGAATTGAAGCGGGAAGGCTATTTTGGCGAGGATCCAGTTACAGTTGTGCTGGTGAGCGGTCATCATCCTGAGCCGGGAAAGACTGATAATATTCAAATTAAGACTTTGTCATAGGAAAATATTGGGTGGGCAAACAATTTTCAAAACAAACAATTAGAGGCGTTAATCTGCGCGGGCGGACTGTTTTAGTGCGGGCAGATTACAATGTGCCGCTGACAAAGAAGGGCACGATTTCCGATGATTTGCGGATTCGCGCTTCCTTGCCGACGTTAAAGTATCTATTGGAACAAAATTGCAAGATCGTTATCATGTCGCACTTGGGGCGTCCAAAGGGCTGGGATATGAAGCTGAGCCTGGAGGTGGTGGCTAAGCATTTGGCAGAACTATTGGGTCGGAAAGTGCAGTTCGTTGGCGATTGTGTTGGCGATGAAGTACGCCAAACAGTACGCCGTGCGCCTCTGGGCAGTGTTATTTTGCTAGAAAATCTGCGCTTTTATTCGGAAGAAGAAGCTGATGATTTGACATTTGCTAAATCAATTCAGCGGGCAGTTCGCGCCGATTATTTCGTGCAGGACGGGTTTGCGGTAGCGCATCGAGCGCATGCTAGTACGCATGCTATTGCACTATGCGTGCCTGGCGTGGCGGGTTTTTTGCTGGAAAAAGAGTATACAACTATCACCAAGGCGATGAAAAATCCCCGGCCGCCGCTGGTGGCGATTATCGGCGGTGCTAAAGTTAGCGATAAAATTGCTTTGATCAAACGGTTGATTAATAAGGCTGATCGGATTTTAATTGGCGGTGCTATGGCAAATGCTTTCTTGCAATACCGCGGCTGCAATATCGGCAAGAGCGTCTCTGAATCTGGCCAGGAACAGGTGATTAAGGACATTTATGATAAAGCAAAAAAAAAGGTCGGCATAGATCATGTTGATGATTTTTTGGTTTTGCCAAGTGATGTGGCGGTAGCCCCCGATCCCTATAGCGAGCTGCCTCGCCGCGAGGTTAGCGTTGATAAAATTGCCAGAGATGATATGGCGCTAGACATTGGCAGCCAGACAATTGAGGCGTTCACGAAAGTCTTGGCAACTGCGAAAACAGTGATTTGGAACGGCCCTCTCGGTTATACCGAGACAAAGATTTTTTCGATTGGTTCGGCGCGCATAGCTTTGGCGATCGCTCAGAATAAGTATATAGTATCGATTGTTGGCGGCGGCGATACAGCAGATTTTATTTTAAAGTGGGATGGTCATGACGGGCAGAGTTTTACGCATGTTTCTACTGGCGGCGGTGCTAGTATGGAGCTTATGGCGGGTAAAAAACTGCCGGGAATTGAAAGTTTACTAGACGTGTACGGATTGAGGTGATAAACTAAGCATAAGGATTATCATCATGAGAAAAAAATTAATTATTGGCAACTGGAAGATGAACCTCAATATGCAAGAGGCGAGCTTGTATCTGCATAAGCTAATGGAGGTTCTAAAGCCACGCCGGGACGTTGAGGTTGTTGTATCCCCTACAACATTAACATTGCAGAGTTTAAGTTTGCAAATCAATCGGCGAATTGCTAAGTTGGCAGCGCAAAATTGCTATTGGCGCGACCATGGCGCGTACACTGGCGAAGTGCCGGCAGCGCATCTTCGGGGGATTGCTGACTATGTGTTGATTGGACATTCGGAGAGGCGATATATCTTTATTGAAAGCGATAAAGATATTAGACTGAAAGTCCAAGCAGCGATTCGGAATCGTCTTCAGCCGATTTTGTGTGTTGGCGAGACGGCGCAAGAACGGGCTTTGGGTGAAATGAGAGACGTTTTGGCTGATCAGCTAACTAGCGGTCTGGCAAATGTGACGGCTGAGGAGCTGGATAGAGTAGTGATTGCCTACGAGCCAATTTGGGCGATTGGTACCGGCGACAACGCTAAACCGGTTGATGTAAAAAAAGCAACGCAAATGATTCGCCAACATGTTGCTCATTTGTATGGTAAAAAGGCAGCCGAGGAAGTGCGGATTCTATATGGCGGTAGTATAACGGTTGATAGCGCAGCTGATTATTTGGCAATTTCAGGACTTGATGGATTATTGGTTGGCGCAGCAAGTTTGGACATACATCAATTTACGGAGATAATAGAAAAAGCACATAAGGGATAAAAAAATAGGGGGCATATGACAGATATTGATTTTGACGAGCTGGATAAAGCAGTAAATTCCTTGATGAGCAAGCAGCGGGCAGCGGAAAATAAGACAGATGCTGGCGAGAGTACGACTTCTGACGCTAGCTTGGCTAGTGTTAATGAAAGCAGCCCTGAGCTCGCTAGTCCTACGGTCTCTTTTGCTGAGAACGCTAGTACTGATCCTGTCTCTGCCCCTGTCAATAATAATGTTGGTGGTAACATTCCGGTGAGTGTGTCTCATAGCTCGCCTGTAGTGCAAACGTCTAGTAATCAGAGTGCGGAGGTTCCGGCGGTTAAGATTGGAACGGAAGCTCCTAAGCCATCTCCAAATACTGAAGCAGAAGCTGGTGCTGTTAAAGTTACAACAGTACCTTCGGTGCCGGTCTCTTCGCCAACTTCGTCTGCTCCAGTGGCTGCGTCAGTTGCAGGCCAGCAGTCAGTTCCTGCAAGATCTTTGACTCCTTCGGCCCCTCCTATTCCTTCAGCGGCAACTAACGTGAAGTCGCCAACTGTTTCGTCTGCTCCGGCGGCCTCCTCGGCGCCAGTAGTAGCTCCCTCCACTTCAACTACGCCATCAGCAACGACAGCATCAGCGGCACCAGTAGCAGTTACTGCGCCGGTAGTAACGACAAATTCGCCAGCTTCGGTTTCATCGGCTCCGCCATCTTCTCCATCTTCTCCAGATTCAGAAGTAACACCAGCTTCACAAAAGCCAAAACCAGCGGCATCGACAGTGTCGGTCTCGTCCGTATCAACGGCGCCAGCAGTGCCGTCCGCTCCACCGTCAAGCTCATCTGGCTCTACGGTATCGTCTTCTGTTTCGCCTAGTGGTCATACGCCAGCAGTTACGCCGGCCGTATCTTCGCCGCCAGCTACACCTCCTGAGAGTGATACTGTTCATGTATCGCCAATGATAGCTAAGCGTCCGCATGGTCGTTTTATGGATGTCGTTCATCCGTCGTCTAAGTCTAAAATAGTACAGCAGCGAAAAATGACTCCAAATGCATCCACATCGGGATTGGGCGGCCAGTCTGGAGCTGATTCGGCGAATAAGGACGATAGCGCCAATTTGGCGGATAAGGGTATCCGCCGCTCGTCCATGATAGGAGGGGGTAATAGCCTTAATAATATCCATTTAAACGAGAACAACAGCAGTGTTGATGCGCCGACGTCCGCTAATCCTGAAAAGTCTTTACTAAGCTCAGCGAAAAAACGCGTCGTGTTGCCGCAAAACCCAGAGAATAAAACAAACGATTCGTCTGATATAGCAACGCCAGTTCAGAATAAAAGCGAAAGTACTGCTCCAGTATCGCCTTTTATCTCTAACGTTGAGGTTGAGAAAAGACCGCTAGGTACGCCAGCCGCCGCTACTGATGATGCAAATGACGGAGGCGCTGCAACAGCAAAAAATGATGACCATAAAAAATCTTTAGCAAATTATACGCCTAGTAAGTTGGATGTTTCAGAGGATGATCCGGACGATGAAGTTGAGCCGGGCGGTGATGTCGGGTTGCCGCCAGAATTTAGCGCGGATGTTATGGCGGCCGAGGAGGCTGATGTTTCTAGCCTTGATGCTGCCGTTGATGATATTAAGGCAGCCGAGCAGAGAGCTTCTAAAAAACCAAGTGATAACGACGATGTTTCGCCGCGTCATTCGCCGAAAAAAGATTCAACTGAACCTAAGCCTATGTTCGATGCAGCAAGCCGTACGTCAAAAAATTTTGACCCTAAAGAAGAAAGCAAATCTGGCTGGCTGACGATTCTACTAATTCTGTTATTTTTGGCAATTGGCGTGGCTGGCGGCGCGGCAGCATACTTTTTGCTGATAAAATAGATACATGGATAATTTTACGGATGGTTTGAACGATGAGCAAGCTCGGGCGGTGACGCATGGCGACGGGCCGCTATTGATTTTGGCGGGTGCTGGCTCTGGAAAAACAAAGACGCTAACGCATAGGATTGCTTATTTGATTGGCGAGTTGAAAGTTTTTCCTAGCCGAATTTTAGCAGTAACATTTACTAACAAAGCCGCCAAGGAAATGCGGCAGCGATTGGCGAAATTGCTGGATGAAGACGCTAATAATCGTCAATTTATGCCGTGGATGGGGACATTTCATAGTATTTGCGTACGGATATTAAGGATGGACGGCGCACATATTGGGCTGGACAAGCGGTTTTTAATCTACGACACTGACGATCAAGTAAGCCTGATGAAGCAGATTATGAAAGCGCGCGGTCTGACGGATAAAGATATTAAGCCGCGGGCGGTGCTTTCGGTTATTTCAAACGCTAAAAATGAAATGCGCAGTGCGGAAGATTTTTCAATGTCAACGCGCGGCCCTCGGGAGCAGAAAATTGCTGAATTGTTCTTTGCCTATGAAAAAGCTTTGAAAGAAGCGGCGGCGCTCGACTTCGATGATTTATTAACTAAAACCGTGGAATTATTACAGAATAATCCAGAGATTCGCCAGAAATGGCAGCGCCAGTTTGAGTATATTCTAATTGATGAGTATCAGGATACAAATGCTGTGCAGTACGCGCTAATCAAATTATTAGTTAACGAATGGCGTAACCTATGCGTGGTTGGCGATGATGCTCAGTCGATTTATAGTTTTCGCGGCGCTGATTATACTAATATTCTTAATTTCGAGCGCGATTTTCCGGGGACAACCGTAGTCAAACTGGAGCAAAATTATCGTTCAACGGGCGCGATTTTAGATTTAGCAAATTCACTCATCCAACATAATATTCATCGGACAGATAAGAATTTATGGACGGCAAATGGTGATGGCATTGATCCGAAATTATGGCAATTATATAGCGAGTCGGAAGAGGCGCTGGCGATCGCTAATGAGATTCAGGCGCAAATTGCCAATGGCCGCCAGTACGGCGACGTGGCAGTGTTATATCGGACGAATGCGCAGAGTTATGCGATCGAGCGGGCGCTCAGGCAGAGCTATATTCCGTATAAAATTGTCGGCGGCCTAAGATTTTTAGATCGAGCGGTTGTTAAGGATGTGCTGGCGTATCTTCGATTGTTGTATCAGCCGAGCGATCGGGTTAGTTTTTTAAGGATTGTCAATGTTCCAAAGCGCGGTATCGGTACAGTGAGCGTGGCTAAATTTTTGGACTGGAATGATGCGGCGCGGCGGGATATTGTCAGCGGCTTGCTGGCGGTCGAAGAGGCCGATAATTTGACGGCGCGAGCGAAACGGCCTTTATTGGAGCTAGGCAAAATTCTGGAGGAATTACAGCAGGAGATTGACGGTTCGCCAGCAGAATTAATTGAAAAAATTATAAAAAGAACTGGCTATGGGGATTTTATCAATGATGGCACGCCTCAAGCTGAGGAGCGGATGGAAAATATTGGCGTTCTAATAGCGGAGGCGAAGGCTTATGTTGATGTGGCGACTTTCCTGGAAGAAATGGCGCTGATGTCTTCGGCGGACACGGCGGCGGAGCAACAGGTGACGCTTATGACGCTGCACGCGGCTAAGGGCCTGGAATTTCCGGTAGTATTTTTGGCGGGTCTGGAAGAGGGAATTTTACCGCACGCGCGAGTGTTTGACAGCGGTAAGGCTGACGACATTGAGGAAGAACGCCGGCTGTGTTATGTCGGCGTGACGCGCGCACGAGAAGAACTGTTTGTTAGTTGCGCCAGTTCCCGGACACAGTTTGGGCAAATTGGCTATAATATGCCGTCGCGGTTTTTAGACGAGATGGGGTTGATGGTTGGCGGAATTGATAGGCCAGCTCAGCCGCCAGCAGAAGCCGATTTCTACTCAGAAGAAATTGGACTGGAAGTAGGGGATAGGGTGCGCAGTCCGAGCTTTGGCGCGGGTGAAATTATTGACAGCGAGGGCTTGGGCGTGACTGTTAAATTTGACAACGGAACAGTTAAAAAATTAAACGTTGAATTTGCACGTTTGGAGAAAATTTGATATAATAAGAAGGATTGTACGTTCGTGCAGTGTTATGAGTATCGCATCGCTAATAAAACGTCATTATAGAAGCGCCGCTGTTCTGCTGGGTGTATTTGCGGTTATGTTTGGTAGTTTGCTTTTCGTTAATCAAGCGCTCGCTAATAGTGATAATCCGGTGGTCAAAGCTGGTGAAAGGCTTGTTAATATTTATGATCGCGGCGCTGGGCGGACGATTATTACGAAGGCTAGGACTATCCGCGAGACGCTAAAGGCAGCCAACATTAAGGTAGATGAAAAACAGGACGTAGTAGAGCCGAGCCTTGATACGGACATGGCTGCTGAAAAGTATAATATTAATATCTATCGCGCCCGGCCAATTACGATTGTTGATAACGGTAAGCGCTTGAAAGTAACGACTGCACAGCAAACGCCGGCTTTGATTGCTAAGGCGGCGGGTTTGAAAGTATACCCTGAAGATAAAACTGTGCTTAATAAGACGGATAATTTGCTGGTTGACGGTGCGGGTTTGGCGATGAAAGTTGAACGGGCAAAGGCGGTGAATTTTGTCTTGTACGGCAAGGAATCTATTATCAGAACGCATGCGAAGACAGTTGGCGATTTGCTGAAAGAAAAGAATATTAAACCTGGCAGGAATGACACGCTGTCTGTAAATGCGCTGACGGCTATCTCTGAGGGTATGAAAATTGAGCTATGGCGAAACGGCAAGCAAACCGTTACCGTTGAGGAAGAAGTCAATTTTGAGACTGAAAAAATCCAAGATGCCAATAAAGATATTGGACATAAGGAGATTAAGCAGGCTGGCGAGAAAGGTAAGCGTAATGCGACATATGAGATTGAAATGAAAAATGGCATTGAAATAAGCCGCAAGGAAGTCGCCAGCGTTACAACGAAAGAGCCTAAAAAACAGATTGAAATTGTAGGCGCGAAGAGCTCAAATACTTTTTCTGGTAGTTTTGCTGAGGCTTTAGCTCGATTGAGGAGCTGCGAGGGCAGTTATACGTCTAATACAGGCAATGGTTACTATGGCGCTTATCAGTTTAATAGAGGCACGTGGGCGTCGGTTGCCGATCCGAGCAAGTACGGTAATGCCACGCCGGCTGAACAAGATGAAGCCGCTTGGAAATTATACCAAAGGCGCGGTTGGAGCCCGTGGCCAGCATGCAGCAGAAGCAAGGGTTTGCAGGATATCTATAGATAGATAATCAGCGCTGGTCGGTGATACAATAATAAAGTGAATAAATTTGCTTTAAAATCAAAGTACCAGCCGACCGGCGACCAGCCGACGGCGATTGCTCAGTTGATGGATGGTTTGGAGCGGGGCGAGCGCGAGCAGACTCTATTGGGCGTGACGGGGTCGGGCAAGACGTTTACTATGGCGAATATCATCGCTCGAGCTAATGTGCCGACGCTAGTGCTGGCGCACAACAAGACCTTGGCAGCGCAGCTATTTTCTGAGTTTAAGGAGTTTTTTCCAGATAATGAGGTGCATTATTTTGTCAGTTATTTTGATTATTATCAGCCGGAGGCCTACATTGCTAGTAGCGACACCTACATCGAGAAGGATTCGAAGATTAATGATGAGATCGATCGGTTGCGGCACGCCGCAACGTCGGCATTGTTGACGCGGCGCGACGTTATTATCGTGGCGAGCGTGTCTTGTATTTACGGTATCGGTTCGCCGGAAACGTACGCCGATATGGCCATTCAATTGACGGTCGGCGAGCGGCGGGTTCAGGACAAGTTTATTCGCTTGCTGACCGACATTCAGTATAAGCGCAATGATGTTGATTTCGCGCGCGGGACTTTCAGGGTGCGTGGCGATGTGGTAGATATTTTCCCGGCCGGGCAGGACACGGCGGTGCGAGTGGAGTTTTTTGGCGATGAAATTGAGAGACTCACGCGAATTGATCCGCTGACTGGCGAGATTTTGGACCAGCCAAAGCAACTGACGATTTTCCCGTCCAGTCACTATTCGACGCCGCGTGAACGAATTGAAAAGGCCATCGTTGGCATCGAAAAGGAGTTTGACGAGCGGCTAAAGTGGCTTGAATCGCACGACAAATTACTGGAGGCGCAGCGCCTAGCTCAGCGCACCAAATATGACCTGGAGATGCTCAGAGAAACTGGCTTTGTCAAAGGCATTGAGAATTATTCGCGCTATCTGACGGACCGCGAGCCGGGCGAGCAGCCAGCGACGTTGATTGATTATTTTCCGGATGATTGGCTGCTGCTGGTTGATGAGTCGCATATGACCTTGCCCCAAGTCCGCGGTATGTATAACGGCGACCGGGCGCGCAAGGAAGTGCTGGTGGAGCACGGGTTTCGTCTGCCGAGCGCGTTGGATAACCGTCCGCTCAGGTTTGATGAATTTGATCAGCATATTCACCAGGCGATTTATGTTTCCGCTACACCGGGCGACTATGAAATTGCTCATTCGCCAAAGCCGGCTGAACAGTTGATTCGGCCGACGGGGCTGCTTGATCCGCCGATTGAGGTGCGGCCGACTGAGGGGCAGGTTGATGATTTGATGGAGGAGATTCGCCAGACCATCGCCAACGGTCACCGCGTATTGGTGACTACCTTGACCAAGCGTATGGCTGAGGATTTGAGTGCTTATCTGGCTGACAATGGCGTAAAAACGGCGTATCTATATAGTGAAATTGACACATTAGAGCGCGGCGATATTCTCAAAGATTTGCGGCTGGGGACGTACGACGTCTTGGTTGGTATTAATTTACTGCGTGAGGGGTTGGACCTGCCGGAAGTTAGCCTGGTGGCGATTATGGATGCTGATAAAGAAGGGTTTCTGCGTAGTGAGCAGGCGCTGATTCAGACGATTGGCCGGGCGGCGCGGCACGTGGATGGGCGGGTGCTGATGTATGGCGATACAATTACTGGGTCGATGCGGGCGGCGATTGACGAGACGAATCGTCGGCGGCAGATTCAGCAGAGCTATAACGAGGGGCACGACATCACGCCGCAAACCATCCAGAAGAAAATTGACGATGGCCTGCGCTCTATCATCCCGCAAAAAGAATCAGACAAAAAGCCAAAACTTGATTTGAAGAAGATTCCAAAGGACGAATATCCGACGCTAATTAAGGAGTTGACTGGTCAAATGGAGCTGCATAGCGCCAACCTAGAATTTGAAAAAGCTGCCCAGCTGCGCGATTTGATTGCAGAAATTCGCCAGACCATGTAGAATAGAATTATTATTAGATTAGGAGGTATTATGGCAACTAAACAACAATCACAGCCAGAGAATAATGTCGCACAGCCAGAAGCGGCTGCACCTGCGATGCCAGCGGCAAATTATCAGGCATATCCGCAATATGCAGCATACGTTGATCCAAATAAGGGCAAGTCAAAGTTGTTGACATTTGAATACGCTTTTGCGATGGGTTCGGCTGTAGCAGCTGCTTTTTTACTTATTGACACAATAGTAAGCGTATTCGGGCTTTGGGCTGGTACTGCGTCGGTAACCACTTCATTTGTGCGTGGGTATCTATCTCCAAGCATGGTAACGCCGGGTACGGGGATTGTGGCGGCGGCTGTATTAACACTGCTATTCTCAGTTTTATCGTTTGTGCTGTTTTCGCGAGTTTCTAGGACCGTGCCAGAGCGTGAGGGTTATACTAATCGTACAGCTTATAAATTAATAACTTACGGTGGTCTTGGCGCGTTGTTATTGCCAGCTGTTGGGCTGGTTGCGAAGTTGGCTAGTATTCTTGTCAACTCGCTTTTGTTCATTGGCGTTAGCGGTGCTGGTGAAATTTATAAGAGTTTGTATCTTGGCGAGTTCTTACCGTACTTACTAGCGCTGGCGGTTGTGTCAACTTCGGCGTTTTTCGTCCATAAAATTGTTCAAGGCAAGAATACTTCTAAGACTCTGACATTAGTATTGGTTGCAGCTTCAGCTGCTGTTCTGCTAGCTGGCGCTATCACTATGGCTGTAAAACTTCATGGCGGAGTAAGTTCAAGAAGCAGTGTAAACTCTGGTAGTTCTAATAGGTTGCGGCTACAGAAGAACTTTGAAAGTTACGTAAGCGACTAGACTTCCAAAAGTAAGTTTATTGTGAGTGATGGTTTATACGATAGTATAGAGGGTTTGGATATCTTGACTGTTGAGTAATATAAGAGTCTGTTCAAATGGTTATAAATACTGCCTAGCAGCACAATAGGCTGCTATCTGAAGGACATTAAGTTCGCAGATGGTCTCGTTTGTATACCCCTCGCTTTATTCAGTACTAAGTTGGCTTCCAAAGTGATATAATAATCTATATGACAACTATTTCTACCAGTGATATTCAGCACCTGGCGAGTTTGAGTAGTCTGGCATTAGCCGATGATGAAGTTGATGGACTGCGCCAAGATTTGGAAAATATAATTGGCTATATTGAGCAGCTCGGCGAGCTTGATACGGCGGGTGTGGAGCCAACTTATCAAGTGACGGGACTAGAGAATGTCTGGCGCGAAGATGAGGTTCGGTCGGGTATTCCTGCAGAAAAGTTGCTTGAGATGGCGCCTGAGAAACAGAATAATCAAGTGAAAGTGCCGCAGGTATTGTAATGAGTCGGATTAGTGATTTTACCGGAAAGAGCGCAGTCGAAAATGTTAAAGAAGCACTGCGGCGAGCGCGCGAAGTTGAAGATTATCACGCATTGTTGAGTTTAACGGAAGAACGGGCGCTGGAGCGAGCAGCCAAGGTTGATCAGGGTGAAATTTCTGGGCGGCTGACTGGCGTGCCGTTTGTGGTAAAAGATAATTTCTTGGCCTTTGGGGCGCCGACAACTGCTGCTTCAAAAATGCTCGAGAATTTTGAGGCGCCGCTCCAGGCAACAGCCGTTGAAAAATTAGAAGCTGAAGGTGCAATTTGCATTGGCAAGGCGAACTTGGACGCCTTTGCTCACGGCGGTTCGACGGAAAATTCAGCCTTTGGTCCGACAAAAAACGCTGTAGATAAAGCGTGCGTAGCCGGCGGCTCGTCGGGCGGCTCGGCGGTGGTGACGGCGCTTGACGTGGTGCCATTTGCGCTGGGAACAGACACTGGCGGTTCGATTCGCCAGCCAGCCAGTTTTAACGGCGTGGTCGGCGTCAAACCAACCTACGGCGCAGTCAGCCGCTACGGCGTGGTGGCTATGGCCTCGAGCACGGACACGATTGGCTGTTTCGCGACGAATGCTGATGATGCTAATTTGGTGATGGAAATTATGGCGGGCCGCGACGATAAGGACATGACGACGCTGCCGGATTTTTGGCAGCATCAGCCGGGCTTTACCAAGAAGAAGATTGGCTTGGTCAAGCAATGTATGACTGACGATGTGGACGCGGCAGTTCGCCAAAAAACGCTTGATTATGCTGAAAAATTGAAGCAGCTGGGTTATGGAATTGAAGAAGTAGATCTGGACATGATGCAATATTCGCTGGCGATGTACTATATCATTGTGCCGGCAGAATTATCGTCAAATCTGGCGCGCTATGACGGCGTACGTTATGGTCACCGGGCGGCCGAAGTGAAAACGCTGGCGGAATTGTACGGCCGCAGCCGTAACGAAGGTTTTATGACGGAGAATAAGCGGCGGATTATGATCGGTAGTTTCGTGTTGTCGAGCGGCTTTTTTGACGCCTATTATATGCAGGCGCAGAAAGCACGTACGCTGCTTATTAACGAGTTTAAGGAATTGTTTGCTGAGTACGACGCGCTATTAATGCCGACAGCACCAACGCCAGCGTTCAAACTTGGTGAAAATACCAATGATCCGATCAAAATGTACCTAGCGGATATTATGACCGTACCAGCCAGCCTGGCTGGACTACCAGCAATTTCCGTGCCGGCTGGAAGCAACGACGAGGGCTTGCCAATTGGTGTGCAGTTGATTGGTGATTATCAGTCGGACGGTAACTTGCTGAAGTTAGCGGCGGAAGTGGAGGCTGCCTGATGGACGGCTTGTTGATTGCGCTGGTAGTGGCGGCGTTGTTAATCGGCGGTTTGTTGATCGTTTTTATCCAATTGACATCGCGCGGACACAAGCAGCTTGACAGAGAAATGTATCAAAAAGTTTGGCGGGCAATTCAGCGCGGCGCTAAGGCGGGTAACTCGGACAGCTTGCAGATGGCAATTGTCAAAGCCGACAAGCTGCTCGACAAAGCCATGCGCGACTGCGGCGTGGCGGGCGCGACAATGGGCGACAGGCTGAAAACCCGCAAGGGTGATTGGACGGATGAAAATGGTTTGTGGGCGGCGCACAAATTGCGCAATCAAATTGCTCACGAGACTAAAGTGAAACTAACCGCGCAAAGTTTTCGGCGAGCTATGACGAGCTTTGAGCAAGCACTAAAAGATTTGGGAGCATTATAATGAGCGTATATGATGAATATGAAATGACCATTGGCATCGAGTGCCATGTCCAGCTGGCAACCAAAACCAAGCTGTTTAGCCCGGCCGATAATGACGCGCGTAATGCTGAGCCGAACGAAAAAACGCATGAGATTGACTTTGGTCTGCCAGGTATGCTGCCGGTGCTGAATAAGCACGCTGTCGAGCTGGCGGTGCGCGCCGGTAAAGCGTTGAACGCGCCGATTGCTCGCGTTAGCCGGTTTGATCGCAAGCATTATTTCTACCCTGACCTGCCAAAGGGTTATCAGACCTCGCAGATGTACCAGCCGATCATTTTGGCTGGCTATGTCGATGCGCCGCTAGAAGACGGTTCGCTCAAACGGGTGCGGATTCACCACGCGCACATGGAAGAGGATGCCGGCAAGTTGACGCACCACGACGGCTATTCGCTGGTTGACCTCAACCGCGCTGGTACGCCGCTGATCGAAATCGTCTCTGAGCCGGACATCCATTCTGCCGAGGAGGCTAAGACGTACGCTTCGGAACTTCATAAGTTGATGGTCTACGCTGGCGTGACATACGGTGATTTGTATCACGGCAACATGCGGTTTGATGTTAATATTTCGGTGGCCAAGAAAGGTGCGACCGAGCTCGGCAAACGCGCGGAAGTGAAGAATCTTAATTCATTCCGCAGCGTCGAGCGTGCCGCTGAATACGAGTTTAAGCGTCAAGTTGACCTGCTAGAGCGCGGCGAACCGGTAGTGCAGGAAACTCGCGGTTGGAGCGATGACAAGCAAATTACTACTTCACAGCGCTCGAAAGAAGACGCTCAGGACTATCGCTACATGCCCGATGCTGACATTCCGCCAGTGGTGCTGAGCGACGAGGAAATTGCTCGGATCCAGGCTGAAGTGCCAATGCTGCCGAACGAATACCGAGAACGCTGGGTAGACTTGAAGCTGGATCATTCGGTAATTGATACGGTGCTAGCTCATCAGGAAGCTGCCAAAACTCTGGACGCCATTTACTCCCTGACTGATAGCAACGAGCAATCAGTGCTGGAGGATTTGAATGTTGATCGCCAGACTTACGACCGGCTAGCTAAACGAAGTTTCAACTTATTTGCTTCCACGCCGGACGAACAATTAGACTATCAAAAAGTCGAGTCTGGATTAGTCGGTCCGCGCCGCTTAACACACTTGGCGCTACTGGCTGAAAAAGGGACGATTAGCTCGAACAGTGCCAAGGAAATCTTTCTCGATTTATTCAATGAAAAGTACGCTGGCGTTATGCCGGAGGATATCGCCAAGGAGAAAAACTTGCTACAGGTGTCTGACGAAGGCGCCATCGCTGCCATCGTTGATGAGGTGCTCAGCGACCCGGCCTCAGCAGCTTCCATTGCTGACATTAAAGCTGGCAAGGATAAAGCTATCGGCTACCTAGTCGGTCAAGTCATGAAGCGTTCCAAAGGACAGGCCAATCCGAGCCTCGCTCAGAAATTAATCCGCGAAAAATTATAAAGTTCGACACTTCAGAAATGGTATAGAGGAGGAGTTTAATATAATGAAAAAACCAACCAAAGCTATCATCGCCGCCGCTGGTTTCGGCACCCGGTTTTTGCCGCAGACCAAAGCCATGCCTAAAGAAATGTTGCCGCTAATCGACAAGCCGATTATTCAGTATGTCGTCGAGGAATTGGTGGAGGCTGGCATTAAGGATATCATTATCATCGGTAGCGCCAACAAGCGGGCGATCGAAGACCATTTTGATACGCCAAACGAAGAGCTGCTCGCCAATCTGCGCGCTGGCGGTGCCAAAAAACAACCGCTAATCGACATCGTTCAGCGCTTGTCCGAGATGGCTAATTTTGTCTACATCCGTCAGAAAGGTCCGTACGGCAATGCTACGCCGCTGGCTTGCGCTTCACATTTAATTCGCCACGATGAGCCGGTGATTTATACCTTTGCTGATGATTTTATCGCTGCCAGCCCGAGCCGTTTTCGACAAATGATTGAGGCATCAGAAAGTTTGCACGGTGCGGTGCTGTCGTGTAAGAAAATTACCGACGATTCGGAATTTGATCGTTATGGTGTTATCAATGGCCAGCAAATTAAAGGCGGCGTTATTAAAATGACCAATATTGTCGAAAAGCCAGGAAAAACCAATGCGCCGTCCGATCTGGCGAGTGTCAGCAGCTATTTGCTGCCAGGCGAGATTTTTGGTTATTTAGAGAAAGCTAAGGAAAAATTTGACGGTCGCGGCGAATTTACTGTCCAGCCGATTATGCAAGAAATGATTGACGACGGATTTGATTTTTACGGCGTAGAAATCACCAACGGCACATATTATGATACCGGCGATAAATTGGAATATTTGAAGACGGTGATTGACTTTGGTCTGCGCGATCCGAATTTTGGCGGGGACTTGCGTGCTCATCTGACAAGCCGCTTGAAATAGTGTATAGTAAAAAGCATGAATGGTTTGTTAATAGTACTAGTAGCGTTGATGGCGGTATTTGTCGTCATGCTGATCGTCATGACAATTTCCATTATTAAGCTGACACGGCAGATTCGCCAAACCCAGCAAAAAGTAGAGGCGATAACTCAGCGAATTTCTGGATTTAGCGGAATTGTCAGTGCTGTTTCAATTGGTGCAGAACTAGCGAAAAAAATTGACTTCAAAGCATGGATTTTTAGCCAAGTATTTTACTAAAAAGAAGGCGGGAAATGGCAGAAAAACCAAACAAAAAACAATCAAATAAGTTGGCGCGGAAAATTGTTCGCGACAATGAAAACGGCGCGCGGCAGGCGATTTTAGAAGATTTGTTTTTTGACTTTCATCGTTCGCGCCGTCAAGTCTATTGGATGAATTTTATTCGCGGTATCTTCTTTGGTATTGGCAGCGCGCTGGGGGCTACGCTGTTGATTACCTTGCTGGTTTGGCTGCTAGGCCAGTTTGCTGATATTTTTCCGCCGCTGGCTGATTTTATCAATCATCTAATCGAGACGATGCGGCACCGTCAATAACATGCTATAATTATTAGCAATGACTGGGGGAAATAGTGGACAATCTTTGCCGGCGGCTTTGAAGCCGTCAGATTTCGTGCACCTGCATAATCATACCTTTCATTCGGTGCTAGACGGCTTGACTAAAATCAATGATTTGGTTGATAAGGTCAAGGAGTTCGGTATGGAAGCGGCGGCAGTAACTGATCACGGTACGATGAGCGGTATCCTTGACTATTATAAAACTGCCAAAAAGGCTGGTATCAAGCCGATCCTTGGTATCGAGACATACGTAGCGGCGCGCTCGCGCTTTGACCGCGATCCGGCCAAGGATAAGCAGCGCTTTCACTTGACGGTGCTGGCGATGAACAATACCGGCTTTCATAATCTGATGAAGCTATCGACGCAGGCTAATCTGGAGGGTATGTATTACAAACCGCGGATTGATCACGACTTGCTGGAGGAGTTGAACGAAGGTTTAATTGTGATGAGCGGCTGTGCTAGCGGTGAAATTGGCGTAGCTCTCAAAGAAGATGACTACGACCGCGCCCGCGATATTGCCAAATGGTATAAATCGATTCTGGGCGACCGCTACTATCTGGAGTTGCAAGACCACGGTCACCCGAAGTCAAATACGCACTGGGACGTCCAGGCAAAAATCAACGAGGGCTTGATTAAATTATCGAAGGAACTGGACATCGAGATGGTGGTGACTTGCGACGGGCACTACTTGACACATGATCACCAAGACGCGCACGAAATTTTGCTGTGTGTCGGTACTGGTTCGTACTTGAGCGATGAAAAGCGGATGAGTCTGAAAGACTTTGAACTGCACTTGACCGACCCGCGCGATATCATCGCTCACTGGGGAGAGGAATATCCCGAGGTAATTCGTAACACTAAAAAGGTGGCTGACCGCTGTAACGTTGAAATTGAGCTGGGCCGCATTCTTATCCCTAAATATCCGCTGCCTGAAGGTGAGAACGAGCACTCGTATCTGCTGAGATTGACTTATCAGGGCTTGCTGCAGCGTTATAATGGCGCTTCGAAAGAGGAAGCCGAGAGGCTAGACCCTGAAGATATCATCCCGCAATTGTCTGACGAAGTTCGCCAGCGCGCCGAGATGGAGCTGGGCGTGATGGGTAACATGGGTTATGAGGGCTATTTCTTAATCGTTCAGGATTTTATTAACTGGGGTAAATCTCAAGGGATTGTTTTTGGCCCGGGCCGTGGTAGCGCCGCCGGATCAATTATTGCCTACGCACTGAACATTACCGACCTTGATCCTCTGAAGTATGGTCTGCTGTTTGAGCGTTTCCTTAATCCAGATCGTATTTCCATGCCGGATATCGATGTCGATATTCAGGATACGCGCCGCGACGAGGTGATTGAATATTGTGCTAAGAAATACGGCGAAGATCACGTCAGTAATATCGCTACCTTTGGTAAGATGTTCGGCCGCATGGCGGTGCGCGATGTCGCTAGGGTGCTGGAAGTGCCATATGCCGAGAGCGACCGCTTGGCTAAGTTGGTACCGCCGCCAAACCAGGGTCGGCACATTCCGCTGTCGGTTAGCGTTAAAGAGGACGCTGATTTGCGTAAGGAGTACGAGAATAACCCTACCGCTAAAGAGGTTCTAGATTACGCCATTCAGCTAGAAGGCACGATTCGCAGCCACGGCGTTCATGCCTGCGGCGTGGTGATTGCGCCGGACACGCTGGTTAATTATATTCCGCTAGAAATGGCACAAAAGGGCGTGGTGGCGACGCAGTTCCCGATGGGCGAGGTTGAGGAATTGGGACTGCTGAAGATGGACTTTCTAGGCCTTTCAAACTTAACGATTATTAATAATGCCATGCGTATTATCAAAAAAGTTTATAAAGAAGAAATCGATCTGGCGCATTTACCGCTCGATGACAAGCCAACGTACGAGCTATTCCAGCGCGGCGACACCACTGGCGTGTTCCAGTTAGAATCGGCGGGCATGAAACGCTACCTGCGGGCGCTCAAGCCGACACATTTCGAGGATATCATCGCTATGGTGGCTTTGTACCGTCCGGGGCCGATGCAGTTTATCGATAGCTTTATCCGCCGCAAGCACGGCGAAGAGCCGATTACCTACTTGCACGAGGGCATGCGCAATTCGCTGGAAAACACCTACGGTATTTTGGTCTACCAAGAGCAATTTATGCAAATTTCCAAGGAATGGTGCGGCTTCACTGGCGGCCAGGCTGATACGCTGCGTAAAGCCGTCGGTAAGAAAAAAATCGACCTAATGAAAAAGGTTAAGCCGGAGTTCGTCGAGGGCGCGGTCAAAGTTGGCGGCGCCACCCGCGAAATGGCAGAAACTTTCTGGACGCAGCTGGAGGAATTCGCTAATTACTGCTTTAATAAGTCGCACGCCGCTTGCTACGGCTTGATTGCCTATTGGACGGCCTACCTGAAGGCGCACTATCCGGACGCTTTCATGGCGGCGCTAATGACCAGCGATCACGACGACACAGATCGTTTGGCGATTGAAATGACTGAGTGTAAACATATGGGGATTGACGTATTAAGCCCGGACGTTAATGAGTCGTTCATTGAGTTTGCAGTGGTGCCGAACGAGCATAAAATTCGCTTCGGCATGTCGGCGGTGAAAGGCGTCGGCGTTGGCGCAGTGGAGGAAGTATTGCGTGCGCGCGAAGAAGGCGCGTTTTCTTCGGTGGAAGATTTTGCCAAGCGTGTCTCGACTAGTAAATTCAACCGCAAAGCTTGGGAATCGCTGATTAAATCCGGCGCCTTTGATGACATAGGCGATCGGTCGGATTTGCTATTCAATCTTGACGCGATTACTGCTTTTGCTTCCAAACTTCAAAAAGAAGCTGCCAGCGGTCAGACGGATTTGTTTGGTATGCTTGGCGGCGAAGGATCGGGCGTGCAGTCAATGCTAAACTTGCAAAAAGCGCCAGTCCAACATACGGACAAAGAGCGCCTGGCGTGGGAGCGGGAACTGTTGGGCTTGTATATTAGCGCCCATCCGCTTGATAAGTATGAGACGTATCTAAGCGAGCAAGCCCAGCCGTTAACGCAGTTAATTCCGGAGTACGACAGCCGGACGATGACCGTCGGGGGAATTATCAATTCGGTGCGGACGATTGTCACAAAAAGCGGTTCAAAGATGGCTTTCGTGGGAATTGAGGATAAGTTTGGCGAAGGCGAAGTAATAGTTTTCCCAAACCTGTATGAAAAAGTTGGCGCCAAGCTGCAACAAGACGCAGTGATTCGGGTATCCGGCAAGAATTCGGCGCGGGATCGCGACGGTAATTTGGGCGGCGAGAGCAAGCTGATTGCCGACGATATTATTATGATTACTGATGACGACGTCGATAACTACGAGTCGACCGGCCGTAAAATGGATGCGCCAAAAATCAGCACCGCAGTAAAGAAAGAGCGGCGGGCAGCTTATAAAAATCAGCGCCGCAGTTCTGTTGGCGGATCGGACGGATTGAAGCATGCGAGCGCGGCAGTTCAGACGGCTGCTAAACAACCTGCGGTGTCAGTTGCTGCTGCGGAAATGCCGGCAGTAAAATTATTTGTACATGTTAAAGATCCGAATAATCACGATGCGCTGATAAAAATGAAGTCAGTGTGCGGCGATTATGCCGGTATGACGGATGTAGTGCTGGTGCTGGGCGAAGAAAAAAAGTCAGCCATGCGCCTGCCGTTCAAAGTTGAAGCAGATGATGCGCTTATTAAAAAACTAGAGCAGCTGCTGGGTAAAGAGTGTGTTAAAGTGCAGTGATAAATAGAGAGTACTGACTTACAAAGAAAATAGCCCACCGAACTGGCTCAAACCGGAATTGGGTGTATCTCAACCCAGGAAACGCGATATACGTTTCAACCAGGTTGAGCCAATTCGGCAAGCGATTTTCGGTGGGCACCCTTAGCTCTTGTTATTGCCTCCTCTGAATGGGGTAGCAATCACTGAGAGAAACAGCCAGAATCCAACGGCCTGCCAGAATGACAGGTGAGGGATGTATCCAAGACCGGAGTCGTGAAGCGCTCCGGTCAGAGCCATGAGTATGACCGCGGCTAAGGCGACTCCTCCCGCCCAAAGGGCGAGCGCAAGGACACAGCCACACCCGATGTTGTTATTCATGATCTCTCCTTTCAGGAGACTCTCGCTCAAAGCTAAAGGGCAACTTCTGCCCTTTATACGAAACTTTGAGCAAAAGCTGATATATATATCATACTGAATCAGAAATGTCAACACATTTTTCAGAAAATGTGTCATAATATACATCGCCACCTCTGTTATTATTTTTTATAAAAATTAACGCTATTTTCTGACCGTCAGTCCGTATAAAGCAATTCCGGCCGCTACCGACACGTTAAACGACTCTTTTTGTCCGGACATGGGGATTTCCACGATGTGCTGGCATTGTTCTAAAAGCTCAGGCGTAATGCCATGGACTTCCTCGCCCAGCAGCAGTGCTAATTTGTCCGGCGGTTGGAAATCTGGCAGCATGACGCTGTAGTCTGACTGTTCCAGAGCGACGATCGGCAAGCTCTCGTTTTGTTCGTTATCGTCCAGCCAGTCATTGATATCTTCATAAAATGCAAACGACACCAAACTTTCCGCTCCCAGCGCGGTTTTGTGGATTTGCTGGGTAATTTTCTGGCGGATGTGTGGTAAGCGCGGATCATTCTGGCATATTTCGCCGCTGACAAATGCGCAACTCGGCGCCTCGCTATTCAAGCTCAAGTCCGGGTACGGCGTATAGCCGCTGAGAATAATTTTTTTCACGCCAAACCCCTCGGCGGTACGAAAGATTGCCCCGACATTATATGTAGAGCGAATATTGTGCAGTAATAGCGTTATCTCCGGTTTCATGCTCTCATTATAGCATTCGCCAAAACGTAAGCTTTTTGCTATAATTTTTCTTATGGACGAGGAAAAGATCCAAGCGCGCCGCCGCGACCAAGACGAGGACGCAACACGCCATCGGGCGTCGATTTTAGGTTTGCCTTATTTGGATGGCCGCGAGTTTGAGAGTACTATGCCGTTATTGCGGGATATCCTGACAATTGACGAAATGTACGAAGGCCGCATCGTACCATTGTCATTCAATGAAGAAGATCAGTCGTACCGATTTGCAGTAACATCGCAAACGCCGCAATCTTTAATGGCGCAGATGACCAGGGAATATACCGACGAAGGCCGGCGGATTTTTTTCTCTTTAATTTCCGGCTCGGCGTTCCGGTCGATTATGCTGCGGTTTGATCCGCCGAAAAAGATAATTTACGATGATATCGAAATTGCTAAAGAAGGCGACAGCGACACGTTGGCGCAGGTGACGCAGATTTTAGCGACAGTCGGTACAAATGACGTTTTTAACTATTTGATTGACCAGGCTGATAAACTAGGCGCGTCCGATATTCATATTGAGAATCAGCGCGAATCAATTCGGGTGCGAATGCGCGTTGATGGCGCTTTGCACACTGTGGCAGAACTAAGCCGCGACCGCTACCGGGTGATTATGGCAACGCTGGCGTCTCACGCTAATATTTCCACGGCAGCCACCGAGCCTCAGTCTGGCCACATGCAGCAAGTAATTCACCGCGACGGCGCGTCTCATTTATTAAATTTGCGCGTTGAGGCAGTGCCGACGATTTACGGAATGGACTTGGTGCTGCGTTTGTTTAACTTTGATACATCAATGCTAAATTTGGATCTTTTAAGTATTTCCAAGGAAGAACGCGAGCAAATTGATGAAATTATTTCGCATCCGCGCGGCATGCTGTTGATGGTTGGTCCGACTGGCTCGGGAAAGTCGACAACGCTGTATAGTATTTTGAATGCGTTGAATACTTCAGATCGGAAAATTATTACGCTGGAAGATCCGGTGGAAAACACAATTCCGGGGATTACGCAGATTCCGATTGATACGACTGCCGGGCAGCGGTTTGCTGATGGTTTGCGCAGTGTTTTGCGCCTTGACCCGGATGTGGTGATGGTTGGTGAGATTCGCGATCAGGAGACTGCGCGGACAGCTATCCAGGCGTCGATTACCGGACACTTGGTGCTTTCCAGCTTCCACGCCAATTCAACTGCGGCGGCGTTCAGCCGTATCATTGACATGATTGGGCAAAACCCTATTTTTAGTTCGGCGGTACGATTATTAATTGCCCAGCGGTTGGTGCGTAAACTTTGGGACGAGAGCAAGGAAGAATACGAACCGGATGAAGCTACGCGCAAGTGGGTAAAGAAGGTTTTGGCAGATTTGCCGGAGAACGTTGACTGTCCGGATCTGGATACATTCAAGTTATGGAGACCAGTACCGACTCCCGATGTACCGTTTGGCTATAAGGGGCGTATTCCGGTAATGGAGCAGTTGGTGGTGACAGAAAACATCCAAAGCTTTTTACGCGGCGACGTGGTCGATATTCATACTGAAGCTATTGAGGCGGAAGCGAAGAAGAACGGCATGGTGACGCTACTGCAGGCAGGGGTATTAACAGCGCTGCGCGGTGAAACGACGTTGGAAGAAGTGAACAGGGTGATTTAACAGGTTTCTGGTATAATGGACTCTATCTATGGGTTGCTGGATTTTTAAGCGTGGTTAATTTATAATATAGGTCGTGGAGTTGTCGATAATATGGCAATAAAAAGACGTTGTAATTATTTTTTCGGCGCGATTGTAGCAATCGGAGTTATTATATCTGGCGGATTTTTATTTAATCGCATAGTAAAAGCTGAAAGTGCAGATAAAGCCGGGGCTTCTACGCGTCTAGTGAGTATTCATGATAGAGATTCGGAAAAAACGATTGTTACGAATGCACTAACGGTTCGTCAGGCTTTACGGGCGGCAGGCATTACAGTTGATGAAAAGCGAGATGTAATTGAGCCGAATATCGATATGGAACTAACTGGCACGAAATTTCAGGTAAATATTCATCGTGCTCGGATGGTGACGGTTATCGACGGCACGAAAAGCCGTCAAGTAATTACCGCCGAACAGTCACCGATCAGAATTGCTAAAAAAGCGGGGATTATACTGTATCGTGAGGATAAGATCGATTTTTCTAATCCGGAAAATTTGCTGGTTAGCGGCGCCAGCCTGGCGATGAAAATTGAACGAGCCAAGCGGCGGACGATAACCGAGGATGTGGAGATTGCTTTTCCGGTTGAGCAAACGAAAGACGATACGCAGCCGATTGGCTTTAAGCAGATTAAACAGCTGGGCGAAAAAGGAATTAAAAAAGTGACTTATAAAGTTGAGGCTAATAATGGGATTGAAGTCAGCCGCAGAGAGGTTTCTCATGAAATCATTAAGCAGCCTAAAAAGCAAATCGAAGTGATCGGCACCAAGCCGAAAAATCCGCTAACCAAAGGCAAGGGTGCGCAAATATTCACCGATTCTAAAGGCGTAGCGCACCGCGAAACTTATTATGATTTACCGATGAATATTGTTGCTAACGCCTGCGGCGGCGGTGGCTACACGGTGCGGGCGGACGGTGCTAAGGTGGACAAGGACGGCTATATTTTAGTGGCGGCAAATTATGGTAATTATCCGCGCTGTTCGGTGGTGGAAACCAGCATGGGTCCTGGCAAGGTGTATGATACTGGCGGGTTTGCTGCTCGGCATCCGCATGGATTTGACCTGGCGACTGACTGGACTAACGGAGATGGTCGCTAGATGGCGTCAGCGCATGGGCCGAAAAAAGAGTTAGGCCAGCATTGGCTGCGCGACCCAGAGATCTTGGCGGAGATCGCCGAGGCGGCGGAACTTGGTAAAGATGATGTGGTTTTGGAAATTGGGCCAGGGCTTGGCACCTTGACCAGTCGGTTATTGGCGCGAGCTCAGCGCGTAGTGGCGGTGGAGTTTGATGGGGGTTTGGCGCGCAAGTTACCGGGGCAATTTCCTGGCAAAAATCTGGAAGTGATCAATGAAGATATTTTGCAGTTTGATTTGAATCAGTTGCCAGCTGGCTATAAAGTAGTCGCCAACGTGCCGTACTATATCACTAGCAAGATTATTGAAAAGTTGATGACGGCGGAGAATAAACCAAGTTTGGCGGCGCTGCTGGTACAGAAAGAGGTTGCCCAGCGTATCGCGGCGGAACCTGGTGAGATGAGTATTTTAGCGGTTAGCGCGCAGCTATTTGCCCAGGCAGAGCTAGACATCGAAGTGCCGCGGCAGTTTTTTACGCCGCCGCCAAAAGTCGACTCGCAGGTGGTTGTGCTGAGGACCCGCGATGAACCACTCGTTGCTAATGAAGACCAAAAAGATTTTTTCCGTGTTGTCAAAGCCGGTTTTTCAGCCAAGCGTAAAAAACTGCGTTCCAGCTTGAGCGGCGGACTGGGCGTCAGTAAAGCTAGCGCCGAGCAGTTGCTGAAAAAGGCTAACATTTCGCCTGATGTCCGTGCTGAAGATTTGGCGATTGACGATTGGCAGCGGCTGCTCAAAGAATGGCGGACGCGATGATTGCGGCAGATCAGCCGACATGCTTTCCGCTTGATCTGTTGGTTGCGGTTTCGTCGAAAGACGACGGCACCATGCTCAATCGTATTCGCGGTCGCCACGTAGCTGAGATAGTGAATAATCGGCGGCGGTTTTGCGATCAAATCGGCGTTAAGTATGACGACGTTGTTTATCACGTGATTTCATATGATCAAGCGCAAACTTTTGATACTACCATCGAAGTCACTGAAACTGACACGACCCAACACAACAACGAGGGGATTTTTGCTGACGCGCTATATACCGAAATGGCTGGTGTAGGATTGTTCCTGCCAGTGGCGGACTGTATCGCCACCGTCATCTATGATCCAAAACGCCGGGCGCTTATGCTGGCGCATTTGGGTCGGCATTCGACGGTTGCGCAGTTAATGCCTCGGGCAGTTCGGTATTTTGTCGAGCGCGGTAGCCAGGCAAAAGATTTACAAATTTGGATGTCGCCAAGCATCACCCAGAAAAATTATCGTATGGATTATTTCAATCATATAAATGATACGAATTGGCAAAATTTCTGCCGTCAAACGGCTGACGGAATTTATCTGGATATGCAAGGATTTAATCGTTCGTTGGCCGTCCGGGCGGGCGTTCCTGGTGATAACATTTTCATTTCGCCAATTGATACGGCAGATGATTCAAATTATTTCTCACATTCAGCTGGCGATACAGGGGGAAGATTCGCAGTGCTGGCAGAGATAAAATCTACTAAATGAGCTCCAAGACGTCTTGGCAATGTTGTGTGCTATCTTGATTAGTATTAGTATATTGCTAAAAAAATAAAGTATAAGTATAATGGTACCAAATGAATAGATGTTGGAAAACAAAAAGGCTGGAATTTGGATTGGCCATCAAGGCGTTGGCCGTGACAATAGGTGTGCTAACAGCGTTTTCTGGTCCTATGTTTTACCCGCCAAAAGCTGTCGCCGACGCCATCAATGACACAGATTTTGTGTTTACCGTGGACACGCGCAAATCTGGGTCGCCAGATACCCAGTTCGTCATTCCGATAAGAGGAGGCGGATATAATTATACTATCGATTGTAATAATGATGGTACGGTTGAAGCAACCGCTCAGACTGGATCTTATACTTGCAGCTACGCTACGCCTGGCGTATATACGATTCGTATCGGAGGTATGTTTCCAGAGTTTTATCTCAATAACGGCGGCGATAAATTGAAGATGATTTCTATTGATCAGTGGGGGAAGAATAAATGGAGATCGTTGGTGGCTTCGTTTTACGGTGCTGCAAATATGGATATAAAGGCGATTGATACTCCCGATTTGTCGCAGACTGACTCGATATACTCTGTCTTTAGAGGCAATACTTCTCTCAAGGGTGAGAATGCTAACTGGAATTGGAACACCTCGACCGTTACTAATATGGGTAGTGCGTTTAGCGATACTGAAAATTTCAATCAAAACATCGGGTCGTGGGATGTGTCTAACGTTGTTTTTGCTGGCGGTTTATTTAATAATGCGACATCATTCAATAATGGCGACAGCGATTCAATTAAAAACTGGAACACTGGTAAAATGACTGCAATGAATGCAATGTTTCAAAACGCAGTTAAGTTTAATCAGCCGATAGGGTCGTGGGATGTTTCGAAAGCCGAGTTGATGAGTGAAATGTTTAATGGTGCTCGCGCTTTTAATCAATCTTTGGCGGGCTGGCGGCTAGATTCGTTAGTTTCGACAACCGGTTTGCCCAACAGCTATTGGTCTGGCGCTCCTAGAATGTTGAATAATAGCGGCTTGTCTACGAAAAATTATGATGCTACTTTGATATCTTGGAATATTCAATCAACTAACTCACCACTTATACTAGGAGCCGCCGGGTTGAAATATTGCACTGCTGATGCGGCTAGAAAAAATCTAATCAAGCCAGTCGCCGACGGCGGGCATGGCTGGACTATCAATGGCGATGCAAAGGAGTGTCCGAAGCATACTGTAGTTTTTGATACCCAGGGCGGAATGGCAATTGCCAACCAAGAAGTTGTTTTTACTGATAAAATTACCGCGCCAGCTGTGCCAAATCGGCAGGGTTATACTTTTGCTGGGTGGTATACGGATAACACTTTTGCGAGAGCCTGGAACTTTGCTGTCGATACTATGCCAGACAGTAATTTAACTTTATATGCAAAGTGGATCAAGAATCCTAAGTCTGTTGCAACAAGCGGTGGTGCTTCGGAAAACAATTCAAGCTCATCAACCAAGCTGGCCGAGACTGGCTCGGATGTGTCAATGCTTCTTTTTGCGACTGCTGGATTTATAGTGACTGGATTTATTCTAATTAAATTAATAAAACAAATTTAATTTGTTGGCTATAACATGAAGGTAGGTAGCATTTATGTTTAGTTAGAGATATGCTAATTTGGTAATTAGTTTATTGATGCTCTATTGACCTTTTTGCAACTTTCGTCTTGATGCGCGATCTGTTGTTTGCTGAACGATCCGTAAAATCTATTGTCAAAAAGCTAAAGCATAAGTACAATAATAATAATCATCATGAATAAACATTTTAGAGTAACGAAAATACAGAAATTTAAGCTGCCACTAAGGTCGCTGATTTTAGTGTCTGGTGTCTTGTCGGTGCTTGTTGCATCAACACTCTATTCGCCAAAAGTCGCAGCTGACGCTATCAACAACACAGACTTCGTATTTACTGTTGATACCAGAAAGCCGGGGTCGCCAAACACTCAGTTTGTTATTCCGACAAGCGGTTCAGGATACAATTATACTGTTGACTGCAATAATGACGGTGTAACTGAGGTATCTGGGCAGACTGCCTCTTATACTTGTAGTTACGCTACGCCGGGGATCTACACTATACGCATTGGCGGCGCCTTTTCATGGTTTATCGTGAATGGTAGGGGTGATAGGCTAAAACTGCTTTCGATCGATCAATGGGGTACGAACAAGTGGAAGAATATGCGTTCTGCCTTTGCTGGCGCGGAGAATATGGATGTCAAGGCAACTGATACGCCAGATTTAAGCCAAACTACCGATTTATCGTGGATGTTTATCGGAAATAAATCGCTAAAAGGCGAGTCTGCTAACTGGAATTGGAATACATCAACTATTACTAAAATGCCGGGCGTCTTTCAAAATGCAAACCAGTTTAATCAAAATATAGGTTCTTGGGATGTTTCAAATGTGACTGATACCGCTGCTATGTTTAGCGGCGCTAGCACTTTCAATAACGGAGGTAGCGATTCTATTGCGAATTGGAATACATCGAATCTCGTGATTGCAAATGATATGTTCCGAAAGGCAGCGTCGTTCAACCAGCCGATTGGCTCGTGGGATATGAAGAAAGTGCAGTTTCTTGTTCGTTTTTTAAGCGATGCGACTTCGTTCAATCAATCGCTAGCTGCTTGGCGATTGGATTCGTTGGTTATTTTGCCGGGAAAACCGTTGTCTGGTGCGGCGGCCGCGCTTGATCATACAGCGATTTCGCGCCAGAATTACGATGCTATGCTAATTGCTTGGAATGCGCAGAATCTAAAATCGCCAATGTCGCTTGGTGCGGCTGGTTTGAAATTTTGTGCAGCTGCTTCGGCGCGGGCTAACATCTTGAAGCCTGTTGCTGACGGCGGACACGGCTGGACAATCACTAGCGATGGAAAATTGTGTACAAAACATAAAGTAACATTTGATTCGCAATCTGGTTCTGCGGTGGCAGATGAAATGGTTAGCTATACTGATAAAATTACCGCGCCAGCTGAGCCGACTCGTCAGGGTTATACTTTTGCTGGGTGGTACACGGATACTGCTTTTACGACGGCTTGGAACTTCGCAAATGACACGATGCCGGATAACAACTTAACTTTGTATGCAAAATGGACTAAAAATCCTGATCATGCCTCTCTAGATACGGTGAATAATAATCCAAATAGTAGCTCAAAGCCATCGGCTAAATTAGCCGATACGGGCGTAGATATGGTATCGTCTTTTTCTGCGGCCGCTATGTTCGTGCTGTTTGGCGCTGTTATATTAAAGCGCGGCAGGTAATTTAATAGCGGTGCGCAATCGAGAAGGCTTCTACTTGTGGCAAGTATGCTAGAAATTCCTTTTCGTTCATTTTTGCCAAGGGGGTGATATAATATATATCATGACTAAACAACACGCCTACATTACCACTGCTATTCCTTATGTCAACGGTTTGCCGCACATTGGGCATGCCATGGACTACATGTTGGCGGATGTGTGGGCGCGGTATCAGCAGCAAAATGGTCGTGAAGTACGTTTCCAGACGGGCGTGGATGAGCATGGCAATAAAATTGCTGCCAAGGCTGCCAGCCAAAATCAGACACCACAAGCCTATGTCGACCAAATGCATGGCAATTTCCAAAACATGATTGCCGAGTTGAATATTTCAGCGACGGATTTTATCCGCACAACTGACCCGCATCACGTTAGTGCGGTGCAGTATATTTGGCAGAAACTTGCTGCGGCCGGTTACATCTACAAAGGCACTTATGAGGGCTGGTATTGTCAGGGCTGCGAGGCGTTCGTCACTGACAAAGAAGCGGCTGAAAATAATGGCATTTGTCCTGATCATCAGTCGCCGTACCAACGGCTGAGCGAGGAAAATTATTATTTCAAAACCAGTGCTTTTTCGGAGAACATTCGCCAGGCCATTGAATCAAACAAGATGAAAATTGTGCCTGAATTTCGCAAAAAAGAATTTTTGGAGTTGATGAAAGATGGCCTGAAAGATGTGTCAATTTCGCGTCCGCGCAAGAACCTCAGCTGGGGTGTGCCGGTGCCGGGCGACGACACGCAGGTGATGTATGTTTGGCTGGATGCGCTGAGTAATTACATCACGGTCATTGGTTATCCTGACCGAGCTGATGAATGGCAGGCATTTTGGCCGGCGGATGTGCAGGTGATCGGCAAGGATATCCTTCGTTTTCATGCCGGGATTTGGCCGGCGATGCTGATGGCGCTGGATTTGCCGCTGCCAAAGGCGCTGTTGGTGCACGGATTTATCAATGTTGGTGGTACCAAAATGAGTAAGAGTCTCGGTAATGGCGTTGGTCCCGCTGACATCATCCCGCATTATGGTGTCGAGGCCTTTCGCTATTATTTCCTGCGCCACGTGCCAACACAAGATGACGGTGACTTTACTTGGGAGAAGTTTGAAGCGGCTTATAACGGCGAGCTAGGTAATGATCTCGGTAATTTGGTGCAGCGGGTGGCAAAGATGGTGCAGAGTTATCAAGCCGGCGTTATTGGCGATGCGCCGCAATCTGAGCACGATATGGGGCCGTACCGTGCCGATATGGAGTCTTTGAATTTTAACCTAGCAATTGATGAAATTTGGCAGATTATCCGTTCGCTCAATCAATACATCGAGCGCGTGCAACCATGGCAGGTTGCTAAAAAACGCGACAAAGATCCAGAGGCGGAAGCACATTTGGGCGAGATTTTGGCGCATGCCAGCGGTACGTTGCTTCAAGTATCCAACATGCTTCGTCCATTTATGCCGCAAACTGCTGAGAAAATTCACGACATGTTTGCCAGTGGTGTCGTGCCGTCAGAGCTGACACCATTATTCCCGCGCAAATATCTACATACGTCCGATCCGCGCGCCCCAAAAGTAGAAGCCCAGGGTAAATAATAATGATTCTGACGGCGGAGAATAGTATGGCGGCAGACTTACGCTTGATTGACTCGCACTGTCATCTGCATGATACCGAGTTTTTCGCGGACAATCGCGAGGAGCTGTATCAGCAAACAATCGCGGCGGGCATCGGCATGATTTGTGTTGGTACTGACGAGCGCAGCAGTCGACAAGCAGTAGAGTTTGCCGCGAATCGCGACTATACTTGGGCGGCAGTTGGCGTTCATCCGCATGACAGCAAAGATGGCTGGAATGAGGTGGAGCAACTGCTTAAAAGCAGAGAGGATAATTCGCCGATTGTGGCGATTGGCGAGATCGGTCTTGATTATTATTACAATCACAGCCCGCGCGATGTGCAGATTCAGGCGCTGGAGGCGCAGCTGCAGCTGGCAATAGATTATGATTTGCCAGTTAGTTTTCACATTCGCGATGGCGCAGCTGGCCAGATATCAGTGTGGGATGATTTTTGGCCGATTTTTGATAATTTCCATGACCTGCGCGGTGTACTGCACAGTTTTACTGATACGCGCCTTAATTTAGACAAGGGGTTTGCTCGCGGATTGTACGTTGGTTTGAATGGAATTAGCACTTTTACTAAAGACCAAGCACAGCGGGAATTATTCGCCTCCATTCCGTTGGAGCGGTTATTATTAGAGACCGACGCACCGTTCTTGACACCAAAGCCATTTCGTGGTAAGATGAATATGCCAAGATATGTAGAACTGGTAGCGAAATATTGGGCGGATAATCGAAACATACCTTTTGACGATTTGTCTGAAGCTACGGTTCGCAATACTAAGAACCTTTTTGGCATATAAGTGGAGAGAAAATATGAACAAGGGAAGAGTAACTGGGCCAGATAGCTTAAATTTGAAAACACCAGAAAGAGACGGCAAGATGTCTCAGAGCGTGAGGGTGCCGGAGCGGTCTTATAATAATAAAGCGAAAGGTGAGCTTCCTGCTAATGAGGTTGGTAATTTTTATAAAACTGGCGGTATTGAAGGCGGCGCGGCGATCAAGTCAACGCTAATTTATTCTGATGGCGCTGAAAAGCAAGTAAACTATACTGATTACAGAAGAACTTTGGAGGCTGTGAAGAATCCTGAAAAAAAGGCTATACAGGAAGTTTTGTCTATGGGCGCTAACCTTGGTGCATTTCGTGCAGAGAAAGCAGAGGGCTAATAAGTGCCGAGCATTCTTAAAAAAGCTCTGAAGTTAGTTTTTGCTGATGACGGCAGTACTGGTTTGGTTGCTGCTCTGAAAAAGAAAAACCGACCGCTGAAAAAATTTACCGAGCGCGAGTTGATTCAATTAGAAAGCGAGATTGGCGCAACTATTTTTGGTGAAAAGCCAGCTAATGTAACGCGGCGGGAATTTTTTAATTTAGATAAAGACACGTGGATTTGGTACGAAGAAATTGTTGATAAAGATGGCAAAAAACAGGAGTTGACGACACGCTACGAAGTGCAGCCAAAGGGTATTTTGAAAGTTCAGCCGAATTATCGGTACAGCTATCTGGAGGGAGACGAGTTGCAAAATTTTGTACTGGCGGTTAAAGAATATTACGAACGAGTTTCCCGGGATCTATATAAGCGCGATCCGCAGACTGGTTATCGTCTCTGATATAATAAAGAGGTGAAAGACAAATTTATATATCTTGATCACGCTGCTGCTACGCCGATGGATCTGTTGGTGATTGAAGCAATGCAGCCGTATTTTTCTGAGAAGTTTTTTAACCCGTCCAGTCCATATGCACCGGCGGTCGCCGTCAAGCGTGACTACCGCGAAGCCAAGTCGCGTATCGCGCGAGTGCTGGGCGTGGGTGCGGATGAGTTAGTGATGACGGCTGGCGCCACGGAGTCGATCAATTTGGCGTTTACCGCGGCGGGCGGCGTGAGTTTGATCTCGGCGATTGAGCATAGCTCGGTTATCAATTCTGCAAAAGCGCGTTCTGACGTTCGGCTTATCCCACCGATGAAAAATGGACGCATCGATCCGCAGGCTGTTAAAAAACTGCTGACGCCAGACGTTAGTTTTATAAGCATCGCGCTAGCGAATCATGAGCTCGGGTATATTCAGCCCATTGAAGAAATTGCCGAAGTTGTAAGGCTCGAGCGCATGCGGCGCCAGGAAAATGGCGAATCAACGCCGCTTATATTTCATACCGATGCCTCGCAGACCGCGGCGCTGATGGATGTGAAAATTAAGCGGCTGGGGGTTGATTTGTTGACGCTATCGGCGGCAAAAGTTTACGGGCCAAAGCAGGTTGGTTTGCTATGGATACGGCCGGGCGTCAAGCTACAGCCGAATATCGTTGGCGGCGGTCAGGAGGCGGGCCTGCGTAGCGGCACGGAAAATGTGGCTGGTGTGGTCGGCTTTGCTACGGCGCTGAAACTAGCTGCCAAACGTCGCAGCGGTGAAGTAAAACGTCTGCGAGGTCTGCGTGATACGTTAGTAAAGAAGCTATTAGCGGCTTTCCCCGACATGATTATTTCTTCTGATCAGAAAAGATCGCTGGTTAATTTCCTCAATATTTCATTTCCTGGTGTTGATGCTGAACGATTAGTGTTTTTACTGGAAGCGCGCGGCGTGCTGGTGGCGACGGGTAGTGCTTGTGCGGCTAATTCGGGGACGCGATCACATGTTTTGGCGGCGATCGGGTTGGGTGATACGGCGATTGATGGTAGTCTGCGGCTCACCTTCGGGCGATTGAACAATGAGACGCAAGTTATGCGGGCGGCGGACGAGATTATTACTGCAGTGCGTACGGAGCAGGAGCGAACGCGATGATTCATCGGTTAATCGGCTTGGTGCTAATTGCAGTTGTAGTCATCGTCGGCCTGAGTTATTATTTATCGCCGGATGACTTGAAAGATTGTCCGCGCCCTGGCTCAGGGCAATGCCAAAAAGCGGGCGCCATCATCGTTATTAGCGGCGGCGACACGGAAGCGCGTACGGCTGAGGCAGTCAAATTATATCAAACTGGCTGGGCGCCGACTATTATCTTATCTGGTGCTGCGGCCGATAAATCCGGCCCGTCTAATGCCGCCGCCATGAGAAAACAAGCCGAGGCGGCGGGTGTGCCAGCTGCGGCCTTGGTGATGGACGAACGTTCAGAGACCACCAAACAAAACGCCCAAGAAGTGGCAAACATCATAGCGCAGCGCGGCATCAAGCGCGTCATTCTGGTCACCAGCGGCTATCACATGCGGCGGGCGCTGGCTGAGTTTTCAGCGCAACTGCCGAATGTTGAGCTGCGGGCACGCCCGACGACGCATGACAAGCATTGGAGTGCATGGTGGTGGCTGACGCCGTGGGGTTGGTGGCTGGCGGTTGGTGAATTGTTGCGGATTAGCTTGTTTGCGCTGGGGGTGTCGCGCTAATGGCCCGGGTATTCGTTGGCATGTCGGGCGGCGTTGATTCGTCGGTAGCGGCAGCGCTATTGGTTGAGCAAGGCCACGACGTCACTGGTGTCTATATGAAAAATTGGTCGGAAGATTTGCCGGGTATGCATTGTCCGTGGGCGGAAGATGTGGCTGACGCTAAGCGCGTGGCGGTGGGGCTGGGAATTAATTTTCAGGTGTTTGATTTTCAGAAAGAGTATAAGCAAAATGTCGTTGACTATATGATCCGCGAATACCAGGCGGGTCGGACGCCAAATCCTGATGTGATGTGTAATCAAGAGGTGAAGTTTAAGTTATTTTTAGAGGCGGCGTTGGCGGCGGGCGCGGAGTATATTGCGACAGGGCATTATGCGCGCACTTTTCTTCCCGCGGGTCCTGTCGCTCGGTCCGCCCCTGAAAATTTTTCAGATGAGCTGAAAATATTTTCGGGCGCTACCCCGCCTCGCGCCACCCGCAGAGCGGATTCTTGCTTGAGCGAGGGTCGGTTACTCCGTGCTCACGATGACAACAAAGACCAAACTTATTTCCTGTACCGCGTGACGTCCGAGGCACTGGCAAAAACTATGTTTCCGCTGGGTGATTTTACTAAGGCTGAGGTGCGCCAGATGGCTAAGGAGCGGGGTTTGTGGACGGCCAGCAAAAAGGAATCGATGGGGATTTGCTTTGTTGGGCAAGTGGGGATTCGCGAGTTTTTGTCAGAATATGTTGAGACTAGCCCAGGTGACATTATTGACCAACAAACAGGCGTGGTTGTTGGGCGGCATGACGGGGCGATATTTTACACTTTGGGTCAGCGTCATGGCCTGAATGTTGGTGGCGGCTTGCCGTATTATGTCGTCGGCAAAGATATGGCCAAGAATGAAGTTTACGTGTCCCGCTCAATTGATAATGCAAAATTGTGGCGCAAAGAGTTGACACTGGCTGACGTTCACTGGATCAATCAGCCGCCAAAAGGTGATGCCTGTCAAGTTCGGGTGCGACATCGGGCGCCGCTTATTAATGCGGAGATTACGCGTGTGAACGACGATGCTGGCGAGAAGGTGACAGTGCAGCTGTCCGAGCCGCAGCGCGCCGCCACCCCAGGTCAGTCAGCCGTGATATATGACGGCGAGGAATGTTTGGGCGGCGGGATTATTTACTAAGCTAGCTGCTACTGAGAAGTATACTTGCGGGCCTTCATTCATCATAGCCTCGATAAGCATACCGCGGTTAGGAATCTGGCCAAACAGCTCTTTCAGCCTTTCAAGATTTTCTTTGTGTTCGACGATACTTTGGGAAATATGAGCCTTAGTGATTGATCCTCTCTCTCAGACATTGCGCAACGTCAGGTGCTTCAAGCTGGCGTTTCTCTTTTTCTGCTCTGTCAGACACGGCTTTTATCGGATCATCAGTAATTAAATCATACACTTCGCGTCGAGCAATACTAAAAGTTTAATTAGTGATTGCTTGAAGTTTCCGTGATAGATTCATGCGCTCACGAAAATCGTAGCCCTGTTCTTCAAAACGCATCAACTGCTGGTAGTCAAATATGTTATCTAACATAGAGACAATTAGTCCTGAATAACCAGCTCGAAGATTATCTTTGTTAGTCGAATTATTAATTGTCATATCCTGTAAGTCATAAAAAAACAAGCGCATTGATCCATCGGGCAAAGCGGCAAACGATATGCTGTCTCGCGACAGGATGATTCCCGATTGTGTGAGCGTGGCGATATCGGCACCAAAACCAGTGATATAGGAAGAAATATCTGAAAAATGTTCAATATGAGAAAGTGGACCGTGTGTATATGTCTGTGTTCCATCCTTGCTGTCAAAGACCCTAAAAGGAAGGTCAGAAAATGGCGTCATGCTTAGTGCTGGTAATTCCCGACTGTTTATAGTAGCAACCATTATTTCGTATTCTGGAATAGTGAGAAGTCCTAATTCAGACAGTAGTTTCGCGTTTTCGGGTTCTTGTAATACACTGTTCCATTTCTCTGCCTGTGTATCGGGATCGTCAATGCTATTCGGCACCGCTAGCGCCCTTCTTTTTCCATTAATGATTGCGTCAAATACTGTTTTTGAGCCTCCTTCGCCAAGTAGACCCGAAATAATAAAATCTGTATCATCGATTTCTCTTGGTTGGATATATTCGTGTGACATACTTGAACATTATAACAGATAGACATAAAAAAGTCAATAGCAATCTCAAGGTAGAATTGACGACCGCGCGTAAATAGTGTACACTCTCTAGGAGTAAGACATTAATCAAAGAGTTGTAAGAAAAGGAAGAAATTACACATGTTAGCAATTCGTTTGCAACGGTTGGGTCGCAAAGGTTATCCAGTGTATCGCCTGGCGGTACAGGAGGCGCATCGTCACCCGTCGAGTGGTCGAGTGGTCGCGTATGTCGGTAGTTACAACCCGCATACTAAAGAAGCAAATATTCAGGTTGAATCGGCGCAGAAATATTTAGATAACGGCGCTCAGCCAACCCCGCGCGTCGTTAAACTATTGAAAGAAGCTGGTGTTAAATTACCGAAATGGATTAAAGAACCGGCTGCTGATAAGCATAAATCTATCCGTAACCCAGAGAAACTTCGCAAGAATCAGCCGAATGAAGAGCCGGCTGAAGAATCTGCTGAGTAGATATTATAGAATAATCGCAAACCGCTCGTTAATCGGGCGGTTTTGTTTTATGCTATAATTACCTCTATGAACACACAAGAAATCCGCCAGAAATATCTCGAATTTTGCCAAAGGAACGGCCACGCTATTATTGAGCGGGCGCCGCTTATACTGCACAATGACCCGACGACGTTATTTACCGGCTCGGGCATGCAGCCGCTCTTACCTTACTTGCTGGGCCAGGATCATCCGCAAGGCACTAAATTGGCTGATAGCCAAACGTGTTTGCGGGCGCAGGATATTGAGGATGTTGGCGATAATCGCCATACGACGTTCTTTGAGATGCTGGGTAATTGGAGTATGGGCGAATATTTCAAACGCCAGCAGATTGAGTGGTTTTTCGAATTTTTGACAGAAATAGTTGGGCTGGATCCGCATAAAATCTACGTTAGCTGTTTTATCGGCGATGATAAAAATAACATTCCGCGCGACGATGAAGCAGCGCAAATTTGGCAGGAAGTTTTTGCCAAAAAAGGCATTGAAGCTAAAATCGTCGAGCTGGACAGCGCTGAAAATGGCGATAAGCTGGGTATGCAGGGCGGCCGGATTTTCTTTTACAACGATAAAGAGAACTGGTGGAGCCGCGGCGGCGGCATTGATAGTACGCCGATCGGCGATCCATGCGGGCCGGATAGCGAGGTGTTTTATGATTTTGGCGAGCAGCATCATGATGCTAGTTTTGGGCAGGCGCATCCAGCTAGCGATAGCGGCCGATTTATGGAAATTGGCAACCAAGTGTTTATGCAGTATCGCCGGCTGGACGACGGTAGCTTTGAACCGCTGAAACGCAAGAATGTTGATTTCGGCGGCGGCCTGGAGCGGATTGCCGCGGCGGCAATTGACAGTCCTGATGTATTTAAGATCAGCCTACTACAGCCAATTATTAAAAAGCTAGAAAGTTTAAGCGGCAAGGAATACGCTACACATACCGCGTCAATGCGAGTGATCGCCGATCATCTAAGGGCAGCGGTATTTTTGGCGGTCGATGGCTGCGTGCCGAGTAATAAGGAGCAGGGCTACGTGATGCGCCGCTTACTGCGCCGGGCGATTCGCTATAGTTTTGACCTGGGTATTGAGCAGAATTTCCTGGAGGAAGTTGTGCCGGTAATCGCTGACTTATACGAAGCAGATTTTCCAGAAGTTAAGGAGAGTCGCGAGAGTATCATCGCTGTGCTGGTCAAGGAAGAAAAAGCCTTCCGCCAGACGCTGCGTAAAGGCTTAAAGCAGATGCAGCATTATATCGACGATGGCTTGACTGGCGAAGAACTATTCATGCTGTATGATACGTTTGGTTTTCCGGTAGAACTGAGTACCGAGGAGGCGTATAAACAAGGCATCAAACTTTCTGATAATTGGCGCGCCGAATTTGATGCGCGAATGGCCGAGCAGCGCCAACGCTCCAAGACAGCCCGCAAAGGGCAATTTAGCGGCGGCCTAGAGGGCCACGATCCAATCCATCTGAAATATCACACGGCGACGCACTTGTTGGGGGCGGCGCTGCGCAAAGTTCTGAAGGCGTCGGATTTGCAGCAGCATGGCAGCAATATCACTGCCGAGCGCCTGCGTTTTGATTTTAATCACGATAAATTAACATCAGAGGAAAAACAGGCGGTGGAGGATCAGGTCAATGCGTGGATTGATGCTGATTTGCCGGTTAGTTACCAGATCTATCCGACTGACGAGGCGCTAAAAATGGGTGCAATCGGCGCCTTTGGCGAGCGCTACGGTGATAAAGTGAAAGTCTATTCCATCGGCGAAGGCGACAACGTGGTTAGTTTCGAAGTTTGCGGCGGCCCGCACGTTGAACACACGGGTGTTTTGGCTGAAGGCGGTAAGCGCTTCAAAATCACCAAGGAGGAATCTAGCTCGGCGGGAATTCGCCGGATTAAAGCGGTTTTGAAATAAATAAACATGAGGTAATTTATTAGTGAAAAAGTCAACAATTGCCTCAAAATCACAAGCGTTATATAATAAACCTGTATGGCATTGAGAGACATGTTAAAAAAAACTGACAAAGACACTCCGGAATTGTTAGTTGGTTTGGATATTGGTACAGAGGTCGTTAAGGCGCTGATTGCCGAAATAAAAGATGATAATTTGGAAATTATCGGTGTCGGGCGCAAACAACAAGAGATGGGCGACATGCATTTAGGCGCGATTGCTGATATTGCTGGCGTGGTCGCAAATTGCGAAGCGGCGCTTACCGAGGCGGAAGATCAAGCTGGCATACAGGGTAAACGCGTGATTATTGGTATTGCTGGCGAACTAGTAAAGGGTGTTACTAATACGATTCGTTACCGCCGTCCGCAGCCGAATAAAACTTTAGACGTGGCAGAGATGGAGTTTATCATTGAGAAGGTGCAAGAGCGGGCGCAAAGTAAAGCTCAGGCGCAGATCGCATTGGAAACTGGCAATGAGGATGTTGAAGTGAAGCTAGTTAATTCGGCGCTGGTGAGTATTCATATTGATGGTTATAAAGTGTCTAATCCGATTGGCTTTCAGGGGCGGGACGTAGCAGTACAAATTTATACGGCATTTGCGCCGATGGTGCATATCGGGGCGTTGGAAAAGGTGGCTGACGAATTAGCGTTAGAATTGGTGGCGGTAGCTGCCGAGCCGTTTGCAGTGAGCCGCAGTGTTTTGGGAACAGATACCGACAGTAATTTTACGGCGATTTTAGCAGACATCGGTGGCGGCACAACCGATATTGCAGTAGTGAACGACGGCGGAGTTGAGGGGACGAAGATGTTTGGTATCGGCGGCCGGAGTTTTACGCGGACAATTGCGGCTGATTTGGATTTGAGCTTTAAGGATGCTGAGAAGTTAAAGCTAAACCTTAATGATGGTAATGTTAAGCCGGCAGTGAAAAAGCGAGTTGATGAGGCGATTGATAAGACATTAGAGGTGTGGTTATCCGGCGTGGAATTGGCATTAAGCGAGTTTGACAATGTTGATTATTTACCAAACCGTATTTTGCTGTGCGGCGGCGGTTCTAATTTGAAAAAAATTACTGAGGCGCTGGAAAAACACCAGTGGCATGAGGATCTACCGTTTACGAAAAAACCAGTCGTGCAATATATTAAGCCTAGCGACGTGACTGGCATAATCGATACCACAGGCGATATAGCCGATCATACGTTTATCACGGTTATGGGTTTACTGCGGGTGGGGTATGATACAATAATTGGAAACCAGGAAAGTAATGGTTTGGTCGAAAAAGTAAACAGGTTATTAAAGATTTGAAATGAATAAAGACGTTATCCATATTGACACAGAAGACGATATTACGTCAATAATTGGCAAGATTAAATCGTCAAAAGAGCGGATTATTGCCTTGGTGCCGCCGCGGCGAATCGGCGTTTTGCAGAGTGCGGTTAACATTCGACTGTTGGCGCGAGCAGCTAAATCAGCGGACAAAAGAGTGGTAATAATTACCAGCGACAATGTATTGGCAGGATTGGCGGCGACAGCCGATATTCCAGTAGCAAAAACATTGCAAAGTAAGCCGGAAATTGCGGAAATTCCAGCGCTGAAAGTAGACGATAATGATGTGATTGATGGCGGACAGCTGCCAGTTGGCGATATGGCAGATTCAACGCATAAAAAACCAAAAGATAACAAGGGGGCTAGCGAGGCAAATACCCCAGATGCCGCCAATAAGAATAAATCTCCTGGTGATTCAGCAAAAAGTAATAAGAAAAAGCCGAAGATTCCAGATTTTAATGTTTTTCGCAAGAAGTTCGCTTTGATTGGCGGCGGCGTACTGTTATTAATTATATTTTTAGTGTGGGCGACTTGGTTTGCGCCGCACGCGACAGTAATTATTACCGCTAAAACAAAGGGCGTAAAAGTCAGCGAGACGGTAAAATTAACGACGGACGACACGGTCAGCGCTAAAAATGACAGCATTAAGGTTCAGAAACGAGAGTTACAAAAAGAAATCAGTGTTGAGTTTGCGGCAACTGGTAAAAAGAATGTTGGAGAAAAGGCGACTGGGTCAGTTAGGTTTAGTAATTCGTCAAAAAATAGCGTGACTATAGCTGCGGGGACGATTCTTAAGAATAATGATTTGTCTTATGTGCTATCTTCGTCAGTGACAGTTCCGGCGGCGACGTTGTCGTGGGATTGTTCTGATAGAACTTGCTCCGGAACGGCTACCGCCTCGGTACGGGCAGCTGAGGGCGGTTCGCAGTATAATGCAGCGTCGGGTAGTATGTCGATTTCGGTTGATGGCATAAAAGCTTCGCTGATGTCGCCAACCAGCGGCGGGACTGACAAAACAGCTACCGTAGTAACAGCGTCTGACGTTGCCAGCGCAAAATCGAAATTAAACGAACAGAAGGATAATAGCCTAAAAAATCAGCTTGCCAGCTCTTTCGGCAGCTCTGCGAAGGTCATCACCGATAGTTATTCTGAAAATCGCTCAGATCCAGTTCCTAGCGTGGCGGTTGATAGCGAAGCCTCGGGTAGCGTGCTGCTAAAATCGACAATTACTGCCAGTATGCTGGCAGCAGATAAATCTGATATAAAATCTTTCATTGACGCTAAAATTAGAGAAGACGATATTGGCGATAAAAAGTCGCAAAAAATTTATGACAGCGGCGTAGATAAAGCGGAATTTTCTCAATTTACTGATAGAGGTGGTATTAAGAGCCTTGTTGTGACCGCTAACGGCAAGATTGGTCCGGAAATTAATGAGTCTAAAGTAAAAGAGCAAGCAAAAGGCCGGACGTACGGTGATGTGCAGTCGTCGATTGAGTCTATTGAAGGCGTTGAGGATGTTGATGTAAAATTCTCGCCGTTTTGGGTAAGATCTGTACCAAATGATATAAAAAAGATTAACGTTGAGTTTAAGCTGAAGGATGCCAAATAGGAATTTTTTGGCTCTGGATGTCGGTACGCGGCGGATCGGCGTAGCGATGGCTGATTCTCGGGTTAAAATTGCGGTGCCTTTTGGGTGGCTGGAGAATGACGAGTCAATAATCCAAAAAATTGTCGAATTGATTTTACGAAACGATATTAATACTATCGTCGTAGGCTATCCGCGCAATCAATCTGGCGAACCAACGCAGCAGACGAAGTATGTAGAGAATTTTGTCGACCAATTAGCAGAGATTGATTTGGATACGAAAGTAGTTTTCCAGGACGAGTCGCTGACAAGCGTCCAGGCGGAGCAAAGACTGGGTAATAAAATTAAAGATAAAGGCGAAATTGACGCCGAGGCGGCTAGTATAATTTTGCAAGATTATTTGGAGGAGCATATATGAAAATTCGAAGAAGCCGCAGAAAATGGCTAATAGCTTTGTCGGTGCTGGTTGCTGTGGTCGGCGTGGCGTCGCTGAGTGCGGCTATGTGGTATCGACAGATGCTTATGCCAGCTGATGTTAGTAATAAAACAGCTATGAGGGTTGATATTAAGGAAGGTATGAACTCTGGCGATATAGCTGATAGCTTGGAGCAGAAAAAGCTTATCCGCAGCTCGTTGGCTTTTTCGGCGTATGTGCGCCTGCACAATGCTAGTAACAAGTTTCAATCTGGTGTATATTCAGTAAAGCCGTCGCAAACAGTGCCGGAAATTGTAGCTCGCTTAACTAGCGGTAAATCAGATGAGATTTCGATAACGTTTTATCCAGGTGCAACGCTGCATACGAAAATCAAAAATTCAGACGGTAGAGAAGTAGAATCGGTGTTAAAAAAAGCGGAATTTTCGGATAAAAAAATAAAAGAGGCGTTTAATGCCAAATATACGAATCCAATTTTAGTTAGCCGCCCGAACGGCGCTGACCTGGAGGGCTACGTTTATGGTGAAACATTTTATATTTCGCCTAATGAGTCAATTGAACAAGTAATTAAGCGTTCGCTTAGTCATTTTGAGGCTGTCGTGAAAAAATATAATCTAGTAGAGAAGTTTAAGGCTCGTGGTTTGACGCTGCATCAGGGGATTACATTGGCATCAATTATTCAAAAGGAGTCAATTGGCTGCGGTGCTGGGGCGGAAACATGCGCTGATCAGCGAAAAATTGCGAGCGTATTCTATAATCGTTTGAAAGCGGATATGCCGTTAGGGTCTGATGTAACATATCAATATGCTGCTGATAAAACTGGTGCAGTACGGACGCCGGATTTAAATTCCCCGTACAATACTCGCAAACACAAGGGCTTGCCTCCAGGGCCAATTGCTGTGCCGTCTTTGAGTGCGCTAAACGCAGCGGCTGATCCGGAAAATACTCCATACAAGTACTTTTTGAGCGGTGATGATGACGTTACGTATTTTGCGGTAACGAATGATGAGCATGAGAAGAATATCAAGCAGCATTGCCAGAAAAAATGCCAGATTTCTTGACAAATTAGCATTTCATAAAATCTATTGACAATAATGTCAATGTCGTGTAAAATAAACAGTAGCTCGTTCGCGAGTTGAGTTGTTGGGGACTGGCACGACGAACGGCCTGCCAAGATTGTCGCTACGGATACGATAAACCAAATCATTTTAGAATATAAACTAATTATTAGGTCGACAAGGTATCCTGTTCTATTGCGAGAAGAAAGACAGTTTGGTAGTAGCACTGGCGGCAACGCTGATGCAAGGAGTACGGAGATTCGTAATCAAGTATCTACTCTTCGGAGTAAAAGAAGTAAGCTGCGTTCATTTGCGGTTTATGGCGGAATATTTATTTTATTTATTTCGTTCCTAATATATGGATATAATAACGGCGAGTCGGCTGCGGCAGAAAGTAAAACAGTTGCCTCATCTAATACGAGATCATCAAAACCGCATAATGAAAATACCACAGCAAGTGCAGTGTCTGTTGATCAGCTAGCAGCAGCTACTGTAGTGACGAATCTTGCTGAAACGACTGAATTACCATCGGCTGGCGATCTGCGTGAAACTACTACGTCTCTGGGGATTAAAAAGGATTTATCGCAAAATGACGCCGAGGTAATCACGAAGCCGGAAATTGTCAAGCCTGATACTTCAGCTGGTCGCGGAATTACGACTTATGTAACGAAGAATGGCGACACTATGAATACTGTTGCTAAGAAGTTTAAGATCTCGGCGCAAACACTGCGCTGGGCTAATAATACGGATTCTGATGCAATTGAGCCAGGCAAGACTTTGACTGTGCCGTTGGTTGACGGCGTGGTTTATACGGTTAAGAGCGGCGATACTGCTCAGTCGCTAGCGGAAAAATATAAGACTAGCGCTGAGCGAATCGTACTATATAACGATATTGAGGAAAACACAGGACTTAATGTTGGCACTCGCGTAGTCCTGCCTGGCGGCGAATTACCGGAAACTGAACGTCCAGGCTATGTGGCTCCGCGCCCGCGTTATGGCAATCGATATGCCTCCTCTTATGGCAGCGCCTCTGGCGGTACAGCAACTAGAAGTTCGGCTATTGCCTCTGTTGGTAACAGATATGCTGCTGGTAACTGTACTTGGTATGCGTATGAACGCCGTTTGCAGTTAGGGCGTCCAATCGGTAGTTTCTGGGGTAATGCTAATACGTGGGCAGCTAGCGCCAGGGCGGCTGGTCTTCTGGTCAATAGTACTCCAGCGCCAGGCGCAATTTTCCAGACGCGAACTGGCTATTACGGCCACGTTGGTATTGTCGAACGAGTTGAGAACGGTGTAGTTTACGTAAGCGACATGAATTTTGCTGGATACGGTATTGTTACCCATCGTGTCCTTGATAACCCAGGCGGCTACACTTATATCCACTAAGTAGATTAAGTATGTTAGCGCCTCCGCTATCTCTCGGGGGCGCTTTTTGATATACTGAAATTATGTTTGTAGATACAGCGAAAGTGTTGGTACGAGCTGGCAAGGGCGGCAACGGCGCAGTCAGTTTTCGGCATGAGAAATATGTTGACAAGGGTGGCCCTGATGGTGGTGACGGCGGACGCGGTGGTGATGTGGTGTTTTTGGCGACCAAAGACCTGAATACACTGCTGAATTTTCGGTACAAGCCAGAGCTAAAAGCAGAAAATGGCGGCGATGGCAGTAAGCGCAACAAGCGCGGCAAAAGTGGCTCGCCGCTGGTCGTCAAAGTGCCAATGGGTACGTTGGTCAAGCGCGACGGCAAGGTAGTGGCAGATTTGACGGCAGACCAGCAACAAGCGGTCGTTGCCCGGGGTGGTGATGGTGGCTTTGGTAATGCCCACTTTACGTCCAGCACGCGCCAAGCGCCAAAGATGGCTGAACTTGGTGAGGCGGGTGAAGAATTTGAGGCAGAGCTGGAACTAAAATTGCTGGCTGACGTTGGCTTGGTTGGCTTTCCGAATGCTGGTAAATCGACATTCTTAAGCGTGGTTTCTAATGCTCGCCCGGAAATTGCCAATTACGAATTTACGACATTGACGCCAAATTTGGGTGTGGCGGATGTTGATGATGGTTCGGTGTTGATTGCCGATATTCCAGGACTGATTGAAGGTGCCTCGGAAGGTAAGGGGTTGGGTGACCAGTTTCTGCGTCACGTTGAGCGCACAGCTGTGTTACTGCACATGATTGATGCGTATAGTGACGATCCTGCGGAAAAATACCAGACCATTCGCCGCGAGTTGGAAAAATATTCTGAAGAATTGGCGGCGCGTCCAGAAATCATTGCTTTGACGAAGTGTGAAGGGCTGGATGATGAGATTATTGCCATGCAGTCGACGGCGCTACAAAATGTAGCGAACGGTTCGCCGGTGGTGGCGATTTCCTCGCAAACGCATGCTGGCGTGACTGAGCTGCTTCGTTTGCTGCGCCGTGAAGTTACTGAATATCGGGCGCGTGAGGCGGAGATGGTTGAAGAAGGGGGCGATGATCTGCCGGTAATCGCCCTGGATGCACAAGCAGCGTCTGATGCCTGGACGGTAGAGCGGGTTGTTGGTGCGGAGCCTGAAAGCATAGACGAGGAAGATGTGGTTAGTTTCATTATCCACGGCGCTAAAATTGAAAAGTTTGCTTGCCGTACTAATTTTGATCAATTTGAATCGGTCAATCGCTTGCGTGACATCATGCGAAAAATGGGCATTACTCACGAACTAATTCGCCAGGACGCAGTGGGCGAAAGCTTAGTGCAGATCGGCGAATCGACGCCGTTTACGCTGGTTGAACAGTAGGTTTGGGTGTCATCTCGTAGCTTTGCTATACTATAGGTATGGCGCAAACATTTTTCTTCTATGACCTGGAAACTAGCGGGCTAAATCCGCGGCAAGACCGCATCATGCAGTTTGCTGGGCAGCGGACGGACATGAATCTCGAGCCGATTGGTGAGCCGTATAATTTGCTGGTGACGCTGAATGATGATACTTTGCCGAGTCCTGATGCTCTGATGGTAACTGGTATCACGCCGCAAAAAACGGTCGAGGAGGGCTACAGTGAGGCGCAGTTTGCCCGGATGTTGGGTGAGGAAATTTTCACGCCCGACACCATTGCAGTTGGTTTTAATAATATTCGATTTGACGACGAATTTATTCGCCATTTGTTGTGGCGCAATTTTCATGATCCGTACGAATGGAGCTGGAAAGACGGTCGCTCGCGTTGGGATTTGCTGGATGTGGTGCGATTGACGCGGGCACTCAGGCCGGAAGGAATCAATTGGCCGCTTGATGACAAGGGCGAGCCAAGCAACCGCCTGGAGTTGATCACCAGCGCCAATGGTATAGCCCACGAAAATGCTCATGACGCCTTGGCGGACGTAACAGCGCTGATTGCCGTGACGAAATTGATCAAGCAAAAGCAGCCGCAGCTATACGACTATTTACTGAAAATGCGTGACAAAAAAGTAGTCCAGCAGCTGGTCAATGTGGACGACAAAAAACCGTTTGTCTATGCCAGCGGGCGCTACGATAAGGAATTTGCCAAAACCACGGTGGCCTTTCCGCTGACGACTAGTCGAAACGGCGGCGTGGTTGTCTATGATCTGCGCTATGATCCGACACCGTTTGTTGGGCTGAGTGTGGAGGAATTGTCGGCAAAGCTATTTGCTTCGTGGGAAGAGCGGCAGGCTGAGGATTTCGTCAAATTACCGGTCAAAGAATTACAGTACAATCGTTGTCCGGCGGTGGCGCCGCTGGGTGTACTGGAGCAGGGCGACGGCTGGCAGAAGATTTCGCTTGATCTGAGGACGGTGCAAAAGCACCAAAATATACTGCTGGACAACCCAGACTTTTCTGAAAAATTACGGACTATTTTTGAAAACAAGCCAGCCTTCAAAAAACTGCCCGATCCAGAAGCGCAATTGTATGACGGCTTTTTGAACGACCGTGATCGTATCCGTGTCGAAGCGGTACGTAATGCTGATGAGCGTGAACTGGCCGATTTTCATCCAGAGTTTCAGGACGAGCGGTTAACACCACTGCTGCTACACTACAAAGCGCGCAATTTTCCGCGCTCGCTCAGCGAAGATGATTTGGTACAGTGGGAAGCCTGGCGGAGTCAGCACTTGCAGGCGCAACTGTCGCAATTCATGGCGTCTCTACAGCGGCTAGCGTCGACGGCAACGGACGAGCAGCAGTTTATATTGCAAGAATTGCAGTTATGGGCGGAGGCGGTATTGCCGAGCAGTGACTAACTCTTGAACTTTTTAGTTAAGTCAATCGTCTTTTGGCGGTAGCGGACGTTGTGCTGAGTTTTCAATAGCAATAAGTATATTCAGCGCTATAGCGCCATAAAATAGCAACATCAGCCAGTATGGAATTGACATACGTGTACCAGGTATAGCACCAGCTATTATAAAATTTACAATTACATCATAAAGCCCAAATTGTAATAGCATAACAATCAGTGCACTAATAATACATATCAGTAAAATACGCAACTTGAAACTAAGGCTTTTGAAAAATTCTACTATAACATTCATTTGACTACACTATAGCAAATGTACTATAGTATGCGCAACGATAAGCAGAATGCGCTGCAGTTTGGATTAATGCAATCACTAGGTAGGCTTAAATATTTGACAAGCTATGGTATGCCGTTTGTGCATCTAAGTGCTTGCCTTGATTGGCTAGAAGAATATCCAAATGTCTCAGCGGCATAACTGACTGGCATACTTATACAACGGCGACGTATGGATAAAATATATGAACGACGATTTACAGAGTCTGCTCATGAGGATTTTAAAGATGAACGAGTGGACATACAGTTCACTGACTGGAAAAAGTTGTGAAAAACAGGTATAATGTAGCGGTTATGGTAGAGTTTATTCGCGTCAAGGGCGCCCGTGAACATAATCTGAAAAATATCGACGTGGAAATTCCGCGCGATAAATTAGTGGTGATCACTGGCCTGAGTGGCAGCGGTAAGTCGTCGCTGGCGTTTGATACGATTTACGCCGAGGGGCAGCGCCGCTATGTCGAGAGTCTGTCGAGTTATGCGCGGCAATTTTTGGGCATTATGGATAAGCCGGATGTTGATAGTATCGATGGGCTGAGTCCGGCAATTTCAATTGATCAGAAATCAACCAGCCGTAATCCGCGTTCAACGGTGGCGACGGTGACCGAGATTTATGATTATCTGCGTCTATTGTTCGCGCGGATTGGTACGCCGCATTGCCCAGCTCTCAAGCCAGACGGCACGCGCTGCCATAAGCCGGTGTCGCGCCGCACAGCCGAGGCGATTATCCAGGAGATTGCTAAGCAATATGATGGCAAGCGGTTGCTGCTACTTGCACCAATTGTCAAAAATAAGAAGGGCGAGTTTGCGCACATTCCAGAGCAGTATCGACGGTTAGGTTACGCCCGGGTGCGCGTGGATGGCGTGGTGTATGCGCTGGATGAGTTTCCGCAGTTACAGAAAAGCTATAAGCACAGTATTGAGTTAGTGGTTGATCGCCTGGCAATGAACAATGACCTGACTAGCCGGTTGAGCCAGAGCGTCGAGCAGGCGCTAGAGCTTGGTCAGGGTGTGGTTGAGGTGCTGGATGCTGATACTGATGAATTAAAGACATTCTCGCAGCGTTATGCCTGTGTTGACCATCCGGATGAGGAGATTCCAGAGCTTGAGCCGCGTCTATTTAGTTTTAATGCACCGCAAGGGGCCTGTCCGAGCTGTACTGGACTTGGCAGCCGGCTGGAGGTTGATCCTAATTTAGTGCTGAATGAGAATCTGACGATTGCCGAGGGTGCGATTCGGCCATACAACCGGATCAATGTCGATAACTTTTACATGCGCAAGATTTCGGCGGTAGCCGAGGCGCATGGTTTCAGTATTCGGACGCCGGTTGGACAGTTGTCTGATGAGGCGCGCCAGAAGGTACTCTACGGTACGGGCGATCAGAAATATCCAGTACAGCTTGGTAATGGGCGGCATTATGACACAACCTATGAAGGAGTAATCCCGAATCTGGAGCGGCGTTGGAAAGAAACCGATAGCGAATTTATGCGCAAGGACATTGAGCGGTTTACGCGCCAGCGGGATTGTTATGTTTGCGGCGGTGCGCGGCTGAAGCCGGTTGTCCTGGCGGTAACGGTGCAGGGTCTAAATATCATGGATATTTGCGACCTTGGCGTTGATGATGCGCTCGACTTGTTCACTCACAAGTTAGCATTGAACGAGCAACAAGCGATGATAGCGCGACTTATTTTGAAAGAGATTACGGCACGGCTCGGGTTTATGAGTAATGTTGGTTTGAATTACTTAGAGTTAGGGCGCGCCGCCAATACGTTGAGCGGCGGCGAGGCGCAGCGAATTCGGCTGGCAACGCAGATTGGTAGCGGTTTGCAGGGTGTGCTGTATGTGCTGGATGAGCCATCAATTGGCTTGCATCAGCGCGATAATGATCGGCTGATTGCTACACTGAAGCGTCTGCGCGACCTCGGTAATACGGTGCTGGTGGTCGAACACGACGAGGATACTATTCGGCAGAGCAACTTTTTGATTGACATGGGACCAGGCGCTGGCGTTCATGGCGGCGCGGTGGTGGCGCTGGGTGCGCCAAATGAGGTGGCAAAATGTGCAGATAGTATCACCGGGCGGTATCTATCAGGCGTAGAAAAAATTGCCGTACCAAAACACCGCCGCCAGGTTGATGCCAGCCGTCAACTAATCGTCCGCGGGGCTCGTGAGAATAATTTGAAACAAATTGATGTGGCATTTCCGTTGGGTCTGATGACGGTAGTGTCGGGTGTCTCAGGTAGCGGTAAATCAACTCTAGTTAATGATATTGTCGCCAAAGAATTAGCGGCACGGCTTAATCGGGCCAGCGATGTGCCAGGGGCACACGATAAAATTGAGGGTATCAAGCAGCTGGATAAAGCCATCGTCATCGACCAGTCGCCAATTGGCCGCACGCCGCGCTCTAACCCAGCGACCTACACTGGTATTTTTACGCCAATTCGCGAACTGTTTGCCAGTACCCCTGAGGCTAATGTCCGCGGCTATAAAGCGGGGCGGTTCAGTTTTAACGTCAAGGGCGGCCGCTGCGAAAATTGTCAAGGCGACGGTATGATAAAGATCGAAATGCATTTCTTGCCGGATGTCTACGTCCAGTGCGACGAGTGTCATGGCCAGCGCTATAACCGTGAGGCGCTAGAGATTAAGTATAAAAATAAGACGATTGCTGACGTACTGAACATGACAGTTGAGCAGGCGGCAGACTTCTTTGATAGCGTACCAAATATCGCTCGGAAACTACAAACGCTGGTGGAAGTTGGTCTTGGCTATATCAAGCTTGGTCAGCCGGCAACCACCTTTTCGGGCGGCGAGGCGCAGCGGATAAAACTGGCGACGGAACTGTCCAAGCGCTCGACGGGCAAGACAATGTATATTTTAGACGAGCCGACAACTGGGCTACATTCTGCCGATGTTAAGCGGCTGCTGGGGATTTTGCAGCAGCTGGTTGACGGCGGCAACAGTATGATCATCATTGAGCACAATCTGGATGTGATTAAATCGGCCGACTGGATTATCGATATGGGGCCCGAGGGCGGTCTCGGCGGCGGTACGGTAGTAGCGAGCGGTACGCCAGAAGAAGTCGCCAACGTATCGGCCTCTTTTACTGGCAAGTATTTGAAGAATTTACTATAAAAAGACGATTGAGCGATTTCTAAAATTAGTTTGACAGGAAAAGGTGCAGTATACGATGTCTAATTGAAACCAAGTAAATTAGTGCAACAATGTTTGGATTTTATTTCTTCCGGTGGCGGGTAGTTTTTGATAATAAAACCAAGATCTGCTTTTTTAGTGTTGCGCGGAACGAGGGCTTTTTTAGAGCGTGGATGATCATCGGTGAGACAGACAGGAATATGATAATAAGTGCGGCAGCTTCAATGTTTATACCAGCCTTGGTTAAGAACTCTCCGGCATAAAACCCTAGATAAATAAACAGCGACGACCATAAGAACCCGCCGATTAAGTTAAAAATTAAAAAGGTTTTATAGTGCATTTTTCCAGCACCAGCAACGATTGGCGCAAATGTGCGGACGATTGGCGCGAACCTGGCCAAAACAATTGTTACTGAGCCGTGTTTGTCATAAAATTCTTCGGTTTGTTCCAAATATTTTTTCTTAAAAAATCGAGAATTTTCTTTTTCAAACAGTTTACGTCCAACTTTATGTCCAAAACTGTAGCCGACGCTATCTCCGAGTACTGCTGCTATAAAAACTAAGATTGCGAAAACATGAATATCAATATGCAGAATGTTCTGTTGAACCATATACCCAGACGTGAACAACAAGCTATCCCCGGGAAGGACGAACCCTATAAGCAGACCCGACTCTGCGAACACTACTAATAAAATTGCTAATATGCCGAAGCTAGTAATTAAATGAACGAAGGATTCCATAACTATGTATTATAGCATACAGTAACTGCTTATGGCTTATGCATTTTGGTATAATAGAATAGTAATATAAATTTACCTCCGAACAGGTACCCGAAAGGAGAAGTATGGGAGAAAAAATTACACTAAATATTCAGCCTCGCCAGATTCATGGTAAGAAAGTAGCCAGGCTGCGGCGCGAAGGATTGGTGCCGGGAGTAGTCTACGGTGCTGGGGTAAAAGCGCACAATATTCAAGCAGCTGCTGGTGAAGTTGATAAAGTTGTTGCGGCAGCAGGCAAGCATACTCCAGTACAGCTGGCTGGCAAAAAACGGCAAATTGCCATGATAAAGAGTGTTGATATACATCCAGTAAAGCGTACTATTCGTCATGTTGCCTTTCACGCAGTCCGGGCTGATCAGCCAGTGATTGCCGAAGTGCCGATTCGTCTGAGCGGTACAGGAGAATCTGAGGCGGAGCGTGCCGGCTTGGTGGTATTGCAAGCACTTGAGAAGATTAAGGTCAAGGCCTTGCCGATGGATCTGCCAGAAGCATTGGAGGCGCCGACGGATGGTCTTGTTAAAGAGGGCGACCGCGTGACCGTGGGCGATATTGTTTTACCAGATGGTGTTGAGCTGGTTGATAACGACGACGGCCGCGAAGGCACGGCTGACGACGACATTACGGTCAAGGACTTGGTTGTGGCAAACGTCTATGAGCCGAGCGCTCTAGCAGCTGCCAATGATGCGGCGGCCGGCGAAGCTGAGTCCGCTGACGCCGAGCAAGTAGAAGTTACGGGAGAAGCTGAAAAGACTGAAAAGACTGAAGCGTCGGAATAGTCTGGTCTTAGGTTATCAAAAAACACCGTCATGATTTGGCGGTGTTTTTCTGTTGCTATAGTTGGAAATGCTAGAAATTACTCCTCGATGAATCCGCCTGATTGCCGCGCCCACAACTTAGCGTAAACGCCGCGTTTTTTGGCAAGCAATTGATCGTGAGAACCGTCTTCGACGATGCGTCCGTTTTCCAGGACGATGATACGATCAAGCTTGGCGATGGTCGATAAACGGTGGGCGATGACAATTGACGTTCGGTTCTTCATCAATGTTTCCAGCGACTTTTGGATTAGCGCTTCTGATTCTGAGTCTAATGCCGATGTTGCCTCGTCAAGGACTAAAATTGGCGCATCTTTCAAAATCGCCCTGGCAATAGCGATACGCTGCCGCTGTCCGCCCGAAAGTTTGACGCCGCGTTCGCCGACTAGCGTGTCAAAACCGTCTTGCAGTTTGACGATGAAGTCGTAAGCACCAGCCTTCTTGGCGGCTTTCTCAATTTCAGTATTAGTGGCGTCGGGTCGGCTGTAGGCAATATTTTCGCGGACGGAGCGGTGAAATAGCAGCGGCTCTTGCGGCACATAGGCGATTTGCTGGCGCAGGCTTGCCTGGGTAACTTCGGCAATATCTTGCGAGTCGATTGTGATCTTGCCCGAGTCAATATCGGCAAACCTTAGCAATAATTTGGTGAGGGTAGTTTTGCCAGACCCGCTTGATCCGACTAAGCCAATTTTTTCACCTGGCTGAATATTGAGCGAGAAATCATGAAACAAGGTATCGCCTTGACCTTCGTCGTGAGTAAAGGTTACCTGATCCATGGTAATGCCGCCACGTGTAACGGTAAGTTTCGCATTACTTCGATCAACTAGAGTCGTTGGTGTTTTAAGGATTTCTACCATCTCGTGAGCATCGCCAATAACGCGATTGTAACTGCGCATGATGCTGTTCATGTTCCACAGTTCGCGTGCCACGCTGCCCGTGTACGTTATGATTAAATAAACCGATGCTACTGATACTAGATTGTGCTGGGCGGCGTATATTGCAAAAGCAATTGCGCCAATTCTGATAATTGTGTTGATACTAGAGTAAACGGTGCTAACTTTCAAGAAGCCGCGCATTGTACCCAAGCTGGCTTTGCACCATGAACCGACCGTTTTTGAAAAGCGGTTTTGTTCTAGCGATTCAGCGCCAGACGATTTAACCGCCAGAATGTTTGAAACCATGTCGGCTAATTGGCCGCTAACTTTATTGCTGGCTTTAGCTTCTTTTTCGCTCAATTTAGCCATTGGCCTAGAACCAAAATAGACAGCAATGCTAAAAATAATTGAAAAGATAAACAGGAATAAAGCATACTGCCAAATTAATGTCGATAAAATAATTATTGATCCAATTAAAGATATAGCTAACGGCAAGATCGACCAGAAAATTGTATCCCAAAAGCGCTCAACAGCGCCGTTTAGCTTATTGGTTTGGCTGACGAGCGAGCCGCCAAATTTATTAGCATGGAAAAACATTGTTTGATTAGTTAACTTATTGAAGCAGCGCGAATATAAATCGCGTTGTAGCGCAGTCTCGAACGTCCAAGTGAGATACAACACCAAGCGCCAGCCAATCACCATCGAACACAACTGGCTAATACCGTATAGGATAATTAGCGTCCATAAATTATTGGCAGTTTGTAGCTGGTTGTGCTGGATAATATTAAGCAGCTCTGCGATAACAAGCGGGCCGACAAAAATAGAAATAACAATCGTAGTAATTATAAAAAATATTGCCAGATTCCTGCGACGCCTGTAGGGCACAGATATTTGCCAGAATAAGCGTAAAATTTCTTTATCGTTAATTTTATTTTTCAAGATAACTCCTTTCGTCGGTAAAATATTTTTTTGCTAATTTAACCATTCGCTCGCCGATTTCACCATATTTTATTAGCGAATTGACCTGACTTAAATCAACCAAGGTATTTTTAATAACTCCACCGCCTGGATCATTAACAAACTCGTCGATTTTTTCCAATTTGGCATATACGCGAAATTGGAAAATTTGCTTACCATCAGGTTCGGTTAAGTGCTGATATCCAAGCGGTTGCCATTCAATCACGCGCATATTGCATTCTTCAATCATCTCGCGAGCAATAGTCTGTTCAATTGTCTCGCCTGGCTCGGTGCGTCCGCCTGGTAAATTAAATTCTTTTTCGCATGTTAAGCTGGTGATGAGCGGTACTCGACCATCCAAGTCGCCTATCGCATAAACTTGTTGCCATGGTAAATTGGGGATCCTGTTTTTAGCGGTTACTGTGTACCAATTTGCCAGTATTTTCTGTCCGTTATAAATGAATGATGATTCTATTTCTGGTTTCATGGCTTTCCTTATATTAAGTTTTTAATTGCGAATTAGTACCTCTTTGCCGTTTGAATATTAACATAGGACTCGCTGTAGATTCTTGTATGAGCAAACGTATAGGGCTACTAATTATAAAGTATAATTGTAATTAATGTCAAATGCTATAATAATAAAAAACTAGGTAAGCATATCACAATTTAAAATAATAGGTTGCATTACTATTGTAAATCATTTACAATAGTAATATGAAGCAAGCGACTAGTCGGAGAATTACGAAATACACAGGCGATGTACTGTCGATTATATGCCAGCTGCAGCACGCTACTAATGCTGAAATTGCTGGTCGGCTGAGAGAATCGTATCCGGACATTAGCGACACTACAGTCCATCGTATTACGCAGCGCTTATATAATGACGGCGCAATTGGACTGGCGCCTTCCTCGAGCCAGGGCTGTTTGCGGTACGACTTTTCACCGGAATCACACGATCATTTTATATGCAGCGAGTGCGATAGTTTACAGGATATCAAAGTTCCTGATTCAGTGCGTTGCCAGATCGAGCGCCAGCTCGATGGCTGCTGTTTCGACGGTCCTTTAGTCATTACTGGAGTATGTCAACAATGTAAAAATAGAAGGAGGAATTATGGCATTAATTAGTATTACAACTAAGCAAGAGTTTGAAGAAAAAGTACTAAAAAGCAAGCGTCCGGTCTTGGTCGATTTTTGGGCGCCATGGTGTCCGCCATGCCGAGCGATGGCGCCGATATTGCAGCAGATCGCTGACGAGACAGACTTTGATGTTGTTAAAATTGACATTGATGCCAGCAATGATAATAAAGAACTGGCTATACATTACCGCGTGCAGGGCATCCCAAATATGAAGATTTTTGTTGCTGGCGAGGAAGTTGCCGAGCTGATCGGTATGAAATCAAAACAGACACTAATTGATGCGTTAGAAGGGGCTAGTAAATTAGAGAATTAGTGTATTGCACATTAATATTAACGCCAAGTATAATATAGTTTATGAAGTGTACTGATAATAGCCTGGCTTATTATTGTCTATTGGCTATAATGTCAGGCAGCGTACTGGCGGCTACTGCTTTTGCGCCCCATTGGATATTGCAGTTACCGGCTATATTAGCTACAGCACCAATATTTTGGCTGCTGCGAAATGTGTCCGTAAAGTATACATATGCGGTAGGCGTGTGTTTTACGCTCGCTTGGCTGATACCGACGACATATTGGTATTATACTTTCATGCTGCCTGGCGTTGCGTTTGCGGCAAGCGTCGGATGGGCGGCATTGGTCTCTAATCTATTTTGGCTTGTTGGCTTGAGGAAAAAAATTGGAACACTGGCGGTCTGGATATTATTCACTCTTTTTTGGCTGATATTAACGTGGCTTCGGCTGCGATTGCCGATTACTGAGGATTGGTGGCTGCCGCATTTAGGCTATAGCATTTGGCACAACAGCGGTGTCGTTTGGCTTGGTAAATTCGGCGGCGAGATAGTAATGGAGCTGGCGCTATTGCTTAGCGGTATGATTATTGCTGGTGTATTTGTTTGCTGCGGTTGGCGTAAGATGTTGGTAGCTAGTGTGTTAATTGTTGTGGCGTTTGTTGGGTTGAATAATATAGTTTGGAATATGCCTGCAAAACCAATTCATCCTGTCGTCGCTATACAAAAGATGACTCGCGGCGGTATAGATATGCCAGCAACTAAGCAAGATATAGAGGACCTGATAGCTATGACAAAGCAGGCGGCAAGCAGCCGTCGCAATGTACCTACAACGATCGTATGGCCAGAGAACTCAGTTCCTAAATCTTCTTATAATCGCGTAGCAGAATTTGCGGCGCAAATGCGTAGCTTAATTATATATCATACAACAGAGAGTGTTGGTAAAAAGGTATATAAAAAAGTTGTTGCTATTGACGGTACAACAGGCAAAATTATTCTTACTAATTATAAACAACACTTAGCGCCGGATGAGAGAACTGGCTTGCCGCGAATGTCGCGGAATATAAGTGCATTTTATAACCGGCATATAACCGCCTATATATGTTATGATTTGCACTATCCAGATATCGTTGAACGATTGCGTGGTAGCGATATTGCATATGTAACTCTCAATGACGCAGCGTATGGTTATTTACAGAAGCAGTTTCATGCAGCAGATATTGCTTTGCGCGCCGTTCAGGCATCTACGTCTATTGTTGTCGCTGGGACTAATGGTCCAACTATGATTGTCAATAGTAATGGGGCTATTCTCAGATCATTGCACAGTGTTAATGCTGGGTATATCCAGGGCGGCTATTAATACAAAAGGAAATGTTAATCATATATACTTGATATGAAATCACAAGGTAATAATTATCAAAAGCTTTTCGTGCGAAGATCGCTAAGATATTTACCGCACCATATCCTAACGTTAATTATTTACAAAAGTAAGTTGCTTCGTTTTGAAAAGGCTTTAGATACCATCGCTAAAAGGAAAATAATAAATGTAAATGATTTACTTTCATTTGATAGTTCTGAGATAAGAGAATATCAAGACCTAACGAAAGATACTCAACTTTGGCATGGCACTGGTCGTTGGCAGCATGGTAAGGACGGTATAGTTGACGTGATGAAAAGTTTTTGCGATATTGCTGGTCTCAAGCCATCCCGAGACGTGTATGCAGTTTTTGGCGGCAGTAATCGGCATATCGTACACTCGGTTTCATTATGCCGGAGTCGAATGGTGGCGCGATCGTATGCTGACATGCATGGTCTTGGCTGGAAAGAGAAAAGTCGCTATGGCGACGCTCTGACTTGGACATCATATTACTACAGCCTGTTTTATGCGCGGTTATTTACGGTCAATGGGGTCAAAATGTTGCGCCGTTGGAAAACTTGGCGTACATTGTCGCATGATGAAAATGGCAATAATACTTGGGGAAAGAAAGTGAATAAGCAGGCACGCGATGTGTGGGATATATTCTGTCTGGGTAGCGATATTTCGGGTAATTATCCAATTTTAATTGGCATTAAGAGTCTTGATTCGCAATTAAAATTAGAAAAACCGATGCGCTACTACGAAGTGCGCGCTGATAAACGGATAGATATTGCAAATATTTCACACATAGAAGTTTCTCGCGATAAGCAGGACGAAATGCGAGAATTATTGCTTTCATACGGTATCGACATACCAGTGACGAGCATTGAATTAGGCGAATATGTCAGTACGCAGAAGCGTTTTACTGAATTGCTCGGCTGGTAGAGAAAAGAAATTAGACTAAAGCTGACGAAGTGGATATGATAAGATTGTTATTAATAATATATGAAGTCACATACTAAACCGCTTTTATATGATCAGATCGCAGCTGATCCAATGAATGCTAATTTTGCTAATAGAGGTTGGTCGCCTGTGTATTCTGCCTCAGTAAGTTCGCGAATTGTACTGGTCGGGCAGGCGCCAGGTCGAATTGCTCAGCAAACGTTAAAGCCGTGGAATGATGCTAGCGGTCGCTTACTTAGGCAATGGCTGAACGTAACGGATGAGCAGTTTTACAATCCCGATCTCTTTGCGTTGATGCCGATAGATTTTTATTATCCAGGTAGGGGAGTGCACGGTGATTTGCCGCCGCGCTTGGACTTTGCCAGGAAATGGCACCCGCGTTTGCTAGCGCAGATGTCGAATGTGCGATTGACAATTTTGGTTGGTTCGTATGCGCAGAAATATTATCTTGATCGCCGCGCCAAGCAGAATTTGACAGCAACTGTGGCGGACTTTAATATGTATTTACCAGATTATTTTCCATTGGTTCATCCATCGCCGCTCAATATTGGCTGGCGCAAACGTAATCCCTGGTTTGAATCGGACGTTATTCCAGTTCTACAAACTATAGTTAAGGAGGTGTTGTCATGACAGTTTATAAAATTAAACGAATTTACGAATCGCCAGAATCGGATGATGGCTACCGCGTGCTAGTTGACCGATTATGGCCGCGCGGTATAAGTAAAGAACGAGCGGCGCTAGACGAGTGGGCTAAAGAAATTGCGCCAACCAATGAGCTGCGCCAATGGTTTAATCATGACCCAGAAAAATTTACAGAATTTTCAGAACGTTATACAAAAGAATTAGATGAAAATCCCGCCGCTATCAAGGCGAGAAATGACTGGCCCAATCATCCAATCGTTACGTTATTGTATAGCGCTAAGGATGCGGAGTTTAACCAGGCGGTAGTACTTAAGCAATGGTTGGAGAAGACAGATTCTAATAATGTAATCTGAGACGATGATTATCAATACGTTTTTAGAAAAACACGACTAGCTTGGTGATCGTTGACAAGAAAGTACGCGGTGAAATATCAAAACAAGAACTAAACCGCCAGTGCATTGGCGGTTTAGTATATTAATATTAAATATGAGTTTATAGTTTTATTTTTCTAACTTTTTCCTCTGCTTTGACTTTACAATTGGCAGGGCAACAGCGCAGCCAATCGCTCCAAGTATCGATACGACGGCGATTTGGCGCATAATATATTTACCCCTGCCGAACGGACCTTCTTCCCATGCCATATGAGCTTTCAAACTTTCTGAAGTTATCGGGCAATTTTTCTTAGTGTCTTTGAATCCGGAACTTGGCTGGCCGTTTTTGACGCAAACATATTCTGGTTCCGGTTCGGACGGCGGTATGCAGCTGACAGCAATTAATACTGCTGCAATAACCGCAAGCGATCCAGCGATGATTAATAGTAATTTTGGCGTTTTCATAAAACCTCCTTAATTTAACAAAGCTTACAGATATTGTAGCATGAGGTTTATCTGTTGATAATTTTAAGTTTACCGTATCGGGCGATTAATAGCCAAACAGTTGCTAAACCCGCTAGTATGCTGTCGCCGATTCCTGAGGGTACCATGAAAATCATCAGGATAAGGGTAATTATACATATAATCATTGCTAGCCACCAACTCCACAATAAATTTCGCCACAAACCAATTGCTGCAGCTATTCTCAGCAATCCAAAAATTATGCCGATGATACCAATCATTATCAAATTATCTCGCAAAAATGGCATTGCGAAAATATAATCTTTGGTTTTGCTGACTGGCAAAAGCGCCATCAGCCCGCCAACAATTTCAAGAGAGCCGTGAATAGATAGTGTGATTGCTGCATATTTTAAGTGCTTCATACGCTAACTAATTATAACATGCCGATGTATTGTGGAGAAATGTCTGCGGTAGTTTATTTATTAACTCAATCTAGTGGTGCAGACGGTAGTTGTAGGCTATAATAATTGTTATGAATAATGGGCAAATTCCTGAAATTAATAAAGTTAAACTATTGGTCCGTGAGTTACTAGGCAGCGATACCTCAGGTCACGCCGATGATCATGTCGAGCGAGTGGCGCTGCTGGCAGAGCGTTTTGCTAGCGAATGCAGCGAGCCAGTGGATTTGCAAGAAGTGCTGTTGACGGCTTGGCTGCATGACGTTGATGATTACAAATTGGTCGGCAAGGCGCAGGCAGAGAAATTAACGAACGCAGTAAATATTATGGCGCAGGCAGGGGTGTCCAACGACTTAAGCCGGGCGGCGCTGGAAAATATTGCGGCGATTGGTTATAGCAAACGGCTAAACGGCAAGCAACCGCAGCGGCTGGCGGGTCAAATTGTATCTGACGCTGATATGTGCGATGCTATTGGCGCGGTCGGGATTGAGCGGGCGCTGGTCTATGCTTGCCATCACGGCGGGCGGATTTTTGATCCCAAAGTTTGGCCGAATGTTAATCTGGCGGCGCATGAATATAATGCTGACGGCAATACGCATGATACCGACGGCTTCATTAATCACTTCTTTGAAAAGCTGCTGAAACTGAAAGGCTTGATGCTGACGGAGCCGGGACGAATAGAAGCGGAAAGTCGCCAGCAAATTATGGTTGATTTCTTACGCCATTATTTCCGCGAGAAGAATGCGTTGGAGTGGAGCGAGTTTTTAGAAAAATATTTGTTAAAAATAGTTAATGTAAATGATTTACAATAGGTAGAAAGGATTTTATTGTGGATAAAACTTCAGAAAATGTCTACTCACTACTTCCGGAACGCAACTTTCATGGTAGAATGGAAGATCTCAAAGTTCCGTATATCGTTGTTGGTGGTATCGGATCGCAGGCGCTTATCAATGCTGATGAAGTTGATTGGGATAATCGTATCGTCTATCTGTCTAGCGACGCATATATGTCATGTCGGCGCGATAATGGTACAGTGCGAGATCTTGACGCCTTGGTAAAAAGTACCAGTAAGGCTACTGCTAAAGCATATCAACAGAAAATCTCTGGTATCGTTGGCGATAAACTAGTAATTTCAACCTTTAAGCTTAGTCCATACGAGGAAAATGTTCACGGTAGGTTTGACTTTTCTGGTGACCGCTATGTTGATAGTGAAGGCCATCTATACTGGCGTCTGGGTGGTATCGAGACGGAAATTCCTGTAGAGAGTCTTGAGCAGTGGCTTGTCAAGAGAGGTGACGAGACGATATGTGCTGTACCTAATCCAGTTGCTCAACTAGGAGCGTACGGGTGTCGTTCAATCACCGGCTGGCGTCCGAAAGATAGAGAAAAGGTCGGTAAATTAGTAAAAATTATTACGCCAAACCGCAAAATTTCAGATATTCCGGCAGAATATCGCGGTCAATATCGTGCATTTAGGGAACAATATAAAAAAGTTGCTGCAGCTAGAAAAAAACTGGGCTTCTTTGGAGTAAGGGCTGACTTTTTGTCGCTTGTTGAAAATCAACCACAGTTTGTAGAATTTGCTCAAGGTCCACTAGAAGGTGTATTAAGTCGTGCTGTTCGTAGGGTTTGATTGTCTGGATAAGCTATAATAGTATCCGTGAATACGCACTTGCAACAAAAACTCAAAACCCTACCGCGCACTCCCGGTGTCTATTTTCATAAGTCGGCCAGCGGCGAGATTATTTATGTGGGCAAGGCGGCGGCGCTGAAAAACCGCGTGCGCCAGTATTTTCAGGATTCGCGCGGGCGGGACAATAAAACCATGGCGTTGGTGGCGGAAATTGCTGATACCGATTGGATTGAGACCGAGAGCGAAGTTGATGCGTTGTTTTTGGAGAGCGAGATGGTCAAGCGCTACATGCCGCGCTACAACGTGCTGCTGCGCGATGATAAGTCGCAGATGTATGTGCGAATCGACATGAAAAGCGAGTGGCCAACCGTCAGTTTTACGCGTAATCCAGCCGATGACGGCGCGGAATATATTGGCCCGTTTTATAATGGCTTTGCTCTGAAAAAAGCTTTACGCTATTTGCGGCGGATATTTCCCTATTTGACCAGGCAGCGGCGACCAGGGCAGTCGAAATTAGATGAAGATTTGGGCTTGAGCCCGCGGCTGAGTGATGGGCCAGCCGCCTACAAAGCCACTTTGCGCAAGCTCATTAGCTACATCAAGGGTAACCGTAAAGCTATCGCCGCCGAGCTGGAGTGCGACATGAAAACGGCGGCTGGGCTGCATGATTTTGAGCGGGCGGCTGATCTTCGCAATAAGCTGCGCGCCATGCAGGAGTTGCAGCGGCGGGTTTGTTTTGGCGACAAAGAGTTTTTGGATATTTCTAAGGACAAGGCGCTGGCTGAATTGGCAAAATTATTGGGTCTAAAAGATATCCCAGCGCGCATTGAGGGCTATGACATTTCGCATATGAGCGGGCGGCACGTTGTCGCCAGTATGGTGGTATTTACCAATGGCGCGAGCGACCGGGCAGAGTACCGCAAATTCAAAGTTAGTGAGAAAAATGATGACACGGGTAATATCCATCAGACGATTTTTCGCCGGCTGAGTGAGCGTAATCTGAAAAGTTGGGGTCGTCCTGATCTGCTACTGATTGACGGCGGTAAAGGCCAGCTAGCGGCGGCCATCAAAGCGCGCGATGAGCGTGGTGTCGCCGTGCCGATTATCAGCATCGCCAAGCGCGAGGAAGAGTTGCTGATACATAAAATTGGTTCGCAGATTGATACGGCGTTCATTGAGTATATTCAGTCGCAGCCACGGGCAGATATCGCTATCCACGAAGACGGTGATATCTATGTAGTGAACTTACACCCAAGTCAGCGTAACGCCGGTTCTCACTCAAAAAACTTGCGAGCTAGCACTGAGCAGAATCATAAAGAACACCCCGAGGCAGAAGACAATGCTCTCGCGACAACCGACATCGTCAAATTGTTCCAGCGCATCCGCGACGAGTCGCACCGCTTTGCAGTGAGCTACCACACGGTGCTGAAGCGTCAGCAGCAAACGAAAAATCAGTTGGAGGAAATTCCTGGTGTGGGGCCAAAAACACGGCGAAAATTGATAAGAAAATTTGGTAGCGTAACAGGCGTGTCCAGAGCTAGCATCCAAGAATTATCTATGGCTATCGGCGAACAAAAAGCCAAAACAGTTGCCGCTTTTTTGAGGGATGTTCTTAAAACATAAGCGATGTGATATAGTGAAGACATGAAAAAGAATGGATTTACCATTGTTGAGTTAATGATAGTCATTGTAGTGATTGCTATTTTGGCGGGTATTGCTATATTTGGCTATGCATCTTGGCGGTCAAGTACTATTGAAACGGCGCTATCATCAGATTTAAGTTCAGCGGCCAGCGCCATGAAACAGGAATTAAATTTCAATAATACCTATCCAACAACTATACCAAAATCTTATAGGGGTAGTACTGGTATATCTGTGAAATGGGCAAGTTCTTCGAAGTTCTGCATAGAAGCCGAGAAGAGTAATATTAAAATGCGCTGGCTCAGTACAGAAGGCAAGGCCGAAAGAGCCTCTTGTCCAACAACTCCATAGAGTAGTGGAAGTTTTCATTTTGTAGTATAATAGACGGTGATATGAAGAGGCAATCAGCAACTTTTTTACTGCGTTGGATCTTAAATTCAGTGGGTATTTGGGTGGCAATTCGACTGTTCGGTAGTGAGATCTCGGGATTGACATCAGTCTGGACTTTTGTGCTGGCAGGGTTGATTTTTTCGTTGGTAAATACTGTTTTAAAACCAGTTATTACTATTCTTGCCTTGCCAGCGATTTTGTTAACGCTAGGCTTATTTACTTTGGTTGTTAACGGTCTGATGGTCTATATTTCGTTAGCGATTGCGCCGGGGCTTTCCATGACGTTTGCTAACTCAATTCTTGCTGGAATTATACTTAGTCTGGTAAACTATATAATAAGTAGCGCGCTGGTTTTACAGCGGGAAGAGGAGTAATTATATTATTATGGCAATAGATACAATTTTACCTTATATTACGCTGGGTTCGGCGGCTTTGATGATCGCATCAATTTTATTGCAGCAGCGCGGGGCTAGTTTGGGCGCTGGTTTCGGCGCATCTGGAGAATTATTTACAACGCGGCGCGGTTTTGATAAGAACTTATTTGATGTAACGATTATCTTTGCAGTTATTTTTGTGTTGTCTATTCTAGCAAGTATGATTTTGCCGGGACTACAAAAATAGGAGAATAGTTTTGAGTTCGGGGGGGTCTTCTTGGAATCGGTTTACTCGGCTGAAGTTTTCCAGCAAAGTTGTTAATAAACGCTTACAAAAATTAGAGCGGGGCAGTTTGCGGCATGCTCGTAAGTTTGTGACTTCGCGGTTAGATAGGCTATCTAGCGTGCGGCGCAACGTGTCTGGTTGGATTATCTTAGTAATGTTGATGATTGGCGTCAGTGCAGCGCAATGGGCTGCGTCCAAAGATGCTTACATGATCACGACGTATACTTCCGGCGGCTCGTATTCTGATGGAGTTCTCGGACCGTTAGAGACCTTAAATCCGATATTTGCCAAGACTAGCGCTGAGCGCTCTGCTGCGAAGCTTCTGTTTGCTGGTTTGTATAAATACGACACGACTGGAAATATAAAAAGCGACTTAGCCGAAAGTATGACAGTCAATCAGAAGGAGACCGAATATATAGTTAAGTTAAGAAAAGATTTGAGATGGTCTGACGGTAAAAATATAACAGCTGCGGATGTAGTATTTACTTTGAAGTTGTTGGCGAGCTCAGAGACCAGAGCGGAAATTTCTGGTTGGCAGTCAATAAAGTTTGAGAAGATTGACGAACTTACTGTTAAATTTATTTTGCCTTCATCGTATGCTCCATTTGCGCACGCCTTAACTTTTCCAGTATTGCCTGAGCATGTTCTGAGAGGTGTAAGACCTTCGGAGTTACGCGAACATCCGTTTGGCAAATCGCCAGTGACGAGCGGACCATTTGCTTTTAGGATGCTACAGAACGTTACATCGGATGGCAGTAAGAAAATTTTATATACTGTTGCGAACGATAATTATTATGGCGGTACACCAAAATTAGAAAGATTCCAGCTGTATGTTTATCCATCACAAAACGACATTGTAAAAAGTTTGCGAACGCGCGAAATAACTGGAACGCCGGAGCTTGTGTATAATAATCAATCGGATGAGATAAAAAATACATACTCTTCAGAGCCGCATACTATAAATAATGGCGTGTACGCGCTGTTTAATTCGACGAGCCAGTACTTGCAGTCAAAACCAGTACGTCAGGCGCTAGCTTTGAGTGTTAATGTGTCAGAACTACGAAAGCTGTTGTCGTCTGAAACTGAAGAGATGAACGGTCCAGTGCTCAATAATTTTCTGGATGAAAAGGTAAAACCTAAAGGCTATAGCGTTAAAAAAGCCAAGGGGATATTGGACGCTGTGGGATGGAAGGTCGTAGGTGGTGTTAGACAAAAAGATAATCAGAAATTAACGTTGAATATTGTTGCGCCAAAAAATGAAAATTATGAAAAACTTGCGAAAAAGTTGGCGGAGATATGGCAGAAGGAGTTAAATATCGCTACAGATATAAAAATTGTTGACGTTAATGATGTCTCGCAAAGTATTCTTCAGAATGTGCTGCTGCCCCGTAATTTTGATGTGCTAATTTATGAGTTAGCTATGGGGGGCGATCCGGACGTGTATGCTTATTGGCACTCGTCTCAGGCTACTAGCGGCGGACTGAATTTCTCAAACTATAATAATGCAGTAGCAGACGATGCTCTGGCAAGCGGGCGCTCAAAGCTATCCAAGAGACAGCGCATGGATAGGTATGGTAAATTTACTTCAATTTGGCAACAAGACATCCCGGCGATTGCGTTATATCAGACGAAAATTAATTATATTCATTTGAATTCGGTTAAGGCTTTGGCGGAGGATGCCAGTTTGGTTAGCGCGGTAGATAGATATACGGATGTCACATATTGGTCGGTAAATAAAACTCAGGTTTACAAAACGCCGTAAATTAAAGTATAATGACTAGCAAGCACAGACGTATCGTTTTCTGAGATCAAAAAACAGTACTTTGTAAGTTTTGTGCTTATCGTGCGGGCGTGGCGGAATTGGTAGACGCGCTAGCTTGAGGGGCTAGTGAACGCAAGTTCGTGGAAGTTCAAGTCTTCTCGCTCGCACCAACGAAATTATTGTGATTTTTACTATGCTGGATTTGCTAGAAATTGATAAACGTCAACTTAGCCAGATTTCTGGAACGCGGCGAGTGTTATGAGATGTTCAAAGAACAACTATAGTTTGGTATAATGAATGAAGTGGCGCGTTGGCGGAGCGGTTACGCAGAGGTCTGCAAAACCTTTTAGACGAGTTCGACTCTCGTACGTGCCTCCAAGTGATATGATAACGTCTGGACGTCGGGCGTTTTTATTTTTTGAGCAGTTCTTTCAATTCTGGAAAAGTCGGTTGGAAAAAGTGGTTGCGGTCTTCAAAAATATGCACCTTGGCGGTTGGTAGATCACGCTGAAATTTGGCGAGTTCAGTAAAGGGCACTACTGGATCGTCTTGACTGTGAAATAAATGAATTTCCTTTGCTGATTTTTCTAAACCAGCAGCACTTGTCACTCGAAAACTGCCTAAATCTTCAACTGATTCGTCGTCATAGCATGGTGACACTAATACCAATCGTCGAACTGGCGAGCTAAGCGGTGATTCGTGTAAATATTTAGCCAAAAACATTGCACCCAGGCTGTAGCCAACCAACTGAACGTCGCTGCCGAGTAGCGGCAATAGTTTTTCGAAATATATTTTCCATTCTTCATACTGCGCATTCTGTTTGTTTGGGAAATTTGGCAGTAATACATCGTAGCCAGTTGTGTTTTGCACCAGCCATTCGCGCCATTTTTGTGCCCAAAGCAATCGCTCGTAATGGAGAGGGCTATTTTTTAGACTATCCAAGTAATTTTCATAACTGTTAAAACTTGACCCGCCGTGAACTATTACAATTTGCTTCATAAATATAGTATAATACAAGCAGCGCTGGTTGGTGAAATTCTGGCGTGTAAATAAAAATCAGCGCGAGTGGCGGAACTGGTAGACGCGAGGGACTTAAAATCCCTTGACCAAAAGTCGTGCGGGTTCGATTCCCGCCTTGCGCACCAAAAATGTACGTAGTATAATGAATATGTAAACCATAAGGAGATTTGTCAATGGGGCTAGCAATAACATTAATAGTAGTAATCGGTGTCATCATCTTGCTGGTGATAGGATTCTTTATCGGCACATATAATAGTTTGGTGACGCTGCGCAACCGTGTAGAGGAAGCATGGAGCGATATCACTGTGCAGCTCAAACGCCGGACTGATTTGATTCCAAACTTAGTCAACTCGGTTAAGGGATATGCTACGCATGAGAAAGAAGTATTTGAAAAAGTGACTGAGGCGCGTTCAGCTATTATGGATGCCAAGGGTGTGGCTGATACTGCTCAGGCGGAGAATATGCTGGAAGGTGCGCTAAAAAGCTTATTCGCTGTAGCTGAGGCATATCCAGAATTGAAGGCTAATGAGAACTTCTTACAATTACAGCAAGAGCTGGTTGATACTGAGGATAAGATTCAGGCGTCGCGCCGGTTCTATAATGGCGGCGTCCGCGATTTAAATACGAAGATTCAAACATTCCCGGCAAATATTGTCGCTGGCATGTTTAGTTTCCAGGCTAAGGAATTCTTTGAAGTTGCCGATCGAGCAAGCGTTGAAAATCCAGTTGAGGTAAAATTCTAAAGTAGGATAATCTTTACACCAACTAAGCCGCTCGCCTATTTTCGGCGGGCGGTTTTTGGTATAATAATTTATATGTATAGTGCAATTTCTCACAATAAGCGAAACACTGTATTAATTATGGCAGTGTTTGTGGCGATTATCGGCGTTATCGGCATATTTGTCGGCGCGGCAACTGATAACTATTCTTTGGCGGCGATAGTCTTTGGCTGTTCAATTATATATGCTTGGCTGCAGTATTTTATCGCTGGTAAATTAGCTATGGCGATGACTGGCGCGCAGGAAATTGAAAAAAAGGATGCGCCAGAATTATGGCGGGTGGTGGAAAATTTGGCGATTACTTCTGGCATGCCCATGCCGAAAGTATATATTATTGACGATCCAGCGCCAAACGCCTTTGCGACAGGACGCGACCCAAAGCACGCTATTGTTGGTGCGACTACTGGACTGTTAGAAATTATGGATAAGCGCGAGTTGGAGGCGGTGATGGCGCATGAGATGAGTCATGTGCGTAATTACGATATTCGCGTTAGTATGATTGCTTTTGGTCTGGTGAGCGCAATCGGCTTGTTTGCAGATTTGGCGTTAAGGATGATGTTTTATAGCGACGATCGCGATAGGGATGTCAATCCAATTATCTATGCTCTTGGACTAGTGGTGGTTATTTTAGCGCCGATTTTGGCCACAATTACTCAGCTGGCAGTCAGCCGGCAGCGCGAGTATTTGGCGGATGCCTCGGGAGTATTATTAACGCGCGATACTGAAGGCTTAGCTAGTGCGCTAGAGAAGTTGCGTCAATACGGCAAACCAATGCGAAAACAAAGCTCTTCAACTGCTAATTTATTCATGAACAATCCGTTGAAGCCTGGTTTTTTCTCAAAGTTATTTAGCACCCACCCGCCACTAGAGGATCGGATTACTAGATTAAGGGATAACGCCGCAAAGATGTAATTATGACAACAAAGAAATCTAAGAAACAAACTAACAAAGAGCCAGTTAAAGCTCAGAACAAAAAGCCAGCGCCAAAGAAAAAAACGTTCTGGTCTAGATTTAAGAGAGACTTTAGTAAACTGAGTCAGCGGCGGCAAAATTTTTTGGCACGCCGTCCGCATCGCAGTTTCCGTTTATCTAAGCGGCGTGATTATCGGCGACAATTAAAGCTTCCGGGGTACTGGTCTTTTACAAAGCAGGTTTTTACGATGTTGTGGAAAAATAAGAAAACGTTTTTTGCGTTAGTCTTAGTATTTACGTCTTTGGCTTTTTTACTCTCAAACGCTATGTCGCAAAATACCTACCAGCAGCTAAAAGATGCTATGAATGACATGAAGGATAATGGGTTTAATGGCTTTTTTACAACAATTGGAATATTTTCCGGCGTAGTGATTAATTACACAACTGGCTCGTCTGCCACTAGTCCTTCGCAGCAAGCGGCTAACGTTTTGATTGGTTTGTTCGCGTGGCTTTCGGCAGTTTGGCTGGTGCGTGCTATCTCCGCTGGACAGAAGCCAAAAATGCGCGACGGTTTGTATAGCTCTGGTTCGCCGGTAATTGCTTTAATGATGCTGATTCTCGTGCTGCTAATTCAGCTCATTCCAGCTGCAGCTGCTGTCATTATTTATGGTGCGCTTTCCGCCTCCGGCATGTTAAGCCAGACGATTATTTTAATGCTGGCGGCTGGCGCGTCAATTTTAGTTATTACGCTGTCTGCTTTTTGGATATTATCAACATTGTTTGCGATGATTATCGTTACGCTTCCTGGAATGTATCCGTTCCGAGCGTTACGGCTGGCTGGAGATATAGTGACGGGCCGTCGTGTTCGAATATTATTCCGGTTGTCTTGGGGCTTTGTAATTATCGCATTGATGTGGGTCGTTGTCTTGATGCCGACTATTATGATAGACGGTGCATTAAAAAGTGCTTTACCGGTCATTGATTGGATGCCGATCGTGTCAGTTGTCGGATTAATGCTGGTGTATATCACGATTGTGATAATTGCTGCCTATGTCTATACATTTTATAGGAAAGTTGTTGAAAGTGACAGTAAGCCAACGAAGAGTTGACGAGCTAAAAAAACTGCTCAATCAATACAGCTACGAATATTACGCGCTTGATCAGCCAAGCGTCAGCGATGCAGTGTACGACAGCTTGATGACGGAGCTTAAGAATATCGAAGCAGCACACCCAGAGTGGATTACGCCAGACAGTCCGACGCAGCGGGTTGGCAACAAGCTGTTTGAAGGTTTTCAAAAAGTGCGCCACGAGCGGCGGATGGTTAGTTTGAATGACGTGTTTGATAAGAATGAAATCGAAGCGTGGATTGAGCGTACTGATAATCTGATGCCGGGGCATAAGCATGAATTTTTTACCGATATCAAGATGGATGGCTTGGCGTGCGCGTTGATTTATATTGATGGAGTGCTTTCGCAGGCGGTGACGCGTGGTGACAGCTTTATCGGCGAGGATGTGACGAACAATGTGCGGACTATAAAAAATGTACCGCTGCGGTTGCATGAGGCGTCAGGCTTTGAACAATTTTTGCGCGGGCGGACAGAAATTCGCGGCGAGATTGTGATGCTGAAGCGCGACTTTGCGGAGCTTAACGAAAAGCAAAAAGCCTTGGGGCAGCCAGAATTTGCTAATCCGCGTAATCTGGCGGCAGGGACAATCCGCCAGCTCGATCCATCCTTGGTGGCGGCACGGCCGCTGCATTTTCGTGGCTATGATGTGCTGCGTGATAACGACGCTGAAGTGCCAACCAACAGCTTTGCTTACGAGGCGCTGACTGCTCTAGGAATTACTCGTAATCAGCAGGCGAGCATTTTTACTACTTTAGCGGATGTGATGAATTTCGTTAACGAATGGGATGACAAGCGGCACGATTTGCCGTTTAATACTGATGGTTTGGTAATTAAGATCAATGATCGAGCGTTGTATGAAAGTCTCGGGCTAGTCGGGAAAAATCCGCGCGGCGCGGTCGCCTACAAATATGCTGCTGAGCAGGCTACAACCATCATCCGCGATATCGTCATTTCCATCGGTCGAACCGGTGCGGCCACGCCAGTAGCGGTTTTTGACCCGGTGGTGGTGGCCGGTACGACGGTGCAGCATGCTAGCCTGCATAACGCTGACGAAATTGCCCGGCTGGATGTGCGCCGCGGCGATACGGTGGTGATTTTCAAGGCGGGAGATATCATCCCGCAGGTACAAGCCGTACTGAAAGAATTGCGGCCGGCAGATTCTAAGCCGATTGATTACTCGGCAGAATTGGCTCGCCAATATCCGGAGCTAGAGTTTGTGCGGCCAGCAGGCGAGGCGGTGTACCGCGTTAAAGGTTTGAGTGGCCCGCTGATTTTGAAGCGGTCTCTGGCGCACTTTGCCTCCAAAGGCGCGCTGGATATTGATACGCTGGGCGAGAAAAATGTCGAGGCGCTGGTCGAGGCTGGGCTGGTTAATGACTTGGCGGATATTTACAAGTTGACGAAAGATGATTTACTGCAGTTGGAGCGCTTCGCTGAGATTTCTGCGCAAAAACTTATCGATGCTATTGCTGATAAAAAGTACCCAGCCTTGGAGCGATTTTTGTTCGGCCTTGGTATTCGTCATGTTGGCGCACAGACGGCGATTGATCTTACGAACCACTTTGAAAGTGTTGAAAAGCTAAGCCAGGCGACCATTGACGAGTTGCGCGAAGTAGATGGCGTGGGTGAAATTGTCGCCGAGTCGATCGTGGCGTGGTTCGCTGATGAAGATAACGTGACGCTGCTCGAAAAATTTGCTAATTTGGGTGTGACACCGCAGTTTAGCCAAAAATCCGACCGACTAGCTGGCCAAAGTTTTGTCATCACTGGCACTTTGCAATCGATGGGGCGCGACGCTGCTGCTGAAAAAATCCGTAATCTAGGCGGCACATTCCAAACCGCTGTTGCAAAAGATACAACATATTTAGTAGCCGGCGGCAAGGTCGGTGCCAGTAAATTGAAAAAAGCCGAACAATACGGCACCAAAATTATTGACGAGCAAACATTATTAGAACTCATACAGTAACGGAGGCATAACCATGATGCAGCAACCACATCGCGCCCTCACTATCAAACCCGCCGACACGGTTGTATTCACGGCGATGTCTAAGAAATATTTTTACATGAGATTTTTCGTAACGAAATTTGTGCTTGACCAGGGCGTTGTGCCGATTAATCCATTTGCCAGTTTTGATTATTTTTTGCTCGACGCGGTAGAGCGTGACACGGTGCGACGCGCCAATAATACGCTGGTGGCGCGCGCTGATGAGCTGTGGATGTTTGGCGACATCGCTGATGGCGTGCGGGCGGAATTAGTTCAAGCCTGGCAGCAACATAAAACCGTCCGATTTTTTGCGTTTCGCGACGATAAACATATTTACGAAGTCACGATTGACGACTTAGTTTATGAAGATGGCGTCGAGCCTTTAATACACATAGGAGAATAAAATGAAGAATGGTAGCGCCGATCTAAAGACCATCAGAGTCATTCGCCAGAATCATAGGTTTGCGGTTAGCGAAGTAGATTGGTTTGGCGAACGCGTGTTTTGTAAGCAGTCGCAGCCCGGGGTGACTGGCAAAGATGAAATATTGCGCGAAGCGAATGGTTTGCGAACTTTTGATAAATTGACTCGTAATTTTAACGGTATACCATTTTCTGTACCAAAGTTGCTGTATCATGACGATGTGAAAATCTTAACGCAATTTATCGACGGATGGACGCCAGAGCTAGCCGACGTGCCTGATGACTTTTTTGTACAAAGTTTCGTGCAAATGGATCGCTATTTTCGCAGTCAGAAACGCCGTCGCTCGCGCTGGTCGCAACAAAATAAAGACGGAGAATATATTTGGCAGAAGCTAGAACGAATTATTTCCGGGTTTAATTTAGAAGTGATACCTCCGGAAATATTTCGGGCTAGTTTGGATTTCTTGCGTAATAATCATAGCTTGTGCGAAGCTCGACCAATGCATGCGGATTTTACCGAAAATAATCTGTTGTATGACGGCGATAAATATTGGCTAGTTGACTTCGAGAGTTTTCGTGATGATTGGCCGCGCTGGTACGATGTAGCTAATTTTACGTACAACCGCGAGATGGAACGCCCCGAAACCGCCAAACGTATGTGCAAGATTCGGCGTTTGGTCGTTGATCGGCTGGGCGAGGAGCCGACGACTCAGCGAGAAATCGCTTGTATCAAGATCGTACGCGGTTTATCGTTAATTATTGAGCGCATGACTCTCGGAGGGCGTAATCACGCAGCGATAGTTTCACTCGACAACGCGTTGCGCCAGAGGATAATAAAATCATTATCTGCTATAATAAATGGAGGAGGTTTACTATCATGATTCGATTTTATTTACAGAAACTAGTTCGCGATAAAGTCGTGAAAAAGTGTCTGGATGACGAAGAAGTTTTACACACAGAGTACCGCACATTAGACAAGCAGGAATTTCGCCGCGAGTTGCTCCGCAAAGTTCATGAGGAGGCGGATGAAATTCCACTGGACGATAATCAGAGCGACGAATCGCTTAAAGAGCTGGCTGATTTGCAGGAAGTCGTTGATACGCTGCGCCAAGATTTTGGCTTTTCTACAGAGCAAGTCCAAGAAGAAATGGCGCGTAAAAAGCAGGATAAAGGCGGCTTTGACAAACGACATTATATCAAATATCATGACTTGGCAGATGATAGTAAATGGGTGGAAATCTTCCGCGCTCAGCCGGGGAAGTATCGCGAAGAAGCTGCGGGCAGTAAAGAACGGAGCCGTTGCGCGAAAATCAGCAAGGGTACGTACAAGCATAGCAAATCGGGCAAACTATACGAGGTGATCGGCCTAGCGTTAGAAACTGAGACGGAAGAGCTCCTGGTGATTTACCGGCCTCTCCATGAGAATGAATATGAATTATTCGCCCGCCCTGCCAGTATGTTTACGGAAACAGTGGTACTAGACGGGAAACCTGTGCCGCGATTTCAGAAAATAAACTCTGAAATTAAGGCGTAAGCGTGATGAAGACAATCACTTTTATCACCGGCAATCAGCACAAAGCAGATTACTTATCGCGCATGCTGGGCCTACCGCTGAAACATCGGGCGGTTGATTTAACAGAAATTCAATCAACTAGCCTGGAGGAGGTTGTTGAGCATAAGGTGCGTCAGGCGTATAAAATCGCCAAATGTCCGGTTTTGGTTGAGGATGTGGCGCTTGAGTTTACAGTATTGGGCGGACTGCCAGGTCCGTTTATTAAGTTTTTTGTCGAGGCGCCGAACGGTTTAGAGAATCTTTGCCGGATGCTTGATGGCTTTGACGACCGATCGGCGGTGGCGGCGTGTGTATTCGGCTACTACGACGGCCAGCGGGTCAGGTTGTTTCGCGCTGAACTTCATGGCGCTATCTCTGAACATCCCGTAGGTGATGGCGGTTTTGGCTGGGATAAAATATTTTGCCCGGATGGTTATGGCGGCAAAACTCGCGCCGAACTAACGCCGGATGAGGACGCTGAAACGTACCGCTTATTCAAACCAATTGATAGTGTTCGCCGATTTCTCGCTACGTTGTTGAAATAAGAGGTGCTATAATAATCTTATGTCTAAACGAATTAAATTTACTACTGGCAATCCGTACAAACTCGAAGAAGCCAAGTCGGTTCTGAAAGGCTATGGGATTGTTGTCGAGCCGCTGCAAATTGACATTGATGAAATTCAGCATCATGATCCGCTGAAAATTACCGAAGCGAAAGTTAAGTCGGCGTACGAAAAAGCAGGCCAGCCGGTTGTCGTTAATGATAGCAGCTGGGAAATTCCAGCACTTGGCGGCTTTCCGGGCGGTTATATGAAAGATGTTGTTGGCTGGTTTACGGCTGAAGATTTTTTGGCTTTGATGAAAGATAAAAATGATCGGAGAATTATATTGCATGACGTTGTGGCGTACTTTGATGGCGAGCAATTAAAGCTGTTTATATCTGATCAAACAGGCGTGTTTATAAACGAGCCGCGCGGCGAAGGAACGTCAATGAATCAGGTTGTATCAATGGAGGATAGCGGCGGGTTAACAATTGCTGAAGAGTTTGCACTCCGTCGTGACGGTGCGGAGATTAACCCTTCTCATTTTCAGCATTGGCAGAAATTTGGCGAATGGTTTACTGCTCGCGACAACGATTAGCTACCGCAATGGTGTATAATTCATCGTATGAATAAGTTAAAGAAGCCGAAGCTTTACTGCTTTTCGCCGCCGGTGATGCTGGCAACGCTAGCGATTGAGCTTGTTTTGGCGCTATATACGTTTTGGCGTTATAAGTTAAACGCTGTGACGAGGATTGTTATGGCACTGCTGATATGTCTGGCGCTGTTTCAGTGGGCCGAGTATAATGTCTGCGAAGGTACGATTTTTCTTGATAGCCTAGGCTGGGCGAAGCTTGGTTATGTGGCGATTACCATGCTGCCGCCTCTGGGTGTTCATCTGATTTATCAACTTTCTGGCGATAAAAGGCGCTGGATTCCGGTTCTAGGTTATATTTTGGCAGCACTATTCGTTGGTTATTTTTTACTGGAAGCTGACGGCGTAAAAGCTGGCGCTTGCTTAGGCAATTACGTAATCTTTGAAAATCGCGATGAATTTTATCCGATTTATGCTGGATACTACTATGGCTTGTTGATTATTGCTATTATATACGCTTACATCCGGAGTAAAGCCGCTGCAAAAAATATTCGCCGATCTCTGTGTTCGCTAATGATTGGCTATATCTTATTTATGGTGCCAACAACGCTTGTCAATATCGTAGACCCGTCGACGATTTCTGGCATTCCTTCGATTATGTGCGGTTTTGCAGTTCTGCTAGCGGGAATGTTAGTGGGGAAAGTTTTACCTGATTATTTTAACAAGTAATATTGCTTGTGTTTTTTTACTAGATAGTGCATAATTGATCATGAGCTGGTACGCATAGGGGCATCTCCTATGCTTGCCAATTGAAAGACAAACACGTTTCAAACATGCCCCGGGTGGGCGCGTAGCAGCTCTTTCATGCCGCTTATGGTATGATGTAGTTATGGTTGTTATAATTTCAAAAAAGAAAGAAGAAAAACTGGCGGAATTGGTGCGAGAATTTTTCGCGGCTCATCCCGGTATAAAGATAATTGCCGTTACAGGTAGCGCCGGCAAGGCTAGTGCGAAAATTGCCATAGGTACAGTTTTGGCGCAGCAATTTAATATCAGGCTCAACGAAGAAGAGCCCAGAACTAAGGCTGATGTTCTATTACAGTTAATGGGTATAAATATGCCGGAAAAAGGGATATTTAGGTGGTTTAGGCTGCGGCGCAAGATAAAAAAATATATTAAAACAGAGAACTCGGCGGTTCAGCTAATTGTTCAGGAATTTAATCCGCAAGAGCCTGGCTATAATGAGTGGTTTAGGAGTTATATCATTCCCGATATTACTATTGTAACTTCTGTAACAAACGGACGCATGCAGGTTGAGCATTCTCTAGAAGAGGTAGCAAACGAGATGATTTCGCTAGCAAACTTTTCGCGGATGGCAATGATCAACCGCGATGATATCGATGGGCGTTTTGCGAGCTTTTTGACAAATCCTAATATTACGACATATGGCAGCGATCCGGTGGCGGAGTATAATTTTGATGATCGTAATTTTTCTTTGGAGGACGGACATCATGGTTTTATTATGTCGCCGGAAAATACCGAAGGATTGGAAGTTGATATTAAGCTGATTGGCGAGCATAATATCCGTCCGGCAATTGTAGCAGCAGCCGTTGGTTATGCTACAGGCGAAAGCGAGGATAATATTAAAAAAGGCGTGGAAAGCTTGCGTCCGCTGCCAGGAAGAATGAATTTGCTCCGCGGTGCGGATAATACGTGGCTGCTGGATGACAGCTATAGTTCAACGCCGTTGACAGCGTTGGCAGCCTTACAGTCGCTATATAAGATGGAAACGCCGCAGCGGATTGCTGTATTGGGTAATATGAACGGGCTGCGCGGCATTTTTGAACAGTCTCATGCTGATTTGGGGTCGCATTGCAGTACGGAGCTGCTGGATTGGGTTGTTACGGTTGGCGAAAAAGCGAATATGTATTTGGCACCAGCTGCCCGCCAGAAAGGCTGCCAGGTAAAAGAATGCCGTAATGCAATTGAAGCCGGAGCATTTGTTCGCGATAAATTAAAACCTGAAGGCATTGCTTTATTTAAGGGTTCTAGCGGCGGAGTATGGTTAGAGGAGGCTATAAAAATAAATCTTCATAGTACTGAGGATGAGAAAAAGTTGGTGCGCCAAACGCCGCAGTGGATTGCCAGGAAAAATCAATTTTTCTCGCAATTTAAAGGGTAATTTGTTATAGTATAAAGTGCTTAAATAAAGAGAGGGGATTTATGGATAATAGTAAACAGGCAAAAGCACAGAAGTCGCCGTCTGGATCATTGCCGAAGCCGCAAAAAAAGCCAGCCGCTTCATCTGTACCTGCGGCACATCCGCCGTATGGTAGTGCGGCGCTAAAACCAAAGAAAAAAGTTGGGCTGATTGTTGGTATTATTTCTGGTGTACTAATTTTAATTTTAGCCATTGCTGCCGCGCTATTGTATTTCTTATGGTGGCAGAATCCGCAGAAGGTAGTAACTGATGCTGTGGTCAATGCCATGACGACCAAAAAGGCGGTCGTAAACGGCAAGATGACAGTGATTGCTAATAATGACAGTAAAATTGAATTAAATATCAAATCTGCTGCCGACTCGCCGAAAACTAAAACCGACGTTGAGGCAAAAATAACTCTTAAGAACGTTTCAAAAACTGTTAATTTGAAGGCTGCTGTTGTTACTGATCAGGATGGTACGATTTATATTAAGCTTGATGGTATGCGAAAACTTGTGGAAAGCGTGGTTAGCCTGGCAATAGAAGCAAACGTGCCTAGTTCGGCATATGAAGCCAGCCCGTCGTTTAAGCAGCAAGTAGAAGCTGTTAAAAAGCAAATTATATCGCAGCTTGAGGAGAAGGTGTCAAAAATTGATGGTAAATGGCTAAAGACGACGGCTGAAGATATTGCCAACAATAATACCGATATTAAATGCTCGGCGGAGATTGTTAAAAAACTGCAAAATGACAGCAAGGCCCGAAAAGAGATTGCTGATATATATAGGCAAAACAGTTTCTTAATTATAAAAGATACAAAAATTGACGATCGTAATGGCGGTCGCGGCTTTGAGATAGATTTAAATAGCGATGAAGCTGCAGCTAAGGCCAAGGATTTTTCAAAAGCCTTAGAAAATACGTCAATTGGCAAAGATATTAAAAATTGCACCAAAGACGTCCGTCATAATAACGGGTCAGCAAATAAAACAGGCAAGTCTAACGGCACATTAAAAATTTGGGCTGATGTCAATTCGCATGCGCTAAAAGCAGTTGAGATTAAAGGGAATAGCAGTGATTCGTCGGCGAACTTATCGCTGGATATTGATACGAGTAAAACCGAATCTATTGATATTCCATCTAATGCTGCTAGTCTAAAATCGGTTATTGAAGAATTATTCAAGGGTATGTCTAGTTCTTCAGTCTCTCAATCTGCATAGGAAATGTGCGTACGTCAAGGAAACTCCGTTCTTTGAAGCGGAGTTCTTTGATATAATTACAGGTATGAAACGATATAATCCGACGGAAATTGAGAAAAAATGGCAAGATAAATGGGAGGCTGAGGGTACATATGTTACTGATCTTAGTGACACAACGCGACCAAAGTATTACAGTCTCAGTATGCTGCCTGGCATCACTGGTGCTGGTATTCACATTGGTCATGGTCGGACGTTTCAGTTTGCTGATATTAAAGCGCGTCTCAAGCGCCAACAGGGCTATAATACTTATCATCCAATTGGCTGGGATAGCTTCGGGTTGCCAGTAGAAAATTATGCCATCAAGGTTGGTAAAACGCCGCGAGTGGCGCACGACGAAGCCAAGGCTCATTTCATCGCTCAGCTGAAGCGACTCGGATTTAGCTATGATTGGACGAAGGAGATTTCTACGGCTGACCCGGAATACTATAAGTGGACGCAGTGGATTTTTACGCAGCTGTATAGGCACGATTTGGCGTATCAAAAGGAGCAGCCGCAGTGGTGGTGTAATACTGACAATACGGTACTAGCCAATGAGCAAGTTGAGGGCGGCAAGTGTTGGCGCTGCGGCAACCCGGTCACCAAGCGCAACCTCAAACAGTGGTTTTTCCGAATTACGGCCTATGCTGATGATATTTTGGAGGCGACTGATGACTTGGACTGGACGGAAATGGTTAAGACCATGCAGAAAAATTGGATCGGCCGGTCGGTTGGTGCGGAGGTTGAGTTTGCGGTTGAAGACTGCGACGACGTCATAACTGTTTTCACTACGCGCCCCGACACGCTGTTTGGCGCGACGTATGTGGCACTGGCGCCAGAGCATCCGCTAGTGTCTCAGCTGGTTAATGCCGACACGCGCGCCAAAGTTGAAGCCTACATTCAAGCAGCTCAACAAAAGTCCGACGTTGAACGCCAGGAAAATAAGGATAAAACCGGCGTCTTTACTGGCAGTTACGCTATCAATCCGGTCAATGGCCAGAAAGTGCCAATTTGGGTGGCGGACTACATCCTCGGCGGTTACGGTACTGGCGCGATTATGGCGGTGCCGGCGCATGATGAACGCGATTTGGAGTTTGCCGAAAAATTTGATTTGCCAGTAGTGCAAGTGATTGAAAAACCAGAAAACTCGGCGGATGCTGGCTGTTACACGGGCGAAGGCGAATTGATTAACTCGGGCGATTTTGACGGCCTGCGCAGCGAAGAGGCTCGCGAGCAGGTGGTAGCTTGGCTGGAACAACAAGGTTTGGGCCGGAGCAAGACTACTTATAAAATGCGCGATTGGCTAATTTCTCGCCAGCGGTACTGGGGCGCGCCAATTCCGATTGTTCATGTTGATGGCTTCAATCCAATTGCGGTGGCCGATGAGTGTTTGCCTGTGATTTTGCCAGAGGTCGAGAACTTTAAGCCGACGGGCGGCAACACTTCGGTATTGGCACAAGTTGATGATTGGGTGCGCGTATGGGTTGATGTTGAGACGGGTAAAACCGTGCCGATTACTGAGCCAAAGCCCATGGGCGACAATTGGTATGAAGGCCGGCGCGAAACTGACACGCTGGATGGCTATGCCTGTTCCAGCTGGTATTTCCTACGCTATCTTGACCCGCACAATGATGCCGAGGCGTGGGATCCGACGCGCATTAGTCACTGGATGCCAGTTGATTATTATAATGGTGCTGATCATGCGGTGGCGCACCTGCTGTACAGCCGTTTTTGGATGCGCTTTTTCTATAAACTCGGTCTCGTGCCGACGCCAGAACCATTCAAGCGGATGATGTACAACGCTTATATCATGGCGCCAGACGGTCAAAAGATGAGCAAGTCTAAGGGCAATGTCATCGATCCGATGGAGATTATGGACAGTGGTTACGGTGCCGATGCGCTGCGTGTTTACGAGATGTTCATCGCGCCGTACGATATGGATGCACCGTGGGATCCGCGCGGGGTGCCGGGGACGTATCGGTTCTTAAACCGAGTGTGGAATGTGGTGCAGGAATTTGTGGTTGCAGATACATCACCATCCTCCTCCAGAGTACACTCTTCACTCGCATCTCCGCTGGAGATGTCTCGTGAGCGTTCGGCTGGAACGTCCGCTCTTCGCGAACGTTCCACAGCCTCTGTCGGAGAAGGTGATGCATCCACTGACCCTTCCTTGAGCGACCCATCGTCATCGACTGATTCTTCTGAATTACTGCGCCTCACTCACCTCACTGTCAAGAAAGTTACCCGCGACATTGAGGATGAGAAGTTCAATACCGCGGTGGCGGCAATGATGGAAATGGTTAATGGTTTATATAAATTCAAAGAAACGCACGGCATTCAAGCGTCAGAAACATGGCGATTCAGTCTGGAGAGTTTGCTACAAATCTTAGCACCATTCGCGCCGCATATCACTGAGGAATTGTGGCATGAATTGGGCCATAGCGATACTATTCATGTCGATCACTGGCCAAAATGGGACGATAAACACCTTACTAGCGACACGATGACTATCATCGTCCAGGTCAATGGTAAGCTTCGCGCCAAGTTGGAGCTACCGGCCGACGCCGATAAGGATGCTATTGAACAAGCGGCACTGGCCGATGAAAATGTCATCAAATTCACAAGCAATAAACCGCCAAAAAAGGTGATTTATGTGCCAAAGAAATTAGTGAATATAGTTATTTAGGGCAGGCTGGTTATTCTCGCGTGGCGGCAATTCATCTATATTATGTACCATGATATATATCATGAAAAGCCAGGCGCTTCACCAAAGCCTCCGTGTTTTCCGGCGAAAACTTGAGATTTTTTGCTAAAAACATTATAATGGTCTGTAAGTTTTAAAAATAAACCGAAAGAGGAGATAAGTATGGCACAACCAAAGAAGCAGAGCAGCCCGCGCAAGACGGGTCTTCGTCGTAGTCATCTGGTATTAAAATTGGCGCGCCGCGTCAACAGTACGTCGCCAGTCAAGGTTAAGACAACCAAACGTGAGACTGGTAAAACTAAAAAATAGTAATTACGAACAGGACGCTTAGTAATGGCATCAAACCGTCATTTGGGACGAATCGTCGCGCTGCAGACACTGTACGAATATGAGTTTCGAAAAGATGCGGGCGACAAAAATCTAAACTATAAAGATATTTTAGAACGTAATTTGGCAGAGTATAAATCGTCGATTGATGATGTAGTTTTTGTTGACGATTTAGTTAGCGGTGTGTTGTCTAATACGGCAAAGTTGGATGAGGAACTTTGCCCGTTAGCGCCAGAGTGGCCGCTGGAGCAAATCTTGCGGATCGACAGAACGGTACTAAGGATTGGTTTGTATGAACTGCTGTTTTGCGCAGATAGCGTACCGCCGAAGGTGGCGATTAATGAAGCAGTGGAACTAGCAAAGGCGTTCGGTTCGGATAACTCGGGGAAGTTTGTGAATGGCGTGCTCGGCACGGCACTCCGCAACCTTGTGGAGGAATCCGATAGTGAGAACAAGCAATTTTGATCATATAAAAAAATATTTTGGCGGCAGGAAAAAGCCGACAATTCAGGAGATTGTGCGCGAGCCGACTGCTGGCGGCGTGATTTTTCGGCGTAATGAAAAGGGCGAAGTTAATTTTCTGTTATACCAAGACGCCCGCGATCGCTGGACAATCCCCAAAGGGCATATTGAACCAGGTGAAACGGCTCAAGTAACAGCACGGCGGGAGATTGGCGAAGAAACTGGATTAAAGAATATTGAGCTGCATGGCTGGCTGGGTAAGGTGAATTTTCGTTATCGTCGAATTGATAAATTAGTATTGATGACAACGCAAGTTTATCTAGTGAAAGCCTTAAATCCGTATGAAAAACTCCAGAAAGAAGAGTGGATGAACGGATTAAAATGGTTTAGTTTTCATGAGGCGCTGGACGAAGTCGAATATGAAGATATCGGTAAGCTAATCTTATTAGCAATGAAGCGAATTAGACAGGAGAATTTGTAAAATGAGTGGAATGAATACTGCGCCGTATCAGGATTTTGCGCGTGAAAAATTAGGGTTTGAATTTAACAATTTAGATATACTGGTTACGGCTTTAACACACCGCAGCTACGTTAATGAACACAGAAAATCGGTTCATGAGCATAATGAGCGGCTGGAATTTTTAGGTGATGCGGTGTTGGAGCTAGCGGTGACGGAGTATTTATTTACGCATTTTTCTGAACCGGAAGGGATTTTGACAGCTTGGCGGGCGGCGCTGGTGCGCACGGAAAGTATCGGCGATGCGGGCGATAAATTAGGTTATGGGCCGCTGATTCGCATGTCAAAGGGCGAGAAAAATGGCTCGGATCGGGCGCACTTGCAGATTTTAGCCAATGCGTTTGAAGCGGTAATTGGCGCGATCTATCTGGAGCGCGGCTTTGACGATGCGCGCGGTTTTATTCATAAGCATATTATTATCAAGCTGGACGGAATATTGGAATCAGGCAGTTGGCGCGATCCGAAGTCGTATTTGCAGGAAATTTCTCAGCGCGTCGATAATCAGACGCCAGTATACAAAGTTTTGAGCGAGGAAGGTCCAGATCATGATAAGGTTTTCACGCTTGGAGTATTTGTCGGTGAAGCGATGATGGGTCGCGGTACCGGCCCTTCCAAGCAAGTGGCTCAGCAGCAAGCTGCCCGCGCTGCGATTGCTAAATATAAAGAATCTGGCGAAAAATGATAAAAGTTTGCACGGGGCAAACCGCTCGTGTATAATGAAAGTACAGTTTAATTCCAGGAGGAGGGGCAGAATGTCAACAATAGATCAGCAATTTGTGGAGTATGTCGTAAAAGCATTGGTCGGACATCCAGATGACGTTGCGGTAGAGCGAGAGATTGATGAAAAAGGCGTGCTTTTGACGCTGACGGTGAATCCGGAAGATCTGGGACGGGTGATTGGCAAGCGCGGCGGCACGGCGCAAAGTCTGCGAACATTGCTTCGAGCCTTGGGTTCAAAGAATGATGCGCGTTATAATCTGAAGATTGTTAATAATGACGGTTTTACGGGTTCACAGCGTTATCGACACGATGATTCGTCTGATGAGGCTACAGAAATTTCAACGAATGAGCCTGCAGAGAGCAAATCGTCATACGCAGAGAATGCTCGCAAGGAACTTGCTGAGTTGGATGACCTTGATATTTAGCGTATGCTGTAGACTAAATATCGCCGTTACGTAAAATAGTAATGTTTTTAGGAAAAACTATTGTCGCTACTCATTCTGCTGTGCTATAATCATAAACAAGTTCAAGCACAGACTATGCGAGAACGAGCTCTATGCGAGCAACGGATAATCCGTTGAGAGCCTTATTTGTGCTAAAAAGCCGTCCTTTTCAGGGCGGTTTTTTGGTGCTACAATTAACAAGTGAGAAAATTCCAGGTAATTACACTGTTTCCGGAGATGTTTACCGGTGTCTTTGAGAATTCAATGATGTGGAAAGCGCAAAAAGATGAGATTGTTAAATTAGAAACGATTAATTTGCGCGATTTTGGACTGGGGCCGCGCCGTCAAGTAGACGATACACCGTATGGCGGCGGCGATGGTATGCTGTTGATGATTGAGCCGTTATGGCGAGCGGTAAAATTTGCCAAGTCGCGCGATGAAAGTGCGAAAGTTATATTAACTAGTCCGCGCGGACAGCGCTGGCATCAGGCAAAGGCGCAGAGCGAGGCGAATAGCGGACGTGGACTGATTTTTATATGTGGGCGCTACGAGGGGGTCGATGAGCGGATCTTAGAGCTGGTTGATGAGCAGTGGAGTATTGGCGATTTCGTGCTGACTGGCGGCGAGTTGCCAGCGATGGCGGTAATTGACTCGATAGTGCGGCTTATCCCTGGCGTGCTTGGCGGTGAAAAATCGGCGGAGATTGAGAGCTTTTCTGATGGAAAAACTCTAGAATTTCCGCAATATACACGGCCGGAAGAATACAATGGATTAAAAGTCCCTAAGGTGCTGCTAAGCGGACATCATGGCGAAATTGCGAAGTGGCGGATGGAGCAATCAGAAATTTTAACCAGCAAGGCTCGGTCGGAGTAATGTATTAAATCTAATATATTCTATCAAATATGGATATATTTTAGCGAAGCGCCTCTGTAGTCAGAGGCGCCTCATGTTGTGGTGGATGTCGTAGAGCGAAAGATACGATTTATGGTGTTTGTTTTTGTAACGTTCGCTTGCTATTACTATACGGATTTTTTTATAAAAGCGCAAGGATTTTGGTAAAAAATACAACAAACTTGAGCTTTTTGAATATCCGGGCTATACTGAACGTATGGCAGCGCAGCGAAGAAAGAGTAAGAAAACGGCTAAAATACACCTGATCTCCTTTGATTGGTTGATTAGACTCGTTTTAAGTATCTTTATCTTAATAATGTTATTGACTCAATTGTTCACGTTTGAAAATTTCCCCGGGTTGCTAGTTGGCGCTGGAATTGCTCCCGTTGTTAGTTTGCTGGCGGGTAGTTTGCTTGTTGTAGCGGAATTGGCGGCCTTACCGTATCTTTTGAAGATGAGCGCATCAAGTAACGTTATTCGAGTAAGTAAAGTTTGCGGTTTCATTATTTTGGCGGCTCTATCTGTCTTAGAAGGTATGGCTGCTGTAAATAATACTACATCTACGCTTTTTGGTGCGACAGCTAATTTGCCGGGAGGTTTATGGGCGCTGCTCTTTTTATCGGCTTTGTGGGTATTGTTGCTGCGGGTGAATTTCATTGATAAAAATTCGGTAAAGTCTGGCGCAAATTCTCGAAAAAATAAAAGAAAAAGACCAGCTAATCGCTGATCGTATCTTTGTCTTCTTGGCTGGGATGGAGGGATTCGAACCCCCGAATGCCGGGACCAGAACCCGGTGCCTTACCGCTTGGCGACATCCCAACGATGTTTATATTGTACTATAGAAGAAATATCCTGGCAAGCGTTTACGTATAAGCTCTAACGCGATATACTGAAGCTATGGATTTACAATTAATAGTGAAGCTAATCGCTGACGGCTTAGTTATTCCGGTGGCGTTGATTGGGGCATATGCTTTACTTAAAACGATACCAAACGATGAGAAATATCAGGCATATTTGCGCGTTTTAATGGCAGGATTGACAGCGTATATAGTAGCAAAAATTATCGGGGCAGTGTATCAGCCGGAGCAACTCCGTCCGTTTGAAGCTTTGGGCGTGTCGGCTGGCGCGTCATTTTTAAATAATCCGGGTTTTCCTTCTGATCATGCCTTATTTACGATGGCGATTACTTTAGCGGTCTGGTTTGAGGCGAAAAATAAAAAACTAGCCGTAGTTTGTTTGATACTGACTCTGCTGGTGTGCGTCGGAAGAGTGATTGCTCTGGTGCATACGCCGCTAGATGTGGCGGGGGGCTTGCTAATTGCGTGTGTTGGCGTTGTGTGGTACGTGCCTAACTTTAATTTGATAGCAAAACGCTTATAATTAAATATATACATTTGCAATTTTCTCAAGTTTACGTTACAATTTCTACATGAGTTCAATGCCAAAGATTTTCCAGCAAGAGCTATCAGAATATACTTATCCATTATCAAGAGGTAGTTTCCTGCGTATTTTAGCGCTGGCGGCAGCCAATGGCGTCATAATCTGGCTTTTAGCGCTGGCGTTTGACAGGATGATGCTAACGCCGGTTTTTTGTTCGTCGGCAGACCAGGCTTCAATGTGCGTGAATAGCGCTGCTTGGTCGTCGTATATTGCGCTGGTTTTGGTTGGTATAATGATGGTGCCGCTGCTAATTATGTTTGGAGTCAAGCGTCCGCTGGTTGTTGTGATAGCGGCGACTATTGCTCTATGGGGGACTAATTTATGGACGAGCGGGCTATGGACAACTTCAATTCTATGGACTATTGCAGCGTCAACCTTGGTGTATTTGGCGGTTATTTGGATTAATCGTATTCGCGGTAATGCGGCAGCAATTTTATTCGTTGCTATATTTGTCCTGCTGGCACGAGTTGTCTTGTCTCTATAATCCCTGTACACTAAGAGTATGGAAATCATTATCATTATTCTCTTAGGTGTTATCGTTATGGGGTTGGGTGCGATGCTATTTGTATTGCAGTCAAAGTTAAGTGAACTAAAAAATCAGTCATCGGTCGAGCTCATTAAAACTGACGTAGTGGAGCTGGGGCGAACCATCGCCAAGCTGAATGAATCGGTCAGCGATAAACTTGAGCGCAGCAACGCCCAGGTGCAAACCTCGGTACAAAAGCAGTTGTCAGAAAGTGCCAAGTTGGTGGCGGACGTGACACAGCGGTTGGCAAAGTTGGATGAAACAAATAAGCGGGTGGTTGATGTGGCGACTGACCTGAAAACCCTGCAGAACGTTCTGCAGAATCCCAAGCAGCGCGGCGTGTTCGGCGAGTTTTACCTGGAGAGCGTGCTGGATAATGTGCTGCCAGCCAAGCAGTTTCAGATGCAATATCGCTTCAAGGACGGCGAGATTGTTGATGCGGTTATCTTTCTGGACAAGGGGCAGATTTTGCCGGTGGACAGCAAGTTTAGCTTGGAAAATTACAACCGGATGATCAATGCCGAGACCAAGGCTGAGCGCGAACTATGGCTGAATAAGGTGAAGGCTGACCTGAAGGGGCGCATTGACGAGACTAGCAAGTACATTCGTCCGCGCGAGAATACTATGGATTTTGCCTTTATGTTTATCCCCAGTGAGTCGCTGTATTATGACTTACTCATTAACAATGTTGGTACGGGCGGTTCGAGCCGCGACTTGATCGAATATGCATTTCGTGACAAGCGGGTGATCATCGTCAGTCCGACCAGCTTTTTGGCGTATTTACAGACGGTGCTGCAGGGCCTGAGGAGTTTACAAATTGAGGAGCAAGCCAAGGACATTCAGGTACGCGTCGGCCAGCTGGGTGTGCATATTAAAAAGTTTGATGAGCTGATGACCAAGATGGGCAAAAGTCTCAGTACGACCGTCGGGCATTATAATAATTCGTATAAAGAGTTGGGCAAGATTGATAAAGACGTGGTGCGGATCGCTGGTGGTGATCGCCAAACGCAGCCAGAGTTAATCGACCGACCGGCGCAGGAAGAATAGATATTACTTATAGTGTAAAATAAAAACCCTCCGATTAAAACGGAGGGTTTGTTAGTGTATAAGCGTCTTACTCTTCGTCTTTATTACGGTAATTTACCAGTAAAAACAAGTTGCCGCCGAGTGCTGCACCGATGAGCGTTGCAGAAATGACCTCCAGGCTGAGCCGCGAATAGCTTTTTTCATTTTCAGCTGTTAGTGGATTGCTGCTTTGGATCTGGGTATCGGTTTTTTCAGTCACTGCTAAAGCAACAGCTGGGTTCAGCGTCGCTCCGCCAATATGGACTTCCCGCGGATAATTCTTATATGCGCCTTCTTCTGTTTTCTGGGCTGAATTTGCAGTCTTCTTTGTATGCTTAACAAATACTGCACTTTGGGCGTAGCTTAGCAGGGTGCTTGATACGACCAAGCCAATTGCCAGCGCCATACCAATTCCAACAGATCGTCCAGCTAGTTTAAGGTTAGTGCGTGATAACACCGCAGCAAGACCAAACATAAATATTGCCGTACCGATCATCTCAATGGCAAAAATACTCCATGAGAAGTTCGTGAATTGATCAAAGCGAACTGAGAATCCGCCTTCTGTCATACCGCCAATCAGCACAACAGCCGCCATTGCACCGAGGAACTGCGCTCCCCAGTAGAACGGCACGAGGACGGTTTTTAATTTGCGCATTGACCAGAGTCCGAAAGTGACGGCTGGGTTGATGTGCGCGCCGGAAATGCCGCCAATTGCCATAACGATCAGCATTAAAGTTAATCCTACGTAAAACGGCGCTAAGATACTGGCAGAAAATAGCGCTGCTAGCGTTAAGATAAATGTACCAACGATTTCCGCGATGACGATGTTGATTAAGTTGTTTGGTAATTTAGAATCTAATTTGGTGCGTTCGCTCTTGGCCGCAACAGATTCAGTAACGACTCGTTTAACGGTCGTTTTGGTTTCGGTCTTAGCGGCAGCAGTCTTCTTTGCTTTGGCTTTAACCGGGGCTTTCTTTGAAGTTTTCTTCGTAGCCATATTCCCTCCTTAAAATAGTATTGCAACTATTATAGCATAATTTGCTATACTATAGTCATGGGATTATTTGTGAATCAAAACGATCAGCGCAGTGAACTGCAAGAGCGCATTGCGGCGGAACTGCGCGAGAAGGCCAAGGCGTCGGGTCTCCAGGAAAAAGCCAGCTTGGACGGCGTGGAAGATGTAAAATATTTGGAAGATACGAAGCAGACGACGACGCTGGCGCCGGCCTGGATTATAATTGTGATCATGGCGGCCGTGGTTGTCGGTATGTTTTTAATGCAGGGGCGATGACGTGGAAAAGTTAGAGGAGGCTCGATCACTATTATTATCGCGCGTAGCCGAGGCAGCTGAACCGCGCAGTGTGTTGCGGAGCGCGGAGCTGCGGGAACTATGTGGCGTCATTGCGACGCTACCAGCCGAGGAGCGCGGGGCGTTTGGTAAGAAAGTTAATGAACTGAAGCAGGAATTGGAGCGGGCGATTACGGCTCGCGAGGATGAGCTGTCAAAAGTTGACTTGCCGCCAATTGACGTGACGGCGCCGATGGACATCAATGCGCCGCAACCTGATTTGCTGCCGAGTGAGCGGGGTACGATTCACCCGCTGAGCGCCGAGATTGAGCGTATTTCTGACATTTTCAATCGCATGGGTTTTGTGACGGAAGAGTCGCGTGAGATTGACGATCAATTTCATATGTTCGAGAGCTTGAATTTCCCAAAAGGCCACCCGGCGCGCGATGATTATGACACGTTCATGACCGAGGAGACTGATGCTAATGGCGACCGTTTGATCGCCCCGGCGCACACCTCGACCATGCAAAACCGCGTGTTGAAAAAATATCACGGCAATTTGGCGAAGGGCGAGGCGATCGCCGCCATTGTGCCCGACCGAGTGTTTCGCAACGAAGATTTGGACGCGCGGCACGAGCACACGTTCTATCAAGTTGAGGGTGTGTATGTCGCCAAGGGGGTTAACGTTGGCAATCTCATCGCCACGCTGCAAGAGTTTTTGCAGGAATATTACGGCAAGAAGCTTGACGTGCGCGTCAACCCGTTTTATTTCCCGTTCACCGAACCGAGTTTTGAATTTGCATTAAGCTGTCCGTTTTGCGAAGGCAAAAATCCGGATTGTAAAGTTTGCTCAGGCGAGGGCTGGATTGAGCTATTAGGCTGCGGCATGATTCACCCGAATGTACTGAAAGCTGCTGACATCGACCCGAATGAATACACCGGCTTTGCCTTTGGCTGCGGCATCGACCGGCTGGTGATGATGAAATACGGCATTGAAGACGTGCGGCATTTTGAGAGTGGTAGGTTGGATTTTTTGGAGCAGTTTTAGAGCGGTTAAAACTATCTGTAAACATTAGATAGTAGGATGGAAAACCGACTCAGAAAGGAATTATTTGCGTGAATATAATCTTCATGCGGCATGGCGAGGCTGTGGATAATGTCAGGGGTGTTTTGTCTTGCAAGGAGATGCGATGTTCCGTGCTGACGGAGGCGGGTTTTCGCCAAGTTGCCAAATCGGTAAGTAAGCTGCCACGGGAGATTGATGAGATATACTCATCGCCACTGATTCGTACGCTGCAAACAGCCAAGGAAATTATGAAAGTTTCAGGTGCAGAGGTAATTATTGATAATAGAATCAGAGAAATTGATTGGGGTGAATATGATGGAAAACCTAATAATCCAGAACTTGATGCAGTGCGCGCCAGGCAAGCGGCAGGAGATTTTTTCGTTAGGTTTGGGCAATATGGTGATAATAAATATAGCCTGGAGTTGAGATTATGCGAATTTTTGGACGATGTCCGAAAGCATAACTTTAAAAATAATACCATCGCAATTGTATCCCATGGAACTGTCATTTCGTTTATGAAAAGGATATTGAGATTGCAGTCGTCTCATTTGAAAACGGGCGGATTTGAGGAGTTTAGTGATATCGATTTCTCCAAACTTGATGAACATAAGGATAAATTAGCGGCGGTTAAAATGAATCAACAGCAAACGGTGTGACGAAAGGCTTTATACGGTAGAGGTTTTATATTCTCTTGACAACTCAACCGCTGGCACACCGTGAAGCGCTTTGGGGATTATTGCTATAAAATTGCTAATTACACCTAGCTTTCACGGGTTAAATAATCCACCACATCCATATAATACGGGTCGGCGCCTGGGAATTTAGGCCGGCGCTTCAACTCCTCCGGCGTTATCCAGCGGTAGTCTTTATGTTCCCAGCTTAAAGCGATTTTCGCGTCCGGTTCGGCGAGCTTTGCCTCAAATAATATATGCGTTGTTTGCCCGTATTGTTTGGTAAATAGCTTCTTAAATTTATTTGGATTAACGGATAGTCCTGTCTCTTCCTGTATTTCGCGCGCGACCGCTACTTCCGGTGTTTCTTCCGGCTCAACCTCTCCGCCGGGAAAATCAATATGCTCGGGAAATAGCGGATGCGTATTACTTCTATGCAGTACCAAATATAATCCTTTAGAATTCCGCACCAGCGCCTTTGCGACTATCTTAGTCATATTATTACTATACTTTGGCGCACATAAATCTCACAACCTTCACTTAGCATGCATATCTAAACGGCTGCTATCATAGCTGTAGTAATCGCGTTACGTAGACCTTGCATTTCACCCCTAATCCATGCTAAAATACCAGGGTTAATATCAAATCACACGAAAGGTGAGTAATGAGTCTGAGTCGAATCGGAAAACTGCCGGTGGTTATTCCGGCCGGTGTGACAATCACGGTTGACTCTGGTGATGTGGTCGTAAAGGGCCCGAAAGGTGAATTGACACAATTCATCACGCCAGCAGTTGAGGTGAAAGTCGAAGACGGACAAGTCACGGTTCATCCGAAGGATGAGTCCAAAACTGCTCGCGCCCAGCATGGTCTGATGCGCGCGCTGATCAATAACATGGTAATCGGCGTAACCAAGGGCTACGAGAAACGCCTAGAGGTTAATGGTGTCGGTTTCCGCGTGAGCTCCAGCAACAATGAGCTGGAAATGGCGCTCGGGTTTTCACACCCAGTCAAATACAAAGCCCCAGAGGGCATTACTGTTACCAACGAAAAGATGACCATCATCGTCAGCGGTATCAATAAACAGCAAGTCGGCCAAGTCGCTGCGGAAATCCGCGCGCTGAAGAAGCCTGAGCCATACAAGGGTAAGGGTATCAAGTACGCCGACGAGCAGATTTTGCGCAAAGCAGGAAAGACAGGTAAGTAATCATGACTGAGAACAAGAAATTACTCAACCGCGTTCTTCGCAAAAACCGCGTTCGCGCGAAAGTTTCAGGCACTGCAGAGCGCCCACGCCTGACGGTCACCATCAGCAACATGCACGTTAGCGCTCAGCTGATCGACGACGTCGCCGGCAAAACATTGGCTGCCGCAACCACCGTTGGCACCAAAGCAAAAGGTACGATGAGCGAAAAATGTGCTGCCATCGGTACCGAAATTGCCAAGAAAGCAAAGAAAAGTAGCATTAGCGCAGTGGTCTTTGACCGCAATGGCCGCCAGTACGCTGGTCGCCTGAAGGCATTGGCTGATGCTGCACGCAAAGAAGGATTGGAGTTCTAGTATGGCAGAACAAGCTGCAAATACTACCCCGCGCGCAGAAGGCCGCCGGCCTCGCAGTCCGCGTGGTGGTCGCCGCGATGACCGGCGAAACGTGCGTGATGACGCACCAAAAGAGTTTGAAGAATTGGTAATCAACATTGACCGCGTGTCCCGCGTAGTAAAAGGTGGCCGCCGCTTCCGCTTTAAGGCGTTGGTGGTTGTCGGTAACCGCAAGGATAAGGTTGGTGTTGGTGTAGCCAAAGGTGCTGACGTGCAAGCTGCTGTTGCTAAGGCAACCTCGGTCGCTAAGAAGCACTTGATCACCTTGCCACTGAGCGGCGAGACCATTCCACACGACAGCGAAGTCAAGTTCTCAGGTGCCCGCGTGCTGATCAAGCCAGCCGCTCCTGGTACCGGTATTATCGCTGGTGGTGTGGTGCGCCAGATCATCGGCGTAACTGGTGTTCGCAACCTGCTGACCAAGTCGCTTGGTTCAACCAACAAGGTGAACATCGCCTACGCAACCATTGAAGCATTGAAATCATTGGTTCCGCGCGAACAATGGCTCAACGCTCAGCCAGTCAAAAAAGATGCTAAAAAGGAGGCTAAGTAATGAAATACAACGATCTCCAAGTTTCAGCAAACAAGAATAAAAAGCGTGTTGGTCGCGGTATCGCTGCTGGCCAGGGTAAAACCGCCGGTCGTGGTACTAAAGGTCAGAACGCCCGCACTGGTAAAAAGCTTCGCGCCATGTTTCAAGGCGGTCAACGTCCATTGGCTCAAGCAGTTCCAAAAGCTCGCGGTTTCAAGAGCCTGCGTACGCCAGCTCAGGTAGTCTATCTCGATCACCTGAACGCCTTTGACGGCAAAACTGTTGACAACGCGCTGCTATTTACCGAAGGCTACATCGCCACACCGTTCCACACAGTTAAGGTGATCGCCCGCGGTGAATTGAAAGCTAAGGTTGACTTGAAAGTACAAGCTGCTTCTGCTTCAGTCGTTACAGCGATTGAAAAAGCCGGCGGTTCATTTGAGAAAGTCGCTGTACCCTTGCGCCAAAGCATGAAGGATATTGAAGAAGACGAAAAGGCTAGCCAGGAAAAATAATTTTCAGGCAAAACCTAAAGAAAGCGCTCCTTTGCGTGTAAGCGGGGGCGCTTTTATAGTGTTATTTTAATTGCTAAAATTTAGCTATATAGATTATAATCAATAGCATGAATAACGACGATAAATCGCAAGCTCCGGATATGCCGCAAGCCGGCTATATTCCGCCGCCAGTTGCTCCGGGGGCGCAGTATCCAGGCGCGCCTGATGCTAATAATTATAATCAAAGCCAAACGCCGCCGAATATTCCAACGATACCGCCTGCTCCGCCAGCAGTGCCGCGTCCTCCTGCTAGCAAATCGTCCATGATTGCTATAATCTTTGCATTCGTAGTGGGCTTTGCTTTAATTATTGGAGGTATAGTACTTAATCATTTTGATAAAGAAAGTAAAAAGTGCGAGAATGCTGCGCCGTCTGAGCAATCTATTTTTAAGCAAAATTTCTGCAAAGAATCAGACGTATACGATAGGATTAGTAAAGACGCTATTTTTAGTGTCAATATTCCCGATTTTACTTCATGTGCGCCAAGCGAATCATTGCATAAGTCGAATAAAAAAGCTTGGTATGACGCGTGGGTTGAATGCTTGAATAAATCATGGAAGCCGCCAATTGACGCTGTTTATCCAGATAAAGATTCGGTTGATTTCCAGGGTACTGTCGTAAAAGTTGTCGATTCTCTTGAAAATAGCGGATCAACTTGTATTAGCGACGGCAATAAAACAAGCGGGATTGAAATATCCGGTTTCTATTGCCGAAAAGAGGAAACGATATATATTGTCGCCGGTTATACAGGGGATATTGGAAGCGATTTGGCGGTTTTATTCCACGAATACGCGCATCATATTGCTATGAGAATGGGTTTTTCGATTAATATTAACTTGATGATTTTTGAAATGTATAAATATTGGCCAAATCAACCGGATAGCCAAGACGCGGTTAGAAAGCGCGAAACCCGTCGGTCTGAGTTGTTTGCCGAGACGATGTCATACGCTATGCTTGCTAACACGCCGTCATTAAAGCAGTTTTTAGTAAAACCAACCAAAGGTTTAGAGCCGTCGACGCATGGTTCAATTCGGGCGTTACAGCTGGCTTATGAAAGAGGCGTGAAGGCCAGGACGGTGGGCGATTGCAATGCTTGGGCTTGGAGTGTCGACGAAGTCGATCAGTAAACAGAACCTGGAAATGTCCAGCCAAATAATGTATACTGAAGTAGTTAATGAAGTTAGTGGCTAGAGGGACTAAGAATATATGGATTGGAGAATAATTTTCCGCTCGTTGAAAAATAAAGATATGCAAAAACGGTTGCTGATTGTTACCGGGATTATTGTGGTGTACCGGTTACTGGCGCATATCCCAGTGCCATTGGCTGAGCCGACTCAGCTGCGAAGCGCAATCTCTTCAGTGCTGGGACAGAGTGATTTGGGCGGTATTTTAAACTTGCTTTCTGGCGGTGCTTTGTCAAGTTTTTCTTTAGTACTAGTCGGTCTTAGTCCGTTTATTACTGCCAGCATTATCATCCAGCTGTTAACTAAAGCCATTCCAAAGCTAGAGGAGCTTCATAAAGATGGCGAGTCAGGACGCCGTAAGATCCAACAGTGGACACGTGTTATTACCGTGCCGTTAGCTGTCGTTCAGTCAATCGCTTTTATATTTATTTTGCGCCAGACTGTCCTTCAGGGCGGTACGACGACTTTAGGTGATCCAACTGCCATGGAGTGGATTGTGTCGGTGACTGCCATGACTGCCGGCTCGGTGCTGCTTATGTGGCTTGGCGAATTGATTACTGAACAGGGAATTGGAAATGGTATTTCTATCGTGATTTTTGCTGGTATTATTAGCCAGATGCCGCAAATGGCTGCAACGATTATTTCTTCTCTAACCGACACCTCCTCTGGTAGTCTGAATTTCTTTAATTGGTTTACGATACCAGTTAATCCAGTGATGTTCTGGACAGTGTTAGCGATGGCGATCGCCGGATTGATCGTCCTGTACTTTCTGGTTAAAATTAATGAAGCGCAGCGTGTCATAACGATTAATTATGCTAAGCGCGTCCATGGCAATAGTAACTATGGCGATGTTAAGAGCATTTTGCCGGTTAAGTTGATTGCGGCTGGGGTTATTCCAGTTATCTTTGCGGTGTCGTTTCTTAGTCTGCCGCAGTTCATCGGGCAGGTTATGAAAGCGTCTAATAATCCTGACTTGCTGCCAACCGCCAACAAGCTTATTACTTGGTTTCAAGCGCCTAATGCCGGTTCGTTTACTGGCGCTACTGCCGAAGCTTTCATTTACCCGACGCTATATTTTCTGCTAGTTATCGCGTTTACGTATTTTTATACAGGAATTGTCTTTAATGCTAATGAAATTGCTGAGAATTTGCAAAAGCAGGGAGGTTTTATTGAAGGTATACGCCCAGGTGCTCAAACAGAGAAGTATTTGATGCGTACGGTTAATCGCTTGATTTTGTTCGGGTCGATCGTGCTGGGTATTGTGGCAATTTTGCCGTTCATCGCTGAGTATTTGACGTATCACTTGACAGGACTGAAGGGGCTGCGGTTGTCAATTGGCGGTACTGGGGTTTTGATCGTTGTGTCGGTTGGCCTAGAGACATTGCGCCAGATTAACTCGCGAGCTTTGATGGTTACGTACGACGATTTCGATCCGGACGAGCTGGTCAATGGTCGCGGTAAAACGAAAAAACGGCGGTTACTGCCGAAGCTGCGTAAAAAATAAATGAATAATCCTCGCTGCTGGGCGGGGATTTTTTATTATTGCTTATTGCTAATTCGTGTATTGCTTGGTAAATAGTGAAAATTTTCTCAGTAAACCCCTTGCGGGAAATAGCTTGTTGCTGTATAATTGACAACTGTAACTTATGGCGAGTCAAAAGGAAGTCATCAAAATGATCGGTAAGGTAGTGGAAGCACTGCCTAATACTCAATTTAAGGTGGAACTGGAGAATGGCCATAGTATCATCGCGCACATTTCAGGGCGAATGCGCAAGCACTATATTCGCCTGGTGCCTGGTGATAAGGTTGAAGTTGAGATGACCCCTTACGACCTTACAAAGGGACGAATCAGCTTCCGCCTACGCGACGACCGGCCTCAACAGAGCCGGTAGTCAAATATTAACGTTAATCTCGGGTTTACTCGGGAAGGGAGATTTAAGCACTTTATGAAAGTTCGTGCAAGTGTTAGAAAAATCAGTCCCGATGACGTACTCGTGCGCCGCGTTGGCCGTAAAAAGGGCAAGCGTATCGCCAGACTCCGCGTCATCAACAAGAAAAAACCTAAGAACAAGCAAAGGCAGGGTTAAGCATGGCTCGAATTGCTGGGGTAGTTATCCCAACAGAGAAGCAGGTGCAAATTGCGCTCACCTATATTTATGGGATTGGGCCAAAGCACGCTTCGAGCATCCTTGCGGCGGCTAAGATTGAGCCGACCACTCGGGTGAAAGATCTCACCGAGGCTGAAGAAAACAAGATTCGCGAAATTATCGACAGCGAATACACCGTCGAAGGTGATCTCCAGCGCTTGGTAACTAACAACATTAAGCGCTTGAAGGATATCAACGCCTATCGCGGTCTTCGCCACAAAGCAGGACTGCCAACACGCGGACAGCGGACTCGTACGAATGCACGAACTCGCAAGGGTCGCGCCATCGCCGTGGGCGGTACACAACCAAAAGCAGCAAGTAAGACCTAAAGAAAGGACTAAGAAATGGCAGACGCAAAATCTACCAAGAAAAAGCAGCGCCGATCAGTCCCAGCTGGTCAGCTGCATATTCAAGCAACATTTAACAACACCATTGTTACCTTTTCTGACAAGAAAGGTAACGTGTTGACCGCTTCATCAGCTGGTGCGTGTGGTTTCCGTGGCAGCAAAAAAGGCACCGCCTATGCTTCACAGGTTGCTGCTGAAAAAGCTGCTGAAGCTGCGAAAACGCAGTATGGTTTGAAATCAGTTGACGTTTTCGTTAAAGGTGTCGGTTTGGGCCGTGATGCCGCTATTCGTGCGGTTGGCGCGTTCGACATCTCAGTAGAAAGCATTAAGGACGTGACTGGCGTGCCTCACGGCGGTGTTCGTCCACGAAAGGCACGGAGGGCATAATTATGGCACGAGATAATTCACCGATTGTCAAGCAAAGCCGCCGCGAAGGTTATGCGCTTCATCCAAAAGCACATAAGGTTTTGGCGCGAAAATCTGGCATCCCAGGTCAGCACGCGCACGGCCGCCAAAGTAAGCCAAGCCTGTACGCTACGCAGCTGCGCGAAAAGCAAAAAGTTCGCCGGCTTTACGGTTTGGTTGAAAAGCAATTTGCGCGCCTGATGAATGAAGCAACTCGCGCCCAAGAAGGTTTGGCGGGCGAGAATCTGTTGAAGCTGCTGGAGCGCCGGCTGGACAACGTGGTTTACCGCTCTGGATTCGCTGTTAGCCGCCGCGCTGCCCGCCAGCTGGTCAGCCACGGTCACTTTGAATTAAACGGCCGCCGCGTCGATATTCCGTCGATTCGTGTTAAGGCTGGCGATGTTATCACCGTTCGCCCAAAAAGCACCAAATCTGAATACTTCACGCACATCGACGACGTGATCAACAATTCAATCCAAGGCCCGCTGAGCTGGCTGAAGAGTGATAGCAAGAAGCTGAAGATTGAAGTGACTGGTTTGCCGAAGCGCGAGGAAGCGGAAGCTGACATCAACGAGCAATTAATTGTTGAGTATTACTCACGATAAAAGAAGGGTTAGGGAAGAATTATGGCAAAAGCAATTTACAATCCAGCACTCGCGAGCGTTGATGATATTTCCGCGACCAGTGCTACTTTTCTAATCGAGCCGCTTCATCCGGGCTACGGCAATACGCTTGGTAATTCGCTAAGGCGCGTCTTACTTTCAAGTGTTCGGGGCGGTGCAATCGTGGCTTTCAGGGTCGAAGGCGCGACTCATGAATTCACTACCGTCGAGGGTGTCAAAGAAGACGTTGTCGATATTACGCTAAATCTGAAGAACGTTCACTTGCGGGTGTTTACTGACGAGCCAGTTGAATTGCGCCTTGAGAAGTCTGGCGCTGGCGAAGTAACTGCCGCTGATATCCAGACAAATGCTGATGTTGAAATCGTTAACCCAGAGCAAGTAATTGCTACGATTGACGATCCAAACAAGCATTTGGTAATGGATTTGGTGGCAGAAGCAGGTTGCGGCTATCAGACAATTGAAGAGTCAAGCGAGAACCGTTTGCATAGCGACATGATTGCGATTGACGCGATGTACTCGCCGGTGCTGCGCGTTCGCTATAAAGTTGACTCAACCCGCGTTGGTCAGGAGACAAACCTGGACAAATTAGCGATTACCGTTGAAACCAACGGCACAATTACTCCGCGCGAAGCGTTTGAGGAAGCAGCAGCAATCCTGGTTAATCAATACACGGCTTTGGCGGGTAATACTATGGTAACTGGCGCGCCAGCACTTGGCACAACCAAGGATGACGAAGAGTCAGAATTGGCTATGCCGATTGAAGAATTAAACCTAAGCGCCCGCACCACGAATGCGCTGATTAACAATGAAATCCGCACGATTCGCGACCTGGTGACTTTGACCGAGCAAGATTTGCGAGAATTGAAAGGCTTTGGCTCAAAGGCGCTGGATGAAGTACGCGACAAGATGGCGGAGTTGGAGTTTTAACTATGCATAGACACGGATATCAAGGGCGCAAGTTCGGCCGTGAGCGTGATCAACGGCGAGCCTTGCTGAGGGGTCTGGCAACCAGCCTGGTTGAGCACGGCAAAATCGAGACCACCCTGCCGAAAGCCAAAGAGCTGAGGCGCCACATTGAAAAAATCATCACCAAGGCGAAGAAGGGCGATTTGGCAAGCCGCCGCCAGGTGATCGCAGCACTCAGCACCCGCGCTGCTGCTTATAAACTCGTTGATGAAATTGCCCCGCAACTCGGCGGCCGCACCAGCGGACACGTTCGCGTTGAACGAACACGCCTACGTGTTGGCGACGGCGCGCAAATGGCAATCATCGAGTTTGTCGACGACATCAAACCAATGCCAAAGAAGGAGAAATAAGATGAAGACGTATTCACAAAAACCATCTGAAGTTTCTCGCCGCTGGGTATTGTTTGACGCGAGCGAATTACCACTCGGTCGTTTGGCGACTGAAATTGCTAAACACCTGACCGGTAAATACAAGCCAACCTACACACCACACGTTGATGGTGGCGACTACGTCGTAGTTATCAACGCTGCAAACACCGTCGTTACTGGCTACAAGGAAACTGACAAGTACTACTACCGTCACAGTGGTTTCCCAGGCGGCATCAAAGAAACGCAGTTCAAAGAAATGCGCGAACGCCACCCAGAACGAATTATTGAAGAAGCTGTCAAAGGCATGTTGCCAAAGAACAAATTGCAAGCAGAGCGCCTCAAGCGCCTCCGCGTATTTGCTGGCAGCGAGCATGCTTACACAGCACAAACCCCAGAGAAAGTTGAGGTAAAGTAATATGGCTACTGATACCTATTTCTACGGCTTGGGACGACGCAAAAGTGCTTCAGCAAGTGTTCGCTTGCTTCCTGGCAAGGGCACCATCACCATCAACGGCAAAGCAGCCGCTGAGTACTTGGATGGCAACAAAACCTTGCTGGCAGAAGTAACCGACCCACTGGCTATCGTCAGCAAGCAAAAGGAATACGACGTTACCATCTTGGTTAAAGGCGGCGGTCTCGCTGGTCAAGTTGACGCCATCAAGCTTGGCATCGCTAAAGCATTGACGGCTGCTCACGCTGATCTGCGTCCAGTCTTGAAGAAGGCTGAGCTATTGAAGCGCGACCCACGCGAGAAAGAGCGCAAGAAATATGGTCTGCGTTCCGCCCGCAAGCGCGAACAATTCTCCAAGCGTTAAGCTTCCGAATCAAAGAGGCTTGCTTGTAAGAAAATACCTCGTCTGTATGGGCGGGGTATTTTTGGCGGCTGGCGTGTATTGACGGCAGAGGATGGCTGGAAATGGCGGATAGCGCGCGAATTCAGCAGATGCTTGCGGCGATTGAGCTAGATGTATATGGCATTTAGACGGTACTGTCGCCAGTGCTTAAGAATATCGTCAGGCAAAACTTCAATCCATACTGTTGTCATTATGTAAAATCCATGTTATGATACTCTAGCGAACGAAAGGAAAGAGATATAATATGGAAGGAAATGCTCCTGGCAGAGGAAGCGGTGTGTCTGGCGAAGGAACAGAAGGACTAGAAAATTATTCTATGACACCGGACGACAGAGAATTGATTAGAACTGCAAGAGAAAGATTCCACCTTATGGAAAAACTTGACCAAGTTAATCGTGAGATAAGGGCGATAATTAGCGGAGTGAGTCAGTTTGATAAACTGAGTGATGAAACAGAGGAACAGTTCGGCGAGTTGAGCCGCGAGATAAAGGACTTGCTCAGTGGGTTGCGCGGTAACGTAAAGAAAGGATTTGATGAGTCGAGCAATAAAATAAGGAAACGCCTTGAGGATCTGTGTCATCAGCGAGATTTTATTATTGCGAGATTGACGGAATTGAAAGAAACAAATGAGGAGAATGCAGAATATCCAGCCAGAACGAGTCATTTCAGGACTAAGTATGGAGATTCAAAAATGGGAGGATGTGCGATGCTTTTAGTCCTTGATAGTATGATTACAGGTGATAATGGTTACACTAACGCGGTAAGAAGAGAGTTTGTTGGACGGGAAATTTCGGAATATAAGGATGGCGAAGAATCCAGCGAATAATCCCAGCTGACTGGACGCTCTGGCTTTGCTGTGATACAGTACGTGGTGTAAGTAAAGGGGATAAGGTATGGGAAGAGGTGAGTTTGAAGACCATGCGGCAGTGAAGACAGGGGGAGCTGTCGGTAGCGGTGAGGAACCTAAGAGTTTTGAGGAATCTATAAGAGCAGTTGAAGGGATTGATGAGTCTGTAGCGGCAGCTAAAAAGAAGCTTGCGGCTTTGACTGACCAGCGGGATTCCGTTGTGATGGCTGCTCTGCAGGAGACTGTGGTCATGGCGGAAGAGTTAGGTTACAGACTTAATATTCTTGAAAACATAGGTAATGCTGCGGTGAACGCTTCTGTAAGTCAAATTAGAGCGAAATTGGGAAATCCGTCTCACGCTAGTAAGGGATTCTCAAGCGAGGAAGTATATCATTAGATTGAGAACTGGAATAGAATACAGTATGAAATGGCTTGCAGTTGTCGGTACGCGCGAAGTAAATGACACGATTCGCCGTGACATTGAGCAGTTTGTCGGGCAAAAGATTGCTGAAGGCAGCGGTATTGTGTCGGGTGGTGCTACTGGTGTTGATCACGAAGCGGCTCGGCTGGCATATGAATGGGGTTTGGAAGCGGCACGGTTTCAGATATTTCTGCCGGTAAAATTGGAGCTGTATTGCCAAGCATTGTATGATCGTGCGGCCGTCGGCAAATGCCGCCAGGATGATGCGATTGCAACGGTCGCGCTTCTGCGAGATATTGCCAAACATCGGCCAGGAGTGCTGCGCGCTACTACCGAATTCACCGAAGTTAACGCTGATTCATTTCATGCACGCAACTGCCAGATTGTTGCTCTGGCGGACGAATTGGTGGCATTTCGGGTCAATGATAGCCGCGGCACGACTTTTACGATTGATCAAGCCAGGGAAAAAGGTATTCCTATCAAGGTGTTTGACTACACCGTTGATTAGAATGGTATACTGATATATATGAAAGTCAGCCTAAATCTTATCAAACAATTGATTAATTTTGAATTACCGCCGGTGGATGAGTTGGTGGCGCGTATCAATCAGCAGCTTGGCGGCGTCGAAGAAGTGATTGATCTTAAAGCCAAATATGGCGGTGCGCGGATCGTTCGAGTGGTTGAGTGCGCTAAGCACCCTAATGCTGATAGGTTGAGCGTGACCAAGATTGATGATGACGGTGCGGTGGCGGATGTGCCGCGTGATGAGAATGGTCTGGTGCAAGTGGTTTGCGGCGCACCGAATGTACATGCGGATATGTGGGCGATTTGGTTACCGCCGAAAAGTATGGTGCCGGCAAGTTTTGATGACGACGAGCCTTTCGTGCTGGACGCGCGGCTGCTGCGTGGTGTACTTAGTCAAGGTATGTTGGCGGCAGCGGATGAGCTGGCGATTGGTACGGATCACGAGGGAATTGTCGAGATTAAGGAGCACGACGTGCCGGCGGGAGTTGAACTTACGGCAGGTGCGAGTTTTGCGGAAACGTTTGGCTTGGATAACTACGTGTTGGACATTGAAAATAAGATGTTTACGCACCGGCCGGATTGTTTCGGGCAGCTCGGTGTGGCGCGCGAGATTGCCGGGATTTTTCACCAGCAGTTTGCGAGCCCTGAGTGGTATAAATCGGAGCAGCAATTTTCTGGCGCTGAGGGTTTGGAGTTGGAAGTCTTCAACGACGCGCCAGAATTAGTGCCGCGCTTCATGGCGGTAGCCTTTCGTGACGTTACTGTGCAGCCAAGTCCGTTGTGGCTGCAATGTAAGTTGGTGGCGATGGGAGGTAAGCCGATTAACAACATTGTCGATGCCACGAATTACATGATGCTACTGACGGCACAGCCAACGCACGCCTATGATTATGATAAATTATGTGGACATAAACTCGGGGCGCGGATGGCTCGTGATGGCGAGAAAGTCAGTCTGCTTAGTGGCAAGGAATATGAGCTGACGACGGACGACATCGTTATCGCTGATGGCGAGAGTGTGATTGGTCTGGCGGGAATTATGGGCGGTGCTGATTCTGAAGTGACTGATCAAACAAAAAATATTGTGTTGGAATGCGCCACGTTTGACATGTACGCGCTACGCCGCACAGCCATGCGCCATGGGGTGTTTACCGATGCATTGACGCGGTTCAATAAAGGACAGTCGCCGCTACAAAATGCTGCTGTGCTGAAACGGCTGATGAGTATGGTTGGCGGGGTGCAGGCGAGTGAGGTGTTTGATAAAAAGTTGAATATGTTCTGGGGCGAACGTAGTGTTTCTGTGCCTCAGGGCTTCATACAGTCTCGCTTAGGTCTTGATCGAAAGCCAAATTGGTTAACAGATGATAAGATACTGCGCTTGCTGCATAATGTTGAAATGAAAGCTGAAGAATCTGGAAGTCCAGTTATCGCTTATCCGGGTCAAGAACTGACATATGTTGATGGCAGCCCGAGAGTTGTCGGTAATTCGAAGCCCATTTTGAAATCACCCCTCAAGGTGACCGTGCCATTTTGGCGCACCGACCTTGAACTACCTGAAGATATCGTCGAAGAAGTCGGTCGACTGTATGGCTTTGACAAACTACCGCGCCAATTGCCAATGCGCAGCATCAAGCCAGCGCCGAGGAATCCGCGCTGCCAGCTCAAGCAGGCGATTCGCCAAAGTTTATCGCGCGCCGGCGCCAACGAAGTCTTGACCTATAGTTTCGTCCACGAGCGCGTCCTGAAAAACGCTGAACAAGACCCGAGCCGCGCCTATCGGCTAAGCAACGCTTTAAGCCCTGATTTGCAGTATTATCGCACCAGCGTGCTACCGAGTTTGCTGGATAAAGTTCACGCCAACATCAAAGCCGGCCACGACGAATTCATGTTGTTTGAAATCGGCAAAATTCACGATAAAGAATTGCCGCTTACCGACGAGAATCTGCCAAGCGAACAGACCTTCGTCGACGGTGTTTACGCTAGCAAAAAGCCGCGAGCCGGCGCGCCATTTTATAAAGCGAGGAAGCTAGTGGATAGGCTGTTGGCGGATATTAACGTTGAGGCTGATTTTGTGAAAATAGTAGAGTCGGACGCGGACGTGCCAGCGCCGTTTGACGGCCAGCGCAGTGCTTGGATTGTCGCAGAAAACGGTGACAAGCTGGGTATTGTTGGCGAATTATCTCAGACGGTGCGGCGTAATTTCAAGCTACCAGATTACACAGCGGCGTTCTCACTTGACATTGAAAAATTACAAGTCTGTCTGACTGAAAATCACGAACATAATTATCGGCCACTGAGCCGCTATCCGTCAACGACTCGGGATATATCGCTGAAGATGCAGTCGGCGGTTGATTATGCGTCGGTGTATGCGTGCGCTGAGGAAGTTGCGAAAAAACACCGCGAATTGCAAATTGGTATCACGCCAATTGCGATTTATCAGCCGAAGGACGATGATTCAACAAAAACCGTAACCTTGAGTGTCAAATTTACTAGTGCCGAGCGAACTTTGGCAGATAAAGATACTGCGCCGATAATTGAAGAAATAGCAGCCATGGCAGCGGAAGAATTTGGTGCCGCGCAAGTTTAGGCGGGCGATTGTTGTGCTTGGTAAAAATTGTTATAATTGGAGAGGTAAATAAAGGAGGATTATGGCAACGACGAAAAGCCAAAGGATAGGGATTTGGGTGATTGCTGGCATGATGTTTTTAGGAACAGTTGGCGGATTTATCGCTATGATGGTGCAGCCGGGCAATGACGCCAAAGATAAGGCTGAGCTGAAAAAAGCGCAGAATACGTACACTAAGGCTGTTAATGAGCGGCAAAAAAAGGTTAAAGCGCAGGCGGAAGAATTGAGTGGTAAATATTATAGCCAATTCGCAGAATATACTTCGCGTCCGGCGGAATTCAGCAATGATGAAGCTAAAGAGTTGAAAGTTGAAGACCTCGTGGCTGGCGAAGGCGCGGAAATAAAGAAAGATACTAAATTTGCAGTTTATTATATTGGTTGGAATCCAAAAGGCGAAGTCTTTGATCAGTCGATTGATGGTAAAAAATTAAAAGAACCTTTCTCGGTTGAAGGCTTAGCAGACGCGTCGGTGATTGAAGGCTGGAAGGAAGGCTTGATTGGTATGAGAATCGGCGGCGTCCGCGAGTTAGCGATTCCGTCAAGCAAGGCGTATGGCGAGAAAGGCCAGGGAGATAAAATCCCGGCAAACACGCCATTAAAGTTTGTGGTAATGGCAATCGACAAGCCGGCAGAAATTCCTGAACCAGAAATACCGCCAATACTGGAAAAATACTATAAGGAGCAATATGGGATTTAAGGAGAGAGACGTAGTGATTGTCGGCGCCGGTCCAAGCGCGCTCACCGCAGCAATTTATCTGTCGCGCGAAGACGTGCCGACGACGCTATACGAACGCGGCGTGGTTGGCGGTATGGCGGCCATTACTGACCAAATCGATAATTATCCAGGGTTTGCCGAGGGTGTGACCGGTATGAAATTAGCGTCAGAATTGCAGCAGCAGGCTGAGCGATTTGGCGCGAATATTGAGTACGGCGACGTGACGGCGCTGAAACAAGTTGACGGCGAATTGGAATTGACGGTCGATGGTCAGCCGGTGCGCGCCAAAGCAGTGCTACTGGCGACCGGCTCAAATCACCGCAAGCTGGGCGTGCCGGGCGAAGATGAATTGTATGGCCGCGGCGTGCATTATTGCGCGACGTGCGACGGCGCATTTTATCGCGACAAGAGTCTGATCGTCGTTGGCGGCGGTAACTCGGCGGTGCAAGAAGCGATATTTTTGACTCGCTACGCCAGCCACATCGACTTGTTGGTGCGCAGTAAATTACGCGCCAGCGACGTTCTGCAAAAAGAACTGCAAAAGTATGTCGATGAAGGCAAAATTACCGTCCACATCGGCGCGACAACCGACGAAATTATCGTGAAGGACGACAAATTCTACGGTGTCAAATCGACCCAGAACGGCGAGCAGAAAGAGTTTACTGCAGACGGTTTGTTTGTCTTTATCGGTTTGATTCCGAACACGCAGTTCTTGAAGGAGTCAGATGTTGAGCTGGACCTCGGAGGACACATCATCACCGACGAACATTTGCATACCAACATTCCTGGCGTCTTTGCTTCGGGCGACGTACGTTCGGGCGCAACCATGCAAATCGCTTCGGCGGTCGGCGAGGGTGCGGTGGCGGCATTGCAGATTCGTGAATATTTACAAGAAAAAGCCAGAGAGGAGTAGTATATGGCAGACTTTAACCAAGTATTAACCCCGGGAAACTATCAGGACGGCGAAGTTACCGTTGTCGTAGAGATTCCGGCTGGGTCGAATCATAAAATTGAATGGGATCGGAAAGTTGGCGTTATGCGGCTAGATCGGGTTGATCCGGCGATTTTTGCCAAGCCGACTAATTATGGTTTCATCCCGCAGACGCTGGACGAGGATGGCGATGAGTTGGATGTACTATTGGTGACGGATACGCCGTTGACGACTGGGCTGGTGGTCGAGGCGCGAATCCTGGGCGTGATGAAGTTTGTCGATGACAATGAGGTTGATGATAAAATTATCGCGGTGCCAAGCGACGATCGCCATAATGGCAACGCCATTCAGTCGCTGGAGGATTTGCCAGCGCAGCTGATTAAGCAAATTGAATTCCATTTCAATCACTATAAGGACTTGAAAAAGCCAGGCTCGACCATTGTCAAAGAATTTGCTGGCGTTGATACTGCCAAGCAGGTTGTAGCGGCGGCGATTGAGCGCTGGAACGAGCAGGCGTAATACTACATATCTTGTAAAGCAAAGCGACATCGCGTCTTACTAAGAATCGGGTATGCGTGTTTGTTGCGGAGTGACCGTCAGCCTCTCCTCCAAGTCGAATGCATCCGGCAACGCCGTCCGCAGAACCATCGACTTGTCAGAGAGGCTGACGGTTTTGTGCATTCTCTACAGCCTAGTGTTATGATGCATCACACCCGCCACAGTCTCTGGTATGAGGTGTGAGTGTTTTGCTTACCGTCGAAACAGCGACGAAACGCCGTCGGTTAACCCAGTCAAATGTGCTAGCACGCCGCCACTTTTTGATAACTGCATGCGTAATTTAGTTTTGGCGTGCGGCGTGATGACCATGTCGCGCCAGGCTGGCTTGGGCTTGGCGGATTTGCTGGTCAAGACTTCGACGACGTCGCCGTGCTGCAATTCATAGGTGAACGGCTTCATGACGCCATTGACCTTGAAGCCGCTGGCGTGCGCTGCGATGTCGGAATGAATGCGATACGCGTAATCCAGCGGGAAGGCGCCGCGCGGCAAGTCATAAATATCGCCTTTGGGCGAATAGACGAAGATTCGATCCTCAAATAGCTTCATGCGGAATTTCTCTGAGTCAAATGATTTACCCTCGCGTGCCCGAGCCGCCGTCTCCTGCAGGTCGCGAATCCACGCCAAATCCGTCGGCAGCGCAGCGATTCGCCCCTGCCGGTAGGCGTCAGACATCTTTTGCTCATTGTAATGGAAACTGGCCGCCAGACCGCGCTCGGCGTATTCGTGCATGTCTTGAGTGCGGATCTGGAACTCGACGATCTGCCCGGTCGGTGTTTGCACTGTCGTATGCAAGCTTTGGTAGCCGTTCGGTTTAGGGTTGGCGACATAATCTTTGATGCGCTCGTAAAACGGCTGGTACATGTCGTGCAGCACGCCCAGTACCAGATAGCCGGTCGCTAAATCATCGACGATGACACGCAGGGCGATCAGGTCATAAATCTTATCAATATCGCCAACGCGGTCGAGCTTCTTAAATAAGCTATATACGCTTTTCACCCGGCCGTCCATCTCAAACTGCAGACTCTCATTCTGGAGGCGCGCCGTAACGTCGCGGCGGACTTTGGCGAGTTTGCGCTGGCTTTTCTTTAGGCGGCTATCCATCAGGCTCTTAGTACGCTGAAAATCCTTAGGCATCAAAAACCGAAAACTGAGCTCTTCCAGCTGCACGCGGACGCGCCCCATATTCAGCCGATCCGCCAACGGCGCAAACACCTCGATAGTCTCGCGGGCGATTTTCTTCTGTTTGTCGCGCGGCATATATTGAAGCGTGCGCATATTATGTAGTCGATCCGCCAGCTTGATAATAATCACTCGGATGTCCTCGCCGACCGCGATCATCAGTTTGGCGAGGTTGTCTTTGGTATGCGGCAAGTAGCTATCAAGGCTGCGCATGCCGGCCCGCGCCTGCGAAACCTTGGTTACACCGTCAACCAAAAAGGCGATGTCGCGGCCAAACAAACTTTCTAATTCATCCAGCGTGGCATCGGTATCCTCGACCGTATCATGCAGCACGCCAGCGATCACCGTGTCGATATCCATACCCCATTCCACTAAAATCCCAGCTACCGCCAGCGGGTGCGTGATGTACGGTTCGCCACTTTTGCGCTTTTGGCCGGCGTGTTTCTTAGTAGCGTAATCAATAGCGCTGTCTAATACTAGTACCGGTATCTCGTCGTACTGCGGTGCTGCCAGATCCAATAATTCCTCGCGCGTCATAGTTTTATTATACAACTTTGTAGTATAATTAGAGAAAAGCTAATGCTACTTGGGAGGGATACTTGTATGGCGATAACGAAAATAGCAATTAACGGTTTCGGACGGATCGGGCGCAGCGCCTTTAAAATCGCATGGGAGCGTAGCGATTTGGAGATTGTGGCGATCAATGATTTGACAGATACCAAGACGCTGGCATATTTATTGAAACACGATAGCAATTACGGGGAATACGGTCGCCAAGTTGATTTTACAGAAAACGAACTGGTCGTTGATGGAAAAAGCGTCAAAGTACTGGCGGAAAAAGATCCGGCAAACTTGCCGTGGGGCGAGATGGATGTTGACGTAGTGATAGAATCGACCGGACTATTCACTGATAAAGATGGCGCGGGCAAGCACTTGACTGCCGGTGCCAAGCGTGTGGTTATCAGCGGGCCGACTAAATCCGACGGCGTCGATACAATTGTCCTGGGTACCAATGACAGCAAGATCAAGTGCGCGACGCCAATCATTTCTAACGCCAGCTGCACGACCAATAGTTTGGGTGCGGTGATGGCGGTTCTGGACGCAGAATTTGGCGTGGAAAAGTCAATGCTGACGACGGTGCATAGCTACACCGCCAGCCAGCGCCTGCAAGACGCGCCCGCCAAGGATCTCCGCGAAGGTCGCAACGCGGCTGAAAATATGGTGCCGACAACGACGGGTGCGGCTATCGCCGTAACGAAAACGCTGCCGCAGCTGATTGGCAAGTTTGACGGCCTAAGCGTGCGCGTACCAACGCCAGTGGTGTCGCTCAGCGATGTGACGGCGCTATTACGGCGCGATGTGACGGTCGAGCAGGTAAATGGCGCCTTTAAGAAAGCCGCGCAAAGTAATTTTTACCAGGGGATTTTAGGCGTATCTGAAGAGTCTTTGGTTAGCCGAGATTTTATTGGCAATTCGTGTTCGGGAATTGTTGATTTGCCACTGACGAAAGTGGTTGGCGGAAACTTGATTAAGGTGATGGTTTGGTATGACAACGAGTGGGGCTATTCGAATCGGTTGGTTGAGTTGGTGGCCGATGTCGGACATTATCTTAGGCTGAGTGAATGATTCCGCATAATTTCCTATGAAAATAGCCCACCGAAAGGCTCAAGCCGAGACCTCAAGGGTCTTTCAGGCAAGCTATTTTCAGTGGGCATTAACGACGAATATGTTTCGTCGTTAGGCCCTCGCGACTCTCAGGGGTGTCTAGGGAGGTAATCAACCTCTCCGAAGAAAAACCCCAACCGGTCAATGTCTCGGATGAGCTGATGCCACCCGCACTCCTCACATTCGACGCAGAGAGTATCTGCGTCGAAACCGATCAATCGCCAGGTGAACTTCCGAGAAGGAAAGAAGATACTTTCCTTCTGAGGGAATTCCCCCTGGTGGGGGCAGGTCTTTTCGTCCATGATAACCCTCTCCTTTCCAGAGAGCGCTCAAAGCTAAAGGGCGACTTCCGCCCTCAGACAAAACTTCGAGCAAAAGTTAATATATATATCATACCAGCCGCAAAATGTCAATACTTTTTGTCAAATAAGTATGCTCCACCTCTGGAAAAATCTCCAACTTTCCCTTGCAAAAATCGCCTAAACCGCTTATACTAAAATCATGAAAATCTATCTCGGCTCAGACCATCGCGGTTTTTTATTGAAAGAAAAAGTGTTCGCGTATTTGGCGAAGAATGGTTATGACGTGCAGGATGTTGGCGGCGTGGAATTGAATCCAGACGATGATTTTCCGCAATTTGCCCAAGCTGCGGCGTTGAAAGTTATTGGCGATGACAGTAAAGATCCGCGGGCGATTTTGATTTGCGGCGGCGGCCAGGGGATGTGCATGGCGGCTAACCGTTTTAAGGGAGTTCGTGCCAGCGTGATTTGGGATGCCTTTGAAGCGAAGATGACGCGTAATGATAACGATTCGAATGTATTATGCCTGCCCGCGCGAATTTTGGAAGATGATGAGGCGGCTTGGAAAGGCATCATTGAGACGTGGCTAAATACGCCGTATGCTAATGCTCCGCGGTTTAATCGGCGCAATGCGCAGTTGGATGAGCTATCATGAGCGCCGTGATTACGCCAGCAATTCTAGCAGAAAATGCCGCTCAGTATAAAGAGCAGGTTGATAGAATTACCGGTTTCGCTGAGCGCGTGCATATTGATATTTCTGACGGTGAATTTGCGCCGACGCTAACGGTTAGTATTCCGGAATTGTGGGCGCCTGAGGGATGGATGGTCGATATTCACGCGATGGTTGATAAGCTTGATGAGTATATCCCAAAGCTGATTGCTTTGCGGCCAAATATGATTATCGTGCATGCCGAGGCTAAGGGCGATGTCCAGACGACGCTCACGCAGATTCGACAAGCTGGAATTAATGCTGGGTTGGCTTTGCTTCGCTCCACAGTGCCGCGGACGGTTGAGGAAATGATAAAATTAGCCGATCACGTGATGATTTTTAGCGGCGAGCTGGGCAGGTTTGGCGGCAATGCCAGCCTAATGCAGCTGGAGAAAATTCGCTTGATTAAGTCAATTAATCCAGGGGTAGAAATTGGCTGGGATGGTGGCGTGTCGATTGATAATGCTTATAGTTTGGTGCAGGGCGGCGTCAATGTGCTTAATGTCGGCGGCGTCATTCAGAAAGCGTCAGATCCGCATGCTATTTTTTCCAAACTCCAGCAGGAAATTAGCAAAACGAGTGTTTTGTAAACTATGAACGAGACATTGGCGGTTGAACAGCTGGAGGAAAAAGCGCGAGAGCTACGGCAACTGGTTATTCGCCAAGTAGCAGCCGCTGGCAGCGGGCATGTGGCGGGGCCGCTGGGGTTTGCTGATGTGATGGCGGTGTTATATTTTCGGATTCTTAGATTGCGACCAGAAGAACCGGATTGGCCTGATCGCGATCTGTTCGTTATGAGCAACGGTCATTATGCGCCGCTGCTATACGCAGCGATGGCGATGCGCGGATTTTTATCGGAATCAGAATTAATGAGTTTGCGGCAGTTTGGCTCGCGGCTACAAGGGCATCCGGAGCGGGTAAAATTATCAGGGCTAGAGACGACCAGCGGGCCGTTAGGCTGCGGTCTCAGCCAGGCTGCCGGTATGGCGTATCATTTGCAGTATTTGCAGAATTCGGAGCGCTTCGTATATTGTAGTTTAGGCGATGGTGAACTTGATGAGGGTAATATTTGGGAAGCGGCAATGTTTGCAGCCAAGTATAAATTGGGCCGGCTAATCGCCATCGTTGATCGTAATAATATTCAAATTGGCGGCGATACAGAAAAAGTCATGCCACTGAATGATTTGGGTGAGAAATGGCGCAGTTTCGGCTGGCAGGTGCAGGAAATTGACGGGCATGACATGACACAAATTATCGCAGCAATTGAATCGGCGCAGGCAGTACGCGAGCGGCCGAGCCTTATTATCGCGCATACGGTGTCCGGGCGCGGCGTTGATTTTATGGAGGGTGATTATCGGTGGCACGGCAAGGCGCCAAATGCTGAGCAGGCCGCTGCAGCTCTGGCGCAATTAGATCTATCAGCCGGGAAACAGCCGGAAGAAGGGATGGGCGTATGAGCATGTTGCGGGATGATTGGCGCGCGGGAAATACCGCGTCAATGCGGTTCGGTTTTGGTCACGGATTAGTTCACGCAGCAGTGAACAATAGTCGGATTGTGGCGCTAAGCGCTGACCTGGCAGAAAGTGTTGGCTTTGGCGAGTTTGCCGAAAAAATCGGCGCGCCGCGGTTGATTGAAGTCGGTGTGGCAGAGCAAAATCTGGTGACAGTAGCGTCGGGGTTGGCAGCGATGGGTAATATTCCGTTTGCGGCTAGTTATGCGGCGTTCAGTCCGGGGCGTAATTGGGAACAAATTCGGACGACGATTTGCCTCAATAACCAGCCGGTCAAGCTGGTCGGCTCGCATGCCGGGCTAAATGTCGGTGCGGACGGCGCAACGCACCAAATGCTGGAGGACATCGCGCTGATGCGGAGTTTGCCGAACATGGTGGTCTTGGCACCGGGTGATGCCTACGAGGCTGAAATGATGGCAACAGTAATGGCGGCTGATCCGCGGCCAAATTACGTGCGATTGCCGCGAGCTGACATGCCGCTGTTTTTGGATGGCGCAGTGGCGATTGGCCAGGCGTCTGTGCTGCGGCAGGGTACCGACGTGGCGCTGCTGGGTACTGGCACGATGACGTATCAACTCCTCATGGCGGCAGAACAATTGGCGTACGCCGGCGTTCAGGCAGAAGTCGTGCATTTTAGTACTATCAAGCCGCTGGATGAAGCAGCGGTCGTTGCCGCCGCCCAAAAATGCAGCCGTGTGGTGACGGCAGAAGAAGGGCAAATTGCCGGCGGATTTGGTGGCGCGGTGGCGGAAGTACTCGGCGAGAAATTGCCAGTCAAAATAAAGCGTATCGGCGTCTGCGACCAGTTCGGCGAAAGCGGCTCGGTAACTGAATTGTGGAAAAAGCATGGGCTGGATGTCGAAGCGATTGTCCAGCAAATAAAAAGTATGTTGTAAAACGTGGTAAATAATTTCAGTGAACTAGCCCGCCGAACATCTCAAGCCGAACCGGGTCTCAACCCGGGAAATATCAAGGAAGATATATCAACCGGAGTGAGAGGTTGGCGAGTAGTTCAGCGGGCGGAGAGCCCGTCAGCGAGTGTTTCGAAGTCCCCCGACAACGATGTACAAAATGATGTACAAAATGGCCACGATCGTAACCATCTCATAGATGCTTGCAACGGCAAAAATGGTATACTTTTCCACTACCGACTGAAAACTATACCAAAATGTGACGTGCGTCACTATGGTCACGGCGATCGTGACCATCTTGGCGACGTCGTTGTGCTTAGCAATGACAATGATCATGGTCAGGGGGGTGAAGATGAACATCGAGATGAGGACAATGGCAAGGATGGTGTTCATGGTAACCATCCTCCTTTCAGTCTCTTCCACTCAAGCTAAAGGGCAACTCTTGCCCTTAAGACTAAGCCTGAGCAAAAGCTGATATATATATATCATACTGAAACAAAAACGTCAACACTTTCACTGCATTTTCTCCAAAAGTCAAATCACCCACCCCTGTAAAATTCGCTAAAAATTATTTGCCAAAATCCGCCTCTTTTCATTTTCCGCCGCCGCTGCTATACTAACCATAAGTAGCATAAGGGATAAAAGGGTATATGGGACTGACAATTTCTGACATTCGGCGCAATACCACGCATGCGCGCCATTTGATGCAGCGGACACGGGCGCAGCACTTTGCGGTCGGGGCGTTTAATATTGATAATCAAGAAACGCTGATCGCGGTGGCGCGGGCGGCACAGAAGCTCCAATCGCCGGTGCTGGTGGAAGTATCAGACGCCGAGGTGAAGGCTATGGGGCTGGAGAACGTGCGCGATTTGGTGGACAATTACAAGGCCGAATACGGCATTGAGATGTATTTGAATCTGGATCACGGACCGACGGTGGAGGGCTGCAAGCGGGCGATTGACGCGGGTTATGAGTTTGTGCATATCGATATTTCCCAGGCAAATCACGATGCCTCGGATGAGGAAATCATCGCCAAAACTCGCGAAGTTGTCGAGTACGCCAAGTTCACTGGCGCGTTGGTGGAAGCCGAGCCGCATTATTTTTGGGGTTCGTCAAATGTCCATACCGAGGCGATTGACTATGAAGAAATTAAGAAAACCTTTTCCACGCCAGAGGGCGCGCGTGATTTCGTAGAGGCGACGGGAATTGACACTTTTGCGGCGGCGATTGGTAATTTGCATGGGTTGTATCCGGTGCCGAAGGTGCTGGATTTGGAATTATTAACGCGTATTCGCGAGGCGCTGCACTGCCAGCTTTCGCTTCATGGCGGATCAGGTACGCCGCTGCACTATTTTAAGGATGCGGCGAAAATTGGCGTTTCTAAGATTAATATCAATTCCGATATGCGCTACGCCTTTCGCACGACGCTGGAAAAAACCTTGCGTGAAAATCCGAACGAATACGCCATCGTCAAGCTGATGCCGCCGGTATATGCTGCTGTTCAGGAGGTGATTGAGGAAAAAATTCAGGCCTTCGGTTCGGCGGGAAAGGCGGTGGTATAATGGCGAAAATTATTACTGTCGGTGCAGGTGTGCAGGATGTTTTTTTAAGCCAGTCGGATGCGCTAAAACCAGTGTGCGAAAGTCCAGAGCATTGTTTTGCCCGGTTGGATTTGGGAGCGAAAGCCGATGTTAACCAGATTCATTTCGCTACAGGCGGCGGTGCTACTAATGCAGCAGTGACATTTGCGCGTCAAGGGCATCAGGCATTATTCATGGGTATTATCGGTAAGGATCCGGCTGGGCAGGCTGTGCTGGACGATTTAGACAAAGAAGGCGTCGGTACGCAACTGGTAAAATATTCCTTAAAGTACAGTACCGGCTACTCGGTGTTGCTATTAGCACCAAACGGCGAAAGGACGATTTTAACTTATCGCGGTGCATCGACGCATTATCATCCAGCGGATTTTGATATCAGCGAGCAAAAAGCCGACTGGCTGTACGTTTCTACCTTGTCGGGAAACATGGACGTGCTAAACAAGTTATTCCGCCAAGCCAGAGACCAAGGGATTAAGATTTGTTTCAATCCGGGTAAAAAGGAATTAGCCCAAAAAGACAAGTTGATCGGCTTACTGCAGGACGTCGAGATATTAACTGTGAACCGCGAGGAAATGCAGCTATTGGTGTCTGGTGATGATTTGGAATCTTTGGCGCGCAATGCTCTGAATTTAGTACCAGTTGTATTGATAACCGACGGCGTGAACGGCTCTATTGCCAGCGATGGCAGAACGATTGTTCGTGCTGGCATGTATGATGATCGGCCGTCAATTGACAGAACTGGCGCTGGCGATGCTTTTGCGTCTGGATTTTTAAGCGCTTGGGCGGAGGATAGTAATTTGAAAAATGCAATTATTTTCGCCAGCGCTAACGCTAGCTCGGTGGTGATGAATATCGGCGCTAAAACTGGAATTTTACAAAAAGGAGTGCCGCTCCACGCTATGCCAATTCATGAAAAGGAGGTTTGAAATGCCGCGAAGTTTAAGCAGGCTTTTGGGCGATGACAGTAAGCAGCGATTAGCGCTAAACGAATTACAGCGAATGACGCGCGACGATAGCGATGTGCGGTTGATCGCAGAAATTTTAGCGCGGGCGCATTCGATTATTCGCTCGCTTGGTCTTGATCCTGGTGATACTACTGCCGAGGAGGTTTACCAGGCGCTGCAGGCAATCGCCCCGCGGGCAGAAAATTGGGCGCCGTTTAAGGCATCCGATTGGGTATTGTTGGATATCGACGGGCAAGTTATTTCTTTTCATCCGGTCGATGTCATTGATAATTATCATCATCAATTACCGCTTGGACAACACCAAACGTCTCGAGGGAGAAGGGGTTTGGGTTTTGAAATCGCTCGCCGCTATAAAGATCATCCGAAAACTCACAATTCAACTGTCGAACGTGTCGTTTGCGAGGGTGGGATTTGCTATATTGCCTCGGCTGTTGGCGAGCCAGTCAAGTCAGAATCCCCGTTTCAATTGCCGGTAGCCAGCTCCAAACCAAAGAATTGTAAGTCAGCTGGTACGCCTCTGAAATCTAAAAAATCTGGCAGTAAAAAATCTAATAAAAAACCCAGTAAAACCTGAAAGTTTCTAAGAATTATCTAAAAATCCTGAAAACTCAGAGTAATCGGGCGAATTAATACAAAGTCTGGTCAGCAGTACGTCTTGTTAGACTGCACTAGTTCAACAATCTCATCGACGCTGTCGGTGATAGTATAAATATCCAGGTCTTTCTCGACGATAGCTCCCTCGGCCAGCATATGGTTGCGGAAAAAGGCATCCAAATCGCTCCAAAACGCTGTGTCAAACAAAATCACCGGCGCACGGTTGGCTTTTTCAGTCTGGATTAGCGTCAATATCTCTGCCAGCTCATCCAATGTACCGAAGCCGCCCGGGAAATAGATATAGGCATTGGCAAACATGGTCATGACGATCTTTCGCGGCGCAAAGTGCTGAAACTCAAACACCTCGGTGGCGTATTTATTGACTTCCTGCTCGTGCGGCAGGCGAATGTTGAAAGCGATCGACTCGCCGCCAGCAGCCCGCGCACCCTCTTGGACGGCTTTGTTGGCACCTTCATTAGCAGCGCCCATAATGCCGTGCCCGCCGCCAGAAACGATGGCGTAACCGAGCTTGGCTAGCCGTTCAGCCGTTTCTTTCGCGGCGTGGTAATAGGCGCTATTCGGGTCGGTGCGCGCCGAACCAAAGATAGTTACTGTTTTCTGATATTTCCGGAGAATTTCGTAGCCACTCTGGATTTCATCTTCCATCTTACCGAGGCGGAACATCGCAGCCTGCAGCTGCACATCGCGCGGAACGCAAAAATTTTTTGGGGTCATGGTTGTCCTTTTGTTTTTATGATATAACTCTTCTAATTATAGCATAAGCATTACTATTTTGTCAAATAGCAATTTTATGGACTGGCTATTTATGCGAGGAATTACCTGATAACGTCGGCTACTGCCGGTACAACGCGCTCATCAAATGGCGATGGTATGACCTCGTCGGCGGTCGGGTACTCGACGAGTGCTGCCAAAGCCTCGGCTGCCGCTAATTTATGCTCGTCGGTGATTTTCTTAACGCCGTGATCCAATGCGCCGCGGAAAATTCCCGGGAAGGCCAGGGAATTATTGATCTGATTTGGAAAATCGCTGCGGCCAGTCGCGATGACAGCTACTCCCGCTTCTTTAGCAATGTCTGGCATGATTTCTGGTACTGGATTTGCCAAGGCAAAGACGACAGGATTTCTGGCCATTTTTGCTACCATTTCCGGAGTTAGCAGTCCTGGCTTTGATACGCCAATGAAAATGTCGGCATCGGTAATTGCGTCGTTTAGCGAGCCGCTAATGTCGGTTCTCAGATATTGTTTTAATGCGGTTTTTTCGGCATTCAAATCATCGCGTTCATCGGAAATAATGCCGCGGCTATCAACAGCGTAAATATTGTGAACGCTATAAGCGTACAGTAATTTGGCGATGGCTGTGCCGGCAGCTCCCGCGCCAATCATCACTACTTTACAATCAGCCAGATTTTTGTCGACGACTTTCATGGAGTTGATCAGTCCCGCCAATACCACTACCGCCGTACCGTGCTGGTCGTCGTGAAATACGGGGATATCCAGTTCGGCTTTCAAGCGTTCTTCAATTTCAAAACACTTCGGCGCAGCGATATCCTCCAGATTGATCGCCCCGAAACTCGGCGCTATCGCCTTGACGGCAGCGATAATTTCTTCTGGCTCATGAACATCCAAGACAATTGGCACAGCGTCGACATTAGCGAAATGCTTGAATAGCAGCGCTTTGCCTTCCATCACTGGCATGGCGGCTTTCGGCCCCAAATCACCGAGGCCCAAGATCGCCGAGCTGTCAGAAATCACGCCGACCAAATTGTTCGTCCAAGTGTATTTCGGCAAATCCGCCGGGTTCTCGGCGATGGCTTGGCTAACGGCGCCGACGCCCGGGCTGTAATAAGCGCTAAGTTTATCGCGGTCGATTTCGCCGTTATCGCGCAGCGCGGTGGTGATTTTACCTTTATATTTTTGGTGTAGTTCTAGTGCTAGTTTGTTGTAGTCCATATTGATATTATACGCCATGATAGCGGTTTGTTGTTATATATCTGGAAGCATGATATGATTTGGACAGTTTTAATAGATAAGGAGGAGAAGTATTATTATGAGGAGCGGTGTCGAGAGTAAGGGTCCTTTTAGCGGTGAGATTTTTAAGCGCGCGGCGGCGGGACTGGCGGGTCTTGCATTAGCTCTCGGCGGCTGCAGTATTGGCGAAGCTGGCGCAGGAGCTAGCTCTAGTCCAGAAGTAACTGCCACGCCAGATACTACGTCCACCGCGGAAGCAGCTCCAACGCCGACTGCTGAGAGAACACCAAAGATGGTCGCTCCGGGCAAATTGCCGACAGTTGAGCAGCTATCGGTGAAGAATTTGGGGAAAGACGAATGTATAACGTATTCCACAGGAGCGTTCTGGACTAAAGACCGTACGTCTGTTTCCAGGCCGATCGTGACAGTTAATGGCAAACTTACTACGTTCGGCGAGGAAGCATGCAACGGCGGAAAAGTGGAGGTAGAAAAAGGAGATGACGTACGCTTTTTTGTTGTTGTTTGGGAACAAGAGCCAGGGGCGACTGTTATTAAAGAGGTATTCCCTGAAGATGGCGAGAATACTTATGCTGATATGAGGTTTGGCAGAGTGCCGCTATACCAGACGATTCAGGCGGTAAGGACTGATGGGCGCGACTTTACAGATTGGAGCGGGGTTACTGTTACTTTCACGCTGCCAGACGGACAGATGGTTCCGGTTGCTTGCGAGTATGATCAGGCGGATATTGACCCGCAAACCTTTGTTAGCTCTAGCAATACTGAGCTTTGCCGGCAGTAGCAGCGTAAGATAGCTTAAGTAGTGTCATAAGGTGATTTGTAAAATTTTTAGGGATTTTGCTTGCTTTTATCTTCTTATTGTGGTATAATCTGAAAGCTTATTACTATTTAATATTTTTGAGGTAAAGATATAGTAAAAATGAGTAAGTCTACATTTAGGCATGCGGGTAGTCGCGCGCCGAGAGGTGTAACCAGTCATTTTGGCGCTCATCGTGCAGGCGAATCTGGTCAACATGCGCCAAGGCATGCTGCTGGAGAATTAAGCCGTGAAGGCTGCTTTTCTGGTGGCGATGTAATAAAAGCAATAGCTGGTCTTGCTGCAATCGCTGCGACAGCGATCGGTGCTACTACCGTTGGTGCTTCTATTGATGATAAATATGACAAGGCAGATACGAGCATTCAGCAGCCAGAGGGAAAAGAATCTACTGAAGATACTGATACACTGCCGCAGCCGGCGGGATTGGATACTTTTGTTGATCGGTCAGCAGAGGAGAATACGATAGTTGACGGTGGATCTTATGTAACTTCTTGCAGCTTAAGACAACAGGTGGAGCTGGTTAGGAAAGGTGTTATATGTGTTCGTCCTAATTTGCTTATTCGTCCAGGCGCCAGACCAGCGGACGAACCCAACAGCAATATGACGCCAGTTTCTGTCGATAATCGCAAGCAGCCAACATCAGCGTAAACCATTTTCGGATATTTTATGAAAAACTAGGAGCTAAGTGTTAAGCCGTGTTAGCTTAGTTTTTTAGCCTCGCGGCTATTGTCTATCATCTGATATTGTGCTAAAATTAATTGCATTGTACGAGAGTTAATTATTCGGGCTTTGTTTGGTGTGGAGCCGCAGAGGTACAACTGCGTGGCCAGCCAGAACGGGCTTGAAGGATAGGAAATATTATGAGTTTTCAGTTAATCAATAAAGTCAATCAAGCACAGAAAAAGCAAGCAGTTGTTGATGTCCGCAGCGGTGACACAGTTCGCGTCTACCAGAAGATTAAAGAAGGCAACAAAGAGCGTATCCAGATGTTTGAAGGTGTGGTTATTCGCACTTATAATAAGCAGTCGCATACCTCGCGCATTACCGTTCGCAAAATTGCCTCAGGTGTTGGCGTGGAAAAATCGTTTTTGCTGCACAGCCCGCTGATTGAAAAGGTGGAAATTGTCCGCCGCGCCAAGGTTCGCCGCAAGTTCCTTAGCTTCCTACGCAAGCGGTCTGGTAAATCAGCTCGCTTGACTGCTAAAAACTTTGACCGCACCGCTGTCAATGATGTGCATGATGCTAAGGCCGAGGCTGAGGCGGAGCGCCTGAAAGAAGAGGCTGCTAAGGAAGCTGCTGCCAAGCAAGCTGAGAAAGACGCTGCTCAGGCAGAACTTGACGCCAAGGCTGCCGAGGTCGCAGCGCGCCATAAAGAAGCGTAATTGGTTTTGAGACATACAGACCGCCCTCTCTGGGGGGGGGCGGTTTTTCATGGTATAATGCCAATATGTCGATCTTTCATTATATTTCCGTTTTCGTTCCGGTGACTTTGGCATTTGCGGTACCGTACGTGTTGCGCCATCATGGCTTTACTGATGAAAAGAAGTATCGCTGGTTGTTGTATTGTGCGTGCGTGTTGTTTTTCATCTCATGGTATTTGCCGTCGCCGCTGATTGAGGGGCGAGACACCAGTTTTACCACGCATTTCGTGGGCGGCGGATTGTTTACGGGACTGTTGTGGATATATTTAGTGTTGGCGATGCGCTGGCGGGCACACTGGCTGGTAATGGCGTTTTCGGTGTTTGCGCTGGTGTCGGCTCTGGGCTGTGTTAATGAACTAGCGGAATTATTTATGGTCAAGGTTGGTTTGGCACACATCACGTTGGACGATACCAATTGGGATATTTTGGCAAATACGTTGGGTGCAGCGGCGGTGTGGATCGGCTGGGTGTTCATACGTTCGGGCGTAAAAAAGGATGTGAAAAAGGGTCAGCGCGCGCATGATCCTCGGCATTGATGAAGTCGGACGTGGGCCGTGGGCGGGGCCGTTGGTGGTGGGTGCGGTGATTTTGGGCGGTGCCGAGATTGAGGGTTTGGATGATAGTAAAAAGTTGACTAAAAAACGCCGCGAGGTGCTAGACGAGGCAATTTGTGAGCAGTCAGCTGCGTGGGCGCTAGGCTGGGTGGGTGCTGGAGAATTGGACGATGTTGGTATGAGCCAGGCGCTGCGATTGGCGACACGGCGAGCGGTCAAGCAAATTCAGTCGCAATGCAAAGAGAAGAATTTGGCATTTGATGAAATTATCATTGACGGGACGGTAAATTTTTTGGCGGACACGGCGCTGGAGCAATATGTGACGGTGATGGCCAAGGCTGACGGGTTGATCCCGAGCGTGTCGGCGGCGTCGATTATCGCCAAAGTGGCACGTGATCAGTTCATGGCTGAGCAAGATGCGCTGTATCCAGGCTACGGCTTCAAGTCGAATGCCGGTTACGGCGTGGCGAAGCACCGCGCGGCGATTGAGCAGTTGGGCGTGACGCCGCTGCATCGGCTGAGTTTTGCGCCGCTGGCGAAGTATGCGAATATAGCAAAAACGGGTGGTACTTCTTCGTCTATTGAGGAGACTGAGACAGATTCGCTGTCTCCTCCGACAGAGGCTGTGAAACGTTCGCGAGGAGCGGACGTTTCAGCCGAACGCTCACGAAGTATCTCCGGTGGAGATACGAGTGAAGAGTGTACTCTGGAGGAGGATGACGGCGAACCTGCCATCTGTTTACCTGTATCTTTCACTACACGCGCCATCGGCGACGCAGGTGAGCAGACGGCCGCAGACTGGCTGGCGGCGGACGGGCACGAGATCATCGTCCGCAACTGGCGTACGCGGTACTGTGAAATTGATATTATTAGCATGAAAGATGATGTGCTGTACTTCACCGAGGTCAAATACCGTAAGAATGATGACTTTGGCGATGGGCTGGCGGCGATTACTGCCAAAAAACAGCGTCAAATGCGTTTTGCGGCGGAATTATTCATAGCAAAACATCCGCAACACGAGGGGCGTGATATGCGGATGCTGGCGGTGGCTGTTGATGGAAATCAGGGCGTTAAGCAGCCTGTGGTCGTAGATTAAATTATATTGTAACGACATAGCTGTCGTTATTTTCTGCAGGAGTACTTTCTTCTCCTGGGGTTGAGTTTGCTGCGCTATCAACTTCATGTACTGACATTTCTGTGCCGTCAGGGCATACGAACTCTACTCGTTTTGTTGCCTCTTCGCCGTAAGGACTGTCTTGCTTTATGCTATCGATTACTGGAGTCTGATTGTTATTATCAGGATCGTTGCAATTTACAGCAAAACTTACTTCTTTGGGGGTCTTGTCTCCATCGCAGCCAGTAAGCCCTAAGACGGCTGTCATAGAAAGGACCATTGCTAAAGCCTTCCTGCTTAATTCTCCTGTTTTAATGAAAGGGTCTCGCCCTGAACGTTCTCTTGTACCACCAAATTCATGGTTACTCATAAAATCCCCTCTGATGATTTATATTGTTTAATTTAAAACATGTGCTACTTTCGAACGAGTAGTTATTGTAAATTAGTTAGGGCCTTTTATGCTGACCGAGTTAGGGCCTTCTACGTTGCCTATGTTACAGAAACCGTTTGTTGCTATTTGTATCATTCTTTTATCTTTGCTGGAATTATCTAGACTGCCTACTCTATAGAAGTTGGTCGGATTTTTAACGTCGCCATCGCAATGTATGGAAACATTATAACGATAATCGCCATTACCACCGCCTTTATCACTATATTTTTGAAAAACATTCCTGATGCCCGCCGATGTCCCTTCAGGGCATGTAAAAGTCATTGAGTCAGAATATATTTCTCCTGCGCGTCTATTTCCGCCATCTATATCTCTCACTTCTAATACTTCTGGGACTGGATTTGTATTAGGGTTTCCATCTCCGTCTTCGCAATATAGATAAGCTGTTATCTGATGATCTACCGGGTCTCCCTCTAGCGAACAAGCTGCTGAAGGTGCAATAGCACCACATGCGACCAATGCTGCTACTCCAACTCTTTTTGCATAGTCTTTTCGAGATGTCTAAGCCCTTCTATAATAGCGCTTCTTTTTTTACCTTTTTCTATACAACCTCCTTGTCTTTGTTGTAAATTAAAATATTCCACCGGTAAATCAGCGTATATATTCTTATATCATGCCATTGTTTGCGGGTCAATAATATGTGTCTATAAAACACATTTGTCTTTCATGAGCGCATCAATAACCGCCGCCTTATCTCGCTCAATCAATGCCACTCTGCCAGCGATTTCGCGGATACCCAGGTCGATGGTACGCGTCAGGGCCGGTTCGGCGCGCAGCGGCTTAGTGAATTTGGTGAAGTCGTTTAGCTCATCGCGGGTCAACAGAGCGCTGGCGGCGTAGCGGATAAAAGTATCGTAGCTTTTATCGCCGCCAAAGGTGTCTTTCACCCACGACCAATTTTCTTTCAGCCAGTTCCAGGCAATTTGCCGGTTTTCCCGCGTGCGGATCAGATAAATAAACCAACGGCTGGCGTCTTGCGGGCGGATAATATTAGCATCTTTTATTGCTACTAAAATTCGTTCGGCGGTTGCTGGATTCTTCGTCGAGGTCAAGCTTAGCGCGATGTCAACCTGCAGGTCGGCTGACGGCGTGTTCTGATATATCGTAAAAAGCTTGTCGATCATTTCTGGCGTCTCGAAGTATCTGACATTGGCATTAATGATAAGCGGGCGAATTTCAGCTGGTAAATCATCTGGGTTAGTCTCATCAAAGCGTTGTTTGGCCTCCGCGAGCGCTGCCGAGTCCTCGCCGTATAACATCAAACCTAGCGCTGCCGTGCGCCGCTCGCGATCATCATCAGACTCGCCGTCCTGCTCATCCCAGCCAAGTTCCATGAATGTATCGCGGGCAAATTCAGCAGAAATCTGCTTTAGCCGAGCGCGTCCTGCTTCACTGTCATCGACGAATTTGCGTAATTCCACCAAATTTGTCCCGGCTTTATTAAAGACTCTTTCATTGGTCTCGTGCTGAAAAACGCGTGCCAGCGGCAGCAGCGCCGCCGAACTTTCTCGTCCAGACCGCGCCAACAACGTCATGTCTTGCAACAAGCAAATTTTATCTAACGTCGGTAGTTCTGCCGCCTTTTCGACCAATCGGTCTCGCGTTGCTGAGTTGTAATGCGTTACGAAATGTCCATTCAGTCCACAGTTCAGTCGGACGTCGCCATTTACCGTAAATGTTTTCTCGCGCTCGGTCAGAATATCATCAAGCGGCTGATTGGCGAACAGCGGAATTGGCCACAGGGCATCGGACGGCTGGTGGTCGCCGATAAAAAAGTGCTCCTGGCGTAGCGTAGCAGTGGATTGCTCGTCAGATCTGTCCTGCTTAACTTGCACAATTGGTAGTCCTGGCTGCGAAATCCAGGTATTCATCAAATTAACAATCGGCTGGCTGCTGGCGGTTTCTAGCTCTTGCCATAAATCATTACCAACAGTGTTTTGGTAAGCGAATTTTTCAAAATATGACTTTAGTCCTGCGCGAAACGCCTCCTCGCCGATCAGCCGCCGCACCATCACTAACAGCCGTCCGCCTTTGGCATAGACAATTGCTGGATCAAACAAAGTGCTGATTTCGTCCGGATGGTTAACGTCGGCCTGCACGGGCTGTACGCCGTCCAGACTATCGCGCCGGAGCGCCGCAGTGACCTCGCTTGTTGCAAAATCCTCCCACATTCGCCATTCGGGGTGTAGTGCGTCGACTGCCACGTATTCCATCATGTTAGCGAAACTTTCGTTCAGCCATAAATCGTTCCACCACTGCATAGTCACCAAATTACCAAACCATTGGTGGCTGAGTTCGTGGGCGATGACGGTGGCGATGAAGCGCTTGGATGATTCCTGCGTTAATTTCGGGTCAGCCAGCAGGCAGCTTTCGCGGTAGGTGATGAGTCCCCAGTTTTCCATGGCGCCCGACGAGAAATCTGGCAGCGCCACATGGTCGGACTTTGGCAGCGGATACGGCACGCCGAAATATTCATCATAAAAATCAATGCTGCGCGTGGCGATGTCCAGCGCAAAATCCAGCGTTTCTTCGCTCTGGGCTGGCGTGGCCCAAACATTGACTTCGACGCCAGATTTAGTGCGGGCAGTTTTCTTGTGGAGCTCGCCGACGACAAAGGCGAGTAGGTAGCTGCTCATACGTGGCGTAGTGGCGAAGATGGTTGTCAGTACGCCGTCGTCTTCAGACGATTTGGCGACGGGCATGTTGCCTAGGACGGTTAGTTCCGGAGTGGTTACGAGCGTTACATCATAGGTGGCTTTGGCGGTTGGCTCGTCAACGCACGGGAAAACTTCGCGGGCATGGTGCGATTCAAATTGAGTGGCAAACAATTGCTTTTTCACGCTGTCATGCGTAAAGTAGCACGGATACAATCCATGCATAGCATCGGTGATAGCGCCAGAAAATTTGATGCAAACCGTGTGCTCACCATTGGACAACTCTGGGTACGACAGGCGTAATTCATCAAATTCACCATGAGAAAATTCGGCCGGCTGGTCATCTATCAACGCCGAGTGAATAGTCAAATCTTTGGCATGCAGCGAAATTGCATCACCAACTAACTCACCAGAAATGATCACTGTGCCAGAAAACAATTTTTCTTCGGCGCGTGTTAAGTCGAGGGTTAATGCGTAATGATTTGGTATAAATGTGTCGATTAGGCGTGGAACTGTTTTCATACTTTCATTATAATATAGATATGGCAACGAGGAAAATTAGACGGCGGCAGATAATGGTACTGCTTGTCACGGCGGTAGTGGGTGCAGTAGTGTGGGCGGTGCAGCTACAGCAGCCGAGGGTCGCACCGACTTCGCCGTCTATGCAGCGGCAATTGTTTGGCGATTCAAACGCTCAAGCGGAATTAGCTAAACTAGAGGTTAAGGGCCGCGCGCCCAAAACAGGCTACGCTCGCAAGCAATTTGGCGATGGCTGGGGTAAAATTGACGGCTGCTCGACACGAGAGGTGATTTTAGCGCGGGATTTGGCTAATGAAAAGCTTGATGATAAGTGCCGTGTGCAGTCAGGCAGCCTGGACGATCCGTACACCGGCAAAACAATTCAATTCCAACGCGGCAAGGAAACAAGCCAGCGGGTGCAGATTGACCACGTAGTGGCATTGAGCGACGCTTGGCAAAAGGGCGCGCAGCAGCTACCGCGCGAGGAACGAGAAAAGTTAGCGAATGATCCGTTGAATTTGCTGGCGGTTGACGGTCCGGCTAATCAAGCCAAGGGTGATGGCGACGCGGCAACTTGGTTGCCTGCCAACAAACCGTTCCGCTGCCAGTACATTGAACGCCAAGTAGCGGTCAAGCGCAGATATCGCCTATGGGTAACAAGCGCGGAAAAAGATGCGATGGCGCGGATACTTTCTTCATGCGGCGGTTAAACAGTTGTGTTTTAATATAAAGTGAAGGCTTGCAGGAAAAATGTTTTGATTCTCCTTGCGCCAGGCAGGTTTTACGGACAGCAGAGTGTAGAGTATACTAATTTATATGAATCCTGAGCTTATTGTATTTGATCTAAATAAAACGCTTATTAAGGAGAATTCATGGCGCGATTTGAATTTGGCGATGGGTGTGACGCCCGCTGAAGATGCTGAGTTGATGGAGCAGGCGCGTCGCGGCGAGATTACTGATGCCGAAGGACAGGCGGAGCTTCTTAAGATTTATCAGCAGCGTGGCGACGTATCGCGTTCAAATATCGAAAAGATCCTATGGCAATATACTTACATGCCGTATGCTCGCGATGTTGTGGGCGAGTTGAGAAAACGCGGTTATAATTTGGCGATCGTTTCTGGGGCGATGGATATTCTCGTGCAGCATGTGGCGGCTGAGCTGCAAATTACTTGGTGGCGGTCTTCAAATCGGTTTATTTTTGACGAGAGCGACCAGCTTATTCAGATTCAATCGCCAGAAAAAGACACCAGCGACAAATTACGTCAATTGCAGCAGTTGGTTGGCGAACTAAGCATTGCGCTGGCGGATTGTATGGTTATTGGCGATGGCGCGAATGATGCAGCGCTTTTTCAAGCAACAGGGAATGGCGTAACGTTCACAGACTCGCCGATTGTTGATGATGCGCGTTGGGTAGTTGACGATTTGCGCGGCCTGCTGTCGATTATTGAATAGAAGGTGTGACCGTTGGCTAAACAGTGAAAATTTGACATCTGAGGTTTGTTGATATATACTCAGATTATATCCGGCCGTCGAGGTCGGAATTTTTCGTCTCTTGGGCGTTTGATATGAAAAGTAGTATAATATATAGCGTAAAGGAGCTAATATGGAAGATTTGAACATTAAGCAGTTGACGTTGGCGGTACGGACGATTGCCGAGGAAAAGAACCTGCCAGAAGAAACCGTTCTAGAGGTGATCGAGCAGGCCATCGCGGCGGCGTGGCGGCGCGATAACGGCACGCGCGAGCAGCTGGTACGCGCCAGCCTGAACATCAACAGCGGTACGGCTGTGGTGTCGGTTGTTAAGACTGTGGTTGAAGAAGTTGAAAATGATGTCAATCAAATCAGCTTAGACGAGGCTAAGACGGTTGATCCGGCGGCTGAGCTGGGCAGTGAAGTGACAGTCGAGACCCATAACGTGACGACGTTTGGCCGCGTGGCAGCCCAGACTGCCAAGCAGGTGATTTTGCAGCGGCTGCGCGAAGCGGAGCGCGAGGTGGTGCTGGCGGAATTTGAAGATAAAATTGGTACGGTGGTGACTGGTACGATTCAGCGAGTTGAGCCACGCGTAGTGCGCATTGAGCTGGGCAAGGCCGTCGGCATTATGCCGCAGTCAGAGCAGATTCCTGGCGAATACTACGGCGTTGGCCGCCGCGTCAAGGTGTACATCAAGGATATTGAGCGCGAAGGTCGCGGCCCGCAGCTGATCTTGAGCCGCGGTAATGAAGAATTTGTGCGGTTCTTGTTCAGCCAGGAGGTGCCAGAGATGGAAACGGGCGCCGTGGAGATCAAAGCAATCGCCCGCGAGGCGGGTCGCCGTACTAAGATAGCGGTAGCATCGGCGCTGCCAGGTGTTGACCCAGTCGGTACGTTCGTCGGCGGTCACGGTACGCGTGTTCAGGCGGTGATGAACGAAATCGGCGAGCAGGAAAAAATTGACATCATTCCGTTTGAGGAAGACGCGGCTGGCTTCATCGCTAATGCTATGAGTCCGGCAGAAGTATTGAGTGTGACAGTTGATGAAGATGAAAAGCGGGCAACGGTTTACGTTAGCGAGGATCAGCAATCAGTGGCCATCGGCCGGGCTGGGCAGAATGTTCGCTTGGCAAGCCGGCTGACTGGCTATGAACTGGATATTGAGGCGAAAGCGGCTGCTAAGCCTGAAGCAAAACCTCGCAAAAATATTGAGGACAGCTTGATGAGCGCGGTTGAGGAGGTGGCGGAATAGGCTGCCTCGTGAGAATCGCCGAAAACGAAAGGAGGGCGATATGCCGGAATATTTTTCTGAGTTGGAATCTCGATTGACGGAAACAGCTCGCGCGAGCTTGGAGCGGGCTGGTTTGCTGGCGCATAATGATGGCAGCGCTTATGTCGGCACCGAGCATATTTTGCTGGGCGTGCTGGCGCAGAATTCGTCGCTGGGCGCGAAGATTTTGGCGGAGAGCGGCGTGACCTTGGATCGGGCGGAATTGGCGTTGAATTTAACCGCAAAGCCGCTGGTAATTACGGTGGTGCAGAAGGGTTTGAGCGCTGAAGTGGTCGAACTAATTCGGACGTCGTGGCAATTAGCGGTAGAGTTTGGGCAGGAGCGAGTTGGCACCGAACATATTATATATGGTATGTTGCAGCAGCATGAGGCGCGGGCGACCAAATTGCTGCGCGATATGAATATTGATATTGAACATCTGCGCGGAAGTTTGGAAGATGTGTTTGATAAACAGCAGTTTGAATCGCTGCAAAGTGATCGCGGCACGGCGGCTAAGAAGTCGGGCGATTTGAAAATTCTGGACAAATTTGGCGTGGATTTGACGCGTCGAGCCAGCGAGGGATTTTTAGACCCAGTGATTGGCCGGACGGCGGAGATTCAGCGGATGATTACCATACTGGGGCGCCGCAGTAAGAATAACCCGGCGCTAATCGGCGAGCCGGGTGTTGGTAAAACCGCGGTAGTTGAAGGCTTGGCGCAAAAAATTGCCGATAATAAGGTGCCGGAGTTTTTGAAAGGCAAGCGGCTTTTTCAACTGGACTTGACGGCAATGATTGCCGGGACGAAATATCGCGGTCAATTTGAGGAGCGGCTGCAAAAAGTTTTGGCGGTTGCTAAGAAACATCAGGAAGTCATTTTGTTTATCGACGAGCTACATTTGCTGGTTGGCGCTGGTTCGGCGGAAGGCTCAATGGACGCAGCTAACGTATTAAAACCGGCGTTGGCGCGCGGCGAAGTGCGGCTGATTGGCGCGACGACGTTTGATGAATATCGCAAGCACATTGAGAAAGATGCAGCTTTGAGCCGGCGTTTTCAGGCAGTAACGGTGGCGGAGCCGTCGCCGGAAGAAGCGGTAGCAATGCTGAAGGGTTTGAGCGGCAACTTGGCTAAACATCACCAAGTGCGGATTTCTGATGAGATACTTGCTGAGGCGGTGGATTTGAGTCAGCGCTACGTGACGGAGCGGTTTTTGCCGGATAAAGCGATTGACGTGATTGACGAGGCGGCAAGCCTGCTCAAGTCGAGCTTGCCGGCGAATTTATCACGCAAGGATAAATTGTCGCGTCGAATCAGGCAGCTGGCTGGTAAGATTGACGCCGCTGTCGAGGATGAGAATTACCAGCAGGCCGCGGAGTTTAAAATGCAAATGCGGCAATTAGAGCAGCAAGCGGGCAAATTAACTGATGAGGCTGAGACGAGGCCTAGTCTGACGGACGAATATTTGCGCCGGGCGATTTCGGCGATGACTAATATTCCGGTTGATCGTTTGTCGCTGAACCAGATGAAAGATTTGCTCCAATTAGAGAAGCGTCTGAGCCAGGGGGTGCTGGGTCAGAGCGAGGCGATCGAGCAATTGGCGCGGTCGATTCGCCGGAATAAAGCTGGGCTGAATCGCCAAAACGGGCCGTTAGGATCGTTTATTTTCCTCGGGCCGACCGGCGTGGGTAAGACGGAATTGGCTCGCGTATTGGCACGGGAAGTTTTTGGTGGCGATAATAGTTTGATTAAGATTGACATGAGCGAGTTTTCGGAGCGGCACACGGCCAGCCGGCTGATCGGCGCGCCAGCTGGCTATGTCGGCTATGATGAGGGCGGCAAATTGACCGACAAGGTTCGCCGGCAGCCGTATAGCGTGGTGCTGTTTGATGAGATTGAAAAGGCGCATCCAGACGTACTAAACTTGCTGTTGCAGATTTTGGAAGACGGCAAACTAAGCGACTCGCACGGGCGGACGGTCAGTTTTCGCCAGACAATCGTGATTTTAACAAGCAATGTCGGCGCTGAACAAATGGTGCAAGATTCAGAGCTGGGCTTTGCGTCTTCCAGCCAGCAAAAATCGTCTAGCCAAGACCGCCATGAACGGAATTCGCGGGCTGCATTGCGCGAACTGGAGGATTTTCTGCGGCCAGAATTGATTGGCCGATTTGACGGCGTAATTACGTTTAAGCCGTTGACTCGATCAGTGGTGCGCAAGATTTTTGATAATCTAACGGCTGATTTAATTGAGGCGGTTAAGCAGCGCGGCATGGTTCTTAATATTACGCCGCCAGTGAAACGCTGGCTGATAAAGCAGGGTTTTGACGAGCAGCGCGGCGTGCGGGTGCTGAGGCGGACAATTCAGGCGGAACTAGCAGATCCGCTTAGCGATGTTTTGTTATCAAACAAGGCAAATCCCGGCAATATACTGGAAACTAAAATTGATAACAATAAGGTGGTGATTGATGTCAAGCTTACGTAAAGTTGCCAGCGGCTTTCTGTTGCTAGCTTTGGTTATCGGCGCAATCCTAGCGGTAGCCAATCGGCAGCAGATTATCGATGAGATTAGTTTTCGCCAATACCAGCCGAGTACTGAAATTGCCCAGATTGCTGAACGCAGCGGTATGTCGGCAGCTGGCAAACGCTTGTTTTATATCGCGCATCCGCAGCTAAAATCTGCTGCCGAGTTTAATGAGGAATGCCGCCGCGTGGAAAAAGCTAGCCCGATTTTAGGTTGTTACGACCAGTCAGCGAGTGCTATTTATATCTATAACGTGGCTAATCCCGAGCTTGACGGCGTGAAAGAAGTGACAGCTTCGCATGAAATGCTGCATGCGGCATATGCGCGGCTTAGTACTGAGGAAAAATCGCGGCTAGAACCGTTATTAGAGCAAGCATACCAAAAAGTTAAGACAGACAAATTTACCGAGCGGATGAATTATTACGAACGCGCTCAGCCTGGTTCGCGGACGAATGAACTACATTCGATTTTAGGGACAGAGTTTGCTGATTTGGGCAGCGAGTTGGAACAGTATTATACGCGGTATTTCAGCGATCGGTCGGCGGTAGTGAAGCTGCACGCTCAGTATAGTAACAAATTTGATAGCGTTGAGAATGAGGCAAACAGTCTGCGCACTAGTTTAACGGCGCGCAAGTTGGATATTGAATCAAGGGTAAATCAGTATGCGGCTGACGTCGAACAATATAATCAGCGGGTAAGGGCATTTAATCAAAAAGCGGCCGATGGCAGTTTTGCATCGCAGGATGATTTTAATGCCCAGCGCAGCGTCCTAAGGAATCGGCTGACCGAGATAAATCAGCGCCGCACTGCACTAAATAATGATATTAGCCAGTATAATAAAGACGTAGCGCGTTTGCGGGAATTGGGTGTTAAGATTGATGAATTGAATAAAAGCCTGGACAGCGCAGAAGGAGGGCGTTGATGGCGCGAGCAAAGTCGCAATTCGTCTGTCAGCAATGCGGCGCCAGCTATCCGAAATGGATTGGCAAGTGCGAAAATTGCGGTGAGTGGAATTCATTGGTTGAACAGCTACCAGTTGACACCGGTGCGTCGGCGGTAGCTCGCAGCAGCGGTAAAGGTAAAGCGCTAACCACGCTCAAACTCAGTGAAACGGCCACCGAGGCCAAACAGGCGCGGTTGACAACCGGCGTCGCCGACCTCGACGCGGTGCTCGGCGGCGGCTTTTTGCCAGGCGGCGTAGTGCTGGTGGCGGGGCAGCCGGGAATTGGAAAAAGTACCCTGCTGGCGCAAGTGGCGGCATTCATCGCCCGGCAGCAGCCGGTGCTCTACGTTAGCGGCGAAGAGTCAGTGTCGCAAGTCAAATTGCGCGCCGAGCGGTTGGGCGCGGTTGATTCAGAGAACTTGCAGCTGGCGTCGAGCAACAGCGCCGAAGACATCGCGGCGTCCATCCAGACTGGCCAGTACAATCTGGTGATTGTCGATTCCATTCAGACGCTGTCGTTGGCGGAGATTAGTTCAGCGCCAGGTTCGGTCAGCCAAATCACCAACTCATCCAACGTCATCATTCGCGCTGCCAAGGCCGCGAACACCGCGGTGATTTTGGTCGGTCACGTCACCAAGGAAGGCTCAATCGCCGGGCCGAAAGTCCTGGAGCATTTGGTTGATGTGGTGCTGAATTTTGAGGGCGATCGCTACGGCGGTTTCCGGGTGGTGCGGGCGCAGAAGAACCGCTATGGCTCGACGAATGAGGTGGCAATTTTCGAGATGCGTGAGGACGGCCTGCAGATTGTGGTCAATCCGTCGGCGAGTTTGCTAGCCGAGCGACAAAACCTCGACGGCTCCATCGTCCTCGCGACCATGGAGGGCGCGCGGCCGCTACTAGTGGAGATCCAAGCACTGGTCAATCCGACGAATTTTGGCTACCCTAAGCGCGCAGCCAGCGGTTTCGACCTCAACCGGTTGAATTTGTTGGTGGCGGTGCTGGAAAAGCGCACCAAGCTCAATCTCTCCGACAAAGACATTTATATCAATGTGGTTGGTGGCTTAAAACTCAGTGACCCAGCGGCGGACTTGGCGGTGGCCATGGCCATCGCTTCAGCGTCAGCTGGCCGCAAACTCAGCGACGAAGCCGTGGTGTTTGGCGAAGTTGGTTTGGGCGGTGAAGTGCGCTCGGCTCAAGGCTGGCATGCCCGCGTCAAAGAGGCCAAGAAGCTCGGCTTCACCTATGCCATCGCGCCAAAAACCCACAAAGACGCATTCGTGCGCGGTGTCGGCGATCTCAGACAGGCGCTGATTGACTATTTACAATAAACGTTATTATATAAAAGGAAATTAATATGGAAAAAACAATTGAACTTCTCATCATTATCATGCTGCTGGCTATCATGGCGGAGATATATCTATTAGTCAAGCCGCGGCGGCACACAGGCAGCGGCACGCAGCTGCCGATTCTGGTTGATACCTCGGTACTGATGGACGGCCGGGTGGTTGATCTAGCAAAGACCGGGTTCCTATTGGGGCAGATTATCGTGCCGCGCAGTGTGCTGATAGAATTGCAACTACTGGCTGACGGTGCTGATCACGCCAAGCGTGAGCGCGCCCGTTTCGGCATGGATGCCATGAAGGAACTAAAAGATGTGTTGGGCGGCTCGTTTACGTTACTTGATGACGCAACGCGCATTCCTGAGGGCGTTGATAACCGCCTGTTGCAACTCGCCAAGGAAATGAATGCTGCTATTTTGACGCTGGACTACAACCTGAACAAGGTGGCGCAAGTCGAAGGCATTCAGATCCTCAATATTAATGAATTAGCCAAGAGTTTGCGCATGAGCTATTTGCCTGGTGATGAATTGACGTTGGAATTGACGCAAAAAGGCCAAGATTCTCATCAAGCAGTCGGCTACTTACATGATGGCACTATGGTAGTAGTTGAGCAGGCTAAAAAATTTATCGGCCAGGAAAAAAGAGTGGAGATTATTCGCAGTCTGCAAACTGATGCTGGCAAGATGATGTTTGCCAAGCTTGTTGTCGAGCCGAAAACTGCTTCGCGCACAAAGGCAAGTAATAATTCGCATCCGGCGGTTTCTTCAGCCATGGCAATGAAGTCGCGTTCAACCGGTCGCCGTCCGCAGCAATCGCAGCCGCGCAAAACTACGAAAGCAAACTCAAGTACTGTAAAAAAACGTTCATCTGCCAAAAGTAAGACTCCAGCCCAGCATGAGGCCGATTTGGTTGATTTGGCGAATAGTCAATAAATAGCAGTAGGTATAGAGAAAACCTGGTTTGGAATTAAATCATAAACCAGGTTTTTAATTTTCAGTATTCCTGTCGCGGTTAGGACAAAAGGTAAAAAAGCGCCTAGTTTATATCTCGAATGCTTTTAATCATCGCCCGAGCTTGATCCTGACGACGACTGGAAGTTGCTGCTGGATGTGGCAGTATAATATGCCGAATCTCTAACGGTTACCGTTACGCTGTGGCTGCCAGCGCTATCAATAGTTACTGTCTCGCTTTGTGTGCCGCCGGAACTAATACTGGCGTTTTTAATCGTTTTCCCGTCAACGGCTATTTCGATCGATGCCAGGCTGTGGGTTCCGGATGATACGTTAGCGCTGATAGTATATTTGTTACCGCTATTACTTACGGAAATTGAGCTGATTTGCGGTTTAGTGTCGCTGCATTTGTGGAAATCATCTTCAGCATTGGCGTCGTATCCTGCCGGAACCGAGAATGACTCTTTTTTAGTAAGAGGGTCGGTAGTTCGAACGACGTCGATCTCCTCTTTTGCGCCGTCTGGCGTACAGTTAGTCGCTTTCTTCTTTGACACTTTATCAAATGTCATTTTTTGCGATGAGTTATTGTGTTTCTTATTCCACCATGACGGATATAATTCGCTGCCGACTTGCTGGATACCGTTTGGACGTTCATACCATTGACCAGGTTTCCATCTGCCATCTTTGGCGTAAACTTCGGTATGGGCGAATGACATAACACTCCTGACTACCGGCATGGCATAGTTTGATGCTGAAGTGCCGATGACGCTAGTGTCGGAGTTGCCGAGCCATATACCCATGACCAGCGCCGGACTGTAGTTGACAATCCACAAGTCCTTTGGTTGCGATCCTTTGTCGGATGTACCAGTTTTGGCGGATGTTCTTACGCCAGGAACGCCCATGTAACCATGCAGGCCAACTGTTCTATCTGACAGGATGTCATTAACTATGTATGCTGATTGGGCATCTACGGCTCGCTTGCTGCTATCTTTCCACTTTTTAAGAGTCTCGCCCTGATTGTTTTTTACCTCTATAATACTGGAACTATCTTTTTGTACGCCCAGGCGCGCTAATGTACCGTAGCCGTTGACTAGCTCGGTTTGCTTCGTGCCGCAGGCGCCGATCGCTGCACCTAGTCCATAACCGCCCGCGTTTTCTTCCTGGCGGCAATAGTTGGTGTCGCCCATTCGGCGGATACCTTCAACAACAGGCTGGGCTGAACCATTGCCGACAACATAAGCTGCCTTAATCGCCGGGATATTTCTGGAATACGATAAAGCTTTGCGGATAGTAATACCGCCCATAAACTTATTATCCCAGTTTCTTAATTGTGCGCCATACAATTTGTCAATATTTTCATCGCTTAAGACTGAGCCGCTGCCAAATGTTGGCTGGTTACCGCCGTGAACATCAAATAACTGCGCAAACACTAGCGACTTTATGGTTGATCCAGGCTGAATATACGACGCTGCTGCATTATCCTGGCCAAATCCGCCGTAGTTGAAATCGCGGCTGCCGACCAATGCTACAATCTGGCCAGTTTGCACATCTTCAATTGTCGCAGCGCCGTTACTGATCCTTACCGAATCCGGCCGCCCTGTTGCAAAAAAATTTTTCATGTCAGTTTCAAGCTTCTCTTGGATACGCCAATCCAGCGTTGTTTTCACTGTCAGGCCGCCGCGGCCCACAACTGCCTCGCCGAGTTCTTTACTGAGCCTATTTCTGACCATTAGTATGAAATGCGGCGCCTTAATACCTTCTAGCTGCTCGGTTTGCGGTTTGATTGTGCTGATAATGTCAATGGCTTTGGCTTCTTTGGCTTCGTTGCTTGAAATAAACCCTTGTTCGGCCATATAGTCTAGGACAGTGTGCTGGCGAGCGATAAGCGCTTTATTTCCGGCTGTGTTGTATGGATTGTAAAAAGGCGGATTTTGCGGGATACTAGCGATCAAAGCCGCCTCTGCTAGCGTCAAATCCTTAGCTTTTTTACCAAAGTATGTCTGGGCTGCCGATTCAGCGCCGTTTCTGCGTCCGCCATACGGCGACTCGTTAAGATAAAGCGACAAAATCTGATCTTTATTGTACATCCGCTCAACTTCAACAGCCAGGATGATCTCTTTAATCTTGCGAGGGATGCCGCTCAAGCCGCGTTTAGTTGCTTCTTCTGGCGGGAAAAATACCTGCTTAACTAGCTGCTGCGTCAATGTCGAGCCGCCTTGCACCTGCCGGCCGGATGCTGTGCTGAACGTGGCGCGCATCAATCCAGAGATGCTGATACCGTGGTGTTTGTAAAAATCTCTATCCTCAATCGCTACCGTTGCTTTTTTAAGATAATCGCTAATCTGATTTGATTCAACTACCAGATGATAATTACCGGTTCCTTTATCTTCCCATAACAACACGTTATTACGGTCGTAATATTTAGTGACTGTAGTTTGGACGCGCTTGGCAAGTTCGCCCGGCCGAATTCTGTCCAAGTCCTTGCGGAAGTAGGCGAACAAGCCGCCAATTAGCAAGAGTGCTGCCAGTACGCTAACGCCGAGGATTTTCAACGCCATCAACGCGCCGCGCTTAGAAAACCAATACTTAGCGACCCGTTTCGGATGAAGCCGGTAGAAAAATCTCTTGACGGGGTGTTTTGGCAGCGTCGCTAAATACTCAGCGCGCTCGCGGGATTTTTTATCTTTTTTTGTCCGGCGTTTTTGCGCCAAATTAGCGTATACATTCATCCGTTTTGCCGGAGATTTCTTATTGTCCGAGCCGTGTCCAGCGGCGCTAGTAGTCGTTTTCCTCTTCACAATCCTATTATATCACGCCTATGTTTCGCTTCAATCATAAAATTGCTATACTAATTATTAGAAAAGGAGTGATATGAAGTTATCAGAGGAATTACAGTGGCGCGGATTTGTCAATCAAATGACATTTGACGATATTAGCAAAGTTGATACGCCGCGCAAATTCTATTTTGGCGTTGACCCAAGCGCTGATAGTATGCAGATTGGTAATTTAGCAGCAGCAATGATGGTGCGGCTATTTATGGAATATGGCCATGAAGCTTATCTGCTGGTAGGCGGGGCGACTGGCATGATCGGCGATCCGGACGGCAGGAAAGACGAGCGTGAAATTCGCAATGCTGATACGGTGGCGCATAATGTGGAATGTATTTCGGCGCAGTACAGGCGCGTTTTTGAGGGGCGTGATTTTCATCTGGTTAATAATGCTGATTGGTTCCGTAATATAAACTACATTGATTTCTTATATAAAGTTGGTAAATATATGTCAATGACACAGCTGCTTGACCGCGAGTTTGTTCAAGCACGCATCGGCGAGGGCGGCAGCGGTATCAGCTATGCTGAATTTAGCTACTCATTAATACAGGGTTATGACTTCTTACACTTATTCCGAGAGTACGGTGTTACGCTGCAGGTGTGCGGCGCTGATCAGTGGGGGAACTCGACGACTGGCGTTAGTCTTATCCGTAAATTAGAGGGCAGCGAAGCGCATGTTTACTCGGTGCCGCTGGTTATCAACAAAGCAACTGGCCGTAAGTTTGGCAAGTCTGAGGGCGGTGCAATTTGGCTTGACGAAAATAAAACCAGCGTTTACAAATTCTATCAATTCTGGCTGAACGTTGATGATGACGGTGTGATTGACTATATGAAGATGTACACTACGCTGGATCGCGAATCGATTGAAGCTATTGCTGAAAACCATGCGGTTAATCCAGGTGCGCGCTCGGCGCAGAAAGTTCTGGCGCGCGAGGTCACTGACATCGTTCACGGCGTTAATCGGCGCGAATCAGTGGAGCGGGTGACTGAAGTATTGTTTGGCGGCGGCGATTTCCGGCAATTGTCAGACGATGACTTGGATGCTCTAGCCAATGAAATTCCGCGCGTTGATGTCGGCGTCGGCGTCATTGAAGCGTTGGTGGTTTCTGGCGCGGTTAGTTCCAATGGTGAAGCAAAACGCCTGCTGAAATCTGGCGCTATCAGCCTCAACGGCGAAAAATTAACCGAAGACCAAGCTGTCAACACTACGTCGCTACTGAAAAAAGGTAAAAATACATTTGTGTTAATCATGGAGGGAGACGAAGAGTGAAAAAAATTATCGGGTTTGATTTGGATGACACGCTAGCTATTACCAAGTCGCCAATTAGCGATCGCATGGCTGGTATTCTTAGCCAGTTGCTTGAAAATTATGATGTGTGCGTCATTACGGGCGGCGCATTCCAGCAGATTAAAAAGCAGGTGATTGATCGGCTTAATGTCCAGCCTGAATTGCTCCAAAGATTTCATGCAATGCCGACTTGCGGTACGAGGTATTATCGATTTAATGCTGCTGATAATGAATGGAATATTCAATATGCGAACGATTTATCTGATGAACAAAAAACTCAGATAACTACGGCGCTGGAAGAGGTTGCCAGGGAGATGGGCATTTGGTGCGATAATCCTGCGGGTGAAATTATTGAGGATAGACACAGTCAGATTACTATGTCGGCACTGGGTCAGCAGGCAACGCCAGAGGATAAGTATGCCTGGGCGGAAAAGTATAAAGATGTTCGCCCGGTATATCGCGATAAAGTGGCTGAGAAATTGCCTGGTCTTGAGGTGCGAATTGGCGGTACGACCAGCACTGATATTACGCTGCCAGGAATTGATAAAGCCTATGGTATTAGTAAGCTGCTTGAATTGAACGGCTGGTCAAAGGAAGAGGCGCTATTCTTTGGCGATAAATTAAAAGAAGGCGGCAATGACTTTCCAGTTAAGCAAATGGGTGTCGATTCTATCGAGGTGCGAGGCTGGGAAGATACTTCCTATGCGCTGGAAGGTATTAACGCTGTTTCGTAATTGATAGACGGAGTTGACCGTTTAATAATATTTCAAGGACATGCTTCTTAAGTGCTGTTTTTATTAGTTCGGGATAATATTTCAATAAACCCATACCATACTATTGACATAATAAAAAATGTATGTTAATATTGTTGGTACTATGAGACACGGACATGAATCTATTACCCCCCCATCATCAGATCGCAACTTTGGCGATTTAGCTTCCGAGCTAGCAGCAGAACAATTTATTCCTAGCGGCAGCGCAAGAGCAATGGTTTCTCACGTTATCGCAAAGGCGTGTCGTGGGAAGCGTCCGCATGTTATATACAGAGGACCAGATGAACATCCTGACGAGATGTTTCAGGTGGCTCAAGCGCCAATAGCTTATCGTGCCAAAACAGAGGATTATTCGCTTTCTATCGAACATGACACTGTTGCTGGATGGCTATATACTCCTAGGGACCAGCAAACTAGGACGGTATATGAATATGAAGATGAAGAAGGCGACTTTTTCTTTAAAGAGATCCATTACACTCCGCTCGGTACCAGTCTAAGCTCGTTAATTAGAGGTGAGCATGTGCTCCAGCTTTCTGAAAGGGAACTTGACAGTATCAGAGATAGTAGTTTGGCTTTACAGCGTACTTTGGGCAAAATAGGTATGGGACAGCGCGAAATTTCTTCAGAGCAATATAGGGATGCCCATCATTTTAGCAAGAACGGAACAGCTCACGAAAGAGGAGATTTTGACGCTCTTCGGGTTCATGTACCCGGCGGGGCTCGCGGCGCAGAAATTGCCAATGAGGTATTATCCGATGACTCTGTTGACGTACTTGGAGGAAAGGTTTGGGTGCCTAATATGTGGCGAGTACAGAGTTTTCGAAAAGACGCCCCGATCTTTCTTGTCAACAATTTTGACAGTCTGGCTGGACTAGTTGGTAAATTAAGAAGCCTTGATTTGGATGGGCCAGTGCCTACTGTGGGCGCGCCTGTCAGCGGCACGGAAGGCGTCTTTGTCGGACAAGATCTAGGTTCTGGTACTACCTTTTCAGATTCATCTAACAAAATGTTTCAGTCTGCTATGGAGCAGGCAATTGGAGAAAATAATTTGAGGTCTGGCGAGTATATAACACTGGAATGGAGGGAACGGATTGCTCGTCGGATGGTGCAGATTGCTATGGCGTCGGCGGATGGCTTCGGGTTTAGCTCGTACCATCATGCATTTCATGAAGACCCTAAAACAATAGACGAGATATTGAAAATAATAAGTTAATGTATTTAGTGTATCAGTAGCACCCCGCAATAACCAGGAATTGTCATTTGCCGGTCTTTTCCTAAGAGCAGATATTGCGGATGAGTAGAGGCGAGGATTCTACCGTTTTCTGGGATGGAAAAACTTTGCGGTGCGTCAGCGAAATTGATAAAAATATAAGCGCGCTCTCTGCCTAGCTCGCGTTTAATACCCAGAATAAACCCGTTACCAGTGTCAGTACCACTTACGATATTTAGTGTACCGTTTTTAATAATTGGGAATTCCTGGCGTAATCTTAGTAAAGCTCTGTGTAAATTTAGCATTGACGCGGGTGAGCTTTTTTCGCTGTTAACGTTAACAAATGTGCGGTTTTTATTTACTGGCAGCCACGGTTTTACTTCTGAGAACCCAGCGAACCGCGTGTCGTCCCATTGCATCGGCGTACGCTCCAGGTCGCGGCTGTCGATAGTAGAATGAGCAGGGCTAAAATTATCCTGAATATCCTCAGTAGTCAGCTCGCCATTAGTCATACCAATCTCATCGCCATAGTACATCACGCTGACGCCCGGCGTGAGCAGGTTGAGAAAATGTAAGGCCCGCGCGCGCTCCGTTCCGAGCCGCGAGGCAACGCGTGGCTGATCGTGATTGCCGAGGCAGAAAAACGGCTTGGCTGAGCCCGCCGCCTGTAGATATTTCTCAATCTTCTGCCCGGTATGCTCCGCATGCCACTCGTCCTGGCGATACTCCATAAAGAACGCCGACGCCTTCGGATGAGCCGTCAGCACTCGGCGGTACTGCTGGTAAATATCGCCCAACTTCTCGTCAGGATAAAATTCAAATACCATCTGCTTGTCGTCATATTCATCACAAACTGATGCCAGCTCACGCAAATATTCTTGAAAATGCGGCCCCATTTTACAGTGGTCGTGAATGAACGCGCCGTAGGCTTCAGGATCGCCGTTGAAATCAGGATTTGGTGAATCGTCACCAAATTCCGGATCTTTAGAAATGCCCCAAATCGCGTCAACCCGCATACCGTCTACGCCCATATCAAACCAAAATCGCACCACGTTTTTCATTTCATCGCGAACCGCCGGATTGTCCCAATTCAAATCCGGCTGTGTTTTCAGGAACGAATGGAGATAAAATTGATTGGTCTGCTCATCAAACTCCCATGAACTGCCGCCTGACAGACTGCGCCAATTATTTGGCTCATTGCCATCCCGCCCGTCGCGCCAGACATAATAATCACGCTTGGGATTGTCGCGCGATGACCGCGCTTCCTGAAACCACGGATGCTGATCAGACGTGTGGCAGGGAACGAGATCAATCATGACTTTAATGTCTAGGATATGGGCTTTTTCTAATAGCGCCCGAAAATCGTCCAGCCCGCCGAATGTCGGATCGATGGCTCGGTAGTCAGCGATATCATAGCCAAAATCAGTCAGCGGCGAGAGGAAAAACGGCGAAATCCAAATCGCGTCAACGCCTAGCCACGCCAAATAATCCAGCTTTTCGGTAATGCCATTCAAATCGCCAATTCCATCGCCATTGGTATCCCGGAAACTGCGCGGATAAATCTGATACAGAGAGGCGACATCTTGCCAAGCTTTCATGATTTAAGTATAAGCGAGATGAGAGTAAAATGCCAGGTTTTTACGCGCGCCGTACGGTAAAGAGTAGGGAGTAGGCAGATTACAGATTCGCAAGGTTCACCAAACGAATCTACACAAAGCCTTTACTTTTATAAAAATTGTGTTACCATATGACGGTTATGAGGAAAAGATACGATACGCAACCATCAATATCAACATCAACTGAACGGTTGGATAAAAGGTTTATCGCAGGGCTGACAGCTGGCACTCTTGCTGTAGCTGCTTGTTTGGTGTAACAGCTGGGCGTGAAAATACACAAGCATGGCCAGACGGTGATTGTTCTGCCGAAGTTACAAGTGCGGAAAAAGACGCAAGCGGTAGCTTACAAGTCGGAGTAGAGCTGGGAGCAGATTGCGAAGGCGCGCAGGGATATAGACAAGTTATAGTAGAGGACCCGGGTTTGGCTAAGGTGGAACCTGGCGATGATGCGCGTGTTGCTGTGGTATCTGAATCTGGGGTGTTCGTTCATTTCCCGCAAGACGGCGAGGATAGAGGTGGTCTTATTGATGTTGCTGGCAGAGTGCGATAATCGGCAAGTCGGTATTTTCTAATAAGCAGTAGGCGAACATAATTCAGCTTTGTGTTAAACAGAATAGTAATCAATAAATCATTAATTAAACAACACCCGGAAAATATGGAGATACCCGGGTGTTGTTTTATTGTTCTCATCGGTCAAAGTTATTCTATTATCTCAACTTAAAAAGTAAATTCCGCGCACAACTATAACTGGTCAGCAAAACGCCGGCAGTAAACATCAATACAAAAAACAAATTGGTGGCTCCTCCCAGACTTGAACTGGGGACACAAGGCTCTTCAGGCCTCTGCTCTACCAACTGAGCTAAAGAGCCACAAATTTACCTTATGATTGTACTAAAAATCTGGCGAGCTGGCAAGGAAAAAGCTGCGACTGGCTTATCTAAACCTGAATAACTCTTGCCAGTAGCGCTGAAAATTGCTAGAATCATAGAGGTTGCCGATTTAGCTCAGCTGGTTAGAGCAGCTGTTTTGTAAACAGCAGGTCCTCGGTTCGAGTCCGAGAATCGGCTCCATGATACGCTGGAATCGTGTAGTGGCAATCACAGGAGACTGTAAATCTCCCGCCGTAAGGCTTCGTAGGTTCGAGTCCTACTTCCAGCACCAAGGAATAATTTTTCGGAAAATTGTCGCTTACAGAAGCGGCTTTTTTCTCTGATGAAACTGATTTTGTTTGACATTTTTATGTTTGTGTGCTATAGTTAAAGCATGTTAGAATTATTAAAACAAATATTTACCGTCTGGAACAGCGAAAAGAACCAGCGGTTGAAGTTGCAGCAGGCATATTTAATTTTGGCAATTATCGGGCTGGTGGTCGCGGGATTATCAACGTTATTTAGCGTTTCCTCGGCACATCTGGCGGCGTCTTTTTCTGGTATATTAGCGGTTACATTTTTAGTCAACGGCATCGCCTGGGGATTGATTGATACTTTCATAACGCCGAGGCTGCCAAAGGCCAGCCAAACCAAATCTAAAGCAAAATCTAAGACGGCTAAGCGCTAGTTGCTAAATAACTGTCTAATATGCTAGAATCAAGCAGTCGGATAGTGGCTCTTTTAGTCGCAGAAACGAGCGATTATCTGATGATCATGCCGCGATAGCTCAGTTGGTAGAGCGCATCCATGGTAAGGATGAGGTCTCGGGTTCAAGCCCCGATCGTGGCTCCAGATAGATTTTTAGAAAATTGCCGCCTATTAGGCGGTTTTTTCGTAGATGTTCCGCCTTTGGTCGCCTATTGTTTGATTAGACGGATATCTTATGAGGTTTAGCGACTCAACGTTGCTCGCAGGGATTTATTATATTCAGTCATAGCAGACTGAAGCTCTGGCTTATAAGCTATATTTTTCTTATTTCTAAGATAGACTACGTTGTTACTATAATCTATTAGCAAGATATCGTCAAATTTTGTGCGCATTATGACATTGCGGTTTCGATTTTGTGTAATTTGAGCATGTTTGAATGCGTCTATATACACCATGTTTTGCCATTTATCGAACATGTCATATTGTTCGGGGCTTTCAGAGAGAGATAGGGCAACAACATGATGTAATTCAAATCCCGGTATCTTTTTTGGTATCTCATGATTTTTATAATATTTAATCTTTTCAGACAGTGACCGCTTGCGTATTTCGACGATTTTGCCGCTTTTAGCAACGATTTTCTTTGTAGACAGAGAGCAGACTTCGCGATCTTTGTTTTTACCACTAACTTGAAAATATACGGTTTGAGAGAATCGTTCAAAAATTCGATCGTTCTTGTTTCTCCAATTATGAAAATCGCGTTGATTCGTCTTGTTGCCAGTGTATCTTTCTGGCTTCATGGTTTCTCTTAAAACATCGATGACTTGCTGTATCTGAAAGATTGATAAGCGTCGAAACTCCTTAATTAACTTTATGCATTCATCTTTTGTAATACTGAAAGAAAAGTCATCACTTAGGTTTACTGCTGATACAAAAAACATATACTCCCACTTCGTAATGTTTTCATATCTGTAGTCGTCGTCACGTAATATCTCGAGTGTAATATCAACAAGCCCACCAAGAATAAGATCTAAAGCCTTTGACCAGATAAACCTTTGATCTAGTGGACTTGCCTTTATCAATTTTAAACCTTGATCAGTTATTGAGACGTAAGCAATGGGGGTTTGCCTGTACGGATCTGTTCTAATTTTGCTCTTATCATAACGGTCAATTAAACCCATGCGGTGTAGGTCAGGGAATATGTTTTTTCTAATCGTATCCTGCGTGTCATTATCTACCTGTCTTGAAAAGTCACTAACAAAGTTTGCATACACCGTCTCGTCCGGTGTGTTTGCCGGTCGTCTACTTAAATCTTCGGTTCTGATTTTCATCAACTGTTTGTTTGGCGCAAACTTATCTAGAGTCTTGAGTAAAATAATAATTTTATTCATATCGTAAACTGTATGTTGAATCGATACATTTCCTCTATACTTATCGTCGACAATACGACGGACAATGAACTCTATTGCCTTATTGCCTGGGCTGATCATTAATAAATCATCCATTATTAGGCACTCCCTCGATATTTTTAATAGCCAGCTCTACATAGTCAGGATTATTGTCAGAGCAGATATAATTCCTTCCTAGTGCTTTCGCGCATACAGCAGTAGTGCCACTGCCAACAAAGCAGTCCAATACTAAATCGCCCTTATTTGAGCTTGCTAAAATCATTCTTTCAATCATTTCCTTTGGCTTTGGTGTCAGATGTGGCATCTTTTGAATTTTGCCATTTATTTTTTGTCTATGGCGTTCACTTGCTATATGCCACACCTCGCCGCACATTCGACCGTTAGGGTTTGGAAACCAACGTTTACCGTTTTTCAAGATGCCTTTCTTAGTGGCGGCGGCGATTCTATCAGTTGACTCGTACGGTATACGTATATCATCTGCATTAAAGGCGTATTCCTTTGATTTAGTGAAGAATAATATAGTTTCTTGCCCGTGGGTATAACGATATTTGGAAGCGTTAAAACCGTCTCTTTTATCCCAAGTAATCCAGTTCTGAAAAACCATACCCTTTTCCACTAAGTATTGCAGGATATAAGCTGAATTAAATGGAGTATTAAAGATATAGATGCTGGCAGTATCTTTTAGTGTGGGCAGCAGAGCATCAATCCATCTATAGGTAAAATCAAGGAAGCTTTGCTGATTACTAAAAGTGTCCCAACTTGCTTTTGACATATTATAAGGAGGATCTATAATAGCTAAATCTATGCTTTTTCGATCAATTGCTTTCAAAAAATCTAGACAATCGGATGTATAAATTCTATTTATTTTCATTTTCAACACCAAGCTTCTTGTTAATAATATCTTTATAAGTGATCGATATCTCATAACCGACATAGTTGCGTCTCAGTTTTTTTGCTGCTCTTAGGGTGGTGCCAGAACCGGTAAATGGATCTAAGACAAGATCATCGACCATACTATATAGTCTGATGGCTCGATTCACAATCTCTTCAGGCATGATTGCTGAGTGTTCACCAAAAGCTAAGTCGCTCTTATTTGGTATTGGTATGCGCCAGATCTGTTTCGTGTAATCGACCCATTCTCGTTGAGTTAATTTACTAGCCTCCTTGATTTCTTTGTTCACTTTTTCTGGAGTACCGTCCTTAACATAAACAGTGATAAATTCAGAAGTATTCTGGGCATAAAAATTTCTTGGATACGGATAGCTACCAAACATTATTTTTTTAGACGAAGTAACACGTTCCCAAATATACAAATCTAGTAAGTATAGGTTAGTTTTGGTTCTGATAGAGTGCTGAATATCACTATCTATGTTAAAAATATGTCTATTATAATGCGTGTTGAAATGTTTTTTCAGCATTGGCATTAGTGGCGTATTTATTATCAATTTTCCGTTTGGCCTCAACACTCTTTCGCATTCTCGCCAGACTTTTAGCATTTCACTGATGTATTTTTCATAATCTGCAATGTCGCCAATTTGTCCAGCTTGTCGTTCGCCACGCAACTGATCTTGATATCCATCTTTTGAGTAGTCTTTGATGTTAAAATACGGCGGACTGGTAACAATAAGCTGAACAGAATTATCAGGAAGCTCGCGCATTTTGCGAGCGTCCTTAAAATATATTTGATTATAGTAGTATGGTTTTGTCATAGCGATTCTTTTGTAATCGCCAAATAAAAAAGCGACCACATACGAGTCGCTACAACTTTTTACAACTTGGATTTCAGTAATCCAAACCGCGCATGTGATCGCAATTTATCACTGAAATCCAAGTATCTTTACTTGATTTGTTGTAAAAGTTGTAGCCCTATAATTATATCATATAGCCTCTAAACTCCACCAAAATATTCATCTTTGGTCAAACCGGGAGTCAAGGATAGAAAACTTACGAAGCAAAAATACCCTTTATTCTCCTCTATTAAAATAATTAATTTTAATTTGTTTTTTCTCTTCGTAGATTTTAGCTATAGTTTTGGTTTTTGCAGATTGTTTTCTTTTTTCAGAGTGTGCTCATTATTCATTAGGGCTTACTGAGATGAGTTTTAGTGAGTGCTTCAATCGGGAAACTATGGTGTAATTTACGCTGCTTTTATAAGTACCGTATATGCACAAAAAGCGTATCCTTTGAGCGAGCTAAAGACTTTTTGCATAGTCCTAGCAACCTTAAAAATAATCCTATCCACCAAAAATATGTTTTTGGAAGTTTTTGGTGGATAAGAGGAATGTCGTGAATAGTGTTTTGCCCAGTTATCTGGGTTTGATCATGTGTAAAAACGCCGCAAAAAGCAATACATTTTAAACCTGTATTCTACTTATCATTATCTATCGTCGGTAAAATTACCGTGATTAGCTCGTCGGTTTCTTCTTGTTTTTTCTGTTCGTCCTGGTCGTTGATAATGCGCGCAGATTCCGCCGGTTTACGTCTGTTGGCGATTGCGAGCAGTGTGATTATCGCTAGCACAATTACTACTATTTCCATTTGTGATAGTATTATATCATTTTCATGATCGCGAAGTTATCGTAAATGAGCAGCGTTATTTGTACGCTCAATAATTCCGCCTAAGAGCAGTTTAATTAGTTTTATGTCTGGAGATTTGCTAGAATAGAAGGTAGAGAATTTGAAAGAATTGCTCTATTACAATATCTGATTTAACTTTGCAATGATTATAAAAACTCCAGTTTCATCTAATCAAGACCTGATCCCGGATATTTTTCTAGCGGGCGGGGTGACGTATAGTCCGAATTGGCAAAAGGAAGCGCTTGAAATGTTGGCTGATACTGATTTGATTGTTGCTAATCCGCGCCGCGATGAGATAGTTTCCGCTGTTGGCGAGACGGCGCGCCAGCAAATTATTTGGGAATTTGAGAACCTGAAGTCTGCTAAAGTTGTATTGTTTTGGTTTCCTAACGCCGAGACAATTATTACTTTTTTGGAGCTTGGCAAAGAGCTGGCGCGTAAGTCTAATATAGTTGTCGGTGTAGATCCAGGCTATAATCGCCGTTTCGATATTGAAACGCAGGTTCATTTGGAATTACCTCGCGCTGTAATTTACACAACGCTAGATGAGACGGTTCGGGCAGCCGCAGAATTATGCGGAGAGGAGTTGTAAATATGCACGATCGCGTCACAGCTCAATTGACGAACCTCGCCCAAGGCAACGAATCCTACGCCGCCTTTAACCAGCGCATCGTCAATACCAAGATGCCGGTCATCGGCGTGCGCGTGCCGGATTTGCGGCGGTTGGCGCGGGAATTGGCGCCTGATATGAGCGCAGCGGATATTAGCAAATTACTAACAGCGCAGAATAAATCATTTGACTACGTGTTGCTATGCGGGCTGTTGATTACACACGCTCGGCTCGATGATCAAACGGCGATTGACCTAACCAAGCAATATCTGCCGCACGTTGATTCGTGGGCGCACATTGATATATTTGTCGAGAAAAAGCGGCGCTTTGCCGGCGAAATATGGTGGGATTTTGCGCTGGAATGCTTGCAGAATGAAGCCGAGTTCACGGTGCGTTATGGCATAATTTCTTTGATGACTAATTTCCTGGATGAAGCACATATTGACCAGGTTTTCGCGGCACTGCGAAACGTTAAACACGACGGCTATTACGTCAAAATGGCGCTAGCTTGGCTGTATGCGACGGCGGCGGTACACTTCTTTGAGCTGACGCTGGCTGAATTAGAAAACGGACATATCGACGCTTGGACGCGCAACAAAGCCTACCAAAAAATGCGCGAATCGCGGCGATTCACGCCCGAAGAGCAGGAAATTATACTAAAATATAAACAAGTGATTTAACAATGGCTGGGGCAGCAGTTGCGCTCTTATTCCTGGCTGCCATCGTTATTATAATTAAATTTTTCCAAACTCAGAAATCGCGGGAAGTTGAAAAATATCAAGATCCGGCGTTTCTTAAAAACCTGCGTAAGATCGATGATTTTTTAGAACAGATTGCGCATTTTAATGATTACATAACGTGGAAAAAACGCGATGAAATTCTGAAAAAATACCAGGAGACCAGCGATTTTTTCCGGGGCAAGTCCAAATTTTATAAAAAACAGCCGCGCGTTCGTCGTTTTAACGATACGTATGGAAACTTCGCTGAGTTTATTAAAAACTATAACCGGGAATACGTCGCTGCGCAAAAACAATTAAACCGCGATTTCTTTGATAATATCGAGGGCAAATCGCTGGATGATCAGCAGCGCCAGGCAATCATCACCGATGAATATTCTAATTTAATTATCGCTGGAGCTGGCTCTGGAAAGACGTTGACGATTTTAGGGAAAGTAAAATATCTGGTCGAGAAAAGAAATATCGACCCGTCAAAAATCCTGTTGCTGTCGTTTACTCGCAAGACTGTCGAGGAGTTAAACCAGCGGCTGCGTAATTTGGGTCTGAAAACCAAGGCGACGACTTTTCATAAACTGGGCTATGACTATATCAAGCATTTTCAGAAGAATCCGCCGGCCGTTGCTAACGAGAATTTGCTGTACCAAACTATCAAGCAATTTTTGAAAAATGATATTTTACATCATGATTCTGCGCTTAAATCATTCGTACAGTTTATGGCTTGCTACTTGAATATTCCCGAGGAAAATGACGCGTTTGATTCGCTTGGCGAGAAGCTTGATATTAAAAACGGCATAGATTTTGAAACGTTAAAGTCGAAATATTACGCCAATACTTCCGGCAGCCGGCGGATTAGTAAAAACAAACTTGATACATTTTCTGGAGAGCGCGTTAAAAGTGTCGAGGAGCTGATGATCGCTAATTTCTTATTCTTAAACGGCGTGAATTATGAATATGAAAAACCGTATCCGCACGGCGATCATATGTACCGGCCGGATTTTTATTTGACGGATTATGATATTTGGCTGGAGCATTTCGGCGTCGATAAACAGGGGCGCGTCAGGTGGTTGACGGAATTTCAGGAAAAGCAATATTTGGATGACATGCGCAAAAAACGCGCCAAACACAAACTATATAGAACCAAGCTTTTGGAAACTTATTCGTGGTACAATCGTCATAATATTTTGCTGGATAAACTGCGGGAAATGCTGGAAAAATCGGGCGTTACCTTTAAGCCGCTGAGCGAGCAGGAGATTTATCATAAAATTATCAAGCAGGATTCGTCGTTCGGCGCGGAGATTATTAGCTTAATTACTAGTTTTATCAATTTAAGCAAATCGCGGGGACTAGCCGCCAATGGTTTGCGAAAATTTATGAGAGACAGCGAAACCGACGACCAATTTATGAACGTTCGCCGGCAGCTGTTTTTAGATTTCGCGCTGCCGATTATCGAGAAGTATAACGCTGTTTTATCAGCGCGCGGCGAGATTGATTTTAACGACATGATTAATCAAGCTGCTAATTTGGTGCAGCAAAAGGGCGCCGCCAAAGCGTATGACTATATCATCATTGATGAATATCAGGATATTTCGGCGGCTAGGTTTAAGTTGATTACGGAAATTCGCCAGCGTTCGGGTGCGCGGTTGGTTTGCGTCGGTGATGACTGGCAGTCAATTTATCGGTTTACGGGCAGCGATATTTCGCTATTCAGTGATTTTGGCAAGTTTGTTGGCGAGCATGAAAAATTATTTATTGAAAGGACGTATCGCAACTCGCAGCAGCTGATCGATATCTCCGCCAAATTCATCCAGCAAAATCCGCAGCAGCTGGCTAAGAATCCTAAATCTTCCAAGCAGCTGGATTGCCCGGTGGAGTTTGTAGTGTATGGTCAGAATAATGCCTTTGCGGTGCTGGTCGATCAGATTCGCCAAATTGTTGCCGAATACGGCGTAGATCAGCATATTTTACTGTTGGGGCGGCATAGCTTTGACCTGGATTATGTGATTTGCCAGAGGGATAACAAGGGAAAAGTTGTTAAAAGCCAGTTGAGGGAGGAAGTTAAAAAATACAATGAAGCTACTGGCGCGCTGATACTTACTGGCTTTGAAAATGTTGACATCAAATTTATCACCGTACATAAGTCCAAGGGTCTGGAGGCGGATAATGTGATCGTCCTAAATTTGAAAAACGATTTGTATGGTTTTCCTAATAAATTAACCGGCGACCCGATTATATCGCTGCTGCTGAGCGCGCCGGAGGCTTGCCGTTTCGCTGAGGAAAGACGTTTGTTTTATGTGGCGCTTACTAGGACGAAGAATAAGGTCTACCTATTAACACCGGAAAATGAATCGCTGTTTACTAAGGAGATTAAACGATATTCCAATTATCTAATCCAAGGACGTTACGGCGAATCGGAATTGGTTAGCTGTCCGTGGTGTAAAACTGGCAGGCTGATTATCCGCCAGAATAGCCAAACTGGCAAGAGTTTCGTTGGTTGCTCGCATTATCCGCATTGCAGCCAGTCGTATAATAATGTCGAAATTTTAAGTAAGCCAATATTATGTTCGTCATGCCGAAGCGGCTTTCTAGTGCGCCGCCGCGGTAAGTATGGCGAATTCTTAGGCTGCACTAATTATCCGGAATGCAAGCAGACGCTGCAGTTGAGCAATTAGCAATTTTTAAGAATGTATCTCGGGGTAAATTTGGCTGTCAAATAAGCATAAGGTATAATAATTACAAATAGACGGAGGAATTATGGACAGACCAAATATTGCGGCTAAAGATATAGAGTTGGCGCTGAAGTTTCGGCGGGCGATAAAAAGTTTCGACCCGAAAAAGAAAATTAGCGATGAAGATATTGAGCTAATTTTAGAAGCGATTCGCCTGGCGCCGACATCGTATGGGTTTGAGCCGTTTAATGTTATCGTGGCGCAAGACGCCGATCTTCGTAAAAGGATTGAAAAAGCTGCCGGCGTTAACGCTGCGAGGTTTACCGCTAGCCATCTGTTGATTTTTACTGCCAAAACCGGACAGGAATTGACGCGAAAGGACGGGCATATTGACCATATGCTGCGCGATGTGGCGCAGATGAACGCAATTGTTAGGACTGGCTATAAAACGTTTTGGAAAAAATGGGCGAAGACTGATTTTAAGATTCTGGGCGACGATGACAAGCTTCATCAATGGGCGGCGCGCCAGGCGTATATTGCGCTGGGATTTGCTATGATGGTGGCAGCGGAGCGGGGAATTGATTCCTGTGCTATGGAAGGATTTTCGATTGATAAACTTGCAGAAATCCTGGAAGATGTTAAGTTGATTGACTGCGAGAAAGAATTGCCAGTGGTGATGCTGGCGCTGGGTTACGGCAATAAGAAACCGCATTCGCAAACGCGGCGAATGATGGATGAAATTGCGCGTTGGTACTAAGATTCTGCTTCGTCGGTGCGGGAATCCAAAAATTTAGCTAACTCAAGATTAAGCTCTTCTTTGTCTTCTTTGTCTTTCCCGATGTGTTCAGTAATTTCAGTAATTGCTACACGTTTGCCACTATCGAAAAAACGCATCCATTGGACGCCTTTTTCGTTAATAAAACCGCCGTAAAGACAATTGTGTCCAAAAACAAGATCTTCAGCGGTTAGGCCGCTAGACTCTTCTCTCGTATATTTCGTATCGGGCGATAGCTTGAATAATAACAGCATGCCAGAACTCGTATCACACTCGGCTTCAACTGCAACGGCTGATGTCGATACCTCTACGCCTTGAATATTGTCATCACTATATTCGCATGTTTCGTGGGGCGAAAACAACAGAGTGCGTATATTGAAAGTCTTCTTGCCAGATCTAGGGATGTAAATGTCACGGCTTATTCTTATTCCTTTTTTATCCAAAGCCTCTATGGCAGAGTAAAAACTAGACTCGTCGTTAATTGACAGAACTTTCTCTTCGTCTGGCTTTTGTAAAGCAGTAAGAGCTTCTGAAGCGGACGACAATTCCCCCATTATGTAAGAGATATCATGTTTCCGAAAAATTTGTTGCTCTCCGTTCATACCTGGTATTATATTGGTACATTGCAAGGCGTGTCAAGTAGTCAATGTACTATAGGTTTTCTAATAGAGTTAGTTTGAGTTGTGCTAAATGTCTAGTATTTTCCGTATATGCATGCTATAATTAGTTAAGAATTTTTATAAAACTTAACGAGTAAAGAGATGGCAAAGAAGAATACGAAACGAAAGTTGATTGGTTTGGTGAGCAATTCAAGCAAACACCGGACTTACTATACTACTATCAATACGCAGAATCGTACTAATAAAGGGCAGGGTAATTTGACGCTGCGCAAATACGACCCGATTAAGAGAAAACACGTGACTTACGTTCAGACGAAGAAAAACCTTGGCCGTAACGAAGTCAAAGCCCGCAAAGGCTAACAGCTGCCGCTTATTTACGGAAATAAGCTCCTTGCCGAATGTTTTATGGCAAGGAGCTTTTCTATGTAGAATAAATTTCTGGTATTTGAAAAACAAACAACCCAGTAGCAGTTTAGGCAACAAGTAGGTGGATTGCGAATTATTAGTTTAAGCTTGTATCTGCTGCGATAATCGCCAGCGAACATCGCGAATAGCGTTCATGTAGTATAAAAAGGCGTCGTACGGCGAATCGTACGGACTAAAATATGCATGAACGTCGCCATCGGTGAACCATTTGGTGCACATATAATATAGATGGTCTGACGTCTGCAGTCTTCTCCAGTCGCTAATTAGCGATTCGTCGCCGCTGGATAGTATGCTGCTTTCTAAGTCATACAAATACCGCAAGGCTTCGGATTGTAAATCATTGCCATTCCAAGCTGTCAAATCGCGCTCGCTGTCAGCCCAAGTGACTGGCGACGGCATGCTGATTTCGCCGACTGGACGCTGTGCAGATAACGCCTCGCTAACGGTATAAAATGTATTGTCAGGATTATTCAGCCAACAGCCGACGAAGCTCTCAAAGAAGTCAAAAATACCTGTCTCCGACCACTGATGTTCGCCAAATGTTTCATAATCCATGAATAGGTTAAGCAGCGGTGCGTGCTGCAGCGAATCCATCGCCCAAGCATTAAACTTTTCTGCTGTCAGCGGCCAGCCGTTCCAATTTCGATTGCTAAAGCGGAACGCCAAGTCGTCGCTTAAGCGATAATTTTTCAGCAGCAAACCAATCTTTTCCGTGCCGCTCGGGCGGTATACATAATTCGGGCTGCGCCAATCCAGAATTGGATCCCAGCCTTCCGCCAATACGCCGCTGAAATTGTGATTCTCTGCCCATTTGGCTAGCTGATCATTGTACGCTAACTCCGTATTTGCTAAAACGCGCGTTTCCACGCCAAAAATTCGGCGGATAGCCTGGCGGTGTAATTCAATCTGAGTCTCAAACTCCTGCAAAGAATAAAAGAACGCCAAACTGTGATGGTACGGACTTGACAATATCTCCACGCGGCCCGTAGCAACTAGCCGCTTGAAGCTTTCTAAAACTTCAGGATTGAACTGCTGTGCTTGCTCCAGAAACGTGCCGCTCATACTGAGAGATAACTTAAAATCGGGGTATTTGCGCAGCATTTTTTGCAGCAGCGCATTCATCGGCAGGTATGATTTGCGGGCAATTTTATGGAAAATTTGCTGGTTGTTCTGGGCTGGATTGTGGCCGTCTGAAAAATAGTCGTGCCGCTGCGCCGTGTCGAAAACACTGTATTGCCGTAGCCGCCATGGCTGATGGACGTGAAGGTAAAGCGTTATGCCGCGCCTGTCGTTCATGAAATTACTCCTTTGGATAATGAAATTTTATACAACTTTAAACACTGGCGCGCTGCATCTTGCCAGGAAATCTTCGCGTATTCATCTTTCACATTTTTCTTCAGCGTCTCTCGTAATGCTGCAGATTGGGCGATATTAACAATCTCATCAGCCAGGCGGTTAACGTCCCAATAATCAAACCGCATAATATTATTTAATACTTCGCCAACTCCGGATTGGCGGCTAATTAATAGCGCAGTGTCATGATGAGCCGCCTCCAATGCGGTTAGACCAAACGGCTCAGACACCGAACTCATCACGAACACGTCGATCAGATGATATATATCGCGCCATTGCTTGCCGCGGACGAATCCGGTAAAAATCACTTTATCGCTAATCCCCAGGCTGGCTGCTAGCGTAATAAGCTCGTCTCGCTGTTCGCCGCTGCCTGATAAGACGAAAGCAATTTTATCGTACTTGCTCAATGCTGCCGAAGCGGCGCGCACGAAGTAGGTTAGTCCTTTCTGTACTGTCAGCCGCGTCAATGTGCCGACAATCGTGTAACCGTCACTTTTCAAGTCTTCAAGGTATTTGTAGGTGTCGATATCGTACTCGTGCGGCGGCAGGCTAGCTAGGTCAATGGCGTTATAAATCACCTCAATTTTCTCTGGCGGGATGTGGTAATTTTTGACAATTATGTCTTTGGTGATTTGGCTAACAGCGATGATTCGGTCGGCCATCATCAAACCGTGCTGCTCAATCTCGTGTACCAGCGGATTACCAAGCTGCTCGCCCGAGCGGTCAAATTCTGTCGCGTGTACGTGCACAATCAGCGGCGCATTGCTGTTTTCCTTAGCGATAATACCAGCCTCCATCGTCAGCCAGTCATGAGCGTGAATGGCGTCCGGCGGATGCTTGCGGACAAATTGCCGGACGAACTTACCGTAACGGCGCTGCACTGCCCGCATTGGTGATAAGCCGTGCTCGTCTTTAGCGTTTTCCCGGTCTTCCGGCGTGCCGTGATCATATGCGCCCAAATTGTAATAATTTGGCGGCAGCGGCGTCGCCGAATACACATTCATATAATCGATACCTGGATGCTTGGCAGAATAAGGAACGACAAAATCAATATCAACGCCCTGGGAAGCGAGCGCTTTTGACATTTGGTAACAGGCCACACCAAGACCGCCGCTATTATGCGGAGGCAACTCCCACCCAAGCATCAAAATCTTCATCTCTATCCTATTGTAGGACTGTGCTTATGTTTTTTCAAGGGGTTTTGGTATTTTTTTCACAAGTTTTTATTTTCACGGATCGCAGACTTTTTAATGATGTGAATTTTACTGAAATTTGTAGTTTGCGAGAAAAAGAAAAAGCGCTTTTGCGCTTTGGATGAATTGGTGCGGGTAGAGGGAGTCGAACCCTCGTCTCATGCTTGGGAAGCATACATAATAGCCGTTATACGATACCCGCGCTGACTATATTATACACTATGCTTTGGCTATTTTTGCAGGACATTACTTCCGGATTGACATAACCGGTTTCCTTGCTACAATCAAAGTATGAAAAAACAAAAACTTGTAATTATATTAGTTATTCTAACACTGATCGGGGCGGGGATAGGCGTATACATTGCTGTACGCATTGCGCCAAAAAATAAGGACAATGCCAGCCGGCAGCAGGAGCAAAAGACAGCCTCCAGTTCTAACTCTACTAAGTCTGGTTCTGGCAATAGTTCTGGTGGTAGTAAGTCTAATACAGATTCCAAACCTAAGCAGTCTACGCCGAACCAGCAAGAGAAGAAGTCTGAAAAACCGCAGCCAAACCAAAAAGAACAGAGAATTGACCCTGTACGCCCGAAGCATAACCCAGCCCCGCAACCACCGGCGAGTCCAGCCTCGCCGCCGCCGAAAAACAACCAACGGCCAGCTCCGCAACCTCAGCAGCCCGGTAACTCGCAGCAGCCTGCGCCGAATCCGCAGCCAAATCCAAATCCGCAGCCGCAACCAGCAGACCAAGATAAAAAGTATGACATAGGCCCGCCAGATGCTTTGGAGATTCTTGAGCTGATTAATTACGCTCGTAGTAAGGAAAATCTGAAACCGTTAAAGATGTACGAGCCGCTTAATCGAACAGCACAGTGGATGGCGAATGACATGAAAGAGAATGATTATTTTAGCCATTATAAACCAGGCACAACTATTCCGCACGGACTGCTTAAGGCTAGGGCTGTCTGCAACGCGCCGGCCGAGAATCTGGTGCAAACTTCGCCGCCAGACTTGCACACTAGCCGCGTAGCCTTTAACGCCTGGATGCAATCGCCGCCGCACAGGCAATCCATCATGTCGAGCACTTATACGCTAACCGGATTTGGCATCGCCGGCAATAAGATTGTGGAGCATTTTTGTTGATTTACCTAAGCTTCGTCAACTATATTCATATTGACAGCATCAGAAAAAATCATCAACTCGGAGCCAATTTTTGAATTGTGGTGAGCAGAATATCTGAGGTCAAAAGTCCGGTATTTTCTGTCGGGGTAGATGTCGAGGATTTCTTTTTCATTGTCGTAGCTCAGAATCCATTTTGCTTTGTGATGCTTGTTTAGTGAAGCGGCGAGTCTCTGATGGTCCTTTAACTTGAGGGCGTTTAAGTAAAGGTCTGCACCTTTTACAAAATATGGCGGGTCAACATAGAAGAAGCTATTTGGATCTTTCGCGTAACGCTCAATAACATCTACGCCGTCCTCATTGAGAACAGTAAGTCTGTCGCTATAAAGTCCTATGAGTTTTATTTTCTCGATGAGATTTTGTTTATTGTATCGAGCGTCAATTTTCCATTCGCCAAGCTGCTGCTTGCCGCCAATCGGCCCTGCGTTTAGAATGCCAGAGCGATTAGTTCGATTAAGGAAGAAAGTTGCAAAACCAAGTGACAGCCTGTCGGATGTGTCGACCGCCCTATAGATTTTTTTCTGTCGTTCCCACTCTTCGACAGTTACGGGAGTATTTAATACTCGCTCAATAAAATCTGCATTATGTTCCTTTAAGGAAAACCAAAATGAATATATGGCTGGATCATAGTCATTAACAACGATTCTACACACCTTCTCAAGCAAAAGAAGTGATATGGCCGCTCCAGCACCACCAGCATAAGGCTCTATGTATGTAATATCTTTCCATTCATGTTTTTCTATGACAGTGTCGAAGAAAGCAAAGAGAGCTGTCTTGCCACCTGGATAGCGCAGGGGGGTAAATAAGTGTTTTCTATGGGTTTGTGTTTTTATCATTTTCCTCTGCTTCAATTATACCCTGAATCAGAAAGTTGAATACAACTTCGATATTTTTCCAGAACTTTTGAATGCTATTCTCATCAGCAAAATAACCGATATTATGTACGACTTGATTAAGATTCTGCGTGTAAAGCTGGGAGTTCAAGGCGCTAATGACACCTCTTACGTTCGCATTGTTGGTGGCGTATGTTGCCGATATGTAGTTTATCTTTTCTCTCAGCTGCACTTTATTAGAACCGTTGCCGGCAACTATCAGATTATTGTTGCCGTCGAACCTTTCACCTCTGGATTCAAGATACCTGTGTACTGTTACTTCAAGTAGAGTGCGCACCAGCATTGATGTTGCTGTTGGACAGTCTTTGACAATCACTCTTTGTAACTCTTTGTGAATCTCGTTAATTTTCTCGGATTGCTTGCCGAGCTTTAGCCTTTTTGCAGTTGGCTTGATAAGTGTTGGGTATACCTTTTGCTGAGAATTAGAGTATATTGTCTTCCCTTTTTGTGTGATTTCAATCTCCTCCTCGCCAAGTAGGTTTGTTGCTCTGCTATCCTCTAACTCTTTATTGATGTTTTCTATGCGAGTGTCATCAAAGTCGAGTGCGCTAAGATATTTCTGCTGTTTTTCAATTGTGTTATACGCGCGCGACCAACTCTCTCCGCTGGAAGGCTTATTCGTCAGTAAGTCATAAACGAAAACTTTGAGCTTTTTTAGCAACAAGTCTTCGTTTCTTATGTCTAGCGTGCCGTCATCAAGAACATCGTAGCCAAAGAACGCAGCACCCGGGGTACTATCAACGATGCGATAAAAATTAGTTACCCTCCCTTCACCGAGTGCGTCCTTTTTCATTTGATAAGGCAGGTCAATTTTATCAACCAGATCAGCAATCGCGGCTCGTTTCACTCTCTGTCTATAATTGGCATCACCGCGCTTCTTGGTACGTACACCATGTCTGTCTCTTTCAACCTGACCCCACGACTTTTCGTTGTTATTTTTCAAATGTTTACGTTCAATATACCGGTTTGCTGTATCGATACTGTCGGTTACAATACAATCAAGAGTTGTTGTGGTGGTAATATGCTTATCTACGTTCAGCCCTTCAAAAAATGCGGAAAAGTTGCCAGCCAGCGAGGGGTCGGCAATACATTTGTATGCGACTAATCGTCGATTACCCTCATAAACAACATGCTTACCATCCTTGCTAATCACAACCAGTCGCTCCAGTTGGATTAAGTCGGCGTCATTAGTAATTTCTGAAGCAAGATTCTTGATTGAGAATTTCTTCTCATTGCTCAAGAAAGTATCAATAAGTTCTTGCTGACTCTTTCCAAATAAGTCATTGGTTAGACGGGAGTTTTCATCCCACAACAGCAAATCTCTAATTTGAATTTTATTTTCTGTCAACATAACTATTGCTTATTATATCAAAATTCTAGGGAGATTTTGTTATAATAATAGATGTATGATTGCGAAAACTGTAAACTCACATAATATTGCAAACTGGAAGGAAGATGTTTATAAGTCAGTCTTGTTTTATAACGATTGGTTTGTCAATTACGCTCCCGAGGCGTACAAGAAAACTCGAAGCCAAACGGCTGGTAGTGTTACGTCCGCACTGGAAATAACGAATTTTTTATTTGACATATCGCCAGCGAAAATTATTGAACATCCTGAAATCTTGCCGATTTTGCGAATGTCCACCGTTCCACCTATTGCACGAGATCGCCTAACTGGTCTATCGCAAGCTCCGAAGAGTCTCGTTGATAGTATCGACAAAAACAAACGCATACCAACACGCATGACGAAAGAGGTGTTAGAAAGCGGGCTTGAAAAAATTTCCAATACTCTCAAAAGTATGCTCGATACAGATATTTTTACCTGGATTGCAACTGGTAAATTGCCTACCGAAGAGGAGGAGACCAGGGCATCAATTATTATCGCCGATCGGCTGTGTGGCATGGTTGCTGACCCGATTATTAGGAATGCACAAGAACAGCGCCAGTTAGCGTCTATTAGGCAGTGGCTCGAAGCTCGTGACTACAAAATGGCAGCAAGAACCGTCAATGAGAGTGATCCCACATCCATGCAACCGGGTACGTTTTCATTCAGGCTTAATGTGCCAGTTGTGCTCGATGGTGGATTAAACATCAATATACCGGTTGATGCCGTTATTCAACCAAAGAATGCTAAGCAAGGTAGTATGCCGCTTCTTATGGAAGCAAAATCGGCTGGTGACTTTACGAATACAAACAAACGACGCAAAGAGGAGGCTATAAAGTTTTCGCAATTAAAACGAACCTATGGAAGTGAGACGAAGTTCTTCTTGTTCTTGTGTGGTTATTTTGATTCTGGATATCTGGGTTACGAAGCGGCAGAAGGTATTGATTGGGTGTGGGAGCATCGCATAGACGACCTTAGTCTATTCGATTTATAACAATCATGAAGACAAAGACACGGGAAAAACTGCAGAAAGAACTAGATTCTCAGAAAACCGAGTTGTTTCGCAACCAGATGGGGCAATATGCAACACCAACGGCATTAGCTGATGAGATTGTCAGACTTGGCCTATCTTATTTGGAAGATAAGGATATTGGATTCATTGATCCGGCTTTTGGGCTTGGAGCGTTTTACGATTCGCTAGAGCGTATTGCTCCGGCTTTCAAGAAGATAATATCTAAAGCTACTGGCGTAGAGATTGATGCGCACTATTTCGGGCCATCTACTAAGTTATGGAAAGATTCGCTGATTGAGGTAATTAATAGCGACTTTACAAAACTAAAAGCGCCAAAAAAAGATGAAAACAAGTACAACTTCATGGTTTGTAACCCGCCTTATGTCAGGCACCACCATATCAAATCGGAAGACAAGTCTCGCTTACAAAGCCTTGTTTTTGAACAACTGGGCGTTAAATCAAGTAAACTTATGGGTCTATATGGTTATTTCATGATGTTGAGTCATCAATGGCTCAGCAAAGATGGGGTTGGTGTTTGGCTGGTACCGACGGAGTTTCTTGATGTGAATTACGGACTTGCGATTAAAGAATATCTAGTAAGTCGCGTAAGTATTTTGAGAGTCCATACATTCAGGGCTGAAGATGTACAATTTACGGATGCCTTAGTTACATCAACTATCATTGTATTTAAGAATACTACTTCAGATGAAAATCACTCCATTATTTTCACAAAAGGTAGTAATCTTGATAGACCTATCAATTCGATATCGATTTCTCAATCGCAACTCGATTCGAGAAAAAAATGGAGTAGACTAATTGCTGGTGCTCTGGAACCAAAAGAAACAACTCTACGATTTGGTGATGTTTTCAGCATCAAGCGTGGTATTGCAACTGGATCAAACTCGTTTTTTATAATTTCAAAAGATGAGGCTAAAAAAAGAAATATACCAAAAGAATTTTTACAGCCAGTTTTGCCAAGTTCTCGATATGTAAATAGTCGCATTATTGAGTCGGCTGATGACGGTAGTCCGATTGGTAAAAAAGAGTTATTTTTATTTAACTGCCATCTTGCTGAGAATATTTTGCAAAAGGCCTATCCTGATGTTTATGCTTATGTTCAAGAGGGGCGCGAAAAAGGTATTAGCGAGGGTTATATTTGTAAAAATCGAAGCCCTTGGTATAAACAGGAGCAACGTAAAAGCCCTGACTTGTTTATAAGTTACATGGGGCGCAGTCGAAATGGTAAATCACCTTTCAAGTTTTATTTGAATCGCTCAAAAGCCATCGCCACAAATGGTTATTTAATGATTTACATCAAGCCTGAATATAAATCTATTCTTGAAGATGAGTCTAACGGCAGACTTAAGTCTCTCGTTCAATGCCTGACGGATGAAATATTAATAAGCGGAGGAAGGAGCTACGGTGGAGGATTGCATAAACTAGAGCCATCAGAATTGGCAAACATTCCTCTTCAGGGCATAAAAATAGAGCCACCTCAGCAAATGCTCGCGATCTAGAGTAACAGTCGCTAAAGCGACACGTCTCCGTCCAGAAAACACCCTTTTCAGCTAAAAAATAAAAATATTGGCGGGAGAAATTTCAAAAAGATAATTCAAAGAGCTTTTCTGGTGAGGCGAGCAGACATGTGCGTCCACGAGCGTTGGGTTTAAGCCTATACGGCTCAGCTTTTACGCTCGAAATAGGTTCGAGCTTTGGTATAATTTCTACCAATAGAGCCAAAACAGCCGCCCATTCGGGCGACAAAATCTCAGAAAGTTCCATTGTGGTGCGGGTTAGGAGACTCTAACTCCTGGCCTCTTCCATGGCAAGGAAGCGCTCTAACAACTGAGCTAAACCCGCATAATGTTTGCTGCGTATCTCGCCGGCAAATCGTCATAATTTTGCGAACTCGCCTACGATGTGCGATGCAACAGCCAATCTTTCGATTACATAGTAAGTATAGCAAACAAAACCGCCCATTTCAATAATCTTATCACCAATTTCTCTTCGTATGATCTGGCGCGGCGTCTTCGTAATCTTCCAGGTGCTGGTTTCTTTCCTGGGATTTGCGCTGTTCGTTGTAGGCGTCGATGAATCGCTTGTCCAATTCTTTGAGTTTGCCGTCGGTGCTGCCCGCGTCAACTTTTTCTTTATCGCCAGGGTTGGTGACTGAAATACCTTGGTCGCCGTTTCTGAGCTGTTTTATCTGCGCCAACTTTTGCCGGATTCGCTGCTCAATAACGATTGCCGTTTTGCCGTCGTCATTGCTCGCGTCGACTGTCCTGCTAGCAAATTGCACACCGCAACTATCTTCGCCGTCGTGCAGTACGGCGTTTGCTTCGTCGTAGCGGATGATTGCCTGGTCGTAGCGTTTTTCGCTGGCAAGGGCGTCTGCTTGTGCCTCGATTGATAACGCCAGGTTGATGCGGACAGGACATTCGCGCGTTTTCGGTGCTTTTTGCAGGGCTTGGCGGAATTGTTTTTCTGCCGAGTCGTAGCGGGCTTGCTTATATAAAGCGTTCCCGTCATTAAAAAATACTTTATAAGATTCAAACAAATTCATGGTATAAATTGGCGATAAGCGAAAGGAAGCCTGGCTGTTGTCGCCGTCTTTATAGGCGGCGTGCGCTGCTAGCGACAGCAGAGGAAAACTCGTCAATTTAATAGCAACCAGCAGAATCACCACGCAAGCAGGGAACGAATAGCGGAGCAGTTTCCGGCGTTTTCCTTGGCGGATTTTTTCAAAATCTAGTTTTTTCAGGTCAAATGGACGATTCTTACTCACGATTTTCTCCCTCCGACGGCGTTATATTCTGAAGTTTGCGCAAAGGCAAATAGATGGTTCTGATTTCAAAGGCCAGCAGAATAGCAGCCGCAAATATTGCTATCCAATAGATATCGTTGTAGCCGTCGAACGAGCGGCTGCTACTGACAGCTTTATCGACGGAGCCGTTCTTGACGACAGCGTCAATAGAATCTGGAGTTTGCCGGTGCGTGTACGGTAAACCTGTTTGATTTGCAATGTTTTTAAGGTTTGTCTCGTCGATTTTCGATATAGCGTATTGCAAATCTGGCCCGCGCAAGTAAAAACCGTCAAAGCCGCCGCTGTAACTTGGCGTTTTCATTTTTCCGCCGTTGGCAGTGCCGTAGCCCATAATCGCGCCGCCGCCCAGCAGAGGCTTTAAGCTGGCGAATGATTTTGGTGAGGTGTCGCTGGTTTGTTCACCGTCGCCCAGGTAAAATAGCAGTGAGGTGCGCTCGGGATTTTTATGCTTGGTGCGAGTAATTTCCGAGGCGATAGTGTCAATCGGCGCATCAATTGAGCTGCCCATGGCGTAGCTTTCGCTGATGATATTTACCGTGTCAACTGCCGATTCAAACATTCTGACATCTGTCGATAACGGCGAATTGACGAAAGCTTTATTGTTGAAAGTTATTAAGCTAAATTGCGCGCCGACCAGCTTTTTGGCAATTTCTTTGGCGTCGCGGCGCATGCCGTTGATTCGCGGCTGACCGTTATCATAATCCTCGGCAGCAGAACTCATCGTTGTATCTATTACAACATAAACATCGATTAGCGGCGCACCCCATTCTTTCACTTCGCCGGGAACAGCTGGGCGAAAACAAGCAGCAATGATGAGCAAGACAATACAGAACCGCCGCAGCCATGCTCGCTGGTTGGATATTGGTTTGGAAAAAATTCTCCAACCTGTAAAAATTGCAGCAACTACCAGAATTATCAGCAACAGATACCACGGCAAAATCGGTTGCACTATCATATGCGAAGCCTCCAATCGATAATAATAAGGGAAATTATGATAATAAGCATGCCGTATAGCAACAATTGCGGCTGATCGGTGCGAGTAACGCGCGGCGTGCCTTTGAAGCGGGAGGCGTCTTGGGCGGCGATTTTTTGGACAATGTTTGGAATTGTGTTTTTGTCGTGCAGTGCGTAGTAATCGCCGCTCGTCGCCAGCGTGGTTCGCTTCAATTCTGCCGCTTCTGCTTCGCGATTTTTATTACTATTCGGGTAAATGCCGTATACGCGGATATCCTTTCGCTTGGCCAGCTCTGCTGCCTCGGGCAGGGAAATTATCGGCGTGCCAGCTAGTTGATTGTCGGTTCCTAAAATGATGCTCCGGGAGCGTTTGCTATCCAACTTATCGAAGCGTCCGATACAGCTCGCTAGTCCGTCGCCGATCAGCGACGAGCCTTGCCCGTTCGAGACTATCGTACCGGATAAAATATCGAAATATTCCAGCGTTCCAGGCGGCGTCAATGCCTTTTCAACCAGCGCTAGCTTGCTATCGATGAGGCTGGCGTCGTCTGTCAAAGGAAATATCACTGCCGGCGAGCGGTCAAACAGTACCAAACCGAGTCGTTCGCCGTCAAATTTTCGCGCCAATGTGCGGTAAGTTTTAATAATCTCTACGTCATATTCATACATCGACCGCGACACGTCAAGGCATAGCACGATGTCGCGATTTTTCACCTCGGGAGAAACGACAGCCACCGACGACGGGCGGCCAGTGAGGATAATCATCATAACCATCAGGAGCGCATGCAGTCCCAGTACAACCGCTAACAATTTTTTATACCGCTTAACCTGCTGAATATAGAGCGGGAAAGCGCGCAGCCGCGATGTATTAGCGATAGGGAGTTTTTGCCTAGGCGCGTCATGGCGTTTCGATCGGTTGTATCGGCGAAGTATAATCGGCGCAGCAAACCACAGCAGGGCGATAATTATAATTAACGCCAACGACAATTGCCAAAAAACTAATTCCATGCCGCTACCGTCTTTCTGGCTAGCGCCGCCGCCTCGGCAACGCTGCCTTGCTCGACCGCAGTAAATTCAGGAATATAGAATTGTTTGATGGCAGCCGCCAATGTTTTATAGCGAGTCTTTTCTAGATCTCGCAGCGTCAACGTGTCAACGCGGTGGCCATTTATCTCGACGACGAACATGCGAAGAACATGGCTTAATTTCTGGTGGGCTTTACGCGAGGATAACTTTCCGGCATCGTGATTTTGTTCAATTTCGTCGATTAGCCGTTGGTATTTCTGTTTCAAATCAGTCAAATCTGGCGGCGTGTATGGTTTTGGTTTGAGCGTAGCCAGGCTGCGGTGGGAGCGGCGGCGAGTAGAGTAAAACACAAATCCGTACCATAAAATAATCGTACTTAAAAGCAAGCAGCCGATAATCAGCCACAGCGGGTCATAATCTACCCATTCGCGAAGCTCAGCGCCAGCGTGCATGCTTTTGCCTTTCTAACAGTGAAAAGAAACTGCCGACGACGTCCTCTTCTCCGGAAATTCGCTCGCTGATGACGCCCAAACGCTCCAGGGCAGTGGAATATTCGCGGTAGTACAATTGCTGCCTGCGGTCGAAATCGGCCTGCAGTTTCGTTTGTTTACAAATAAAATAAGGTAGTTCGGCCAAATCGTCAATATCATAAAAATCGCGGTTTCCGTCAAGTCCTGAAATATCATTGATTGTGATCCATAATATCTCGTGCTGGGCGCGCAGCCGCCGGATAATATGCTGGTGCTCACTGGTCAGTTCATCGTCGTTGGCGACCACCACCAGCATCATCTTACGCCGTAAGTTGCGTGCAATATATTCAAGCTGATTCACGATATTGCTCGGCGCTGCTGCTAGCTGAGTACTCTTTTCAATGTGCCGCAGTAGCTGCTCGATATGCCGATCGTCGCCTTTGAAAGGAATATAGGTGTTATTTTTGGCGTCGCCGGACACCAGTCCGATCAAATCGTCGTGCCGTAATACGATATAGCCTAAAACTCCGGCAGCCATGATGCTGATGTCGCGCTTATTGCTGCCGCTTTTACCGGTCGCTGCCATGTGGCGGCCAGTGTCGACTACTAGTAAAATATTATGTTTGCGGATTGCTTGGTAGCGCCGGATTCGAATACCGCTGCTGCGAGCAGTCGCTTTCCAGTCGATATCTTTTACATCGTCGCCAGGAATGTATTCGCGCAAATCGTCAAAATCGAGACTGCGCCCCTTAAATACCGATCCGTATTGACCGTCTAGCAAACTCCGCACCTTTTCGTGGGCGTAGAGATCCATCTTGGCTTTGACTTTGGCGAAAAGACTTGGCATATTACGGCACAGGAACAGCGTTAAATATCGAATCGATGATAACTTCCGGATGAACTTGGTCGGCGATGGCTTCAAAATTGAGGATAATGCGGTGGCGCAATACGCTGTGGCGTAATTGTTTGACATCCTCTGGAATAACGTAATTGCGGCCGTTGATGAGGGCTAGGGCTTTGGCGACTTGTTGGAAAGCAATGCTGGCGCGCGGGCTGGCGCCGTATTGAACGTAGCGCGCCGTTTCGCTTGGTATGATTGAGGCTGGATTGCGCGTTGCCGAGACAATTTTCACAATATAATTCTTAATAGCGTCGTCAATGTAGACTTTTTGCGCCAAGTTTTGCAGCGTCTCGACTGCCGCCAGCTTGATATTCGGCGTATTGCTATTATTCGGTGCCTCGCTTAATTTGCCCGACTCTATGCGTTTCAAAATCTCTAATTCCTCGTCCGGAGCAGGGTAAGACAAAACTTCTTTCAACAAAAAGCGATCCAACTGCGCCTCTGGCAGCTCGTAAGTTCCTTCCTGTTCAATCGGGTTCTGGGTAGCTAGCACGATGAAAGGCTTCGGTAGATCGTAGCGTTGTCCGCCGATGCTGGTCTGCTTTTCCTGCATCGCCTCCAGCATGGCGCTTTGGGTTTTGGCGCTGGAGCGGTTAATTTCGTCCAGTAGTACGAAATTGGCGTGCACTGGACCCAGTTCGGTGCGGAACTCGCCCTTGTTATAATCGTAAATCTGCGTACCGATGATGTCGCTTGGTAGCAAGTCTGGCGTGCATTGAATACGCTTGAAAGAGCCCTGCACGCTGGCGGCTAGCGTCTGCACGGCTGTCGTCTTGGCAAGTCCTGGTACGCTTTCTAGCAGAATGTGTCCGCCAGTCATCAAGCTCACCATCAAAGCCGTCCGCAAGTTTTCTTGTCCGACCACCCGCGATGAGAAGGCGTCGAAAACAGTCTGGATATTTTGGTTCGCTGCGGCTAGCTCATCGTCGCTAATCGGCGCAGACGCGGGCTGAAACTGTGCCGCTGGCTGGGCGGCAGACTGGGATTGTGTTGCTAGTGTGGTTGCAGACTGGGGTTGTGTTGCCGACTCGGCTGCTGGTTGAAATTGCGCTTCTGGCATAGCTGCGGACGCACCATTGTCTGCCTGAGAATCCGACTGAGCTGGCGCTGGTTCTTGATCTGCTGATATAAACGGATTTGGATTCATAATAATTATTCCTTTCTATGTCCAATATTGCGAAATATTTGTTACTAACAAGCGGCACTCTTCCGGAGTGTAGCTATCCTTTTGCTCAAAATAATGCTCTGCCGGAAACATATGAGTCATGACATCCAGGGCGACGTCTTTATCAGTTTGCAGGTGAAAATAATCTGCTGCTGCACTATCGACGTTGCCGCCCAGCCCATATAAGGCCCTGTAGCGCACGCTCTTCAAGTATTCCAGAGCCATCGCAATCTCTATCCGATCTTCGACGATGTCGCCGGTCAGCAGCAACACTCTACCATTGAGGCCATCTTTAGAAAATGTCCCGTACTGATCAAGGATGCGATTCAGCTCAGAAAATGCCTGGCGTTTCATGTCTTCCAGTACCGAGCGGGATTCTAGCTCAATGCCGTCGCGCTGCGGTTTTTCCAGGTCGGGGTTCCACGTGAACATACCCGCCGGATCAATCAGCCCGACCACCCGCGGATCGCCAGGGATAATGATTCGCTTGCTGAGCAAAGGAAATACCCAAGCGTTAATCTCGCTTGCCAAACCAATGCAAGCTGTCAGCGCATCTTCTTTTAGCGCGATAACGACCGCTTCCTGACCCCTCAAATCGCTCACGCGCCCCGCCAAAGTCCGCCCCAGCTCGATTCTATTAATATAGTACATACTGGTTATGATTATGCCTGAAAGCGCGGGAGAATGCAATTGTGGCAGATGCTCGTCTGTTTCAGATTGCAGCAAGCTAGCCTGTATCCATTAAGTGTATGATTTTAGTCTCGCCGCTCTACCGCGATTGTGCACTGCGCCATCAACGCCACCGCCGCGCCGAGTGCTGCAAGTGTCGGTAGTAATAATGCGCCTACCACGCCAGCAGTGACTGGGAACTCCATGATGCTTTCGCCTTTTTCGTTCTTGATGATAACGCGGCGGACGTTGCCTTCTTTGATGAGTTGCTTGACCTTCTCGACAACTTGATCGCCGTTAACGCTAAATTCTTCGGTGCGGTGTTGTTCGCTCATGTCTACTCCTTACTTTTTATTCCCGCGAATGGCATCGATCAGCTCAATCGGGAAGAGCATCATCGTCTTTTGACTTGGCTCGGTCGAGATGCGTTCCAGTGTATTTAGCGTACGCAGGTTAATCGCGCCTTGGGTTTTTGCCAGGATCTCTGCTGCCTGCGCCAACGTTTCGGCGGCAGCTTTTTCGCCGTCGGCGTTGATGATGTTAGCGCGGCGTTCGCGCTCGGCTTCGGCTTGCTTGGCCATGGCGCGCTTCATGTCGCCAGGTAGTTCGATATTTTGAATCTTAACATTCTCGACATCGATACCCCATTTGTCGGTCTCGGCATCAACAATTTCCTTGATCTGCTGTGAAATCTCCTCGCGCTTGGCCAAGAGGTCGTCCATATCAACGTTACCGGTGACGTCGCGCAGGGCAGCCTGGGCAAATTGGCTGGTAGCGTAGATATAATTAGTCGTCTCCAGCACCGCTTTTGGCGCGTTAATCACTCGGAAGTAGACCACCGCATCAACGCCGACAGTGACGTTGTCTTTGGTGATGACCTCTTGCTTCGGCACGTCAATCGGTGTCGAGCGCACGTCAACCATCATCATCGTCTGAAAAATCGGCACCACCACCCTTAGACCCGGCTCGCGTACGCCAGTAAATTTACCGAGCGTCAGCACCACGCCGCGCTGGTATTGATTGACCACTTTTATGCCGCTCAGTACATAAATAGCCACGATGACTAAAATTACTATCATTATTTCCATAAATACCTCCTATTTGTCTAATGTCATTTTAGCATATTTTGTAACTGCCAGCATAAGAATTAGTGTCAAATCTCCGTAAAAGAGTTATACTAGATATATCATGAAAAAAGCTGTCATGAAGAGGCTGCTTCCGCTGTATTCTGGCAAGTTCTTCTTAAGCTTTGTGCTTTGGTATTCAACTGAAAAATTGTTCATAAGAAGTATCGGTATTGACAATTTTGGCATTAGTTTAATTACAATCGTTCTGCTGGTGTCATGTATTTTGACCGAGATTCCGTCGGGGATTATTGCTGATCGCTGGAGCCGTAAAGGTTCGATGGTACTTTCTGGCTTATTTCTTGGGATTAGTAGCTTGGTGGCTGGTGCTAGTGACAGTATTTTCATGTACTCTGCGGCCGTTGTAATTTGGGGCTTTCATGATGCGTTTTCGAGTGGTACTGGTACGGCTATGATCTATGATGCTTTGCTGGAGGAGCAGGGGCATGCTAGAAACTTTAATCGAGCATTGGGTTTGTATGAGGCTTTGGGCGGAGTAGCCTTAATTCTCAGTAATTTTTTAGGCGGCTGGATCGGTGGTCATTCGCTGTTGTTGACATTTAATTTAACAACTATTCCGATCGCTATATCTATGATTTGCCACCTGCTATACAAGGACGCAAAAATTAGTCGCGAAGTAGCTGATGAGAAACTTATCAAGCATGCTAAAAATACCTTTAAGTGTGTATTCAAGAGTAAGAGTTTGATTTGGCTGATGGCCGTGACTATGATGGTATTTTGTGTGCAGAAAATAAATCGAGAGGCTTATCAATTGTGGTACATTGCGCTGTCGGCTCCAGCTATAGTTTTTGGGATTGCTGGGTCGTCTATAGAAGGCTTGGGCGGCTTGGGTGGTTCGTTGGTTAAGTATCTCGGTTCAAAAAAGGTGAATATAGCTTTGTCAATTTTGTTGGGGCTGGCTTCAGTTGTGCTTTCGTTAAGTGCTAACTTATGGATAACTATCATCGCTCAGGTGCTGATAGCGGTTATTTCGGGGGCGCTGTTATTCCATTTTACTGCGCAGATACAGCACCAGTTGCCGTCGCGGTACCGCACAGGTTCCGGCTCGGTGATAACTGCCGTGGGGCGTATTATCCTTATGCCGTTAATATTTATTTTTGGAATAATATCAAATCAGAATGTGTTTGCCGCTGGTTGGATGCTAGTTGTTCTGTCGATATCGGCTGTCATAGTGCAGCTAAAACTCGGTGAATAGCCGGGTAACGTCATGGATATTATGTATAATAAATATATGAACAATGACCAGCAAAACACGAATCAGCAGCCGCCAGTGCCGCAAGCAACGCCGACGGCTCAACCGCTGCCTAGCCAGCCGCCAGTAATAGCAAATCAACAGCCAGCAGTACCCAGTCAACCTTTGCCGCCGCTAACCAGCCCGACGCAGATACCGCCGAACCCCGCGCCAGTTAACACTAATCAGCCAAATTCCGCTATTCAGCCCCCCGTGGCTTTGCCGCCGAATTCTGAAGCGCTTGGTTATTCTGGGCCGGATAATTCTGTTGAGAATCCTGTACCGCTTCATCAAGGCTACCCTGGCTTAACCTTTCATTCTGGCAGAACAGCTGCCATGTCGGGTATTGGCTTGATAGTTGCTATTATTATAGCGGTCATCACCAACCTAGATCGCAAACCGTACGGCGCTGTCGTTATTGGCAATATTTTGATAGTACTGGTATTGTGCTTTAGCGTTAGTAGTGATGTGCGATCTACGCGTATGAAATGGATTCGCGATATAAGTGGTATTATGTGTGTTACTAATATAATTCTGCTCATTATGCATACAACAATCGGGTTTATCGGCACTTCTAGTCCCGGGGATATAGGTCCTCTATACGAGGTGACTCACCCTTCGCTCTTTGGTTTGCCGCTTGCCGACATGCTAATTACTATTGGAATTTATATGCTGTTTATCATTCCGCTGGGTATCGCATATCTCGTTACCAGGGTGATGTATAAGAGGGAAATAGGACAAAATCATAGCTAATATTATGGGACGAATACCGCTGGCCGAGCAGATGCGGCCGCAAACCCTGGATGAGGTGATTGGACAAAGTCATTTGCTGGGCGAGGGCGAGTTGCTGCGGCAGATTGCCCGGCGCGGCGAGCCGGTCAGCTTGATTTTGTGGGGGCCGCCAGGGACAGGCAAGACTACCTTAGCGCGGATCATTGCCCGCGAAGTCAATGCCGAATTTGTTGAGCTGTCAGCGGTGACCAGCGGTAAAAAAGACGTCGAACGAGTGATTGAGCACGCTCGGCAGAACTGGAATTTGGGGCTACGGACAATTTTGTTTGTCGATGAAATCCACCGCTTTAACAAGGCGCAGCAAGATGCGTTTTTGCCGCATGTCGAGAGCGGGCTGATTACTTTGATTGGCGCGACCACTGAGAACCCGAGCTTTGAGGTGATCACGCCGCTGCTCAGCCGGACGCGGGTGCTGGTGCTCCGTCAACTGACCAAAGATGAAATTATACTAGTGCTGAAGCGGGCGCTGAAGACTTTGAAACAAACCAAGCGGGTGTCGCCCAAAGCTTTGGACTATTTGGCGGAATTGGCGGATGGCGACGCGCGGGTGGCACTGGGTAATTTGGAATTGGCATTGAGCTTTGGCGGTAAAGTCACGCCAGAGGTGGTTAAGGCAGCGGCTCAGCGGCGTTTGCCGGGCTATGACAAAAAGGGCGATGCGCATTATGACGTTATCTCGGCGTTCATCAAATCACTGCGCGGTAGTGACGCGGCGGCTGCGGCGTATTATTTAGCGCGCATGATCGACGCCGGTGAAGATCCGAAGTTCATTGCTCGGCGGATGGTTATCTTTGCGTCAGAAGACATTGGGCTGGTGGGTAACGGCGCGCTAAGTCTGGCAGTCGCCACCTTTGAAGCGGTGGAGCGCGTTGGCTTGCCTGAGGCCAAATATAATTTATTCCACTGCGCCATCGCTCTGGCGCGCAGCCAGAAGTCGCGCGAGACTACTGATTTGATGAATGAGGCTTTTGCTCTGGCGCACAAGTACCCGAACTCGCCAGTGCCGCTGCATCTTCGAAACGCCGCCACTAAGTTAATGAAAGATTTGGGTTACAGTAAAGATTACAAATGGCAAGCTGGCTTCCAGCACGAAAAAGGATTCTTGCCGGAAGAAGTCAGGGAAGAATCTTCTAGCCGCTGATAGACTTTTTATTGGATCTTCGCCATAAAATCCACACAAAAACAAACGACAAAGTTTGTGCTAAGAATATTCGCGCAATTTGCAAGCTATCATTTCCTTGGTTTGAGACGACATGCATAATATTAATTATCGCATTATTGAAAAAGTGATCTGCTGCGCCAAGCCACAAACTTCCTGTCATTTTATATAGCCAGCTCATTTTTAATCCAAACATGAAAGCGAACAAAACATAGCCAATGCTAAAAACCACCGCTTGAGCTAGCGAAAACTCGCCGTCAAGGAACGATCGAATCGGCATTGCTACATGCCAAAGTCCGAACAGCAGGGCGCTTATGAAAATCGTTGTCGCAAATTTATATTTTTGGTGCAGTAATTTCTCGAACAATCCGCGAAACATACCTTCTTCCATCCAGACATTGAATATATTAAAGATAATAATTGACCCAATTCCCACGCCGACGAATTGTTCGGTGCTAGCGAGCGAAAATCCGCCAGCTTTCATTAAAATGTTAGGTTTAGCGCCGGAAAAATACAGAAATCCGAATTCGATCAACAGCGTAACTGTATAAAAACAAAACCCCAAGGCAAGTCCCAAACCGATATTTTTCAGCCAATTTTTGCGCGTAAAGCCAATGTCGCGCCAACGAGCGTGCAAATATTTCAGGCAAACGAAAATTATCACTATGCCGAAAATTTTATGCACTATATTCTCACTGAGTGCTGATTGATCGGTACGCAAAGCTAAAAATTCCCACATTCGCACAGCGAAACATGTAAAATACAGCAATAGACAAAGTGACAACGGATTTTTAGTGCGCTCTGTGAACATAGGTTTATTCTAGCACGTTAGGAATTTTACTGAAAAGCGAATGAAAATATCGCTTTCGCCGTCATAAACATAAATAATATGGTACATTAAATGTATGAGTAGCAAGAATGCAAAGAAATCCGAGCAGCGCAAATCTAACCAGCAGCAAGATAGCGCTCAGGCAAGCCAAAACAAACAACGCAATCAGCCTCCAGTTCAAGGCGAACAGCCTCAGCCGCCGCAAGCTTTCCAGAATCAGACCGCTCAGTACGTTGTTTTTAATTATTCGAAAAAGGGAACAGTCATTGGACAGTCTGTTGCTTATGGAATCGGCTTATTCTTCTCAGTGGGTTTTGCTGCTCAACTTTTAAGTATGAATACTTCCATAGAAAAATTTACTGACGTATCGAGCTATTTTTTCATCCAATCAGTAAAGGTGTTTATGTCAGTTGTGTTGGGGATATTGATAATAGGGTCCATTGGCCTGTGGATAACTTATTTATCAAATAGGGATAAGAATATAGCCAAGGTTGCCGCAATTTGTACGCTTTTTATATCGATAGCTTCTTTTGTTACGTTATGGCTTTACTTGAATTTCTATGCTGTCGTCGGTTTCGGCGATGTAGCGTTCTTTCTTTCGCCTATACCTTTTGGTGTAATGATTTTAGGAATTGTTTGGTGTACTAGTGTCTTTAAATATCAGAATGAAAAGTCAGCGCATTATGCGGTTCCTTCGGGTGGTCTACCGATAGATTTACAGCGTCCTAATCAGCCGCAGTCTCAATATTCGCAGCCGCAAGGTCAAGCTCTTTATTCGTCCGTACCGCAGCAGTATCCGCAGAATACCGTCTCGTATCCTGACGGCTATGGTAATTACGGCGTTCCTCAACAAGCGTCCCGAGCTAGTATGATGCCTATGGCGCTGGCAATCTTTGCTGGTATTATGTTGGGCATACTCTCTGTGGTAGGGTTCAGCCAAGAAATTATTGGAACTGCCATAACAGTGGCATATTCAATTGCAGCACTCACAGCGTTTGCCTCGTTGGCGGTTTTGCTTATTACCTACTTTAGCGCAGCCAGCGCGTTGAAGCCGCGAGTCAGAAAAATAATCCGCATAGCTGTTGGCGCGCTGCTACTTATTTTAATGGTACTTGCTACGATAAACTCTGCGCTATCGTATGGAATGTCACATGCAGAGGGTTTCGGGGTGGCTGATACTGTTGCGTTTGGTCTTGTTGTCGTAATTCCAGTGACATTACTGTCTATTAATTTATTTATTAGTTCAGAAAAAGAATAGCAGGCGCGCTTAATCGTGTGATACAATAACAAATATAATAAATTATAACCGTTACGGAGAATCAAATATTATGGCAACGAAGAAAAACGCTAATTCCAGTTCTAAAGACAACAATGCTTCCAATGCCGCTCAGCCAGTGCCGCAGCCCGAGGCTACTCAGCCGGTGCAAGCGCCGCAGCCAGAAGCAGTTCAGCCTGCTGTTCAGCAGCCAATACAGGGCGCGCCAGTGCCGCCAGTAATGCCGCCGCAACAGTCTCAGCCGTATAATCAGTATGCCCAACCGCAACAGCCATATATGCAGCAGCCGCAACCAATGATGCAAGCACCGATGCAACCGCAGCCTCAAATGCAGCAGCAGATGTCTCCGCAGCCGATGCCAGGTCAATATGCTCAGCCTCAACAACCGATGCAGTATGTGATGATGCAGCAATCGCTGAAGGGTGTTGGCGGCTGGCTGATGTTTTTCATCATTTGGTTCGGAATTGTCGCTTTAGGGCAGATAGCAATGTTCTTTGTCTCGATGATGAACTTGTCGTTGCCGTCAAACGTTGTTTCTATGATATTCGCGCCAATACTAGCCGGTGGATATATCGCCTCCCTTGTATTATTATCGATGGAGAAGAGAGTCGCCAAGATATTATCGTGGATCACGATCGGCGTTTCGGCTATATATTCAATTGTGAATATGATAGTTCTGTTCGCTGCTGGCGGCGTTGACAGTACAGGAGAGAGAGTAACGGTGTTTACATTATTGAGCTTTATCACTGTCTCTGTTGCGGTTCATAGTTTGATGGCTTTATATTTCGTTTTGTCGAAGCGCGTCAAAGAAACCCTGGTCAAATAGAAGTATTAAACTATAAAAAGACCGCCTTTTACTCAGGGCGGTCTTTTCGTTTATTTGGCTAATAGCCGGTGCTTATTACACTCAACTAGCACGCCTTCGTATGGCCGCAGTTCAACCGATCCATCCTCGCTAATATCTGGATAGTCAATCGGGTGCGTGGCGCATAAAATACTACCGGCATGGGGCAGGGTAACGCGGTGCTTAGAGTTATTAAAATTCAGCGCTATAAAGACATGCTGCTCTTCGCCAATCCACCGTGCGTACGCAAAAATATTCTTGCCCAAATCGCTAAGCGGCTCATATTCGCCAGTGCGCAGAATTTCGTAGCGGCTGCGCAAGGTTAATAAGCGGCGGTATAGCGCCAGAAATGAGTCTGGCTCGTTCTGTTCTGATTCTACATTGACGTTCTGGCAAGCAGGATTTACTGGCAGCCATGGTTTAGCGGTACTGAATCCAGCATTTTGGCCAGCCGTCCATTGCATCGGCGTGCGTTCTGGGTCGCGCCCGACAGATTCGTCATTGCCGTGGCTAAAGACCGACTTATCCTGGATCTCTTCAAAGCGAATTGGTCCATTATTCATGCCAATCTCGTCACCGTAATATATTACTGGCAGCCCTGGTAGTGTCAGTTGCATCAACGCAATCAAGCGAGCTTGCTTTTCGCCGCCAAAGCGCGTAACGATGCGCGATTGGTCGTGATTACTAAAACAATAGACGGGTGTGTGCACGTCGGGGTTGATCATGCCTTGGAATTCGTTGACGATTGTGCTCATCGACTCGGCATTGAAATTGGTATTTAAACCTTCAAAGTTGAATGGCATTGATACTTTTGGATTGACACCATAAAAACCCAAGTATTGTTCGCTAGTGCTATAGTTTTCATCCGGATAATCTTCAAAAACCATGATTCGATTCGGATATGAGGCGACTATATCTGTTAGTTCCCGCAAATACGGGAAAAGATTCTCCCAGAAGCGGCTGTACTTATGCTGCAAATCATCGAATTGTGTCGGCGGTTTCTTATCGTGATAATGCTCGGCGACTGGGTCGTCGCGCAGCTCTGGGTCTTTGCTGATCCAACGTACCGCGTCCGCTCGAAAGCCATCAACACCGAGATCTAGCCAAAAACGCAGTACGTTTTGCATTTCGCGGCGTACCTCAGGGTTATCCCAGTTGAGATCTGGCTGTTCTTTCAGGAATGTGTGTAAGTAATATTGCTGGCGCCCTTCGTGCCACTGCCACGCCGACCCGCCAAAAATACTCAGCCAATTGTTCGGTTCTGAGCCGTCAGGTTTTGCGTCGCGCCAAACATAAAAATCGCTCTTATCGTTGTCCTTGGAGCTTTGCGATTCTAAAAACCACGGATGCTGATCGCTGGTGTGATTTGGCACAAAGTCGACCATCACTTTGATGTCACGAGCGTGCGCCTTCTCGACCAATTCTTTGAAGTCGTCAAGAGAGCCGAAAATCGGATCAATATCACAGTAGTTCGCCACATCGTAGCCCATATCAGCTTGCGGCGACGGATAAAACGGTGAAAACCAAATTGCGTCAATGCCAAGCGACTTATCGCCGCCCTTAATATAATCAAGCTTGTCAACCACGCCGCGCAAGTCGCCGACGCCATCGCTATTAGAATCCATGAACGATCGCGGATAGATTTGATAAAATCCGTTAACGTCGCGCCATTTTTTTGTCATAATTACCCCCTCTTAATCATATATTAAACTAAAATTCTACTTTTTGTTGGCGCGCTTTCGCTCGTTGGCATCGAGGTAGCGTTTGCGCAGACGCAGGGACTTTGGCGTTACCTCCAGCAGCTCGTCGTCCTCGATGAAGTCGATGCATTGCTCCAAGCTGAACTGCGTAAATGGCGTCAATTGCACTGTGCCGTCCGATGACTTGGAGCGCATGTTGGTTAGGTGTTTAGCCTTGCAAACGTTAATCTCAATATCTTCTTGGCGATTGTAAATACCGACGATCATACCAGCGTACACTTCCGTGCCAGGTCCGACCAAGAGCTCACCGCGCGCTTCGGCGGCCTGTAGCGCATACGGCGTGGTGATACCAGCTTCAAAGGCGATGAGCACGCCGCCGCGGGTTTTCGGCAATTTACCGCCCAGCGGTTGATAGCCATGCGGCAGAGAATTCATGATCACCGTGCCTTTGGTGGCGGTCAACAGTACGTTTCGCAGGCCGATCAACGCTCTCGTCGGTAGTACATAGGTGATGCGGGTAGCACCGCTAGCGGTGGTTTCTTGCGATTTCATCTCAGCGTGGCGGGCGCCGAGTTCCTGGCTGATTGCACCGATGAATTCGCTGCTAATTTCGATCTGCAACTCTTCGATTGGCTCTTTTTCGACGCCGTCCTCGATGATGGTCACCACTTGCGGGCGGCCGACTTCAAACTCAAAGCCCTCGCGCCGCATGGTTTCTATCAAGACACTCAGGTGCAGCTCGCCGCGGCCAGACACCGTAAAGCCGATGCCGTTTTCCTCGACGCGCAGCGCCACGTTGGTTTCCAATTCTCGCCGCAATCGGTCGCCAATTTGCCGTGAGGTGGTAAACTCGCCCTCGCGCCCCTTCATCGGGCTGGTATTTGGGCCGAGGTACATGCTCAGCGTCGGTGCTTCAATGGCAATCGCCGGCAGGGCTTCCGGCTGCTCTTTGTCAGCAATGGTATCACCGATGTGCGCCTCGCTGACGCCAACCAGCGCCACGATATCGCCAGCAAATGCCTCGTCAAGCTCCTCGCGGTTTAGCCCGCGGTAGCCAAAAACTTTCTCAATTCGTGCTGAACCTGACACTTCGCCATGCTTCAGTAAACTAACCGCCAGACCGCGCTTAACCGACCCGCGAGCGATCCGCCCGATAGCATATTTGCCCTGAAAGGTGTCGTACTGCAAACTAGTCACCAGCATCTGAAACCCGCCGTCAGCCGTGACGCTCGGTGCAGGAATATCATTGATAATCGCCTCAAAAATCGGTGTGAGATCAGCGTTGTCGCTCGGGTCGGTAGGAATCTCTCGCCAGGCCTTGCCATCGCGCCCGATAGCATAATAAATCGGATATTGCAGCTGACTATCATCAGTCGCTAACTCCAAAAATAGATCGCTCAGTTCATCTTCAACCTCGGCAATTCGCCGCGCCGGCTTATCAATTTTATTAATCACCACTACCGGCTTCAAGCCCAGTTCTAGCGCCTTACTCAGCACAAACTTAGTCTGCGGCATCGGCCCTTCCTGCGCATCGACGATTAGCAATACGCCGTCCGCCATCTGCAGCGTCCGTTCGACTTCGCCGGAAAAATCGGCGTGCCCTGGTGTATCGATAATGTTGATCTTATAATCACCGTAAAAAATCGAGGTTTGCTTGGCGGTGATGGTAATACCGCGTTCGTGCTCCTGATCGCCCGAATCCATGATCAATTCTTGGCTCATCTCAGCCTGGTTGTCGCGGAATGTGCGCGACTGTTTGAGCAGCCCATCAACCATGGTCGTCTTGCCGTGATCGACGTGGGCAATAATGGCAATATTTCGAATCTTGCTGGCGTCCTTCATAAAAATATGGTCTGATATTAACGCAGACCTTCCTTTGGTGATTAATTGTAGCACATATGGGCGGGGATGAGAAGATTAGCGTTTATTAAAACCCCATCATGGTTCGCTAAAACTATACTAATCACTATGTAAAATCATAGGATTATCTGTAGCAATATATAACAGAGTCCGGATTATTCTTAAGAAGGTTATCAGAGGAGTCTATTTGGTGCATAGTTCCTCCTGTATTAGGCAAATCTTTATATAACTTTTCATGTAGAACGGTTGCTAGTGCTTGTGCTGCCCATTCAATTGTCATAGCGAAATCTTCGTATTCCTTTTGTTCAAGATATGGCGGTTTTTCTGGTATAAAGCAGATAACACAGGTAACTAGCTTTCTGGATTGTTCTTTCTGCCATCCAAAAGCGCTAATCTCGTCGTGTCTGCCTATCGGACTAGTATCTTTGCCAACTGATCCATACATACAGAGATTGTGCAGCTGCCTATGATAACCTCTTTCGGCGACTGCAAGATCTATAGCGCTACTCTTAGGGTAACAATAAGCTATACCTATAGGAAATTCAGGAAGGCTGGTGCATTGTTTTTCGGAGGATTTTATATCAAATAGGCCGACATATATATCTGGAGATTTCTCGTTTAGCATAGTGGACTATATTTTTAGCAAATTCTATTTATTATTGCAATATCTGTCGGAATTATTCTGAAATTAAAACGCCCTCCGACTGGTATGCCCGCACTATTTTCAATGCCGTTCTGGCAATCGGGCCAGCAACCAGTATTTGCCACCAAAACGCCGCGCAGAAATTCATCGGCCAAGCTGAGGCAAAGCGCAGCGGCAACTCGGCTAGCGGCGTACCAGCCAAGACAAGCCCGATCAAACTCATCGCCAGCGACATACCCGTCACCATGCACACTGTTCGCGCCAGTGCATGAGCTTCTACACTGTCCTTCGCGCGGACAAAACGCTTCATAGTTTTTTGCGCCAGATTCGACACGATCAAACTCTCAACAATCATAACAATGGCAAGAATCACCGGCTGTAGTATCAGCGCTCTTCCTAGCGACTGCATCGACGCGCCAGCATGCAAAAATGTGTTCAGCAAATTCATAAACATTGACATTGTAAACGCCATCACGACGCCATAAAATATTCCTTCTCGCTTAGTGCGGGGCATATTCCTCCTTTGATTAATGATTTTTGGGCAACAAAAAAGTTGCGCGTTATCGGTGCAACTAGGGTGTTTTATATTTACAACATTATGCTCCCGCTCAAGGCAAAAGCAACGTATTGACCTCTGAAAATATTAGCAGGGCGGTGGGGTTTTGTCAAGGATTCGTTTGGTGAACCTAGAAATAGATAATTATCTTGGCAGCTTTCCTGAGACTTACGAATTTGGCGGAGTTGCCGTGCCATTTTTAGCAATTTACTTTACTGCAAAAATCATTGATGGCGACCCGACGCCAAATGATGATGTAGCGGAAATTGGCTATTTTACACGCGACGAGCTGCAGAAATTAGATATTACTTATCCTGCACTGCGTGAATTATTGCTTGCAAAAATGCCTTAAGTTTTTTTAGTACTATTGCTCCGGAGTCGTGTTATGGCAGGGAAGTTAGCTGTGCTACCCAACGCTAACAATAAACAGACTTAACAAGCTGAGCAAACTTTTTAGTAGGGACGCTCTCAATGTGGATGCCGGAGTGCTCTAATACCTCTGACCGCTTAATATCGTCATTTGTTAGCATCAAGCTATTCGGCAGTTTGTCGGTAGTCTGTACAGTCTGTATTAGTTCGCGCAATGCATAACATCCAACGAGCAGTACTTTCGGTATCATCTGTGTGGTATGTCGTAATTGTTCCTCAATATTGCCTTTATCGTATCAGGCGTAGACAACAGGACTGGATTTACCGCAGCTCCAACCTCTCGTGATCATATCTACTATTGATGTTCCATCGGCGCGGCAAATCCGCTCAGTATCTTGAAGCGGCCGTAAATCTTTATGGTTGCCGCCGCGCTGTAGAGTTAAATCATATCGTATGACGTCGCCAATAGAAATACGGCTGATTATTCCAAGTATTGCCCACTTTCTGGTGGCATGCTTATCAGGCTGAAGCTGGCGCGCCTCAACAACTGCTGGAATTTGCCTTCGACGAAACACGCCTTTTTCTACCGATAAAGAGGTCTCATATGTTTTCGTGTCGATTACTTTAGGTCTCTCGAACGTTTCAGTCATAAATTGGTGGAGATAGAGGGACTCAAACCCTCGGCCTCAGCAATGCGAATGCTGCGCTCTATCAGCTGAGCTATATCCCCATAGGGTCGATGAAAACCTGATCTAACTTGATTTTAACATATTGCTATACATAAAAACAGAGACTAACTGTAAAACCTGACCATTCAGGTGTTTGATTTTACGCTAGTATAATAAGCTAAAAAGGTCGCTGCGACTTCATAGATTCTACCTCATCAGCAGTTATGCGCCAACCGTCAAGATATTCATTAAGTTGGTCTTTTTCTTCCTGGGTGCCGCGCCATTCTTTAACTTTCCACGGGTCGTAATCATCGCCGAACAGTCCGCCAACAAACTCTCCAAGTCGTCTTATGATTCCTCTTCTTTCTTTCTTTCTGGCGCCTGACCGCAGTGAGGGCACGGCTCTTGTCCTCTATAATTTTCAGATCCTCCAAAATCACGACCTCTAACTATAATAGCCAAAACAACCCTCCTCCAATAATTAGATAAAGCTAAATCTGGTGAGATTTTACGCCCAAGCTCGAACCTATTTCCAAAGCAAACCTAGACCCTAGTAAATACATCAGGGCGAGGCCCTGTTCGGCGGGTCGCCCGCGCCCCGACCCGCCGAAATGCCACCAAATAACTGAAGCTAGTGGATTTTATGAATAATGATCTATCATTTTGCGTACTTCGATGAGTAAATCATCTTTTAGCTCTCTCGGCTTAACAATCTCGACTTCGGTTTCAAACGAAAGCAAAAAGCCGATCAGCCAGTTATCATATGGCAACTTAGTCGTAACCGTTAAATAACCACGCACATCCTGCTGGATTTCGGATTGGCTGAATTCATCATATACTCGATACGCTACCACTGGAGAAAAACGCAAAACCAAATCGATCAGACTGTCCGAACAAGCTATTTCCTCTAGTGGCATGACGACTATATCGTCAATATCGCTATCTCCCGCAATACTAACCTCTAGCATTCGGCTAAATCGAAAAAGTTTTTGCTGATTTGGTTTTTTCACACAGATAACATACCATGCTCGCCCTTTGAATATCAATCTAAGTGGCGTAACTTTACGATTCGATATTTCTCCCGTACTACTAACATATCGGAAGGCAATTTGTTGTCGCTTCAGTATCGCATGACGAAGTGTATCAAACAAATTATTGTCATACTTGGATTGTCCCCAACGCGAAAAATCAACATCAATCCAACTGGGCGAAGGCTCATTAAACAGCGCCGACAATCGCGATAAAGTCCCTTTGGTTTCGATATTTCCAGAAGCAGTAATATTCTGCAAAGCAAAGATTATCAACTCTTGTTCCTCTTTTGATAATGTAGTTTTGTCTAACCGAAAGCTGTCCATGATATAAATACCGCCATTTCTGCCTTTATCAGTAATGACAGGCACACCAGCAATAGATAGCGCCTCAATATCACGCAGGATCGTTCTTGTTGATACTTCAAAATACTCTGCGAGTTCGCGAGTAGTCATTTTTTTTCTGTCCAGTAAGAGATAAACGATTTCAAATAATCTACTTAATTTCATCGTACCTATTTTAACATAAATATGACATGCTGTTGTCATATTTATGCGATATAATAGTAAGTAGATATTAAATAGAAAGGAAATGTTATGCCAAGACCATCCACAAAAGAAGATTTAATCAAACAAGCTGATGAAAATTTCGAAAAACTAATGGATCTCATTGAAGAAAGGGGCGAATAGTTATGTGTGGCACTCAAGACAAAAATGCTCGCGATGTTCTGATGCATCTGGTTAGGTGGCACGAAATGGTAATCGCATGGCATGACGACAATATGGCTGGAAAAAAGACTAATTTTTTGCCTGAGGGGTTCAACTGGCGAACTACACCGGAACTAAATTTTGAATTTTGGAATGAATATCAGGGCGTTAGTCTAGATGAAGCTAAACACTTAGTGAAAGATACGCACCAAAGAGTTATGGATATTATAAAATCTCACAGCAACGATGATTTATTCAAGAAAAAAGTATATGACTGGACTGGCAGTTCATCGCTTGGTTCTTACTTAGTGTCGGCAACGGCCAGTCATTATGATTGGGCAATGAAAACTTTGCGTAAAATCCACTAGCTTCAGTTATTTGGTGGCATTTCGGCGGGTCGGGGCGCGGGCGACCCGCCGAACAGGGCCTCGCCCTGATGTATTTACTAGGGTCTAGGTTTGCTTTGGAAATAGGTTCGAGCTTGGGCGTAAAATCTCACCATTTCAGAGTAAAAATCCAAATCGTCGCCCGAATGGGCGATTTTTTGGTTGATTTTTCTTAATTCCTGCCAAAGGCAAAAACCACTTTCCGCCCCCTTTCGGAAAGTGGTTTTTGAGCTTGCGCTTGTAGGGGTTTGGGTGATGGTTTTGTTATGGTATAATAAAAGAGCAACACAATCTAAGGGTAAACTTTATTTTTTGGCTTAAATAGCCGACTTGGAACAGTTTAGCTTATCTAGATTGTGTTGCACCAAGTCGGCTTTTTAAGTTAAGAGGTGGAAAAATGGAAAAATACATTTTGTATGCTCGCAAGTCAACCGATACGGAAGACAAGCAAGTTTTGAGCATTGAAGCTCAGTTGGTAGAACTGAGAAAATTTGCCAAAGATAATGGCTTGGTGGTGATTGACGAACTCATAGAAAAACGAACTGCCAAAATGCCAGGTCGTCCAGTCTTTAATTCCATGATAAAACGTATTGAAAATGGCGAAGCCAATGGTATTTTGGCGTGGCATCCAGATCGCCTGGCTCGTAATTCGATAGATGGTGGACAAATTGTCTATTTACTCGATCAAACCACACTCAATTATTTACGATTTCCAGTTTTCCAATTTGAAAATACCTCGCAAGGCAAATTTATGCTCTCTATTATGTTTGGTCAATCTAAATATTATGTAGATAATTTGTCTGAGAACACCAAACGAGGATTGCGAGCCAGAGTAAGAAACGGCGATTTCCCCAGCCAAGCACCTTTTGGCTACTTAAACGATAGTCGCAGTAAAACTATTGTTTTAGACAAACGCTATGCACCACTTGTGAAAGAGATTTTTGAAAAGTATGCTCGTGGCGACCAAACCATGAGTCAGTTGGCAGATTTCTTGCAAGGTAACGGAGTAATTACCAGAACTGGCAAAGTTTTCAAAGACGATAAAGTGAAGTCTATTTTGCAAAACTCCTTTTACTATGGCCATTTTCTCTATAAAGGTGAACTTTACGAAGGCCGCCACCAGCCAATTATTTCCAAAGCTCTTTTTGATAAAGTCCAGCTAGTGATTGCCGAGCGTGGACACAAGAAACGAGCAAAAAAGCCAACCGTGCCGTTTTTGGGGCTGATGAAGTGTGCTAATTGTGGCATGAGTATTACTAGCGAAACCAAAACTAGAACTCAGAAAAACGGCAATTTTCACCGCTGGACTTATTACCGCTGTTCACGTAAGAAGCGAAATCCGCCAATTAGAGAAAAAGATTTGTTGCCCCAGCTTTCGGCATTACTTGGCAAGTATGCAATGAGCGAAAAGATATTTGCTTTTATGAATGAGCGAATCGAACAAGACGAGCAAGCCGAAATCGCTGGCAATGTTTCTTTTCTGGACGATTTACGAATGCAAATCACAAAATTGACCAATAAACAACAGATTTTACTAGATAGCTATTTAGACCAAGATATTGACCGCCAAACTTTTCTGACTAAAAAGAGTGAGATTTTAAGCCAAAAGAAAAGTCTAGAAGAAAATTTGGCTAATTTACAAGCCAACCAAAATGCTTGGATAGAACCGATGACAAAGTGGCTAGAAACTGCAAAATCTATCTGTTATTTGTTAGAGTCTGATGATTTTGACGGACAAAAAGCCGTTCTCGCAGAAATCTTTGGCTCGAACCTGTTTTTACATAACAAAACCATCACCCAAACCCCTACAAGCGCAAGCTCAAAAACCACTTTCCGAAAGGGGGCGGAAAGTGGTTTTTGCCTTTGGCAGGAATTAAGAAAAATCAACCAAAAAATCGCCCATTCGGGCGACGATTTGGATTTTTACTCTGAAATGGTGGGAAATACAGGTCTCGAACCTGTGACCTCACGAATGTGAATCGTGCGCTCTAGCCAACTGAGCTAATTTCCCGTACTAGCCGCGATTTTCCCCAGTAAAACCGCTTAGAGTTATTTTATACCAAAACGGCGAAAAAAGAAAATACGCTAAATGCTAGCGAGCGCTGAGTGATCTCTCGCCTGTGCCGTGAAGAGGAATGACGATATCCGGACTAAAAGGCTTACTATGCTTAGGCTTGATAGCGGTTTGTTTTGGCGGCTCGCTGAACTTATCGCGATAAAAATAATAAGCCGCTCCTCCGACAAGAACGACAGCTGTAATCAATATTTATTCATACGCATTATGATAATAGTATAGTAAGCAAAAATCTCTCTTATATAGCTTCTTGTTGTGCTGTACGTATGCGAACGTAAAAATCCTTCAACAATCCAGGTCTTGGTGCGGATGAAAGGACTTGAACCTTCACGCCGTGAGGCACATGCTCCTAAGGCATGCGTGTCTACCAATTCCACCACATCCGCATACTCGATTGTTAAAGACACGCCCGCGTATCTACTAATGACTTACGTTACCCACGCAGTCACTACATCCATGCAGCTAACTGCTAAGGTTATGTCCCATTTTTACTAACGGCTTACGTTGCTCGTGTAGGCATCGCATCCGCGCACTTCCAAATTATATCAAAGCAAAATGTACTTATCAACTAAGCGCGCTTATGCTAAAATTAAATCAATAGACCAAGGAGGATTGATGAATAAAATTGCGACATATCTGAATGAGCATTTGGCGGGTGAAGTCATTACTCATGATTCTGTTTTACGCCAAGCCGAGACAGACGGCAGTATTCTGGCGCGTCGGCCGGACATGGTGGTGCGGGCGGCTGATATGAATGATATTCGCAAGGTGCTGCGCTTTTGCTCGCAGTTGGCGGAAAAAGGCCACGTGCTGCCAGTTTTCGCCAGAGGTAGCGCTACAGACGCGACGGGAGCGGCTATCAATAAAGGTATCGCAATTGATTTGAAAACACACATGAACCGAGTGGTGGGCAGCGATCCGAAGCAGCGGCTAATTCATGTTCAAGCCGGCCTCGCGGTTTCGGCGGCAAATGCGGCGCTGACGACGCACAAAGGATTAGGTTTGCCAAACGTTTCTTACACCGACGAAGACGGCACGATTGGCGGCGCGATAAACACTTCTCCGGCCGGCACGATGACGGGTGCGCACGGCTTTTTTGCCGACACAGTTCAGCAATTGGAGGTCGTCTTAAGCAATGGCGACGCTATTCAAACCGGGCGGATTTCCAAGCGCGAACTGAATAAGAAAAAGGGCTTGTCGACATTTGAGGGCGAGGTTTACCGGGAAATTGACAACTTGATAGCCGATAATGCGGAGCTAATTTCTCAGCTTGATCCCAGTTTGCCGGATACGGCGGGTTATAGCGCGATTGCCAAAGTCAAACAGAAGGATGGGTCGTTTGACCTAACGCCGTTATTTATGGGCAGCCAGGGCAGTTTGGGTATTGTTTGCGAGGCGATTTTACGCGCAAACTTTGTTCATCCGGAGTATTCGGTGGTCGCTGCGCCGTTTAAGCATATTGCCGATGCTCAGGAGGCAGCAAGTTTGGCGATGAAAAATAAAGCAGTCTCGGTCGAATTGATCGATGGGCGGATTTTACGCCAGGCGTATCTGGCGGGCAAGCGGCTTGAGTGGGCGCCGAAGGAATGTTTCAGAGGCGCGGTGGTTATCGCGATATTTGACGAATTCTCAGACCGCGCGCGGGTGAAGGCCGCTAAGAAAATGATGAAGAAGCTAAGCGCCATAGATGCTATAAATATTTCATTGATTGATATGGAAGTTCAAGGATTGGCTAGTTTGCATTCCAGCTTGGCTTTGATGGAAGCGCCGAGCGAGCCGCATATGACCGCGCCAAGGGCCTTTTCCGGAATTTGGCTGGCAGATCAGCAGATCGCTGGTTTCGCGGAGGATTTGAAGGCTCTGGAATCGACGTACGGCTATGCGCTGCCTATGTTTGTCGATTTTAGTAATAACTATACGGCGTTATATCCGAGGTTTGATAGTAAAAAAGTCAGCGAGCGCCAGAAGATTTTGCAATTGTTTGCAGAGGTGGCGCAGCTTGTTGATAAGCATGAAGGCTCGTTTGCGGCGTTTGGCGGCGACGGCCGGCTGAAGTCGAGTTTTATGTACAAGCATATGCCAAGCGACGAAAAACAGTTGTATGCCAAGGTGAAAAAGATTTTTGACCCGATGGGAATTTTTTGCCCGGGCGTTAAGATGGAAACGCCGATGAAAGATTTGGCAGCTGAGATGAACGCGTGGTGTAAAATTCGTAATCAAGCTTGATGTTGGATTTCTTTTGGATTATAATAAGCAGTACGCGGATGTGGCGGAATTGGTAGACGCGCTAGCTTCAGGTGCTAGTGCCAGCAATGGCGTGAAGGTTCAAGTCCTTTCATCCGCACCAAAATTGAATCTCTGTAGTGCTTTTCTGAAGAATAGACTGTGTTTGGCCGCGTGCGAATGTGGTATAATAGTATCATGGATAAAATTCAAATAATTATTTATGACAAGGCTGGAGGCGAGGGAAAAAAGTACTTTTCGCAGACAGACACAATAAGCAAGATGAAGGTGTATGATAGCATTTCGCAAGAATATTCGAACGATGGAATCAAAAGAATTCGCATACAATACCCTCCTATAGAAGTATCCACGCTTGATAAAGGAAAGATTATAAAACCGATTGATCCAGTAATTATTGACGCTTCAGATAAATTAAGCAAATTAAAAGAGGAACTAGGAAAGTATTATGGATGAAGCGGATATTGTAAGTTATAGTAATTTCACAGTCTTCATTGCATAATTATTCCCGGCGGAAATACTGCCCAGTATCTTGTCGAATGCCGCTTTGTTCTTTTCCCAGGTGAGTTCCTCTGAGGATAAGGATATTGAGCGGATAATGCCGTCGTTTTTACCTATGACAACACGGATTTTCATTATGAATAATGAGTACTTTGTCGAGCAGCTGGCATTGACGGAAAACAATCCTACAACACCGTTTGTATCAGATCTGTCAACAGATTTGCTGATATTTGGCGCTTTTGAGCATCCGACATTACTAGCAGAAGCAAGTCCATCGCGGATTTGGTTTGAGTCAAACTCCTTTGAGAAAGATTTTCGTAAAGTTTCATAATATTCCGGCGAGGCATTGGTTAGTGCTGCTTGCTGGTTAATTTGGCTGACTGTTAAAACAGCTGATGATTTGTTATTTTTTAGCGAACCGTCGCCATAAATTACTCTAGCTACATTATCATCTGATTTACCTCTCGATTCCTTGTCATATTTTCGCCATTGTTTAGGTACCAGCCAAGACGTATGATCTAATGAAGCTCGGGTCAGATCTTCTTCTTTGACCAAATTACGCGTATATATCAAATAGGTGAAAGTGGCGACGCCGCTGATGATTGCTATGAGAATGAGTTTGATAATTTTGTGTTTTTTCATGAGGTATTACGCTCATGATAGCAAATTTTTAGCGTGGAGGGAAGAATGTGGCAAGGGTTTGGCGTACTGCTCGGCTAAGATGGTTTTATTGTTGCGGCAGATTGTCTGGATGGCTATAATGAGGCTTATGCAAGATACGCGTAATGTGATTGACAAATTCAAAGGCCGGAGCGAGGCGGAGATTGTGAAGGAGCTGGACGCCAAGGATCACGGCTTGGTGATTGCTCTGGAGAACACCGAGCGGGATTTTAATATGGGGACGATTGTCAGGAGCGCTAACGCTTTTGGCGTGCGGCAGATTTACGTCATCGGTCGGCGGCAATGGAACAAGCGCGGCGCCATGATGACGGATAAATATTTGCATGTACATTACGTTGGCTCGACAGCGGAGTTTGTCGAGCTAATGCGGTCTGAAAACAGAGAAATTATTGCGATTGATAATATCCCGGGCAGTGTCAATATGGCGGAGACGACCCTAACAAAGCGCGCGGTGCTGGTGTTTGGCCAAGAGGGTCCGGGAATCTCCGAGGAGATGGCGCAAGCGGCAGACAAGATAGTGGCTATTGAACAATTCGGCTCGACCCGCTCCATCAATGTCGGCGCGGCAGCGACTGTGGCGATGTACTGCTGGCTGCAGCAGCATGTGCTAAATTAAAATTTTTCATTCTTTGGCAAGTTTCCTAGTCGATTTTTTGTAAAACAATCCCGGTTCTGGCCGGCAAATACACCTGCAGCTGATGTCCATTTTCCTGGGGCGAGGTAAAATATCGCGTTGAATCGTCTATGCGATTTTGTCCGCCAAACCGCTGGTCGTCGCTGTCCAAAATTACACCGTATGACCCAGCCGCTGCCGGCACGCCATAATCCGTCCACGACTGGCTGGGCGAAAAGTTAATGATGAAAAGGAGGTCGCCGCGTATGAAACTAACCACATGGTCGTGTTGGCGAATGGCCAGGTAGTGAATGCCTGGGCCGTTAACCGCTTGGATGATTTTCATCAGGTTGGCGTCAAATTCGCCCAACCATTGGTATTTCAAAAATCCATTGTCGCGTAAACTCCACTGGCGCCGCGCGTGCTTGAATGACCAATTATTACCTTGGCGCGGAAAGTCGATCCACTCGGGGTGTCCAAATTCATTACCCATGAAATTAAGGTAGCCGCCGCCGTGCAGTCCAGCTGTCAGCAGCCGAATCAGCTTGTGTAGCGCCACGCCGCGCTCGACCATCAGGTCGGGGTCGGTTTTATTCATGTGCCAATACATTTCTTTGTCAACCAGCCGAAAAATCAGCGTTTTGTCGCCGACCAAGGCTTGGTCATGGCTCTCGGCGTAGCTGATGACTTTTTCCTCTGGGCGGTGCGAACTCGGCGTATGTGCCAATTCGCCCAAGTCCCAATCTTCGTCGCGCTTTTCCTTCAGCGTTTTGATCCAGAGGTCAGGCGCACCCATTGCTAATCGATAGTCAAAGCCCAGGCCGCCATATTCAGTCGGTGCCGCCAAGCCTGGTAGCCCGCTCATTTCTTCGGCGATGGTCGTGGCGTCGGAGCGAACAGCGTGAATGATGTCATTTGCCAGCCTGAGATAGACCAGCGCGTCCTTGTCAACGTCGTCGCCAAAATAATCATTATAACTGGTGAAGCTTTTTCCCAAACCGTGGTCGTGATATAGCATGCTGGTCACACCGTCAAATCGAAAACCGTCAATATGGTACTCATCCAACCACCAGTGGCAGTTGCTGGCCAAAAAGTGCAGCACTTCCGGTTTGCCATAATCAAACAGCCGCGAATCCCACGCTGGATGGTTGTGAGTTTTGAAATATTGCGTTGGATCACCCGCGAAATTACCGAGGCCTTCGACTTCATTTCTGGCGGCATGAGCATGAACGATGTCAATGATGACCCGCAATCCCAGTCCGTGCGCCGCGTCAACTAACCGCTTAAAATCATCCGGCGTGCCAAAGCGCGATGACACGGCGAAAAAATTACTAACATGATAGCCAAAACTGCCGTAGTACGGGTGTTCGGCGATGGCCATCAGCTGGATGGTATTATAGCCAGCTTGTTTGATGCGCGGCAGGACGCCCGCGGTAAATTCGTTGAAGCTAGCAACCTTCTCCTCCTCACTGCTCATGCCGACATGCGCTTCGTAAATCAGCGGCACGTTTGGCGCAGGTGGAATGTCATGCTGCCACTGATATGGCTCATCCGGCTGCCACACTACGGCCGAAAAATCCACCGAATCATCATCTTGAATAACGTAGGTGGCGTATGATGGCAAGCGCCAGCCGTCGCCGTTCGGCCAATAGACGCGCAGCTTATATTTCTGCCCGTGGTGCAGCGCGTCTCTCGGCAAATCAACACTCCATTCGCCATGCGCGCCAGGCTGCAGGGCAAATTCCTCGCGCTCCTGCCAATCTGAAAAATCGCCAACCATCACTATGTGTGTAGCGTTTGGCGCCCATTCTCTAAAGATCCAACCGTCTTGAGTGCGGCGCAGTCCAAAATGATGAAACCCCAGCGCAAAATCTGCCGGCAATTTTCCATCCAAAACCTTCTTTAACGTCGACGAAACATACGCCTCGCGCGCCTTAATGACGCGTTCATGCGGCGCCAACCATGGATCCAGCTCAACCAGCGTTTTCTTGCTCATGGTTATAGTGTAGCGGAAAAAACTGATATAATCTATCAAATGAAACCATTTTCTTTTGAAATCACTTCGCGATTTAATGACACTTTGGCGCGCACCGGCATTATTCACACGCCGCACGGGGATATTAAAACGCCGGCATTTATCGTGGTCGGCACTAAGGCTAATATCAAAGCGATGCTGCCCGAGATGGTGGCGGATGTTGGTGCGCAAGCGGTGCTGGCGAACGCTTACCATTTATATTTGCAGCCAGGCCATCAGCTCATCGAGAAGGCTGGTTATTTGGGCAAGTTTATGCATTGGGACGGGCCGACATTCACTGATAGCGGCGGCTTTCAGGTGCTGAGTCTGGGTTCGGGCTTTAAGAAAGTTCTGGCGATGAGTACTGATGTTGATGAGGAAATTGCCATCGCTAAAAAATCGTCGCGCCACGCTTGGGTGGATGAAAATGGTGTGATGTTTAAATCGCACCTCGACGGCTCATACCATAAGTTTACGCCGGAATTATCTATGCAGATTCAGGCGGGCATTGGCGCGGATATTACCTTCGCCTTTGATGAGCTGACTTCACTGATTGATCCGTATGAGTATCAAGTGGAGGCTTTGGCACGGACGCATGCCTGGGCGGAGCGCAGTTTGGCGGAAGTTAAACGTCTGCGTGAAGCTCGTCCCGACAAGCCATATCAAGCGTTATTTGGCGTGCTGCAAGGCGCAAATTATGAAGATTTACGTAAGCAAACGGCTGCGTTTTTAGGTGCAATGGATTTTGATGGCTACGGCATCGGCGGCGCGCTAGAAAAGGAAACCATGGCGCAGACGATTCAGTGGGTTAATCAAATCTTGCCCGAGAACAAGCCGCGGCATTTGCTTGGCATCTCCGAGCCGGACGATATCTTTGCGGCGATTGAGCAGGGAATTGATACCTTTGATTGCGTCAGTCCGACGCGTGTGGCCAGAAACGGTGCGGCTTACACGCCGTTTGGGCGGGTCAATGTTCGCGGCCAGAAATACCGTGAACTGTTTGAACCAATTATGGATGGTTGTGACTGTTATACGTGCCGCCATTACACCGCCGCCTATCTCTGCCATTTACTCCATGCCCGCGAATCTCTGGCTGGCACGCTGCTGTCGATCCACAATGAACGATTTATCGTCAAACTAGTTGATGATATTCGTGCCAGCCTAGAGGACGGAACGTTCTACGAATTTCGCGAGGCGTTTCTTCATAAATATTATGCAAAATCATAAAATTAGCCCATAATGCTTTACTTCTGATATATAAAATAATACAATTTACCTAACTAAACAGAGGTGTTTGGTTCGTAGTATTAACAAGTCCGAAGCGGACGGAATAGGAGGAACAATATGGGTAGTAGAGAAAGATATTTTGGTACGCCAGAAAATTCACTATTAAAACGGGGGGCTGCGGCCGTAGCAGCTGGAGTGTTAGCATTGTCTCTTTCCGCCTGTAAAACAACAAATGCAACTTACCCAAATAGCGGCAGCGAGATTTCTACTAGCGTAGGTAATGGCGATGAGGCAGCGCCGGGTGTGAGCTACGATAACGACAATGGCAAATGGGAAAAAGTTGAAGCTACAACGGAAACCCGCACTGATCCAAGAGAAGGTCTTGCTGTCGTTGATGGTGTTCTGACTGTTTGTATTGGAGACGACTTGTACAAATACAATAAGCCGGAAGATGATACATTGAATTCGTTTAAGATTACAACAGATGAAAATCTTGTTTCCGTTAATGACCCGACCTGCATAGGATCTCATCCTGATAGTAGTAGCGGATGGGGTACTTATATAGAAAACGATAGCAATGAAAAAGGTGTTATGTCATGTGTAAAATATAAGGACGGAGAAGCAGAGGTTTATGCTGAAACGAACAAAACAGACACGACAGTAAAACGGAATGCAATAAGGGGCGGATGCTATTTTACGAGAAAAAATAACTCTCAATAAAACAATTTTCATAACTAAATTACCTAACCGTTATTTACAATTATTCGGTTATTCGCTATAATTAAACACATACGCCGTGAGGTCTGTTTAATGGACTGTACCCGCGTGAAAATATAATTAAATAAAGGAGAACTTCTACAAATGGCAGATGCATTTGACCGAAGCAAACCGCACGTTAACGTGGGTACAATGGGCCACGTTGACCACGGTAAGACGACGCTGACTGCTGCAATTACCGCAGTGTTGGCAAAGCGCCTCCCAAGCGCAGTTAACAAACCCGTTGCGTACAATCAGATTGACAATGCTCCGGAAGAGCGCCAGCGCGGTATTACGATCGCTGCTTCGCACCAAGAATACGAGTCGCCAAAGCGCCACTATGCGCATGTTGACATGCCAGGCCACGCTGACTACGTCAAGAATATGATTACTGGTGCTGCCCAGGTTGACGGCGCAATCTTGGTGATTGCTGCAACCGACGGCCCGATGCCGCAAACCCGCGAGCACGTGCTGCTAGCAAAGCAGGTTGGCGTGCCAAAGATCGTTGTCTTCCTTAACAAGATGGACATGGCTGACGCAGACATGGTCGAACTGATTGAAGAAGAAGTCCGCGAGCTGCTTGCTAAGAACGGCTTTGACGAGAATGCCCCAATTATCAAGGGTTCAGCTCTTAAGGCGTTGGAAGGCGATGAGAAGTACGAAGATTCCATCATGGAACTAGTCGAGGCTATGGACGAATACATCCCAGAGCCGAAGCGTGACCTAGATAAGCCATTCTTGATGCCAATTGAGGATGTCTTCTCGATCAAGGGCCGCGGTACTGTGGCAACTGGTCGTATCGAGCAGGGTGTTGTTAAATTGAACGACGAAGTTGAAATCGTTGGTTTGAAGCCAACTCAGAAGTCAGTGGTGACTGGCATTGAGGCGTTTAAGAAGTCTCTTGACCAAGGTCAGGCAGGCGACAACGCTGGTGTCTTGCTGCGCGGTATTGAGCGTACTGACATTGAGCGCGGCCAGGTTTTGTGTAAGCCGGGTACAATTACCCCACACACTGAATTTGAAGCTGAAGTTTACATCTTGAAGAAGGAAGAAGGCGGTCGCCACACTCCATTCTCCAAGGGCTACAAGCCGCAGTTCTACTTCCGCACCACGGATGTGACTGGCGAGGTTGAATTGCCAGCTGACAAAGAAATGGTCATGCCAGGCGACACCGTAACCTTTAAGGTTAAGTTGCTCGCCCCAATCGCTATGGAGCAAGGTCTGAACTTTGCTATCCGCGAAGGCGGCCGCACCGTTGGTGCTGGTGTTGTGACGAAGATTGATAAGTAATCTCGCGCCGCAAACCTAATGAAATCCCCCGGATTGTACCGGGGGATTTTTAGTGGGGAGGTATTAAATTTATTGCTTTGCAGACAGTCAAGGTAAAGTGTCTATGTGATAGTTGCTTTCAGGTGAGTTTTAGTCTACTTCGCTTTCGCGGTAAATTATATAAGATGTAGGGAGACCTTCTTTTTTATAATCCTGCTTTTTAATAGTAAACCTGTCATCAACTAAAGCTAAATCATCAAATATTAACACACTTTCGTCTAATAGGTTAGCTTCTCTTGTTACTTTAAATCCGTACGTTGGGTTTAGACATTCATTAGAGTTTGGTATCTCGCTGTCCTTAGTAAACGAATCACCGATAAGTTCGCTGTTGATGAGTTTTTCGTCAGTATCACTGCTGCTGTATCTAGCTGTATAACCGCTTTCAAAACTAACAAGCGTGCTTCCATCGCAAACGCTTACATAGCAGCGTCCCATTCCGTCTTCGTCAAGGTTGCAATGTCCTGCCCATCCGTCCTCCGGGCTGCCAGTCGTTGATTGTTCAATAACATTATTGACAGATCGCGAACCCGAGCCTCCGCCAGCAGCAGTGCTTTCGCATCCAGCTGCCAAGCCGGCAGCTGATGCAACTACCGCCACTGCGCCAATCACCCTAGCTAACGGACTTCTTTTAAACTTTTCTAAGAAGTTGCTCCCCCATGAAAGGTTCTCACCGTTTGCCATAATATTACTCCCTTCGTCCGCCATCGGACAATTATGATGTTCTCTAGACCACCTCAATCTAGTTACCCCGGATTATACACTATTTGTAAAAAAGTAAAAATCTTGACAATTCGTTACAGCTTATGCCAAAATAAATTAGCGAATATCATAAAAATCAAAAGGAGATTTTGGTGAATAAACAAAAATTGGTGATTATTGGTGGCGGCGGGATGGTTGGCGCAACGGCGGCGTATGCGTGTGCTCTGCGCAGTGTGGTTGAGGAGATTGTGCTGATTGATCGTAATGCGGATTTGGTTTGGGGCCAGGCAGCAGATATTAACGATGCCATGGGACTTGACCGTAATGTTGAGGTGCGCGCTGGCGATTACAGCGATATCGCTACCGACGACATTGTAGTGATTACCGCTGGAGCGCCGCAAATGCCAGGACAGACGCGGCTGGAATTGGTTGGCGTCAATGCTAACATTATGCGTGATATTGTAAAAAACATTATGGCGGGCGGCGCTAAACCGTATCTGGTCGTCGTCAGTAATCCGGTTGATGTATTGACCTATGTGGCGTTGAAAGAATCGGGATTGCCGAAAGCCAGAGTGTTTGGTACGGGGACGACGCTGGATACATCGCGGCTGAAATCGTATTTGGCGGATGCGTTGAATGTCGACAGTAAGGCGGTTGACGTTTACATTCTCGGCGAGCACGGCGACTCTTCGTTCTCAACCATTGAGACAGCGCAAGTCGGCGAAGTGCCGATCAGGGAGTATCCGGGTTTTACTGATGAGCTAGTAGATAATATTGAGCAAAAAATCCGCGACCGCGCTTATCGCGTGATTGACACGAAAAAATCGACATATTTCGCTATTGGCTTCGTTATTTCTAAGATTGTCTCGGCGTTGCGTCATTCAGCTCACACTGTGTATCCGGTTTGTTCGCTGGCTGAAGGTGAATATGGTTTGGACAATGTCGTGCTGGGCTTGCCTTCTACCATTTCGTCAGACGGCGTGAAGATTCTGGCTGGATATCCTTTGACCGAGCGCGAACAAGCAGCGCTACGTCATTCAGCCGAAGTCGTATCTGAGATAATCCGCAGTTTGTAGCAAAATCCGTACAAGTGCTGTTGTTTGACAAAATATATTATCTATAGTATATTTGAACAGCTATGGAAAAGTTGCCGCATATATCACGCAGAGAGAAGCGAGAGTCAATGGCTAAAGCGCTTGGAGAGTATGTCAGCCCGCTGATCGCTGATATGTATCAAACCGCCTTGAATCTGTTTCCGGCTCGCACACTGGAGGAAATGCGAGTTGTTATTAAAGAAGATAGCGGCGATTTCAGGGGTGGCGAAGGCGAGCAGGATGGCGAAAAAGTTCCGATGATTGTTATTGGCATGCAAGAGACGCTTGCCAGTCCGAATCTTATAGCACGGATGTCGTCTCGACTAGGTATACCGCGCGAGTACCTTGAAAATGAAAGGACTGGTCGCCGTGTTGTTGGGTTGGTAGCATTTTGCCATGAGTTGGGCCACATAATCCAGCTTGACGATAGGGTGATGCGGGCATAGACAATACTATCGTGCCTCTACCGATGGACTATACACCTGAGCAGTATCAAGCATATGTCCAGTCTGATCGTGAAGCTAATGCTGATTACATCGCAGCTTGTATTTTGGCAGCAAGCCAGTTGGGTGAAGCTGTGGGTTATCAACCGCCTATCGAAGACGCTGCTCAGTGGCGTCAATGGGTCGCGGCAAATCCAGTGATTCTGGACTAGTCATACACCAGACATCGTGGTATACTTATCAAGTATTATTAAATTTGCCTCGAGAACTCGGCCAGCCGTTAGGAAATATCCGCGATTCGAGCAGAGGTTACGAGGCCGCACAAAGGAGGAGCTATGGCTCAAGATACAGGAATTAAAATCCGCATTCGCTTGAAGGCGTACGACCATAAGGTTATCGACCAGTCGGCAAAACAAATTATCGATACGGCAATTCGCACTGGCGCGAACGTCGCCGGTCCAGTGCCGCTGCCGACTCGCCGCAGTACCTACACGGTAGTAAAAAGCCCGCACGTTTATAAAATGGGCGGCGAAACCTATGAGCGCCGCGTCCACAAGCGGTTGATCGACATCACCAACGCCACGCCAAAGACTATCGACAGCTTGCAGAATTTGAACTTGCCAGCTGGCGTTGATGCTGAAATTCGTATGTAATTTTACTACGTCAGAAACTTCCGCCTCTTGAACGGGGCGGATTTTTTATGCTATAATTTCATCAAGTTTATGGCAAAACAAAAAAGACCGCACACCTACGCACGCAACCGTTCAAAATCCAGCGAACTATTTAACCGCAAGGGACGGGAGAAAATTTACGAGAACGATAGCGCATTTTTTACTAAATTGGTAATATTCGTAGTCCTTAGCGCTTTGTGGATTAGACTGAAAAATCCATTTGAAATAGGTATCTTTTCCGTACAGGCTGTGCCGGCCGGCTTGCTGGTTGCGCTGCTCTTAGTTTTAAAAATTGAAAAGTATCAATTTAACCGAAAAATTTGGTATGTCACCCTCATTTTAATGGCAATCTTAACCTCGTTTACGCCGGTGGGCGTGATAATTTGATTGACGCTTGCAGTTGAGATGGTTAAAAGAAACCTTGGAAAAAGCGGATGCCATAACGTATATTTGACATTTTAACCATTTTTAGCTACAATCAAAACATGAAAAATATTGAATCTACCCCCCCCATCTTTATCAAATCCATTAGCAGGTGTTAGTGTTTACCCGGAACTCATCGCAATTGAACCGTGGTCTACGCCAGATCCAGAAGTTAGAGCCTATTTTGAAGGATCTCGTCCGGACGTCTGGCCTATACTTCCGCCAAGAGATCAGCTCAACCCGCAGGCGCGGGAGGCGCTGGCTGTTTTTGATAAAGCGGACGAATTGCGGGCAGATCCTGGGTATGAAGCTACGCGGGCTACCTCGCGTTTATTGGCAGGGGCGGCTGTCGAGGATTGGAAAAGACAATTGGCGAAAAAACTAGTAGACAAGAAGGTTAAATCAGGAAAAATATCCCCAGAAGATGCAGAAAGCACGGTAGAGAAATATACAGGATTATGCAGAGTACCAGATTCTGTCATAAGCGATGAGGTGCTTAATGACCGCTTACCCGAAGACAGTCCTCTTTATGAGTTCCTTCAGCCGGGAAGTTCGGCTTTAGCTAGAATTGCTATATTAGAAGCTCTTAATCTTAATGAAGAAAATATCAAAGGTTCTATTGTGTTTGGAGGCAAAGATACATACAACAGAAAAGTTCGAGAAAGCAATAGGTTCTTTGATCTAACGGAAGAGGAGCAGGAAGAACAACTAGAACAGATGCTTGATAACGCCAAGTATGCAATTAGAGTAAGACGAGCGGACAGAAAGAAGCAAGAGAAAGCTGCTGCTGACGAGAGAATGTTTAGAGGTGATATAAAAGGAGCTATTCAGCAGCTTGAAGCTTATGCAGAATCACTGCAGCAGGACGGCTATACACTAGCAACCTCGGCGAGCTTTGCTCAATCTAGAGAAAAAATTGAGCTTATCAAAGGAACTATTGCAGAATTACACCAAGCTTTCCCGGATTTATGCTATCCAAACGGCTTGAATGTGCTTGATTATTTATCGGAAAAATATGAGGCAGATTCAACAGAAGCAGCAATACTAGTCGGCGCTCATATGACAAGGATAAACAAACCATATGCTATTGGCGCAGATTTAGCAACTGTCTATCTAAAGTCAGATTCCCCAGAAGATCAACCTTAGTTTCGTTGACAGCGTAACGTCCGGCGTGCTATAATAGGAGAGTAATTTCTATTACGCGTAATATCAACTGTTCTCCTTGATGAATGAGCAGGTCTGGCTATGGTTGAAGTGTTTATCGTGAACGCCTCACTCAGAACCCAGAAACCGCACGTCATCAGGAGTATTTAAGTGGGAGTGAGGAAAAGTGAAAACACTTCTCGGTACCAAACTTGGTATGACCCAGCTCTTGGCTGAAGACGGCAAAGCCATTCCGGTGACGCTGATCCAAGCCGGCCCTGTCACCGTGACTCAGGTGAAGACTGTCGAGACCGACGGTTACAATGCGGTGCAGTTCGCTTATGGAGAGGGTAAGAACCTGAGCAAGGCCGTGGCTGGACACGTGAAGCCAGCCCAAGTGACCCCGAAGCACATTCGGGAATTCCGCGTCGACGAGATCCCTGAAGGTCTCAAAGTTGGCGATGAGATCAATGTTTCCGCGTTCGAAGTCGGCGATTCTGTCGATGCGACCGGAACCAGCAAAGGTAAAGGTTTCGCTGGAACCATTAAACGCCACAACTTTAAGCGTCACCGCAAGACGCACGGTGGTAAAGGTAATACTCGTAAGCCAGGTTCAATTGGCTCGATGTATCCACAAAAAGTGTTCAAGGGTAAGACGATGGCTGGCCACATGGGTCACGAGCGCGTTACCGTCAAGAACCTGGAAGTGGCATATGTTGATCCAGAGACCAATCTGATCGGGGTGAAGGGCGCTGTCCCTGGGCCACGAAAAGGGCTGATTATTTTAGGAGGTAACAAGTAATGGCTGAATCAACCAAACTTCCTAAAGACATTTTCGCTGTTGAAGTGCCAAACCACGAACTGTTGAAATTGGCATACGACAGCTACCTCGCCAACGCTCGTTTGGCAAGCGCCACAACCAAGCAGCGCGGTGAAGTTTCCGGTGGTGGTAAAAAACCATGGAAGCAAAAGGGAACTGGTCGAGCACGTTTCGGCTCAACCCGTAACCCAATCTGGCGCGGTGGTGGTGTGGTCTTTGGCCCACGCGGCAACGAAAACTACACCAAAAAATTGTCCAAAACCGCCAAGAAAGTGGCAATTCGCCAAGCCTTGACGGTAGCCAATGAAGCAAAGAAGATCGTCGTCAAAGATATCAAGACGACTGGCAAGACCAAAGAGGTCGCCACCTTCCTAGCTGACAACAAGTTTGAGCGCCGCGTACTGATCGTCGTCGACGAAAAGACGCCAGAATTGATGCGTGCGACAAACAACATCCAGAACGTATTGGTGATTCGTGCGAGCTACCTCAGCGTCTACCACATTCTGAATGCGGATACTATTGTCATGACCCCGAAAGCTCTGCCAGTAATTACTGAGTGGCTAAGTAAGGAGGAAGCGTAATATGAAACAGATGACAATTATCCCACGCATTAGCGAGAAAGCATACGCACAGAGTGCCAACGGCGTCTACGTGTTCCGCGTTCCGCTGAACCTGAATAAAAACGAGATCAAAGCAGCAGTTGAAGCGCAATTTGACGTTACCGTCCTAAAGGTAAAAACCTTGGTCCAAGACGGCAAGGCTGTGCGTTTCTCACGAGGCAAAAACCGCTATCCTGGCACGACCACGCGCAAGGATTGGAAGAAGGCTTACGTGACGCTGAAAGATGGCGATAAGCTCGATGTGTTTGACGCAGTAGAGCAGCAGATGGAGGAGACCAAGTAATGCCAGTGAAAGCTTACAATCCAACCACTCCTGCTCGTCGCGGCATGACGAGCCAGGACTTGTCGGATATCACGACAAGAAAACCGCTCAAAAGTCTGATCAAAGCCAAAAAGCAAAATGCTGGCCGCAACAACCAAGGCCGCATCACCGTGCGTCATCGCGGCGGTGGCGTTCGCCGTCACTACCGTTTGGTGAACCACAATTTGCCGGCTGGCTTGACGCTGACGGTTGAAGAAATTGAGTACGATCCAAACCGCTCAGCACGCATCGCTCGAGTGAAAGATCAGTACAATCTGTACCACTACGTATTGGCCGACACCTCGATGGTCAAGGGCAAGACGATTCAGACTGGCGAGGAAGCGCCAATTGAGGTGTCAAACCGCCTGCCACTGTCTGCTATCCCTGTTGGTACGATGATTTATGCTATTGAACTGACTGCCGGCAAAGGTGCACAAATGGTTCGCGCCGCTGGTGCCAAAGCTCAGTTGATGGCCAAAGAAGGCAATTACGCAACCATCAAATTGCCATCTGGTGAAGTTCGCAAAGTTCGTCTGGAAGCTACCGCTGCCATCGGTACAGTCGGTAACGTCCAGCACCAGAACGTGAAGATCGGTTCAGCTGGTCGCCGCCGCCGCAAGGGTATTCGCCCAACGGTTCGCGGTGTCGTTATGAACGCTGCAGATCACCCGCATGGTGGTGGTGACGGTGGTCGCCACGGTACTGGTAAAGCACCACGTACGCCATGGGGTCAATTGACGCTGGGTTATCGAACTCGCCGCCGCAAAGGCTCAAATAAATTAATCGTACGCACGCGTCACGACGCAAAGAGGAAGAGGTAAATCACGATGAGTCGTTCATTAAAGAAAGGTCCATTCGTCGATGTGAAGCTTGCGAAAAAAGTCGCTGCTCTCAGCCTTGACGATCGAACTGTTATCAAAACGTGGGCGCGCGCTTCGACCATCACCCCAGAAATGGTCGGTCGAACGATTGCTGTCTACAACGGTAAGATGCACGTGCCTGTGCTGATTACCGAAAACATGGTTGGCCACAAACTCGGTGAGTTTAGCCCAACTCGTAAGTTCCGTAAGCACGGCGGAAAGGATAAGAAGTAATCATGGCTGATACTACGTATACTGTTCGCGCTTACGCCAAAGGTGTTGACCAAACACCACGCAA
>CAJPUO010000003.1 GCA_905373795.1 Candidatus Saccharimonadota bacterium
TGTTGTCTTAAGAGTGGAAATGTGATGATTGTCAGTGACAACCATAGTTTCCAAAAGAGACTTATGTGTGAGGTGGAGTTTTTTGGGAGGTGTTTTGAGGAAAGAACGTTGCCGTTTTTATCGTGGAGCAAATTGCCACCTGCCATCTTCAAATACCCAGATAGTTGATCTCGAGAGGTTTTCTAATTGTTAAGGTACTGACCCCGGCTAATCAATCCGTATTCTCGGCCGCCATCAGCCGAAAATACGCGCCCGCCCGCACCGCCACGACTTCCCGGTCAATGCCGGCATAGTCGAGTAGATGCTGCTCAATCGTCACTCGCCCCTGTTTCTGGTCGAGCGCCGATGCGGTTTTACCGCGGCGAAACTTGACGTTCAGGTCGGCCACACGCTCATCCAGAATACTTCCGGTCAGCGCGCCCTCCACTTCCCGATCCCAGACTTGCTGCGGATACAAGTGAAGATACTTGCCAAACCCGCGGGTCAACACGACGCCAGATGCAAACTCCGCCCTGAGCTCGGCCGGGATCGTCAAGCGCCGCTTGTCGTCCAACTTTCGCTCAAAGTAATCTGTCTGCACGTCGTCCTTCCTCCGTGGTAGATTAGTTGGTTTTTCATAGTGGATGTTTGTTTTGGTTGGTGTTGCCATCAACTTTCGTTCCACTGATTCCACTATACTACCCACAACTACCCACATGCAAGCCCTTTTACCCACTTTCTACCCATTTCCCTACCAAACTAAAACTTTTCCACGGTTTTGTGGAAAAGTCTAGTGGTACTATGTTTATTTCAGACGCTAATTAGCTATATGCTGAACAACCAATAACATCCTCGCCGTCATGCAGCATGCTATATAAAATATCTTTATCCATGATGTCTATAAACTCCGCTACGGTTTCACCAATAGCATCCCTAATTTCTTGATTATCGCCAGTTTCTCGATAATCCTGTACGTTTTTCCACAATTCTTCAACGATAGCGCCTCTAATAGCCTTCATCACGGTATACGGATTATTTATTGCTAATATCTTATTAACGTCCATTTGGGCAATATGCCTCGCCAAATTCATAACGGTAGTATCGTCTGGATTCCGAAATTCTTGGCGAAAACGTTCCATACCGAGGCCGCCCGGTCTGTTTTTATTCTCATCAGCAGCCTTGAAAACTTCATCTAAACTTCCATCTATAACACCAAACAACCGTCGTGTACCATCTTCCAAATCCGCCTCTTTACTATCAAGATCCAAAACGTAGCTCGACAACTCTCCTTTCGTTTGCACCAGAAAATCCCGTATCAGCATCCGATTGCCAATCCCTTCAAGGACTACATTATGCGGCAGCACCGCAGCCTGATCTCTAATCTTTGCAGAATCTTTTTGCTCTAATCCAGCCAGAAAATCACCAGATAAAAAATCAGAAGCTTTTTGCGGTAACTCCTCCATATTTTCATAGTATAACATAACCGCTTCCTTGCCTTTCTGCTAGCCGCCTGCGCCTACATTGGCGGACTCTTTCTATATTAACCAAACTATCTCTCGTCACGCCATCCTTGCGATACGGACGTACGATATTTGTTCCGGGAGGCATATACATCTCTCCTCTTGGTTCAGATTTCTTTTCTCTACCTTCGGCGTGCCAAAGCATTCTCCGTATCAACTTCTCGAAATCGTAGTCAACAGAAGAATGAAACCCAGTGATATAAGCTCCGTTCTTTGCTGTTTTAGAATCGTGTGCCGAGAAATACGCTCTAACGGGAATCTTCTTACCATCACCCATCAGCTCATCGACCGAAAGTCCATATTTTATTCTTTGCTCATTAGCTACAATCAACTGCATTTCAATTTGATCTTCTATTTCGGGATATTGATCAACTAGCGAATGATAAACATCTCTAAGCTGCGAGCCGCTAATAGTCCAATCATCCAGTAGCACAACTCGCAAATTTTCTTTTGGCATATTCTCAATATCATCTCGATCAACGATAATCCTATTACCGTATTTTTCCCAATCTTCTTCAGTAAAATTGGCTAGTATATTATCTAATAAATATTCATCGCTCTTTATCTGATTCTTATTAATTTTAATTTCTCCAGCGATAACACAAATTTGTAAATCGGTATTTGCCTCAAGAGCTGCTTTCCAGCTGGCAGCGATACCAGCCGCTGCTTCTTTGTATTCTTTTTCGCCAATAAATGTCAAATTTTCGCGCATGGATTTAGCTTCATTTGCATATTTACCGTTTAGGGATTCTACATAGGCAAAAAACCCATCAAGCTGGCATAGCGTTTCGTATTCCGTTAATTCTGCCCTATCACCTCTATACAGATCATCTAATGTAAAAGTTTGTGGGATGCAGCATGTTCTGGGAGTATATGTGATAATATTACTCCTGTCTTCAGCCTTACCTGCCAGCTGTTCATCTAAACGCGGAGCAACTTTGACCACTCCCTCTGACTCTAGCCGCCAGCATGCCTCTTCAGGGCTAATTTCATCGCTCGCTCCAGCAGGATGAATCTCGACTCCTGAAAACTTTACCGGAGTAAGGCTATAGTTGTCGACATACGAACCACTCCCCCCAGTAGCCTCTATATCTGGCCCGGCGCCCGAATCCCTCTCAAGATTATCTTCATTCTCTCCTGGCGGAAGAAATGTTGTCTCAAGACTTCTTCTCATAAAAATTACCTTTAGTCCTTGGATTTTCTGCTAACTGCAAGCTCCTTCCAAATCCGCCCCAACGTGTTACAAGTATCAAGGTTCGCGTCTTGCGCGGTAATCTCTTGCATGGTAGCCTCCTGCGGATCATCTTCACCGGGAATAATTTTGTATACATGGCATTCGCCAATCCCTCCATTTTCACTAGCCTTGTATTTAATACGATATATGTCAAATTTATCTTCAGACAGATTACCATGACTATCAAACCGAGCCAGATTAACATCCATAGAAGCGTCGTCGTCACCTTGCGCAAAATGATACATCGCACTAGCTATATCCGCCAAGTATCTCCTCGCAAACGCTTCGTAATCGTCGGATCTCGTCGGCTCTGTCTCTAAAACTGCCCCCATTATTTCCCTACTCATTGCTCGTCTCTCCTCTCTCATATGAATATGTTATTCCATACCTCGTTAATGCCATTACATCTGACCTATGACCATTATCTTCATCTTCAGTCTCAATTATAATTTTATCATCTTCGCTTATATAAGCACGTGTCATCCCAGCCAGACCGCTCTTAACGGTAATTGGAAATGCTGAAGAAATTGCTGACGCTGTACCTTGTCGCCGTTGTGGTCCTCTCTCATCAATCGCAAGCGGATTAGATTCATTTTCTCGTCTAAGCGGATGGCATGATAATAATATCAGGAATTTCGGGTTTAGCACCCGCATAAGATCCATCATACCTTTTTTACTACGCCATTCGTCAGGATCAGATTTTATACGTTCTACAAACGACACCGTAAGCCCTTCTTCGCTACCGTGACCAAACAAAACAACTCTACTAAAGGTGTCGCTATCAACACCAACTTTTTCTAGTCTTTCTATTACACCAGATAACATGTCGGTATGATTTATCTCAACAGCTAGGATGTCGCTAGTCTTTATATTGCGAAAGCTACGCGCAGCGCCATTATGGTCTCCTGTTACCCCTCTAATAATTATCGTTGCTGAGTTGCCAGATTCTGTACACCCAGTCTCTAATATATGCAGCGTGCCTCGCAAGACTTCTGGACTCCAGTCAGAAAAATGCGTTATCCCCAGCTCTTTACCCAGCTTGTTAGCATTGTCCTGTCCAATCCCGCGGATAGTTCGGATATAATCGTTGTATCTGCCAACCTGCTGACCTATGTTGTCAGAAGAGGACGAATCAACCATGCCTACAATACCGCAAGTCATTATCTTAGGATTCACGTCTGGCAAACGTCCCTCAAAGTACTTCTGTATCAAATCGCACCGTCCATAGATATCGGGCTTCATCTTACCATCATCACCGTAGATCTCTGTCTTTTCTATACAGTATTTGATGATCGCCCGATCAAGCCCCTTTTCTTTATCGCCCTGTTCGTTAACCAGCCGGCGTAATGGCTCTGGAAAGTCCTCTCGATCTCTGGCGTCCTGCGGCCAGCGCTCCGGCGGAAAACCATGATCTACCAGCCAGACTGCGTACGTATCAAATCTGCGCCAACCCATTGAAGCTGCACTAATTTCAATAGCCTCGGCCACCTCGCCAACAATTACGCCTTCAAATTCTTCAGCTATCTCCCCAGGCAGCACCGCTTCGGCGCTCATTAAATGAGTTACAGCCTCTTCATGCCTATAATAGCGGCTGAAGAAATCGCCACTATCACTATTTTTGAGAGAATGTGTCGAGTCAACCTGCTCCTGCATAGCGCGCCGCGCGCTATCCGCAAGCTTTGGCATATGCTTATAATGCTTTCTGAAGAGCGCCGCAACATTTTTTTGCGCTAAAACTGGCAAATCTAAATTTGTGTAATAATGGACGTATTTTTCATCATAACCTTTCGATTTCCAATTAAGCCTATCATCTTTCGCTACACGCTCTCTTATGTCAGGTACTAGCTTCTCTATTTCTTCATAATCGCCCCGCGCGATACTTCCTGCGAAATCAGGATAGCTCTTAGGAATAAAATTGCCATTAAAACCATTCACGTCAGCCCGAAACTCCCACTCTTCGTCAATCTTATTAATTCTCTGCTGAGTCAATTCGTCAAGTTCTTCTTCAGCATGAGAATGCTCGTTTTCAGAATCGCCGCTTTCGTTATCTGCAGTCTCATGATCTTCATCAGCACTACGCCAGCCAGTCCTTTTCATCAGCCGATACACTAGATCAACCACACCTCTCCCTATCCGCCGCAGACTGGACTTCCGTTCATCACGGCTAGCCCCTGCCTCTAATAAAGGCACTCCATCAGGCACAGGAAGAAGCGCCGCTTTACCAAGGTCGCCAGCTTTATCCGATTCTGGCGTCAACAATCTATCGGCATTAGGCACAGACCTATCTTTGCCATTCTTATTAGCCGTGGTAATCAACTCTTCTGTCATATTTATTTTAACTTCTTGCTGTTTTATAGTAGCACAAAATATAAATAATGTCAAATTTCCGTATCAGTTCACGGTCTCAGCAAGCTCAACCTTGCAATCAGAAACTAACCGCGGCCCTATCTCATTATTATCGGAGCTAGAGTAACCACCAGCACGTACCGTTTGCCAATCACCCCCCCTGTGTCAAATATAGCATTTTAGCTAGCCCAAAACCTCCTCCCCAAAATGCTTCTGCAGCCGCATCTTAATCGAGCCTTCATGCCGGCCAAGTTGTTGGCTGAGCTGCTGGATAGTTGCGCCCTGTAAAAATTCCTGTTTGAGGGTGTCATCGTCGGCTTTTTCCCATGGCATGTAGGCTTTGGGATAGGTTTCGCGCATTTTGGCAATTTTTTGCTGCCAACTAGCGGATTTGCCGGATTTTTTCGACGTTGACTGTTTCCGCTTCATCTCCTCCAGCATTGGACGATAATGCTTGACCGCCTCACTACTTGCCCGCTGCAACACCTCATCAATCGCCAGTGCATCAGGCGAGACCGCCAGTGCCTTGCGGTTAATTCCATACAAATATAAATTATCCAAATCACGCACCCGACTGAGCGCCACATAGCCCATCCCTTCAACAAAGGCCTTTCTCAGGTCAATTTTTGCCGCATCCAGCGTCATGCCCTGGCTTTTATGCACGGTGATAGCCCACGCCAGGCGCAGTGGCACCTGCGAGATACTGGCCCGCTTGCGTTCGCCGTCGCGCAATTCCCACACATCCGGCACCATCGTCACCTGCCGACCGTCACGAAACTCCACAATTGGATAGTCCGTCAGCGGCTCAAAATCAACCACCGTGCCGATACTGCCATTGGCGTACAATTTCTGCAGCGAATTTTTTACCGCCATCACTAACGCACCCGGTTTCAATACAAGTTCACTCGGCGCTAACACCGACCGCTGCAAGCTCTCGACGTACACCTTCGATCCAGTCGTCGTCTGCTGATATGTCCGCTCCTCGCCCGCCAGCTCCGCCAGCTTCTGGCTGTTGATAGCATCAACATCAACATTGACGGTATGTAGTTCAGTGATATCACCGTCAGGCAGTTCGACCTCTGTTCGCGCCAGCAACGTCTCGGCATGATGCCGCCTGATATCGTCATTCCTCAGTGCCGTCAAAATCTCGAGGAGTTGCTCGTCATTTTGCCGGTATTGCCGCTCCAGATACAGCACCGCCGGCTGCAGCTCCTGCCACGCCTCCGAATACACCACGAAGCCACCGCCCTGTTCGCCCGGACGGTTGATCGGCGGTAATTGGAAAAAATCACCGCTCATCACCAGCTGCACACCGCCAAATGGCTGGTCGTTTTCCCGGACACCACGCAACACCCGGTCAACCATGTCCAGCCGAAAATCATGCAGCATGGAAATCTCGTCAATCACCAACACATCAGTCTTAGTAATCACCTCACGCCGCGTTTTTGACAGTCGATCAAAAAAGTTATTCGCGATATGATCACTGACGCCAATGCCGCTCCAGCTGTGAATCGTATTGCCGCCCAAATGCGTCGCCGCCAAGCCCGTCGTCGCTGTTACCGACACCTTTTTACCCTGGTCACGCGCCTGTGCAATAAACGTGTTCAATAGGTGCGTCTTGCCCGTCCCCGCCGCACCCGTCAGCAGCGCCGACCGACCGCTCATCAAAATCGCCAGCGCTAATTCCTGGTCCATACTTAACCTCGTGGCGGTTCGCCCTCAGGCTCGCCCAGTAGTTTTTTCGACTTAATTTCGTAGCGCTTGCCAGTAATTTTGCTCTCGATATAGTCCTCGTTGATCAAGTTCACAAACATGTCCAGATCATTACCATCCATAATGATAATCGCACCATTATCGTCGCTCATCAGCTCCAGCTGCATCTCGTCAGCATAGTCCAACACCTGCTCTTGTTTAACCTCGCCGATCTCCAATTTCTGTAGTTTATTGATAGTCTTTTTGCGCTCCTTGACCAGCGCATTAAGATCCAAGCCCTCGGGGAAACTCAACTTATATTCCTTTTCAATTTCCGCCACCTTCTTATCAGCAATCACCTGCTTCTTATACTCATAGCCAAACATCCGCTCAAACTTGCCTGGATTAAAGGCAAAAATATCCTGACCGATGATCAGCACCTGGTTATCATCTGGCACCTTAAAACCGACTTCCGCCTTAAATGCACCAAACTTGCCGTCAGAAAACTCCCACGCCAGCGCACTTTTTAGTGTCTGTCCCTGTTGGATTAGCTTCGCCGTATAAAAGACTTTTTCTGGATCATTCGGATCAGTAAACCGTGCCAGTACGCCCTTCATCCGCTTGAACTCATGTTCAGTTTCCGAAAATTCCACGATGTCGCCGCGCTCGTGTTCAATCAAATAAATCAAGGTTTCCGCTCGGCCAACCTTGCCGAGATCCGTCCGCAATAGCACGTTGTCTTCCGCTTCGCTCAGCTCATAATCGCGCACACCAAGGCCAGTGCCTGCGCCCAAATTAACTTGATTGATATAATCAAACAAAAATAACGGCCGAAGCTGCTGCTCAACATCGCCCTTCAAAGGCATAAAATACGGCGTGTAGTTTTTATTAAATAAGAACAGCTCTATCTGTAGATCATTCTTCTTCGCATCAGTTTGATTGGCCCACAAAAAAATATCAGTCGTTTCCCTCACTTCTTCCATGAGGGTAATTATAGCAATTTTTGTACTGAACCGCCAGACGGCTGATTATAGCCGCTCACCGAGCCGCGCCCGATTGGCCCACTGATCCGCCAGTTCATTGCCTTCGTCGCCCTCATGGCCGCGCACCCAGCGGAGTTCTGCCTGCGACTGCACATATAGCTCGTGCAACTCGCGCACAATGTCCAGATTCTTGATCTCGCCGCCCTTCTTTGTCCAGCCGCGCTGCTGCCAACCCGGCGCCCACTTGGTCACCACATTGATCCAAAACTCGCTGTCAGTGTAAATCACGCACGGCGCGCCGTCGGCATCTCGAAGCGCCGCAATCAGCGCCTTGCCTTCCATGCGAATATTGGTCGTCTCGCCGTCCTCTGACCCTAAAATATGCGGCTTGAGATCCTTGATGACTGCAAACCCGCCCGGACCGGGATTGGGCGAAGCAGAACCGTCAGTGTAGTAGACTATCATATCCTCATTATACTATTGCAAGGCTGTCCCGCCCAAATCGCGCGTATGCTGTCGTCTCTTAGTAATTCGTCTCCAAAAATCCTCAACTCGCCTGCGGCTCTGGTCTGTCAAACATACTTCCGTAGACGACTCATCTTGATTATTAAAATAATCCTGCTTGCGCGACCAAATATCTTCTATTGCATTCAAATAATCATCGTCAAGATCGGCTATCTCATCGCCGTACGTATTAATCAGCTTAAACAAGAAATGAGCAGCCCTGCCGCCAATGCGCGCCGTCAAGCGAGCGTCCGGCGTAGAAAACTGCATCTCAAACGGCGCGAACCCAACGCGCCCGTCGCCAGTTTCGTACAGGCCGGTAATCTTTGCGTCGGTAAACCCGCCCTTTTTACTCTTAAAGCTAAACAGACCCATATCAACATCAGGAATTTCCGTCAGCACAGCCTCGCGAATTGTATCCTGAAACTCCTTTGAACCCTTAACAATGAACACCTCTTTTTCTCGCCCCGGTGAAGGATACGGAGTAATTTTATCAGATTTTAAGGCTCTCACCACAGCCGCCGCGTACTCTTTAGCCAACTGCTCATCATTATCGGCAATCATGGTTAATCCGTATAAATCAATCGGATGAACGTCCTGATGTTCATTATTTTTCTCCGCGCGAGATTTATAATAACCAAGATTTTTCAACAGCTTGCGCAAATAAGACCCCCTACCCTTGCCTCGCACGCGCAGTTTCAAATCGTTGCCGTTTTCAGTCCGTACAGAACCAACTTGGAAAAACATACTATGCGGCGACGAAATACCAATTGGCGACTTCAATTGCGCTTCGCCGACAAGTTCGCTGGTAATACCCTTCACATTGCCAATAGCAAAGTTAAACCGCTCCGGATCGTTTGAGTTTTTACGACCGAAATGAAGCGCCACTACTCGGTCGACTTCATCCATCAAAGAATCAATATCCCTGCTCAATTCTGTGCCGCTCATATTATCGCCGATATTACGACCAGCGATAGCGTCCACCTCGTCATTCTGCGCCGATTCCAAAGCGTCAGCACCAATGATACTACATATTGGCGCCAAAATATTCTTGGCAAAAACTGCCTCTTTATAAGCTTTGGCATCATGGTACGGCGTCGTAATCAGCTTAGCCAGCGTAATCGCGCCGGCTATCATCGCCGTCTCCAGTCCGACCCCCTGAGAATCTTCTCCCTTCGTTGAAAAAGTTTTGATCAAATCATCCAATTTTGGCCGCGGAATCGGAATCTCTTTTGCCCAAACATTGTCGGGTATCCGATCTGCATCGCCAAGCTGCAATAATCTAGCCGCCTCAGCATCAGTATATTTTAATCCGTCCGCATAGCTGGCAAAAGCATCCTGAATTACCCGATAATCCTCAACAATCCCGATAACAACATCCCTATGTTCATCATCAAGATCTTTTCCTTCCAGACGACTTTCCAAAAAATCATCCTGCTCAGAACGCTCCGATCCAGCCGGCGGCATATCCAAAATAATCTCCGCCGCCAACCGGCGAGCTTCGGTCATATGATTATTGCCAAACGCCTCAACAAGACTTTTAGCCAGCTCCTTATATTCTAATTCGCCGCTATTATCAGTCTCATGATTGACACAGTCTATTTCGGTCTTAGGATATTCGCTTTGCATAAGCATCATCTATGCTAACATAAAAACAGAAAAATTGCAAGCATCGGCGACTACAAACACCGTATTCTTCCTAAGCAAAATAAATCCAACTATACATGTTTTTACTGAAAACTAACTCACTCATAGATACAACCCCTAATATATTTCATAATCTCAGCAAAATTATCAAAATCATGATGATAGTCCTGCACTCTATCAAACTCTACAAACTCCCTGGCTGACGATTCGTGCGAGGCTACAAGATCACCTATATGTTTTACATCAGCCAAGAAGAGCAGCTGATATGCCCGATCGGGATATCTATCGTTATGCTTAGAATGAAATAGTTTTTCAATACGCCAAGCACCAATCAATCTCAAAGTATTTACCTCAACAGATGTTTCTTCGTGCACTTCGCGCCGCGCACAATCTTCTGGCGTTTCTCCCAGCTCCAAACGACCACCAGGCAAACCCCAACCGCGTGGCGGCTTGGCTAGAAGTATTTTGTTTTCATAAACCACGCAAACCATACACGACGTCACAAGTGAAGAGTCGGGAATATTTTTACACGGATAAAATTGAGCCTTTGTTGACCTGTCTTTACCCCAGAAAACAATCGGAAATTCTTTATCAATTTTCATAGCATAAATTCCTTGCATATTTTATAAAAGCATACGACACATTCATATCATAATCCATTTGAATATCAATCATCTAAGCAAAATAAATCCGCATCAACTCGCGCGCTACTCTGTCGGCGTCGTGCCGGATTAGACTGCGCTGTGCTGCCAGCGGGTCGCTGTCGGAATTTTTATTAACCCAAGCAGTATCAGCAATCAAGCGCTTGCCCGAGGCGTAATAATGCTTATTTTTCAGTAAATCCTCATCCCATTCCACTAAATATTCGCCGTCATGCGAATACTTCTCAATCAGTTTTTCCGGAGGACGATGATTATTATATAAAACATAGTCCATATCAATACCTGAAAACCGCTCAATCTCATCCGCGAAATCCGCCACGGTAAAACCATCTGTCTGGCCCGGTTTATTAACTAAATTACAAACATAAACTTTCCTTGCCCTAGTCTCTGCCAGCGCTCTGGTTACGCCGCGCACCAGCAACGCCGGCGCCAAACTGCCGTACAACAACCCCGGCGCAATCACCACCAAATCAGCATCTAAAATCGCCTGGCGCGCCCGCGGGTTAATACCAGCCGGCGGTTTCAATTCCAGCCATGGACGCTCGCCGCGCGGAATTTGCAGCGATTCTGCCGCGTGCTGGCCATTGACAGTCGTACCGTCTTTTAGCTTAATCGACATAGTTGTATCATCCAAAGTAATTGGAAACACGCGTCCATTTACACCCAAAACTTCACTCGCCAGTTCCACCGCCTCAGCAAAGCTCCCCGTCATCTTTTCCAGCGCTGCCATGAACAAATTACCAAAGGCATGGCCCTTCATACTGCCTTCGTCAAACCGATAATTAAACAGGTCGCGCACCTTCGGCGAGCTGCTCAGCGCCACCAAACATTGCCGGACATCGCCCGCTGGCAGCACGCCCAGCTCGTCGCGTAATTGCCCAGTTGAACCGCCGTCATCAACCATATTAACCAGCGCCGTAATGCTATGCGTGTACTTTTTCAAGCCCGACAGCAGCGTAAAGCTCCCAGTTCCGCCGCCGATTACTACAATTTTTACCCCAAAATAATCGCTATTTGAAACATTCATTACCATGCCCGAATTATACCACCTTACCGGAACTTAAACCAATGTACCCTTTGGCAGCGCCCACTCCAAATACGGTTGCTGCTGGTGTTCAATGGCGTTGATAATATGCATAGCAATTTTAGCAGGATCGTTGAAAAACGCATAATCAGCCGGCAATTCTCGGCCATTCCAAAACGGCGTTTTCATGGCGCCCGGCAAGAATAATGCAACTTTTACTGGCAGTTTCTGTTCATCCGCCTGCATCCCTAAACTGCGCGCCAGTCCCGCTTGGGCATGTTTTGTCGCCACGTATACCGCCTCGTCCGCCCGAGCTTTGACGCTGCTGGTCGAGCCGATAATCGTTAAAACTGACTTCTGATTTTGACGAGCCATCTTTCGCCACGCCCACTGCACCAGCGGCAACGCACCGGCAAAGTTCACCTCCGCCATGGAGCGGGCGTCGGGCTGATCCTCGAAATTACCGCGCCAACCATAGCCTGCCGCCCAGACAAATTGTTCAACATTGTCATCGCCCAGAATTTGCTCAATCCGCGCTGGCGCTGCCTCTACTTGCTCGGGATAATACACATCCAATTGGAAACCCTCGCCGTGTTCCTGGGTGTTGTGCGTCTTCCCCAGCACCAACACGCGCTTACCATTTTCTCTGAGCTGCCTGGCCATCTCCAGACCGAGTCCACTCGTCCCACCAAGAATAATATGCATATGGTTATTATAGCACGCCAAACTCACGTATCGTAAATTGAACACTTAAAATCTGAACGAAGTCCGTGAATTTCTTCCGCCCGATCAAGAGCTACCCTGGCAATGCCTCTCCAGCCGCTCCTGCAAACGCTCGTGAAAATATTTTGCATATTTTGCCTGGTTATCGTCAAACAGATCAAGCTCATTTGGATCAATAAACCGCATGTCATCGCCGTCAACGCCGATAGAAAAATCATAATCCTCCGGTTGAACCCAGCAGACAACATACACCTGATACGCATCAATTCCCTTCAGATACATCGGATCCGCCACGTCAATCACATCAAACGTAAAACCGCCGCTATAGCCAACTTCCTCCTCTAATTCACGCGCCAACGCCTGTTCAAATGTTTCGCCAAAATCAAGCCCGCCGCCAGGCAAACCCCAATTGAGACCATGTTCTTTAACTACCAGCAACTCGCCGTCATCGTTATAAATCACCGCTTTAATTGACACGCGGAACAAATAGTCCTGCCGCATTACACCGTCAGGCTGCGTCGTAAAAATATGCCCCTCAGCCAGCTTTTTATCTGTACTCATTAGCGTATCTTAACACAATAATTTGACAAAAATCAAACGCGTTTCGTCAGGGATTCGCCCCGCCGCCAAGATTTACTCTGCGTATTTTTCAACAAACCGCCGCAATATCTTGACCGGTTCGGTTACCAATTCCGATTCGCGGTACGCCGCATCGATCAGATCTTGAGCTTCCTCTGGCGCGAAATAGCCAGCATGCTTATAAATATTAATCCGCAGCGCCAAGCCATCAGCATCAAGCTCAGGATGAAATTGCGCCGCATAAACATTTTTCCCGGCGCGCAGCAATTGTATACAGGTCGCAGAACGAGCCAGCACTACGCTATTCGGCGGCGCCGTGTCTGTCCCCTCTTTATGCCCGACGAAGCCGCGAAAACTAGCTGGCAAGCCAGCCAGCAGCGGATCGTCCTGCGCTTCCGGCGTCAAATTTATATCCACCGCACAAACCGGCTCACCATGATCGAAATCCGTCCGACCGCCCAGCGCCGTTACCAGCGCCCCCACGCCCAAGCAAGTGCCTAAAAACGGCTTATCCTCAGCTGCAATCCGGCGAAGCAGCGGCATGATATAATCTTCAAACTGCAATTGTTCTGGCGATTTTTCCTCTGGCGGATAAGCAAAATTAGCTGGCCCGCCGCCCATAAAAATACCGCTGTAATCATCCAAATTAACTGGCGAGAATTCGCCGCGGTCAAGCCGCAAGCGCTGCAACTGCTCCGGCTGCAAACCGCCAAATTTCAAAAAAGCTGCATATTCGTCGTCAGACGCTTCGTCCTCGGGACGGGATTGTAAAAGAAGAAAAGGTTTTGTCATGAATTAAGTGTAACACGCCGGAGACTAATCAGCCAACGTCGGCGAATTACGAATCGCCGCGATTATCGGATTTTATATCTATATATCACGAACCGGCCGTATCAATTTAAGACTATCTGGCATATACCATTTATTGCCCTGGCTGTCCTGCTCATATTTGTAATTAATCGTGTGATCGGCCTGAAAATAATCGCCGGTACCGACAATTTTATACTGAATATACATCTTACGGACTGAATCGTTCTCAGGCATCGCGCCTCGGTACATCCGCAGCTCAAAAATCTCGCCCGGCTTGAGAAATTTATTCAAATCGCCCCGCTGCCCCAGCAGCTCATATTTATCTAGCTCAACATCAAAACTAGCGAGGTTGTGAATGTACGCCCATATTTCAAGAGATTTATTATCGCTAGACGGCTGCGCTTTAATCCGCTCAACTTCTATTTCAGGAATTATTTTTTGGCCGCTAGCTAAGTGGTACTGATCAGGCTTCCGCTCACTAGCCACCGGCATTTCATCCGGTTTGTTTTTAACACCGCCATTACTTTCCTGCGGCAAGCCTGCGCGGCTGCCATCGCCGATATTTTTAATACCGCTAATACGCGCCAAATACTCGTCATTTGGTTCGCCAAAAATTAAGTTACGCAGCCAGCCCATGCAGCCAGTATAGCGCATCAGGATAAAACTGCCCATACGCTATATATAGCGCCACCATATATAGCGTAGGCTGGTATGTGGAAAACTCTGGAAAACTTTTTGCCTACACTAGACTACTGTTATTTTGCTTATGTTTGGCACTCTTGACATGCGAGTGCCAACAAATTACAATGGAATATAGAGCAAAAGCTCGCCAAATCATAAACGAAAGGAGTAATACAAATGAGTAAACTCGTTCGATTCGACCCGTTTGCCGAAATGGATGCCCTGCAGCGCCATTTCTTTAATGACGACAACTGGATGCCGCGCCAAGTGCGCTCGGTTGGCCTGCCTACCACTGATGTTTACATGAAAGATAACGCGCTAGTCGTCGAGGTTCACTTGCCGAAATTCGATGAAGACGACGTCAATATTTCTGTCGAAAACGGTAACTTGGTTATCCAAGCCCAACGGCACGAGAAAGAAGAAGATAAAGAAAAGAAGTATGTCGTACGCGAGTCGAGCAGTAGCTTCTACCGCAGCGTCCAGTTGCCAGAGCGCGCTGACGCCGATGCTATCGAAGCGCACCTGGACGATGGCGTCTTGAAAGTAACCGTGCCAGTCACGCCAGCGCCAGAGCCAAAGAAAATTACTGTCAAATCGCGCGGCAAGAAAAAAGAGTAGGCTTCACCTGCTCCGTTCTGATTTAAAAGCCTCGGGAATACCGAGGCTTTTTCTACTTGCGGGAATCCACTATGCAAAAGTCTCTGGTATGGGGATTCTAAAGAACTACACCCCTGCAATTATCCTTAAGAACTTCTAAATTTTAAGACATCCGGCGTATCTAATTTTTCAGCCTGGCGGGCCCGTACTTCAGCTGGGTGCGATATATAGCCAAAGATATAATAAACTTTTGCCAACCCGGCAACACAAATCGAAGCCGCTGCGACAATGCCACAGTATAAACTGCATTTATCAAAACTGTTCGTAAAGGCCAAAACTTCTGCTCCAGTCGCCGCTAAAACAGCTCGGGAAGAACAATTCTCTATTCTTTCTCCGGCAGCACTGGCAAATTTTAATATAGCCGGCCGATTGTCTTCGTACAAAACACCACCTTGCTCGTCAGCCATATGCTGTAGCTCATGGCGAGCGGTCTTTGCCGCATCCTTATCGCATCTAATTTTAATATAATGCCGTCCGTTTTGGTATTGATAATATCCCGAACAACCGCTAGGTAATATTTCGCTGTGCCTTCTTGAGGCAAATACAATCTCGACTCCATCCATTTCTCGTTCGTTCAGACCGACAGCAGCTGCCGTTTCATAAATCGCCTCAATATCTACATCAATAATTTCACCAGGCTTTAAGGCTCTTCCAACTGTCGTTTCAAACGATACTAGTGGACCACAGTCTGGTAAATCGGCACCGCAAATACGCGGCTGAGGCTCGCGCTCAATACCTTGCCAAACATCCCAATTTTTTCGCACTGATGAATTATATAATGCAGTATGATTTACGTCAAGAGATTTTGCTAGCTTTTTTAATATAATCGCGAGACGTTAAATCTTCGGCCGATTCAACATCGCGAAGCCACGGAAAATACCGAAGCACGTTGTCTTGATGCAGCACTTCTGCCAAAGGCGCTGATTTAACCGTAATATTTTCGCCGACATCAAGATGCTGCGCTGCTCGATGTAACGCTCCCCCTGTAGCCAGGAACAAATAGGTAAACCACTCAATTTTCTTATCCATCTGCACGACATCAAGCAGTCTCCAATTAGCAAAAGTACAGCCTGTTTCTTCTCTCAGTTCGCGCTGTGCCGCTACTAATACCGACTCGTCGCTAGAGTCAACCCGGCCGACTGGCAAATGGTTCTTGCGGACAATCCCGCCCGGCTGCTCTTCGTCGATTACTAGCACATCGCCAGCCTCATCGAGCGCAATGACCATCACAGTATCTGGACGGCGCAGCATTTCAAAAGTTTTCACGCTACCATCAGGCATCTTTTGCGGCCATTGATGTACTTCGTAAATCTCACCTCTAAAAACACAATCTGCTTCCGGAGGAATCAGACGAGCACCTCTCGGCAAAACACGCTCGGTCACTACACTATGCCCTCAACTTTTTCATCAAAATATCATAACCGTCAGTCACCTCATCTTGATGGCTGATACCTAATTCCGCCATAATGCGCCACAGATCATCGGTTATAGCGGCAGGGTCGGCATTCTCGCCAGCTAATCGCTCTAATTCCATAAAGTTGCCCAAGCCTTCCACCGAGTCAATGCATACTTCCACATCATTCAGTTTGCCAGTCCGGCGAGTCTTTGATATGTCCGAAAACGGCACGAAACCTAGCTCCTTGACAATAGCGATCATGACGTCTGGATCGCCAACTTCTGTTTCACGTTCAATACTATCCAGCTGCCCGGTCACCGATCGTTTGAAAGTAAATAACGCCCGCTTAGTCTCATTTTCGCCTTGTCCATGCGTTTCGATACGCACCCGTAACCAAGGCGCTGTGTTGCCGTCACCGCCAGCTTCTCCCGGCAGACCAAACACTTGATCGCGCTGATGCACCGGCTCGCCGAGAACAACGCCCTTACCCGCCAGCACAGCCAGCAGCCCTTCTTTATCTTGCAGCCTAACTTTTATCTCAATTTCTCTCATATATAAATGATATCACGCTTAGGACGCGCGCGTCTGCGAATGACGCTTCAGCCAATCAGCAATCGCATCAATATCGAGATGATCGGTCGCGGCGCGGACGGCGAAATCTTCTAGTTCAACAGCCGCCGCGGTCATTCTCCAGCCATTTCTCGCCAAAAAGATGCCAGTAATCGTCACCGCTGTGCGCTTATTGCCGTCGGTAAAGATATGGTCTGCTATACAATTGCGCAAATAAACCGCCGCCTTTTCATGAACTGGCATATATTGCTCCTCGCCAAAAACAACTGTTTGCGGCGCCGCCACTAGCGACTTTAGCCCCAGTTCATCGCGTACGCCATGCGAGCCGCCAAAATCCTCAATTATCCAAAAATGCAGCTCTAGAATTTCGTCAATCTCCAGATAGCGAGTCATCGGTCTGCCAAGTTTTTCAGCGTTTCGCCGTACTGCTTTTTGAAATCATCATAATCCTGACGAAGCGACGGCTTATTTGCCTGCTTAATTGGCTTTACCTGCTCAACGGTTAATCGCACCTCGTCGCCATCGCGAATCCCCAGCGCCCGCAAATCCCGCGCTGGCAGCGTCACGCCGCGGCTCGAACCAATCTTGATAACTTTTTGAATCGTAGTGATTACCATGCAAACATTATAACAAAATTATAATTTTATTACAATGTTAACTAAATTTTTCCAGCCTAAATCCAGCATAGGTGCCTGCCGTCCTGCCCATAAACCATGACATTACATGTTAAACATTACCGGCGGCGGCCGCGCAGCCAACTTCTAAGCGAACTCTTAAACCGTTCTTCTGGCCGTTCTTGCTGCCTTCTTTGCTCTTTAAATCGCCGCAATTTGCGATTAGCTGCAGCTTCTTCTCGTAGTACACCAGCAACAGTCGCTGCTTGCGACTCAAGGAAGTGTTGTGTTGTATCCGAAAGACCCAGCCCTAATCCGGTGTGCATAAGACTCTGGGATTGTTCCCTTATAGATTCCCACCGTTTTACGCTCTCAGGCGAAAGATCATCTGGGTTTATACCGTATGATTCTAAGGACATCCAGATATCATCCTCTGGCGATAACCGCCCCCCCCCATTTTGGCTCTTTATCGTTCATAATAAACTATTCCTCTCTTTCCTTTCACTTGCCACGTTATGACAATAATCATACTCAAATGTATATTATCAATTATTTGCCACCCTGTCAAATGTGGTTTTTTAATCCCCACCCAGGCTGCGGATTTTCTAATTTTTAACGGCACTGCGTCAAAATATTTCTGACTTTATCGCCTGGATGCCTTTGGCTGTCCGCTTTAAGCCTAAAACCAGCATAGGTGCCGTCATGCTTATACGCTTCTTCGCCAAGGAACGCCGGAATAGCCTGCAGTCCATCGTTATAAACAAAGTTTTTAAGACCAGTTGCGCTCTTTTCTTCCTCGGGTAAAATCTTCCCCGTCATCTTATAAAAGGTTCGCTCTCGGTCAACTACCTTACCGTCCAGGTATCGTCCTATGTCGGTGCATATCTGCTCGTACAGATCATCATTTAGGTGTGAATTAGGTATCTCATAAGCCACGAAGTTCGGTGCCACTGTAGTGACGTCATTAAGCGGCTCAACCACCAGAACGTCTTTTACAGCGCTAGAATTGATAAACCTCCGCACTACTTCATTATTTTTATCTGCCGTTATCAAAATATTTGGCTGCTCGGCAGTGGTCGTATGAAAATCTAGCACCAGCTCCGGCTTCAATAGCCGAATACGCTCTTCAATAACCCTTGCTCGCTGACCCTCATAAGTATCCAAACCAAGCCCATAACTTCTATTTAGATCCGATTCAGTATAGCGCACATTCTTTGTGTAAGCGCGCGGATTAGCCATTATGAACTCCATATTTTCCAACAGTTTAGACCGTTTGGCGAGCATATACGCCAGCAGATTTGGACCTAATAATTCGTTGCCGTGAGTGGAGATTATTGCGAGTATTTTTGTCATATAGCTATTATTCTACGCCGCAAAAACAAATCTGCCAACGATATATGCGCTATTTATTGCATATTATTATATACATCAAACGCATCAATAATTTCTTGGTTGCGAATTACTTCGCTAGCATCAGCTCTTGCTATAATAGCTCTTGTCATTTTATCGCTAAAGCCAATATACGTAACTTTTACACCCCGAGCTTTCGCAACCCGGATAGCTGGTAACAAATCAGTGTCTGAGCTTACCAGTATAACCTCATCAACCAGCCCGCTTAATGAATCAACAACAATATCCACCGCAATACCAACATCAACACCCTTTTCTTGCATACGCAGATCTCTGTGTTGACAGTTATGACACACATCGCTATCACGCACTTTTAATTTACCGACTTCGTTGAAAGTAATGTTTTGATTTTTCAAGGTGTTTCTTAATCGTCGCGCCACATCCGAAAAACGCGTTGTTTTCTCTAGAATTGAATCATCAAGATCCCTACGAACCTGCACCTTAGCACTGTAAAATACAATTTCCACACCGACGCCAACGATATTTTCGACAAGCGACCTAATATCTATCTTAGTTAGTTCGTCCTTTGAAGATATTTTGCCATGCTCAATCAAAACCTCGGCAGCTTTATACAAAAAATTTTGACCATCAACATATACCCTCTTCATACACCTTATTATACCAAAAACCTCGACGGGGACGAACCCAAGTCGAGGTGCTGTATGTATTATACTAGCAGAGATACGCATATAAATCAATATTTACGACGCGTCAAAAAGTTGATAACGCAAACCGCCCTTGTAGCCAACTTCTTCAAGTAGCTCGCGTTTCAGCGACGACTCAATCGTCTCACCAAAATCCATACCACCACCCGGCAAATCCCAATACGTCCGATTAATTTCCTTGACAACCAAAGTCTGCCCAACGTCGTTGTAAATCAATGCTTTGAGCGAGATGTGATAGAGATAATCGTGACAAGTCATTCCACTCGAATCTTGCGTTACGAGATGTCCGTTGGTAAGTTTTGTCATGGGGATAGGATGATTATAACAGCTTTAGACTAAATCCAATTTGAGATTATTGTACAAGTATACGAATTACTTCTCGTGGTTTATTTGGAATACAGGTGTAGTATATTTCGAATCCACCCCCTATTGGCAATGCTGTCAAGCTTCTTTCCAACTGTACCTAGAAGCAGTGATTCAATTGCATTAGCTTGTACTCGAGCTTGGGTTAGATACTTTTGAGGGCTATACATCGGCTTAATAACATCACCCAAATATCGTTCTTTTATAAATCTGCTTTTTTCTTGAAATTCTTCAAACGCTTTGGTGATTAATTCTTCTCGCGTTTGCTTGGAATTCTTATTAGTATTAGCGTCGAATATCTTTTCTGCTAATACGCCTACATAATCGGCTACTAGTCTATGTGCATTTACTCTTATCTGCTCTTCGTTTTTCACAAACGCCTGAGAGTTATATCGTGCATTTTGGTCATAAAATTTGCATTTACTATAAAATTTATCAATTGCTGACCATTCATCTGAACGAAAATCTTTTATAAAATCTTGTCGATTTGTAGACCAACTTTCTATTGGCATCAAAAATATATTCTCTGGCACTTCTATATATTCATCGTTTTTCGATAACTCTTCTTTAATCTTCTCAAGATTCATTTCCGCCGTTTGAATTTCAATAAAAATTGCCTTTGCCGCATTTCTCTTCTTATCCCACTTCTGTTTACTATAAACACCGAAAGCTATAAACCCAACTAATAGAGTTATGATGCTATTTGCGTCAAACGACAAGATATCCAACATCATACTAATTCCTCTGTTTTCACCCGCCTCTGCTCCGTCGTATCCCGCTCGCGCACGGTGACGGTGCCGTCCTCCAATGTCTGGAAGTCGATGACCACGCAGTGCGGGGTGCCGATTTCGTCTTGGCGGCGGTAGCGTTTGCCGATGTTGCCGTTGTCGTCCCACATCACTCGGCCGGGGTTGGCTTTGGCGAGCTGGACGTAGACGCCACGGGCTTTTTCCACCAATCCTGGCTTGTTTTTCAGCAGTGGTGAAACGGCAAATTTAACTGGCGCCAAGTGCTCTGGCAGCGCCAAATACACCCGCTTTTCACCGTTTTGCTCGTCCTCACGGTACGCACTCGACAGCACCGCCATCAGCGCCCGCTCGACACCAAACGACGGCTCGATGACGTGCGGAACAAATTTTGTATTCGTCCCCTTGACGGTGTATTCCATACTCTTGCCACTAACCCGCTGGATGTTCATCAGGTCAAAATCGGTGCGATACGCAATACCCATCAACTCCTCGCGGCCAATTGGATAATCGTATTCGATGTCGATTGTCTTTTTGCTGTAGTGCGCCCGATCCTCCGCTGGCACGTCCAGCTCGTGAATGTGCTCTTGCTTCAAGCCCAATTCTGCCAAAAAATCATGCGTCGCCGCCAGCAATTCATCAAACGCCTCCTGCCAATGCTCAGGATCGACGAAATACTCAATCTCCATCTGCTCAAACTCGCGAGAGCGGAAGACAAAATCGCGCGGCGCAATTTCATTGCGGAAGGCCTTACCAGCTTGGGCAATGCCAAACGGTAAATTGGGGTAGAAACTATCAACGACATTTTTGAAATTAGTGAAGATGCCTTGGGCGGTTTCGGGGCGGAGATAAGAAATACTGTCCTCGCTCTCAGTGGCGCCAACGTGCGTTTTGAACATCATATTAAACGTCCGCGACTTACTCAGCGGATTACCATCGGGGCTCTTAATGCCTTTTTCTACAATCGCCGCGTCCATTTGCTCCATAGTCATGCCATCTACATCAACGCCGTTGTCCTTGAGAATATGATCGGTGCGGTAGCGGCGATGATTGACCATATCTTCGCACAGCGGATCGACGAAGGTATCGACATGCCCGCTCGCCTGCCAAACTTTCTGGTTCATCAAAATCGCCGCATCGACGCCGTAGATATCGTCGCGCTCATCAACAAACCGGCACCACCACAAATTCATAATATTACGCTTCAGCTGCACACCCAGCGGGCCGTAATCCCACGTACCGCTCAAACCACCATACACATCCGAACCTTGATAAATAAAGCCGCGGCGCTTGCACAGGCTGATAATTGCTTCCATTTTTGCTTGACTCATCACACAACCTTTCTCCATGTTGGCAACATGGCGATTCATAATTATTACTTAAAGTATATCATTTTTATGGGTAATTTTATACCGCCGCGTGCTGCCGCGCTGCCAGCCAGCAATCATTGATCACCTCAGTTATCCCGCCAATTTGCGCCACATTCGCTAGCGGCTTCGCTTGAATAAGTCGAAGCAGCTTGATAGCGTCCGCCGACAGGTCGCCCTGCTCCGCCAGCCGCAGACCCTTTTCCGCGCTATCGTACATATATTTTTTATCGGGCGACAACGCCTGAGCCGCCACATCGGTGCGCAGATTCAACTCATCGCCCAGCAGACTGGCATATTGCATATAAAACCACGCTTCAATCAGCTTTTGGTTAACTACCGGATTATTTAATTGCTCTAATACCTGGCTTAGCACAAAATACCATTCCGGCTCGTCGATATTTTCACTCGCCGTTGACACCAGTTTCATCGCCGAGTAAGCGAACTGCATTCGCTCGTAATCTTCCAAAATATGCCGATAAAACGCCGTCAGCCGCGCCGAGGTCAACAGCCCCAAATCGCCGCGTCCGGAACGAATCACCACATCGCAAATCGCAAATAATTCAATGCCGCCCGCCAATTTCGACCGCTCGCGCCGCACGCCCTTGGCGATAACACTGCGCCGACCTTTCGGTGTCAGTAGTTGCAGCACTCGATCCGCCTCAGCGTAATTTGTCCGTCTCAGCACAATCGCTTTTAACCGCTCACTTTGCCCCATCCAAAACCTCGCTAAAAACTGCCCGCACTTCATCCGGGCGCATTGATGCCTTATCCAGCAGTGCTGTCACGCCAAACGGCCGCAAATCCGCCAAATTGACATCTGCACTACTGCAAACTACAATCGGTAATCTCGCCAAATCTGCATGCGACCTCAGTTCATTCAGCAGCGCCACCGCCGTTTCGCCCGCCAACAGCATATCCAGGACGATCGCGTCCGGCTGCCAATCGTCAATCATTTCCATCGCCTGGCCGCCAGAAACCACCGTCCGCACTTCCACACCAACCGCCGCCGCATATCCGCATAAAATATCCGCCCAATTTTTATCATCCTCAACGATCAGCAACTTTTTCATAGCAAACTCAGCTGCCGGCTAATCGGCATTTCCACATAAAATGTCAATCCGTCCCGATGCCTGATTAGCCCAATTTGGCCGTTCATCGCCCGGGCAAATTGGCTAGCCACATAAATCCCCAAGCCGCTGCTTTCCGGCCGCGTCCGCACCGTTTTTCGCGCATCCATCTCATCAAGCAGCCGCCGATACTCCTTCAAACTCATCATCGGCCCAAAATCGCGAACACTTAGCCTCGCCGCCTCTTTGGTCGACGTAACCGACACTTTTATCTCTGAATCATCCTCAGTATATTTCAAGGCATTGTTTAAGAAATTCGCCAAAATCCGCCCCAGCAACGTCCGATTTGCCAATATCAACCGGTTATTCCGCCCGCCCCGAGGCCAGCTAATTTTTCGCCCGTACAGCGCTGCGTTAAGTCTCGTTTCCGCAGCTATTTGCTGGCACAACGCCAACGGATTAACTGGTTCCAGCGGAAATAATGACGGCGTCAAATTTGCCGAATTCGCTAGATCAGCTGTCAATTGCAACGCTTGCTCGGATGTCTGAATAATCCGCTTTTGGATCTGTTTTTTATCAGCCGCACTTGTCAAATCGTCATCTAGCAGTAGCGCCATCTGCCGAATTAAAGCCAGCGGCGTTTTTAACTCGTGTGCCGCCACTAAGACGCTCGGCAGCCCCCCAAAATCAGCATCGCTCCACTCTTTACCTGCCATACCTTTCTAGTATAGCAAACTCAGACCAGATTTACCCTAATCAGCAATCTTAATAGTGCCTAAGATAGCCTCAAAATCAGGCTTAAACGTATCGGCGTCAGTTGAGCAGCGAATAGTTTTATCGCGCACCTTCATGAAAACCGCCGAACCGCGCAAATCTTTCTCGAAAGCTCCGTCAATTCTGGTAGCAGCAATACCATTAAACTCGGTGCTGCTGGCAGTCAGCTCGCCCTTCTTAATCTTATTCTGATATGGTTTTAAGACTGTATCCATGTTCTGATTAATTATCTCTAATCTAAACGCAAACCGGCTATCTTTGTTTGACAGTGAAGGTACAGACACCGGATGCAAATACGCCTTATAGTCGCCTCGGTCGCTGCCGTCTTTATCGACATAAACGCTCCAAGTTTTTGGATACATAAACGACACGCGGCCGTATTCATTCGGGCTGACAAATTCAATTCGCGGATTCTTCGCTTCCTCAGAAAACTTCTTCTGGTCAATTTCCGCCTGTTCGCTCTTACCCCTGGCTACCTCGACAGCGATCTTACTATCAACATTATTTTTTTCCTGCGTATAGGACATAAACATCCAAATTGCCAGCGACCCGGCAACCAAAAACAGTACCAAGCAACCAATCGTACCAATCATCCAGCCGTTAACCGACCCCTGTTCTTTTCTATTTCTCATATTCATATCCTAAAGTATAGCTTATGCTTCAGGCGATGTAAAGCCCTTATTACGCGCTAAAATCCTCGCTGAGCACTGTAATGTCGTGCTGCATATCGTCCAGCGCCGCCGTGATGTCCTTCGCCAGCTGCCGCGCCTCAATAAACCGCTGCTTGGCCTCATCCAGATTAAAGTCATCGCCCTGAAACCACGTGATGCGCTCGTTTAATTCTGCCATCATTTGCTCAATCGTTTTCTCATTCGTTTTATCGTTTTTCACTACCCTCAATCCTCGCTTTCATGATCTTATCTTTTGTTGTAATCTTTACAATATTACCAATCTGGCAGTCGCCGCTGACCATTGCGTAACCGCGCCGCAGCGCCATTTCTGGGTCGTACTCAGCAATAATTCGTTGTTGCGACAATACCATATTTTTAGCAATATCAACGCGGTGCGACCACTGTTCGAGCGCCGCTTGTTGCAACATTGTTGCATGTAGGCGCCGCTCCTGAATCTGCCGCCGAATCACCTCTGCTATACTGCCCAGCCGCAGCGCTAACTGCCGCCCCACCTCGTGTTTATCCGGAAATAGCAGCTGAGCAGCATTACTCGGCGTGGCCGCCCGCACATCAGCCGCCAGATCGCACAAACTTTCGTCAACCTCGTGCCCGATACCAGTCAGCACCGGTACGCGGCTGCCCGCCACCGCCCGCACTAAGCATTCGTCATTAAAGCTCGCGAGGTCCTCCGCGCTACCGCCGCCGCGAATCAGCACAATCACCTCCGGCGGCTCCGCCAGCTGGTTACAGTGGGCAATCGCCCGCACTGCCTGATCGGCCGCACCATCGCCCTGAACCTTGACATTAGCCACGATAAACTGCACTCCGCCCCAGCGCTCACCAGCAATTTTCATAAAATCCGCGTAGCCCGCCGCCTGGGTGCTGGAAATAACCGCCACGCGGGCAGGATATGGCGGCAAGGGACGCTTCCGTTCCGCATCAAACAGCCCTTCGGCCGACAGCCGCTGCCACAAAATGTCAAAACTCCGCTTTAGGCTCCCCTTGCCCAGCGGATGAATTTCCTGAACTTGTAAATTAAACCTGCCATCGCTTCTCAGACTCGGCATCGCCCGAACCACCACTTTCATACCATCCTCGATTGGCGTCCGCAGATTGCTAAAGCCCACAAAACAATTAACCGATCCGTCCTCGTCCTTCAGGGTGAAAAACGCATATTTTGGCGGATACGGCTTAAAGCTAGCAACCTCGCCCTCAACTTCAACCGCGCCGTTAAAAGCCACCTCAAACGTCTGGTTAACCACCGCCAGGAAGTTGCTGACACTAAACCTGGGAGTCATTCGGCTTGCCGTACTTAATCAATGCGTACTGGTAAAAAATATAACCAAAGACAATCGTGCCAGTCAGTAAAATCGCCCTCGTTAAAATAATTCCGGCAATCGCTAATTCCGGCGAAGTATTCGCCATACTTAAAAACAGAATCATGATCGTTTCGTAAACGCCAGCTCCGCCCGGCGTAAATGCCACAATACCCGCCAGCCCGGCAACACCGTAACCGATCATCAAAGTCGCCGGATTGACAAAAACTCCCAATGCCAGAAACACGACAACAAACATCAATACGTCAAAAATATTGTAGACAAAGCCCCAGATCATCGGCTTGACAAGCAGCTTGGGATGATTAGATATATCCTGAAAATCGCCTTGCATATCGACGAAAAAGTCCTCGATAACCTTAGCGCTTAGCGCTCGTTTCCGCCTGCCTAAGGTTGCTATTTTCACCGCGCCGTTAATAAGCTGCGACACTCGCGCTGCTGTTAGCCGCATGCGCCGTCTTGACGAAAACATAAATATCAGGCCAAACACTAATGCCAGAACGCAAATTATTAACAAAAAACTAGCCGCCACAATGTAACGGTTAACCCGTCCGTCAATCGCCAGCACAATCACCGCTATAACTAGCAAAATCAGCAGCGACAAAAAAGTCGTCACATAGCGAATCACCTGGGCAAACGTCGAGCGCGCCGAACTGACGCCGAGTTTATGCATTCGCCAAGATGTATAAGAAATACCGCTGACGCCGCCTGACGGAAAAATATGATTAACCAAGTTCAACTCCAGCGCAATCCGCGTCTGCTCAAACCGTGAAATATGCCCGATTAGCTTTTTATCGCGAAGATAGACAAAAATCATCTCGCCGCCCGCGAAATAAACAATAATTTGAAACGGAATAAGCAGCAATAGCAGCAACGTGTCAGCTTTCAAAAACAAACCCCACGCCTTAACCAGCTCAGCACGCGACAAAAATATAATAATTGCCAAAACCAACAGCGTCAAAATACTCATCAGTATCCGCGGCGATTTTAACAGCCTCAAAACTCTCGGTAACATCCATATCATTATACCATGCCTGGTAATACAGATGATATAATGTCGGTATGTACATCGCCCTGCTTGGCCGCCAGCCAGAGATCTCGCTCGCCGAACTTGCGGCGGTCTTTGGCGCAGACTGCGTCAATCGCATCAGCCAGCAATTTGCCAAAGTTCAAACGTCCCAATTTGACATTACTACCTTAGGCGGCACCATTAAATGTGCTAAAGTGATCACCGAGCTGCCTGCCAGCCGCACCGACAAGGCCTCACTCCTCGCTGCCTCGCGCTTCATCACCCAGCATTATCAAGCCAAGTGGGCACACTCGCCGCATAAAATCACCCTCGGTCTCAGCGCCTATAACCTGGCTGTTGGCGCCCGCGATGTCCAAAAAACCGGCCTCATCCTCAAATCATCCCTCAAAAAATCTGGCACAAGTCTCCGCCTCATTCCGAATGACCAGCCCGCCCTCTCTACCGCCACCGCACACAACAACAAGCTTGGCGGATCACCCCATAAAGTCGAGCTGCTGCTCATCAAAACAACCGACCGCCGCCTCATCATCGCCGAGAGCCGCGGCGTCCAAAACATCACCGCCTACACCCGCCGCGACCGCCATCGCCCCAAGCGCGACGCCTTCGTTGGCATGCTGCCGCCCAAATTAGCGCAGATTATGCTGAATTTAGCGCTGGGTGCCGGATCGCTAGCTCATCAAAAATCGTGCAGCAATTCTGCGACGGGGTCGGCTTCCAGCCTCTCTGACAAGTCGATGGTTCTGCGGACGGCGTTGCCGGATGCATTCGACTTGGAGGAGACGGCTGGAAGCCTAGCTGCCGTGACAATCCTCGACCCGTTCTGCGGCACCGGCACTGTCCTGCAAGAAGCGCTGCTCGCGGGTTACGACGTCGTCGGCACCGACCTCAGCCAGAAAATGGTTGATTACACCACCGAGAACCTATCGTGGCTGCAATCAACGTTCACCGCGCCCAGCCGTCCTGTCGGCCGCGTTATCGATATCCATCAAGCCGACGCCACTTCTCACCATTGGCCAAACAGCACACACCTCACTGCCGTCGTCTGCGAAACTTACCTCGGCCAACCCTTCTCCGCACCGCCCGCGCCCCAAAAATTAGCAGAGGTTACCGGCAACTGTAACCATATTATCACTAGCTTCCTCGCCAATATTCGCCCGCAGCTGACGCCAAACACGCCACTATGCATCGCCGTGCCAGCGTGGTACGACACATCCGGCCAGGCCGCTCATTTGCCGCTAATAAAACACCTCCAAAAGCTCGGCTATCACCAACTCAACCGCACACCACTCATCTATCGCCGCCCCGACCAGGTCGTCGCCCGCGAACTGCTAGTCCTAAAGTCAATTGGTAAAACCGCGCCCCAAGCTTGACAACTTAAGCCAAATTCGCTACACTGGTACAGATTGTTTATAAAAACTATTTAAGGAGTTGCTATGTCAAAAGTTAAGGCTGGCGGTTCAGCCAGAAACACAAGGGACAGTGTTGGTCAGAGACTCGGCGTCAAGTGTTTTGGCGGTCAGAAAGTCAACGCTGGCCAGGTGTTAGTACGCCAAACAGGCGCAACTAAAATCGCTGGTAACGGCACGTATGTCAGTAAAAATTACACTATCCACGCCGCGAAAGCCGGTACAGTTAGCTTTAAGAAAGTCAAGAAAACCCGGTTCACTGGCAAAACTCAGCGGCGAACGCAGGTTTGCGTAGATTAAAAAACCATAAGACGCAACAAACGGCCGAACTGTATGTTCGGTCGTTTAATATTTACTTCTTGCTTCTAAAATTCTAACTCGTTTAATCTGGCGAGGAATTATCCTGACAAATAACCCCTATCAACATTCGCCCCGGATCGTACATTCGCAGCCAGCAATCTTATTCTCAGCTGGACTTCTTTAACCGAATTACCAAGTAGATCTATTTTATTTTGCGGAGCAATCTTCTCAAGCACCTGAGCTGCATTGCCAACTTGATTAAGATTACTATCAGCGAACGACAAACCTGACTGAAAATCACCAGACGACACATTTCCCGCCATATCTATACTTTGCATAGCCCTATTCAAGCCTTCTCTCGCCGACTGCGCTGCCTGCAAACAGTTGTCTATCAATTCCCTAAGTTGTTCGCTATTCATTTCCGGCTGCTGCTCATCGCCCTGCGTGTTTGCTTCTGGCTGATCATTAGATTCGCCTGTTTTTACCGCTTTTTCAGGCGGCTGAGAGCTTGCATCTGGCGATTCTTTGCCTCCGCCCCTTAACGCTGCTAATAAATCAGCGCGGGCTTTCTCTGGATCTTCTGGATTACCTGTTACAGGAGCGGCATTATTTTCGCCAGCCTGAAAGCCAGCCAGCCGCGCCCGCAATTCATCCGCAGGCGACAATTTCTCCTTTGGAGAATCAGAACTATCGCGCGCCGCAGTTTCCGCAGTAGTAGATTCATCACTCTCCGGAGCCGCCACGCCAGACGCCTCCAAAGCCGAGTTCCCCATACCACCCAAAAGTCTACCCCTCTCTTCTTGCAACGCTTCCGGATCCGCCGGCAAACCATCTTTCTGAAATTCGCCAGTGATTGCTAGATGTTTTGTTTCTGGTGTTTCTTGTTTTTGATCTCCAGCTGGATACCAACCTGGAAACATTTCTGTCATAAAGTTAATTATAGCAAAACATAAGCATAAAGTCAACTATAAAATAATAAAGTTGATACTATAGCAAATAATCTTCTTGGCGAAGATTAGCCTGTAGCCACAAATCAGCTTCTACATCAAATAAGATCTTCCGGGCGGCTTCTCTGTATTGACCACACATTGGAGTGCCGTCCTTATATTCGCCAGATTTAACTTGATCTTTTGAATCTGAATCAGGATCAAATGATCCGTCTATCATTGATAAAGCTAATACCACCGCGTACTCAGAACTCGTCATTTTGTCTGGATAGCCAGGATGGTTTGGATGTTTCAGGTTGCCAAGATCGTTGTAATAAACCCGCTCCGACAAGCTATATGGCGATAATCGCCGTATAGCTTCAAGCTTTTTCTCGAAAAACTCCAGCAATCGGCAACGCAATTGACGGTTTCTCCGAATTTCATTTATCGTTTTCTTAAAACCTTCGAAATCAGTCTCAACATCATACGGAGCATACTCGTTAATAATATTATTTATCTTCGAACGCCCAGTATATACTAAGCCTTTAAGCGAGTTCATAGAACTATAAAAACTCTTTATTGAAACCTTATCCCTACCCCTTATACCTTGCTCCGAAGACTCTCTGAGTCTATTACCATCAATATCCGTTCCAAGCGGCCGTGCCAGAAGCTGTATTGTCTCAGAAAACTCAGCCAACGTATCTTGTCCTAACGCCGGGTTTTGTTCTTGGCTGCTTGGTGGTACACAATGCCACAAACTACCCCATCCGCCAGAATCGCCCTGATGCTCTGATTCCTCATAAGAAACTACTGTGCCGTATTTTGAAGTATCCTTGATCGTCAGAGCTCCATCCTTATCAGCGGAAATACATAAATGCTGGCAAGACACAGACAGCTTGATGGTTCTATTCCCGCTTTTCCCGAGTGCTCGTCCCTGACACCATCTAACGATAACTCAATTTTTGCTGGCACCTCTTCAATGGGAAATGACACTTCTTGACCGCGCGAAAGTTTTTCTGTAATTGTCGTATTGTCCTGCTGTTCGTGTTCCATACGTTTTTATTGTACCATAAACACAATAAAAATCAAACCGATACCTCGTACCGGCAAATACAGCTGACAGCGGTACTTAAGCAGCTAACCCCAGATGATACTTAATGCGAGACACTACATCGCTAATAACCACCTGCGATTTCACCAGATAGTCGTCAACACCCAAACTCTCAGCGCGCTCCTTGTCTTTTGGCTGGCTCAGCGCTGTTAACATGATAATCCGCACATTGGCAGTCTCTGGAGTGTTGCGCAAAATATCCAGCACGTCAAAGCCGCTAATCTTCGGCATCATGGCGTCGAGCAAAATCAAATCCGGACGATATTCCACTGTCGCTGATAAAGCATCCTCGCCATTATGGACTTCCCTGACGTCAAACCCCTCAAGTTCAAGCCTTGAACGGTAAACCGCCGACAGCGCCATTTCATCTTCTACTAATAAGATCTTTTTTTTCTGACCGCTCCCATTCATAATACTTTTAATTTTAACGGTTATTGATAAAAAACACAAGCACTATAAAGATTCGGCTTTTTCCAGCTGCGGATCTTTATCGTTCTTCACATCGTCCGCCGTCAATTCCACTTCCACATCAGGCTTAATACCTTCCTTATCGATATTCTTGCCCTTTGGCGTATACCAGCGCGCTTCAGTGACTTTTAGCTGCGAGCCGCTAGACAAATCAATTACCACTTGTACGCTACCCTTGCCATAACTTTTTTTACCGACTAGTTTTGCTTTGCCGTAATCTCGCAGCGCTCCTGCCGTAATCTCGCTGGCACTGGCGCTATTCTCATTAATCAGCACGACCGTCTGTATATTCTCTAAAATTGGCGAACCAGTCGAATTTAGGGTTTTGACCGTTTCCGAGCCGCGCCGTTCCGTCAAAACAACTTGGTTATTCAGCCATAGTCCCAGCAAGCCCTGCGCCGAATCAACTGTCCCGCCCGGATTATTGCGCAAATCCACAATTACTTTCGTCACGCCCCTGTCGATAAACTCCCGGGCAGCTTTTCTGGCAGCGCTGACCGTATCGTCATTAAATCTACTAACTGTCAAAATACCAATTTTACCGTTAATTCTCGACTCCACAGCCGGCGCGGTAATATTTTGCCGCACCACGGAGACCTCGCGGATTTGCTGACCGTTCTGTAGCGTCAACTTAACCGACGTGCCAATTTCGCCGCGAATCTTATCGACAACTTTATCAACACCCCAATCAGCAGCTTCCTCGCCGTTCACTTTCATAATTACTTCGCCAGCCTTTATGCCCGCTTTTTGCGCCGGGCTGTCGTTTAACGGCTTGATAATTGTCGGTTTATTATTTCTCAGACCGATCTCCGCGCCGATACCGCCGCCGATATTACCGCTTAATGATTTCTTAAACTCCTCGGACTCCTTCGGGTCCATATACGACGTATGCTTGTCGCCGACAGCAGCCACCAAACCCCGGCTGGCACCGTAAATTAACTTTTGCGTATCCAGCTTACCGTCATAATTTGCCGCCAGTTGCTGGTACGTTTCTTGAACGCTAGACAAATCGATCGTTTTATTAGACGCGCGCATCCCAAACATCGGCGCGGCTGCCGCAAAAATTGTTTCATAGCGAGTCCCCGCCGCAAAGCTAATAATCGCCACGATAATCACTGCCAAAAACTGAACCGACTGGCTTTTTTTTCTCTCCGTCATATCATTACATTATACAACAAAACGCCCGGTTAACGCGAGCGTTTTATGTTAATAGAGTCTATTTTTAGAAATAAACGTACGTCAAACCGGAAGCTGAGCGCGTATAATATCGGTACAATCCGTCCCAAGCAAAGTTGTAGTCGCTCACTGTAATTGTACCGTCGCCATTAACCGATTCAACGTACATGACGTGGCCGTAAGTGCCGACGCTCATCACTGCCGCTGCGCCAGCTTTTGGCGTCGAGCCGCTGGGGATGCCATGACGCGCTGCTGTTGACGGCCACTGGTTAGCATTGCCCGCCCCGCCAAAATGCGGCACATACCGGCCAGTACTATGGATTTTCCAAGCTACATAGCTCACACACTCGCGCGTATACAACCCCCACGGGTCAACATAAGCATCCAGCGGCGCATTTGCCCAAACACCGGGATAACCGCCGCCGCCTGGAATACCGCCCGGGATTGACACGCCGCTACCAAGGGCACGCCGGTTGGCTGCCGCTTGTTCCTCGCGAAGCTTAGCGACCTCGCTGTTACGTTTTTGCGCTAGTGCTGAATAAGCGTTTTGGTCGTTCTTAGTATCGGCAACCAGTTTAACTTTCTCCGACTGTTTGGACGACAAAACATTGCGCTGCGCTTCTTGGTCTCTAAGCGTATTCTCGACCAGTTTTTTATTCTCTTCCAATTTCTTTTGGAGCGCCTTAATTTCCTTGATCTTGCCGTTCAGCGATGTCCTCAGCGAACTGCGCTGCTCTTGCTTATCAATGTAATCTCCTATGCTATTTGAGCTGGCCAGCATCTCCAACGGTGAAATCTGATCATCAACATGCATATCCGCCAAAACCTGGCCCATCGCCTTGCGTCTTTGTTTTATCAATATCTCATTCTTCTTTATCTGCGCATTCAGATTATCTATTTTCTTCTGGCTGTCAACTATCTGCCCCTGGATGGTAGTAATCTGGCTATTTATTTTATCCAGCTCAGATTGCAAATTATCCGCCATCTCACCCAAACGAGACGCCTCGGAATTATATTTGCTTGCTTCTTGTTCTTTTGCTTTGATTTCCGCCTCATAATCACGAGCAAAAACATGCGAACCCAAGGCGAAAACGCCTGAGCCTGCAACCAACACAGCCACCGCCACCAGGGCTGCCCTGCTGGCTAATGAATCTGAAATTGGTGTGGTGGACCGTAATTTCATACCTATATGTTAGCACAAGCGTAATGGCGTTGTCAACAAGATTTGAATGACTTTAAGAAAACCCTATAACAAGCACTCTTTTTAGATCAAAATTATAGCTTCAAATATTTGCGCGTGGCAATCCATGAGGAGACTACGCCGATGAATGCACCGATGACAATCATCGCCAAAAGCACCAAACCGACGTACATAGTTAGGCTGCTAAGCAAACCCTCCGCCGGAATGCCGTATCTGGTCATCGGCTCGCGAACAAAGAACAGCAAACTGTAGCCGGCGATCGTTGCGATAATTGCCGCGATGAACCCGTACATTACCGCTTCTACGATAAACGGCCCGCGAATAAAACTCCTTTCAGCGCCGATTAGCTTCATCATTTGAATCTCGTCTTTCCTATTAAAGATTGCCATGCGAATCGTATTAAAAACAACCAGCGAAGAAATCACCACGAACACCACAGTAGCAATTGAGCCGCCAATACTTGCCAAATGCACCCAGTCGCCAACGGTTTTCAGCGCCTGCTGGCGGTCGCCGCTAAACGACGGTTCTTGGCGCGGATCTTTGTATTTTTTATACAATTTGTCAGTTTTAATAAAATTCTCCAGAGATTTCTGATTATTCAAATCTTCTACCGAGACTCGCAGCGTCGCCGACATTTCATTGCTGGATTCTTTAATAGCCTCCAATGCCTCCGGGTCGTCCTCATACTGCTTGGCTTGCTGATCGCGCGCCTCCTCGGCAGAAACGTATTTTACGCCAACCACATTATCCAATTTGGCAATCCGCGACTTAATAGCGTTAATTTCTTTTTCCGGCGTATCGCCCTTTAGGTAAATCGACATATCGGCTTGTTTAGAGATATTGGATGCCGTGTCTAATAAAATTTGGCGGGCGGACATCGTCATAAAAACGATCAAAAGCGTAATACTCATCACCGCAGTAGCAGCAACCGTCAGCCAAGCATTGCGGCTAAAACTATTGATGCCGTAGCGGCACATTCTAACAAACGTCAACCAGCCGCGCCGGCGCTGTTTGATACGAACTGCTTCCCTTGAAGATACGGGTTTTTTCCTTGTCTTTGCCTTTGTCATTGCTTATAACTTCCTTTTGCTTGGTCAGAAGTAATCTTGCCGTGATCAATGGTAATAACGCGCCGCTTCAACCGGTTAACAATCTCCACGTTGTGCGTCGTTAAAATCACTGTCGTGCCGTATTTATTAATTTTTTCCAGCAAGCGCACGATATCCCAGCTGTGTTTCGGATCCAGGTTGCCAGTTGGCTCGTCAGCGATCAGAATTTTCGGTTGGCGTACCACCGCTCTAGCAATCGCCACCCGCTGCTGCTCGCCGCCAGACAACTGATTCGGAAATTGTTTTTCCTTGCCTTTCAAGCCCACTAGTTCAATCACTTTCGGCACGGTTGATTTAATTTCGCGGTTAGTCATCCCGGCAATTTCCAGCGCAAACGCGATATTCTCAAATACTGTCCGATTTGGCAGCAGCTTAAAATCCTGAAACACCACGCCAATCTTACGGCGCAGCAACGGAATGTGCTTATCTTTCAAATTGTCATAATCAATACCGCCAACGACGATTTTCCCGGAACTTGGCTTTTCCTCGCGCGTCAGGAGTTTTAATAGCGTCGATTTACCAGCGCCAGAAGTACCAACAATAATCACAAACTCGCCAGCACTAACATGAATACTCGCCCGATTTAAGGCTGGCTTATTATTCTTCCCGTAATTCTTCGTCACCCTATCTAACAGAATCATCAAGCAATATTATAGCATAAACTGTATTCTGACCGCAAACTGCTGCTATCACTGGGTTTTTCGCAAGTACGCCTCAATAAACTCATCAATATCGCCATCCAGTACCCCTTGAGCGTTGCGGTTCTCGTACTTGGTGCGGGTGTCCTTGACTAGTGTATACGGATGCAACACATAGTTTCTGATCTGGCTGCCCCAGTTGGCCGACTCGCCAGCCCTGAGGTCAGACAGGGTTTCGGCATGTTGCTCCAGTTTCATTGCCAGTAACTTGGAGCGCAAAATCTTCAGCGCCGTTTCTTTATTCTGAATCTGCGAGCGCTCATTCTGAATCGCCACGGCAATGCCCGTCGGCACGTGCGTCACCCGCACCGCCGAGTCAGTGGTATTCACGCCTTGACCACCCTTGCCGCCCGAACGATACACATCAATCCTCAGATCATTCGGGTCAATCGCAATTTCATCCGGTGTATCAATCTTTGGCAGCACCTCCACCAGCGCGAAGCTGGTCTGGCGCAAATTATCAGCATTGAACGGACTGAGGCGCACCAGCCGGTGCACGCCATTTTCTGAGCGCAATTTTCCATAGGCAAACGGCCCAGAAATCTCCAGCACCGCCGTCTTTATCCCGGCATCATCATTGGTCGAGCGCTCCAGCGTATCGACTTTCATCCCCGACCGCTCCGCCCAACGCAGATACATCCGCTCCAACATCGCCGCAAAATCCTGCGCATCCAGCCCGCCTACGCCCGCCGAAATTCGCACTACCGCCTCGCGGTTGTCGTATGGGCCGCTAAACAGTAAATCGGTCTTGCGCCGGGTAAAATCCTGCTCCAGCACCGCCACCTGCGCCTCAAACTCCGGCAACAAATCGTCATCGCCCAGCTCCATCAACTCAGCGATATCCGCTAGCTGCACCCCCAGCGTCTGCCACGGCTCGACTGTCTGGCGCAAGCTGGCTGCCTTTTTCGCTAAGGCCTGCGCCTCGTCCGGATTATGCCAAATCTCCGGCTGGTTAAGCCGCTCGTCCAGCGCCGCCATCTCCTGCTCCAACGCCGCAAAATCCAGCGCCGCCTTGGCCTGTTCTACTTCTGACTGCAGGGTTTGGATGCGTTTTTTGAGTGGCTGCATGGGTACTATTGTAACAACTTTGCTATACTTTTTGTATGAAGATTGGCATATTTGATACGGGAACTGGCGGTGAATTAGTAGCAAAGAGGCTGAAAAAATTACTGCCGCAGCATACATATACTACAGTCATTGATAGAAAGCATGCACCGTACGGTAATCGCTCGTCAGAAGAAATTATCACACTGACTGATACCGCTATCCAGCCCCTGCTGTCATGTAGCATCATTATCCTCGCCTGCAATACCGCTACAACAATTGCCATACAACCACTACGACAGCGCTATCCAGATGTCCGCTTTATTGGCTTTGAGCCAATGATTAAACCAGCTGCAACACTCACTAAATCACGTCATATCACTCTATTGGCGACAAACGCCACCAAACACAGCCAGCGTCTGCGCGCGCTTATCAGTGAATATGCTACTGGCGTTCGCATCGATACGCCAGACACCCGTGCGTGGGCGCAGATGATTGATCAAGGTTTGGCCGACGATATTGTGCTTGATGAAGTATCGGCCAGTGTTGCGGACGGCAGCGATGTTATTGTTCTAGGCTGCACGCATTATCTGGCAATTAAGAGGCGGTTACAACGCCTTTTTCCGCAATGCCGCATTCTTGAACCCACTACAATTATCGCCAAGCGGATTAGCGATTTTGCTAGCTAATTGTTATACTTATCCTAATGAATCAAGACATTGCTAAAATCCTCGTGACTACTGAGCAAATTAACAATGCAGTGGCGCAGCTGGGCCGAGAGCTGACGGCAGAATATCGTGACAAAAACCCGCTGGTCATCGGTATACTGCGCGGTGCAGCACCGTTTATGATTGATCTAGTGCGAGCGATGGACTGTTACCTGGAAATCGATTTCATTGACGTCTCTAGCTACGGCGACGCAACTGAATCATCCGGCGCGGTCACTATTCTCAAAGACATTGATAGCGACGTTACTGGGCGGCATATTTTGCTGGTCGAAGACATCGTCGATACCGGTCGAACGTTGGAAAGGTTGCTAGAATTATTCTCTGGTCGCAGTGCGTCCTCAATCAAAGTCTGCTCACTACTCGACAAACCCGAACGACGTATCGCCAACGTTACCGCCGATTACGTCGGCCTGTCAGTTCCTAACGAATTCGTCGTCGGCTACGGCCTAGATTTCCGCCAACAATACCGCAATCTGCCATATATCGGGGTATTGAAACCAGAAATCTATCAAAATTAGAGATTCTCCACCGCCGTCACGAACTGCTCGCCGCGGTCATTGTAGCTCTTAAACATATCGAAGCTAGCGGCGGCCGGACTGAGAATCACTACATCGCCGGACTGTGCTTGATTGGCTGCCGCTTCGACGACCATTGGCATCGTCGCCATTTCTAATTGCACAATTTGGCAAGAGACGTTTTCTTTGCGCAGAATTTCAGCAATTTCGCTGGCATTAGCGCCGTTGACAATCACTGCTCGCATTTGCTGCCTGGCGATTTCCTGTACTAATTCCGCGTAGTCCGCCCCCTTATCAGAGCCGCCCAAAATCAAAATTTTTGGCTCCGTGAAAGATTTTAACGCGGCAATAGCGCTACCGGGCGTGGTTGAAATGCTATCATCGTAATATTTCACGCCGTTTTTCTCAGCGACGAATTTCAAACGGTGCGGCAATCCTGTAAAACTCTCCAGTCCGGCAGCATATTGCTCGTCGGTCACGGTGATCGGCAGTTCCGTCACCGCGCTCATGGCTGCGCAGGCATTCTCGAGATTATGTGCACCTGGCAAACGCAAATGCCTAGTGCTGCAAATCTGCCGACTTTGCACGCAAAAGTAGCCGTCCTGAACATAAACTTGGTCATCGTCAGCAATAGCATAGCGCTGCGCAAAATCCAGCGTATCGCCATGATTGTCGCCCGTATCTGGCAGCCTATTAAGCGGTGTGGCAGCCACTTCCCGCGAATATTTATTCGTCGGGTGATATAAACAGACATCACCAAGATGCTGGTGGCGGCAAATATTTTTCTTAGCATTGAGGTAGTCGGCGAAATCCACGTGAACATTCAGATGATCCGGCTCGATCATTAGCACCACCGCAATATGCGGCGATTTTTTTAGATCCCACAGCTGAAAACTAGACAATTCATAAACGACAATGTCGTTTTTTTTAATCTTCGGCAAGACATCCAGCGCCGGCACGCCGATGTTGCCGACCAAGTGTACCGTTTGACCAGCTTGTTGCAAGATAGCCGCAATCAGACTACACGTCGTTCCCTTGCCCTTCGTCCCTGTTACGCCAATAATCGGCGCTGGACACTTGTCGAAAAACTCGTTAGTCGCCGACCAAATTTTACCGTTAGTTTTTATATTACGCGGCGGCAAACTGGCTGTTCGCACCACCAAATCAGCATCGCCCAGCTGTTCGCTGAAGACATTTTTACCAGAAATCAGCTTCACGCCGTCCGGAATCGCCGGCAGTTTATCCGCCGGACGTTCATCAGCCACCACAAACTCCGCGTCAGGAAATTTCTGCTGGAAATATATCAGATTTGATATACCTTCTACGCCGTAACCAGCGATAATTATTTTCATATTTACAGTATAACATAGAGTAAATTAATCATAGCAACATCCTAAACTTGACTTATTTTATATACTATGTTATTCTTCAAACCATGCATGAACAATTTATTACACAACCAGAAGGCAACTTAAGCAGCACACCTGACAAAAGCGATTGGGGCGCAGTTGCTGACACATTTAGAGAAGCTAGCTCTGACAGGGGATCAGCGATGGATTCGCCAATATTACGAGAAGCCGTTGGGCTGCCTCCGAAAGGAGAAAAAATAACTCCAGACTCAAACAGAGGACTGGCGATGGATTCGCCAATATTACGAAAGGCTGTTGGACTGCCACCAGAACCAGAATCAGAATCTGCTGATAAACAAAATTAGATTATCATCAGCAAGTTAATATAACTTAAGTATAAGGAAATTTTGCAAAAGATATATCGGATTTGATATATCTTTTGCATTATAGCTATCTTAGTCCAGCACAGCCAGCTTCTCCTGAAGCCGCAGCAACAGATCTCTGTCGCCAGAGCTCACGCCAGCGAGGACGCGGACTTCTGAGTCGAGGAATTCTCTGGCTACTTGGATTATCTTCTCAGCGGTAATTGCCAAAATTGCCGCTGGCACGCCAGCATAATCTTTAACAAAGTCGTCAGAAAAATAGCGCCGGGTATAAAAATTGCTAATTTGCGCCACCGTTTGCGCGCCCATTTGATAGCGCCCCAGGGCGTACGACTTGGCAGCCTCGATATCCTCGGCAGCGATATCGCCGTTTAATACCTTTTTCAGCTCGCGCACGATAATGTCAAATAGCACCTCCGCAGTCTCCAAATTGACTTGGCCGCCAAAATCCCACGACGAATCATAAAATCCGACCGAAGTATCGCTAAACATCCCGTACACCAAGCCTTTTTTACGGGCCATACCCAGAATCCGCGAACTCAGCGTTCCGGTTAAAATATGGTTCAGGCAGCCCATAGCATCCGACTCCTCGTTAGTTAACTCGCGCGGCAGGCTTATCGACCAGCCAAAGTTCAAATTCGACGCTTCTTTACGGCGAATTAACAGAGGCCGCGCGCCGTGCAGCTCATCGCGCGGAATTGCAAATCGTTCGCCGGGTTCCAATTGCCATTGCTCTAAAAAATCCTTAATAGCGGTCTTGCGGCCAGCCATTTTTCCAGCAATCACAAACCGCATATTATTGAGTGTATGCGTCCGTCGATGATGCTCCTTAATATCTTTTATCGTTACGTTGTCCATTTTTTTCAGGCGCTGGCTATCCGTCAAAATATCCTCGCCCAAAGCTTGCTGCACCCGCAGCCATAATACGCGGCTGTGATTATTCAAATAGCCGGTTAATTCCGAGCGAACATTACCCTTCTCCGCCTCAAACGAATCGCTAGTAAACCGCGGCGTGACAATCGCCAGCCGCTGCAATTCCAAAATCCGATCCCACTCAAAATCTGCGCAAACCGCCTCGTACACCATGGAATAATCGGAAGTATAAGCATTATGATAGGCGCCGTTCTTTATAAATTCCTGCTCGTAGGCATGCTCCGAACGAAATTTCTCGTTTGCGCCAAACGCCATATGCTCCATTAAATGCGCTGTTTCGTAAATCTCTTTATCCCGCACGTAGCGGTCGCCTGCCCGAAACTGTACCTGAAAACTCATTACCGTGGCGTCTGGGACGTCGATTAACAGACCGCGCGCACCATTCTTCAGTTTAACTTCCTCAACTGTATGCTTCATCTATTCTGCTCCTTAATTGTCTATTGCCTGAATTATCTGCGATGTTTTTTACGATTTTGGCGCTGAGCTTTCTTTTTCTTGCGCGCTTGGTTCTTAGCGCGGTTTGATTCGGCGCTTGATTTGCCTTTTCTCACCGAAAAGTCGTCGTCGCGATTTTCCTCGCCCGCACCAAGCTCATTAACACCGCGTTCCACAGCGTTCTCTGCCAAGCGCGTTAATTCCGTGTCGTATTCATCATCCTGCGACTGGCGAACCACCGCATCGGCCTCATGAATATTGAAGATGACCGTCAAAACTTCGTCGCGCAAATTAGCCTGCAAACTTTCAAACAACTTTTGCGACTCCGAACGATATTCCACCAACGGATCGCGCTGCCCAACGCTGCGCCAGTGAATACCCTCGCGCAGGTGCTGCATATTCTCCAAATGCTGCATCCACAAGGTATCCAGCACTGCCATATAAACCTCGCGCTCCACGCCGCGCAAATTATCCGCGCCAATTTCAGACTCTTTCGCCGCATATGACTCTTCAGCCAGCTTCAGCGCCTTTTCATAGCGCAGCTTGTCTTTCTTTTCTTTGCCAATTTTCGAAATTTTCGCTTCGTCGCTTGGGAAAATTGCCGTAAAATCTTCGACAAACTTCGGATTATTCTTAGTTGGCAGCGCTGCCAATTCATGAACTTTCGCTCGCAGTAAGCGTTCAATCTCCGGCTTAATGTTATCGCCTTCCAGGATCTTGCGGCGCATGACATACACCACGCGGCGGTGGCGATTAATCACGTTGTCATACTGAACAACACTTTTGCGCGTATCGAAATTGTAGCCCTCGACGCGTTTCTGGGCTGCTTCCAACGTCTTTGACACCGCGCGGTTTTGAATCGGCGTTTCTTCATCTACGCCCAGCCGATCCATCAGCGCGGCGATGCGCTCGCCCTGGAAAATTCGCATCAAATCATCCTCGGTCGATACATAGAACTGCGTCTCGCCCGGGTCGCCCTGACGACCGCCGCGGCCGCGCAGCTGATTGTCGATGCGCCGTGATTCGTGGCGCTCCGAACCGATCACCACCAGACCACCTAACTCCTTGACACCCTTGCCAAGCTTGATGTCGGTACCGCGTCCGGCAATGTTCGTCGCCAGTGTGATGGCGCCCTTCTCACCAGCTTTCTCGATGATGGCAGCCTCACGCTCATTATTCTTGGCGTTCAAAATCTCAAACTTGATGCCTTCTTTTTCCAGATATTTGGCAATCTGCTCGTTCTTGGCAATCGAGCCAGAACCAACCAACACTGGCCGGCCTTGCTTGTGATAATCCTTAATAGCTTCGGCGACTGCCTTCAGCTTGCCCTTTTCGGTCTTGAAAATCAGGTCTTCTTTGTCGTCGCGGATCACTGGCTTGTTCGGTGGAATCTGGATAACGTCCAGTGAATAAATTTGTTGAAACTCTTCGGCCTCGGTGAATGCCGTACCAGTCATACCGGAAAGTTTATTGTACAAACGGAAATAATTCTGGAACGAAATGGTCGCCAGCGTCATGCTTTCTTCTAGCACCGGCACACCTTCTTTGGCCTCAATTGCCTGGTGCAAACCTTCGTTATAACGGCGTCCTTGCATCAAACGACCGGTGTGTTCATCGACGATGATCACCTCGCCGTCGTTGGTCACCACATAGTCTTTGTCGCGCTTGAACAATGTTTGTGCTCGCAGAGCCTGGTCCATATGATAAACGCTGCGCACGTGATCTGGCGTGTACAAATTTTTTATTCCCAGCAGTTTTTGGACTTTTTCCACGCCCTCGTCGGTCAAGGCCACGCTGCGACGCTTTTCATCCAGAACATAATCCTCTGGCACTAATTTACTGGCAACTTTAGCGAAAGTGTAGTAATTGTCTGGGTTCTCTGCTGCTGGTGCCGAGATGATCAGCGGCGTGCGCGCTTCATCGATCAGAATTGAGTCCACCTCGTCAACGATGGCGAAGTTTAGTTCGCGCTGCCTGAGCAAATCAACGTCGTTCACCATGTTGTCGCGCAGATAGTCAAAACCAAACTCGTTATTAGTGCCATAAGTAATATCTGCCGCGTAGGCTTCCTTACGAGTGACTGGGCGGAGCTTACGCATGCGCGGATCGTCGTGATGCTCATTATCATACTCTTTATCATACACAAACGACGCTTCGTTGATGATCACGCCAGTGGTCAGGCCTAAAAAGTCATACACCTGCCCCATCCAGCCAGCGTCACGCTGCGCCAGATAATCGTTGACAGTCACCACATGAACACCCTTGCCTTCCAGCGCATTGAGATATGTCGGCAGCGTCGCCACCAGGGTCTTACCCTCACCAGTCTTCATTTCAGCCACATTACCCTCATGAAGAACCATGCCGCCGATTAGCTGGACATCGTACGGACGCTCGCCGATGACGCGCTTGGCCGCCTCACGTGCCACTGCAAAGGCATCTGGCAAAATAGTGTCCAGTGTTACGTTTTTCTTTGCCAAGCGCTTTTTCAGCAACTCGGTCTGCGCTTGCAGCTCCTTATCTGACAGTTTTTCATACTTTTCAGACAGACCGTTAATTACATCAACTTGCTTCTGTAGCCGTTTCAAAATCTTCTTCTGCGGATCGCCAAAAATCTTACTCAGCGCCTTTTGTTGTGTCATTGCCATAAACTCAAAACTCCCTCACTTTCAGGCATTTTCAAAAACTGTATACAATTATACCGTGCAGGGCTGGAAAATTAAAGGGTGTTTGGACATAGAAACCCGATTCATAACCCATGATGAACTACACGCACAACCATGAGCTTATCCAACAGGAGCGCACAGCCTCACATCAACGAAACTACGAGCATTCGATTGATTCTGAGATTCTAATAACGATATATTAGCTGTGATAACATATATTTCACTATAATAACCATCCCAATCAGCAATTAACGCATAAGTATCATGGTCGTCAGTATATGAACTATTGAATTCACCAGATACTGCCGGTGCCACTCGTTTACTCCTATGATGAAGCTTTAATAGCGGTATTCCCATGCGAGCCCGGTGCACTTGGTAGGCAATATAGCCAGGAGCTGGTGCTGTTATTCTATCTTTTTGTGCCACTTTGATATAAGAAGGGCTATCTCCTAATGTCTCGCTATTGTTCGGTAACAAAAAACGTCCATTTATATTCACCATCCGTAGTTGGCAGACGCCAACTTTGTGCGATACTTGCCATAGCTCGATCCCACATGCCATCTGGGATAGGTACATACAATCCTTTACCCTTTTCTACCCGACTGTAATCCGCTTTAAACGGGTTTTCAGCAACGGTTTCGTCTTGTGCGACCGTCGACACAAGCTGGCCCAGTGTATCTAGTGGCAGCGTCAATGGCGCCACAACTAAATCATAATCTGGCCGTTCTTCTTTCATCTCTGCCAACCGCCCAAAATCAATGCCGCCCCGCGCCAGCTCAGCCGGCGTCGGCATATCGATACCCGCTCCAGCAAAGATTGTTTCATAATCCTCAAGATCTCGCTCAAATAGTTCTCTGATTTCTGGGTTAGCTATCCTATTTTCCAAACCATTAAAGCCAACTCCACCCCTTTCCATAGCTTCGCTAACAGCGCCATCAAGCGCGCCAAAGAGCGCCGCAGAACCAAAACCTTGACTGGCAGCTTCTTGTCTCTCATGGGCTTTATCCCAAGCGCTCCCGGCAGCGGTGAGAATTTCCGGTGGAAGAATTTCAGGCATACTCATATACTTATCCTAAAAGCCAATCAGCTTTCCTCTGTCTCCTCATCATTTTCTGCCTCTTCCGATGTTTTTCTTAGCATTTCCTCTGGCAGCAAATCATGGTACTTAAGGATATGATGCATCACCTTGCGATCATTCTCGTTCTTGATACCATCCAAAAACGTTTCGCACGCCCGCTTCAGCGATACCACGCCGTAACTGCCAGCAACTTTTCGTAAAATATCCACCATGGTACGCGGCGCCAGCACTGTTTCCTCCAAGCCAGGACGGTTATCCACCAACTTCTCTGTATCAATAAACTTATTATATCCTTCGCCATTGGTACCGCTAAATATCTGCTGGCTCAATCGAGCCGCTCTCACAAAATCTTCAAAGTCCCGCTCGTCAATTTCTGGCGGTAATTCGCCCCGTTCCGTCGCCACAGCCGCCATGGCCAGCTGAGTATTCTCGCGCGGATATTCGCCATAGCTCTTATCGTGGTCAGGGTAACGCACGCGGTTGATATTCGCCCCAAACCGATTCTGGAACTCAACGCTCAAATCATCAACATCCTTATAGCGCTTGGATTTCTCATTAGCCGTGGCAATGATACAGAAGCCCGGATGAACTTCCACGATCCGCCCAGAATCCTCCTGCACCGTAAACTTATCGCCTGGACGCAACTGCATTATTTTGTTCAAGCGTTTCAGGAGTTCTGGCGGCATAGCATTGATTTCATCAAGAATGAGCGGCTTACCCTGCTCCATGGCGCGGATAATCGGCCCTGGCACAAACTCGCTGATGCTCGCCCCGTTTTTTTCGCGCAGTTCTTGCTTACCCATCAACTGGTAACTGTTGACATCGCCATACGCACTGATAAACTCTGGTTCAACACCGCAGTATCTCCGCGCCATATACTCCGCCAAAGCGGTTTTCGCGCCGCCCGTTTCACCAATAAACAGTGTTGGTTCGCCGCGCATCATGGCCGGCAATGTCTCATCAATGATCGTTTGCATTTGCTCGGTCATCAACAAACCGCTGTCTAATTGCCGTTTCCATTCGCGGACTTGCAAACGAGTCACTTCTTCCAAAAACTTTTCTTTGCTGCTATTCGGCGGAATCTCAATATTCTCATCAACCTCGGACAATTGCTTTTGTAACGCGGCTATTCTTCGCCGCTCGCCCGCTGTCAAAGGACGGTCTGTTTTCGCCGCCTTGGCGCGTATGTTTGCCATCTGCTCGCTAATATCCTGTTTTCTGCTTTGGGCGCGCAAAAACTCAGCTGCCGCGCGAGTCGCTGCCATTTGCTCGCCGCGATATTCCTCGTCAAACCGCTCCATCAGCCCGGCATCTTTACGCAGTTCGTGTAGTTTCGCATGACACATATACCAATCTTCTAGGTTATCTGCCACATCCGGATGTTCATCCTTGAAAGTTTCCCAGCGCTGCAATTCCTCATCGCTCGTATCGCGCGGCATATACTCTTCCCAATTCGGCTCTGCCAGACCCAGTAAAAAATTCTCGCCAACTTCGCTGGCTCGTATATCCGGCTCTTCCAAGTTCGTCTGGCGCCTGGATTCGTTGATGTGCGCAATGTGCGGGGCTGCCAGCCGCTCTAAATATTGCCGATCTCCCGCAGCTGCCGTTCGCCAGTCATCCCTGACCGCTTGCATACTTTCCTGCAAACCAGCCATCAGCTCCACGACACCGTCCGTCGTTCGATCAGCCGCGTCTGGAGCATAATAGCTTTCCAACACCCGACGCTCAAGCCGTAATTCAGTGGTGATAGGTTGCGGTTCAGTTATATTCATAGACATATTGACCTTTTAATTGCATAGATGGTATTATATACTATAAATATACGATTTGTAAAGAAGATGTCTGAAGTATTGCATATATCAACAAATGACCCGGAACCATCGGCGCCAACGCCCGAACAAGAAGCACTGCTGGAAGAGCGTCAGGCTGCGCTTGATAAAGCGGCGAGTTTTTTACGCGATCAAATACCAAGTCTACGCCGCTTGACCGGTATGGACGTGTACGTGACAGTTGGCAAGAAATGGGCTACCAACCTTAAAACTGGCTCATTCACTATCGACCCATCATTCTTCATCGAAAAAGGATACTCGGCTGACCACTGTGTTTTTGCCACCCTGCATGAGCTGATGGCGCATGTACGCGATGTCAAGCACGATCCTGCGTTTGCAGCCCGCCAAAATACGTTCATCATGGGTAGTAAAAATCCACAGGAACGGCAAGCGCGCCAAATTTTTAACAATATCCTGACCGATATCCACGGCAATAAACAGATTATGAACATGCTGCCAGCTATGCGCGAAGTTGCTGCTGATATTTACGACAATCGCCTATTTCCGATGGAGCGAGATGGTGAGGCGGTTGATTATACCGACATACCAATGCACCTACAATTTCTTTACAAAATCATCCGCCAGGAAATGATACCGGACAGCGAAACGCCTGTTCGTCAAGAAGTTGATGAAGTGATAAACCAACTGCGCAATTTCCAGGATGGGCAGGTTGACCTTATCTCGTTCCTGACCGATCCTGGCGCAAGAGGCTCTAGCGGCAAGAAACTTTCCGGCAGCGACCGCTTTGACTATTGGCTCACGCAGATTTGGCCAAGGTACGAAAAGCTCATAGAGCTTGATAAACAAGAAGCGAAAGATAATCAACAAGATTCTGACTCGCCGCAAAACGATACCGGCGAACAAGACAATAATCCATTTTCTGACGCCTACACTGATTATTTCGACAACAGACATCCCGATCCGCTCAGTCCCGAAGAGCATGAAAAAATCCATAAAACCATAAAAAAAGCTAATCAAGACAAACGCCGCGAGAGTGTAACGCCCGAACAGCGAGAACATAACCGCCAAAGAGAAGCCAATCGCCGCTACCGCGAACAGACCGGGCATTCTCTGCGCGAAAAGGAAAAGTACAACAGCGAGGTTCGACGCTTTCGTAAGCAAATTGACCAGATGCGCGAAGTTTTTCGATCGGTCTTAAGCGAAGCCGCCGCTACTCGCCGCGGTCTCAGCCGCCGCGCTCACCAGGATGGCGACGTCCTCGACCCCAACCGTCTAGCACAAACCGTCGCCGACATTAAAAGCGGCGTCGCGCCAGAAGCGTTCCAACGCTATGAAACTATCCGCGGGCAAGCAGAATTGAGTTGCAAGACTGACTATTTCTTTGTATTTGACCGCTCTGAATCGATGGCTGGTAAGTCAGCGCAATCCGCCGCCAGCTGCGCCGTCATCATGCTGGAAGGGCTTGCCAGCATGGAACGCGATATCCGAAAGCTGGAAAAAGAGCAAAATATCGATCTATCCGACTTGTCAGTTCGCACCGCGTTGTATACGTTTGGCAGTAGTTCAGTCTGCCATAAACCTCTGAGCAGTAGCCTGAACGATAAACAGCGGCTTGATACCTACGCAGCCATAACTGCAGCTGATGCGGGTGACACCGCGGATTATTTAGCTCTCCAGGAAATTGCTGGACTACGCCGCGACCACGATCGCCAGCGAATCGTCATTGTCGTGACCGACGGCGAGAGCAGCGACCGTAACGCCGCATATGCAGCCATCAACCAGTTGCGCCGCGACCAAAATACTGTAGTATACGGCGTATCAATCGGTTCAATCGCAGCCGAACAGTTATATGCCCCAAATGCCAAATTTATCGACGACCCCAAAGATTTGCCAAATATACTACAATCGTTTATAGAAACAACTATTCAAGCATAAAGAAAGAGACTACTTATGACTAATTTCGATCTACTCCCACCAGAAACTCTAGCCGAAGCGGAGAATGCCTGGCGTCGAGCTCAAGAAAAGGAGAAAGAGGCGCAGCTTTCCACTAGTCGGTCGCTTGGAGCTGCTTCATTCTTAGATACGCTCAATACTGCCGTTGAAGAAGCTAAGAAAAAAGATGAAACTGGTTTCGGATTAGAGTGTATAGCAAATCCAGAAACAAGACAGGCTTTCATGAAGGCTTTTGAGTTATCTAAGCGTTTGGTTGGCTACCTTGATCTTTCGGCACCAACATCGGAGCAAATGATATCCGCCGGAGTTGACTTTCAATATCTAGCCGAACAATTTGAAAGCATGAAACAGCAGGAAGACACTACACCGCACGTTATTCTGGCACCTCACGGTCTTGGTAAAGAAAACTGGCTAACTATCGCCAGAAAAATGACTGCAGACACAACTATACCAAACAATCCACTAAAAATTTGTAAGAATATACATGGACTATATTTTGGATACAAAATCGGAGTCGTCACTGATGATGTTTGGCATAGCTCAGACCAACCGCCAACTTCAACTACAACTCCAGGATTAGACATTTTACCAACTTACCAAGATGAGGACAGTTTGAATATAAATTGGACACTTCGTCTTATTTCTGGCAGGAATGAGTCAGATCACACCCCTATGTCCTACCAAGAGAGCCAGGAACAAACTCCTCCGATACAACATCAAACTATAGCTGAGGCTTTAACCGATAAGTTTACTAATATATTAGCTGGCAGCGAACCAACAGACAGTCCTCTTTGCTGGATATTATGCCGGCAGCCCAATACAGACATCACTAAAAGCTTGTCTGTTTCCTCAAAAATAGACTCTGGTTTTATACACGTTACGCAAAGATCAATCACTTTGAGAGACATCAATACTCGCATACTTTCCCCAATAGGATAAATTTATTTCTCACACTGGAATCCTCGCTTCAACAATTTGAAAAGAAAAAGCGCCCAGAATGTGAGCGCTTCATGCCAACTTCAGGTATAAATTATTTCCGGCTCAATCCTCGCTTCAACTTAGCCAAAACTCCGCGGCTGCTGCCGACATGCGTTAAAACGTCATCCTTATACTTTCGCACCTGCCCATTTAACTTCGCCTCAACTATATCCACCGCTGCTAAAACGTTCATCGTCGAATCTTTGGCAGTAATTTTCTTATCTGGCACGTTAATAATAACCTCAACCTCGTACTTGTTACCGCCAGGGTTGTCAATCTGCTTAATCTTCACGTCAGCGGTCGCACTCTTGCGGGCATGCCGCGGCAAATATTTACCCAGTGACCCAACCTTACGTTCGACGTATTTTTTTGTCGTATCTGTCAATTCGTATTTGACGCCGGTAATGGTAATATCTTTAATCATTTTTTCCTCCTATTATTACGCTCTAGCGCGGCAAAACAACGCCCGCCTCCTTCGCTATTTTTAGTAATTCTTCGTTAATAATGAGCAGCTTTTCCTTCGACGACATTTTAGCAAAGCTAGCGCTCATAAATGATTTGTTCGGCTTGCCGTAAATAACATCGTATATCTCTTTAATGTCGTTCGTCAGTGCCTGCAATTCACCTTCAACTCGACCGAGCCGATCTTTAACTTCGCGCATCTCGCTTTCAACCCCATTGAGTCGGCTTTTAACTTCACACATCTCGCTTTTCAGACTAGAGACGTCTTCTTTCAGTCCAGAGACGTCTTCTTCAACCGAATCAAGCCTAGCCTCGATCCTATCAAACCGCTTGTCATGCTCGTCAAATCGCGGCAAAACAACAGTTTCCAAGGCCTCGACCACGCCATCGGCGATCGCGCCCTTGATCCATTGCTTGTCGTCATTAGTCAACGCCATATACCCTCCTAAGCTCTATTATATCACCTCGCGGCCATTCATGTACGGACGAAGTACTTCCGGCACCGTCAAGCTGCCATCATCGTTCTGGAAATTCTCTAAAATCACCACCAATGACCGCGCCAACGAAACCGCCGTACCATTCAAGGTGTGAACCGACTCAATACTACCATCCGCTCGCCGCACCCGAATGTTCAAACCGCGCGCTTGATAATCTGTACAATTTGAGCAGCTCGTCAGCTCGCGGTAGGTCTCATCAACTGGCGACCAGTACTCGATGTCGTATTTTTTGGCAGCCGGCGCGCCCAAGTCACCCGCCGCGATATTCACCACATGGTACGAAATGCCGATTTGCTGCCACAACGCTTCCTCGACGCTGAGGATTTTTTCATGAATCTCCTTAGACTGTTCCGGCAAACAGAACGCGTACATCTCCAATTTGCTAAATTGGTGCACTCGGAACAATCCACGCGTATGCTTGCCGTACGTTCCTGCTTCCTTGCGGTAGCATGGACTGTATCCCGTATACAACAGCGGCAAATCTTTCTCGTCCAAAATTTCATCAGCGTGATAGCCGGTCAGCGGCATTTCCGCTGTCCCGATCAGCGTCAAATCCTCGCCCTCGATCACATATTCGTTGCTGCCCTCGCCCTTCGGCGTAAAGCCCGCGCCCTCTGCTGTGCGTAAATTCACCATGTGCGGCACAGTCATGAACGTAAAGCCTTGTTTCATGACATAATCCAGCGCAAATTGCGTGACAGCATTTTCCAGCAGCGCCAAGTCGCCCTTAAGGTAGTAAAACTTCGCACCAGCCACTTTCGCGCCGCGCTCAAAGTCCACCCAACCACGACTGACAGCATAATCCAAATGATCTTTCGCACCCGTTTTACGCTCGCCGTAAGCCTTTACCTCAACCGAGTCTTCCTCGCCGCCAAGCGGCACGTCATCAAAGGTGATGTTCGGCACATTTTTTAGAATCGCTGCTACTTTTTCCTCGGTGGATTTTAAATATCCCTCGCGCTCTGCCAGCTCAATTTTCAGTTGCTTTCCCTGGTCGATCAGCTCCTGGTCTGGGCGGCCGCCCTTCATCTTCGCTGAGATTGCATTTCGCTGTTCACGCAGTGCCTCAACTTGTTTTTGCAGATCGCGGCGCTCGTCATCCAATTGCAACATTGTTGCAATATCGACCGCGTAACCCTTGTCATTTGCCGATTTTTGCACCAAATCAGCATTTTCTCTAATAAATTTGATATCTAACATGCCCTCATTATATACCAATTTTGGCTTAAACGTGAGAGATTATCCCAGCGCCAAGCAGCCCTATTATCGCCAGCCCCAACGCAAATCGATAAATTATAAACGAACGAAAATTATTGCTTTGTATAAACTTAAGCAGCCAGGACACTGCCGCATAACCCACGACAAACGAAACCGCAGTAGCAATGATGGTTGACGTCCAACCCACGCCGCCGGAAATGTGCTTATACTTGGTGACGACCTCCAATAGTCCTGCCGCCACCAAAGCCGGAATCCCTAAGAAAAAGCTCAGTTTCGTGACCGATACGCGGTCAAATCCGCGGAACAAACCAACAGAGATTGTCGCACCAGAACGGCTGACCCCAGGAATCAGCGACAGACATTGCCCCATGCCAATCGCCAGCGTATCCTTCCAGTTCGTCTCTGCTTCATTGCGCTTATTTTTTGCCGCCCGATTATCCGCCAGCCACATCACCACGCTCCAGCCGATCAGCCCGATTGCCACAAACCACAAACTCCTTAGCACCGTCTCAACTTCATGCTTAAACAATAAACCGACGACAGCGATAGGAATTGAACCAATGATGATCGCCCAGCCGTATTTATAATCAAACTTCCGGCGCGCCCGTTTCCACCACAGCCCGCACCACCAGGCTTGCAGAATTCGCCAAATATCGCTCCAGAAATAAATTACCGCCGCCAGAATTGCCCCAATTTGGATCACCGCGGTAAATGCCACCACGCTCGGATCGTCGATTTTCATCCCCATCAATTTCTCGACAATCGTCAAATGTCCAGTCGAAGAAATCGGCAAAAACTCCGTAATTCCTTCAACAATACCAAGGACAATCGCCTGCCACCAAGCCACGCTTAAAAATTACCTTTCATCTTTTAAGTGTAGCATTAGCAGGACAATCATTCAAATATTGTTTTGGTAGATTCAGCATCAATGTGCGTATTTTCCGGTATGCCTTCTTCGTAATATGAACGCGCCGGTCCGTTCACGTTAACGTTAATACTAGCTGGCGCATATATCTTAAAGTTGGCTAACGTGCTAAACACCCGGCAGCCGCCAAAGAACATCGTTCGCGGACATTCTTCATCGACGGACAATATTAGCCGGTCGCCGTCGCGGCGAGCTTTGATAGTCGGTTTTTTGACGCTTGGCAAGTTCAGATAACTAGCTTCGACTCGCAGCTTGTCGGAGTCCGTGCGAACCACGCTGCCCATTGCGCCTTCAATTACAATTGATTTAACGCTGTTTGTATCCGGCATTCTAACGTCCATTTTCCTAGTCAAGTGTTGCGTTTCATAAGAAAATTCCGAGCCAGTCTGCATGCCAAAAACCCCAGCACCCGCCATACTCATAGAAATAACAATCGTTGCTGTAATCATCGCAATCATCGACACGCGGTTCATCGTCCAGGTAAACACGCTGCGCGCCAGCACCATGCCCAGCACCACCGCAGCAATGCCGCCAATCGCCAGCGAGAACCATAGTCCCCACGCCCACATTTGCGCGTTCAAGCCATCAAGCAAATTAACTAACGAAACGCCAAATGCCCCGCCAACAATCAGCCCAAACAACACAGCCAGAGTCATCAAGAAAATCAGCGCGCCGGCAGAGTAGCGGAAAATCTTAGCAACAACCGTTGCCCCGCCGCCATCAGTCATCGCCGAAGCTTCATCAACTGCCGCTTTTTTTAGCGAAGCCAGAGTCACTGGCTCGCCGCGCATCCGAAGCTTGTCCGACGCCGTTCGCGCTGGCGGCATTGACAGCCACATCACAACATAAACCAGCACCGCCGTACCAAACGTCATAAACGGCGAAATAATGGCAATTAACCGCACCCACAGCGGATTGATGTTAAAATACGCCGCCACGCCCGCACATACGCCACCGATAATCGCATTATCCGGATCGCGCATTAGTTGCTTCGCTGGCTTATCGTCAATATCTTTATCTTCTATATCATCAATCGCCTCGCTGGCATCATCCGAGAAATCGCGCGGCTCGCCCATTTGTTTTTGCACTGCCAGGACGTCGTCATGACTAATCACGCCGTCCTTCGACACACCGCGCTCCGCTAAAAGCTCCACCATTCGCGCTTCGATTTCGCGCATAGCTTCTGGCTCGGCATGCATGTTTTTCTGAATTGAATTAAGATATTTCTCCAACGATTTTTTGGCGTCAATCTCCGCGCTAAACGGCGTTTTTGCCAAATGGATTCTGGTTATTTCTTTCATCGCTTTGCTCCTTTCTCAAGATCTTTTAGCGAAGTATTCAACATTTTGATACGATTTTTCAATTCATCCACCAGCTGCGCGCCCGCGGCGGTGAGCGAATAATATTTGCGCGGCGGACCTTGCTCGCTTTCTTGCCATTCGTGCTGCAAATAGCCATATTTTTGCAAGCGGCTGAGCAGCGGATAAATTGTCCCCTCAACCACCATCAGCTCCGACTCGCTCAATTGCTTGACGATGTCGCCGGTATATTGCGGTTGTTTGGCGCAAACCAGCAGCACACAGTAGACCAAAAATCCTTTGCGCAGCTGAATCGCCAAGCTTTCCGCGTAAGCACTAACGTCCATGCTTTTTCTCCTCTGGCACGGTCGATTTTTCAACCCGCCCGTCTTTAATTATAATCTGATAATCGCATTTTTTCGCCAGGTCGGCATCGTGTGTCACCACAATCAGCGTCACACCTTTTTGCTTATTATAATCAAACAACAATTCTTCCACTTTGGCGCCCGTTTCACTATCCAAGTTGCCAGTCGGTTCATCGGCAAAAATGATTTGCGGATCACCGACAATTGCCCGAGCAATGGCCAAGCGCTGCTTTTGCCCGCCCGACAGGTCTTTGGCACGATTCTTGCGCTTATCGTACAAATCCACCGCCTTGAGTGCCGTGTTGATTTTATGCGCTCGCTTTTTCCGTGGCAGCCGCGTAATTTCCAGCGGCAAACTGACATTGTCAATCACACTCTCATTGCCCTGGACGAAGAAACTTTGGAAAATAAAGCCAATTTTTTTAGCACGGAATTCATCGACATACTTTGGCTTCAGCTGCAAAATATCTTGTCCATCGATAATCACTTGACCTTTCTGCGGCTTGTCCAAGCCTGAAATAGCATGCATCAGCGTCGATTTACCCGAACCAGATTTACCGAGGATGGCCACGCTGGCTCCTGTCGGGATAGTCAAGCTGACATTTTTCAGCGCCGTAAATTGGTTTTTCTTTTTGCCATAAATCTTCGTCACATTTTTCAGTTCAATCATGATAATTCTCCTATTCCGTCCTTAATGCCTCAATTGGGTCTAATTTTGTTGCTTTGCGGCTTGGCAGCCAGCCAGAAATTACCGCCATCACCACCAGTCCAATCACTAGTAGCCCGATTTGCAGCGGATCAATTACTAGCAAATTAGTCCCAGCACCTAATTTTAAGAAGCTGGCAATAACTGGGTTCAGCAGCTTCACCAAGCTTGCCAGCCCAACGCCAATCAAGCCGCCTAACAAACCAACCCACGCTGCCTCGTAGCGGAACAATTTGCCAATATCGCGGCCGCTCATTCCCAGCGCCTTCATCAACCCAATTTGGCTGGTTCGCTCCAATACTGAAATATACATGGTGTTGATAATCCCGAACACGCTCGCCAGCAGCGCCAAACCGCCAAATCCCGCCAGCGCCGCTTGTGCCGCGTTGACCATGGTGAGCAGCGTTTTGCGTACATCCTGAATTGAGTAGGCGCTGTAATCTTTACTAATTTCGTCTTTCACGACATCAATATTTTTCTCATCACCAACCGACACCAGAGCCGTCGAATATTCATTTGGCTGGCTTTTATCATGGCTGAATTCGTAAATAGCTTTAGCATCAGCCGTCGAAATCCTCAGCATTGGCTGATAATACAAAATCGTATCCGATTCCTTATCAACCGCAGTAATTTTCAGCGACATCTCCTTAGCAACCTCGCCGCCCTGCTCCGCACTACGCAAACCCAACGTAATCGTCTGTCCAATCGCCGACTGCGCGCCCTTGAAGCCCAGTTGCTTGACATAAGTCTCCGGGATGATAATCTCGCCCGGCTTTGGCATAAAATTATCCAGCTTGCCCGCCGCCAATTCCGCCCGCGTTTTATCGGCCTTTACTGCTACTTCCAAGGCAAATTTCTTACCATTACCCGAACTCTGAGCATACGCCACGCCGGCAGTTGAATACGCCGGAGTAACCGTTTGTACATGCGAAATTTTTCGAAGTTTAGTAATATCAGCATCGCTCATTGAATACTTGCTACGACGCGCTACCTTTTGTTTATCCAGCTGTTCTTCGCCAGTCTCTTCCGACGTATTGTACTCTGGCAGTTCTTCTTTCTTCTCTGACTCGATTTTTTTATTGACCATAATCACTTTTTTATCGCCAGCCGCATCAACCATACTATTGGTGTATAACCGACCGCCCTCGCCAGCCATCAGCGCCAAGCTAATCGTAAACGCCCCGACCGAAATCGCCAGCGCCGTCAAAATCGTCCGGCCTTTTGACTGACGAAGATTCCGCCCCGCCCGCTTGATGATATCAATTCTTCTCATGCTATGCTCCTTGTATTTTCATTATACATAGTACTATGTTATACAAGGTACTATAAAAAGTCAAGTACTTTTCTATAGTTTACTATTCAAACAACAATTTACCCCTTTGACTTCTTCGATTTTTTAGTTTTCTTATTTTTAGATTTATTCTTCAACTTTACCGGCTTGACAGCACTATAATATATGTAATCTTCGTCTATTATATCCGCCATACGCACCGCTGCGTCATAAAACACTGGATCGCCCCATACGGCAATCTCTCCATTTTCATCATAGTCAACAACCGCCGCAATTATCACTTGATGTTGTCTACTATCAAGCTCTTCCCACGCCTCTTCTTGGTCCGTAAAATCAATTTCTTTCGCTCTATCGACAATGTCAAATCGCCCATTATACCATCGGCAATCTGCCACGATTCCCTGCTGCAACTCTCCTTTGTCATTTCGCACCCACACGCTCGTAAATATGACCGTTTCGTCATCTGACGGATCAGCCACCTCAAGCGGCTTTACCGGCTGCCGCGCATCAACAGCCAATCTATCCTGTGCCTTATCAATATACATCACCTCTTGCGGCTCAACAAACGGCTCAATATCAAGTGTGCATGGCGTTTCAACTGGCAACGTCTCAATCGTTATTTGCCGCAACCGCTCAGGAACGCCGTCAGTCTCATGCTTTTTATTAGGCATATCATCTCCCTGCCCACCACTACATTAATTATCAGAATTTTTTCCTAGTATATCACGGCAGGGCGTTTACCCGCCCTACTCCTCATCATAATTCGCTTATCACCGAAATTCAACCATCGCAACAGTTGCATCATCCTGGGGCGGCGCTTCAAATGGCCAACGAACTGGCCGCGAAAGTAGCGCTCCAGCTATAGCTGTCATGCTAATCTTTTGTTTCGGTAGCAAATGAGCTGATTCTAAATAGGGCTTGATAACTTCTCGCCAAATTAGCCAGTTAGTATCTCTAAGAGTGTATTGATCTGGATCAAGCAATCCCTTACTCACCCAATCCTCACATACCCTACCCAGATTATCAGTACTTGCTGCGACTTCCCTTTCACACAACTTCCGCGCCTTATCTGAGCGTAAAGCATCTCTAATTTCTTTTTCCAGATTCGGGTACAAGTCTTTAACTTGTTCAAATAGCGGCCATTCTTCCATTGCCGCAGCCAGGTGGTATGTCTCTAAAGATCCATGCTCTACAACCCAAGCTCCATCGGTCATCAGAAATAATCTATCTCCTGGATATAATTCACGACACGCGTAATCATCAGATATCCGTTCTGATAATCTACCAGGAACCTCACACGAGCCTAAATAGTTTAACGGGTCCCCAAACTCGTCTCGCTGAGGCTCAGCAATATATGGATACTCATCATCGGCACCCTCTTGATATAACGCTACCGCCGTGTCACCAGCGTTCGCCACTGTTACCTTCCCGTCAGTGATACGCATAACGGCACCAACACAAACTCCAGCATCTTTATTCATACTCACCGCTTCACGCGCACCTTGTAGCGCCTCAGAAACATCGCCACCACCCAACCTAAAATACTGTTTCACAGCTTCACACGCTAATCTCGCCGCCAATCGCGGAGACCCGATATCATCTGCACCACCCGCTCCATCGAATAGTCCGATAGCATTATATTCTGGCACAATCACGCCAGCATCGTCGCCAACCTGTAAAATGCTACAGGCGTCATTGGGATCATCAAGATATTGTATGGTTTCAGAGTAACACGCCCGACCTGCCATCGCTACTGAACTACCGTTTTCAAATTTCACTGTCAAACTCATCTTCGATCTCCTGCTTCAAAATCTCCTCGATCACGTCTTCCAGGGTGATAATCCCCATCTGTTGATCCTCTGGATCAACCACCACGAACAAATGACTGCGCGTCTGGATAAATCGGCTCAGCACAGTATCAAGGTGTGAGCGCGCATCAATATCATGGATCTTATCGTGGTACACCTGACTAACTGGTAGTGGCAGCTCCTGTCCCACCAAATCTTTTACGTACAATAATCCAACAAACGTTCCATCAGATTGAACTGGAATTCGCGAGTGCCCCGCGTGTTTAATTTGCGCCAGTAACGTTGCGTCCAGCTCATCATCCAAATTCACCGTAAACACCTCACTCATCGGCGTTACCAAATCACCAGCCGTCTTTTTACTAAATTGCAGCGCTCCCGCCGCGATCCGACTTTCGTCATAGTCAACCGGGCTATCCGACCGCTCAGCATGTTCATGAATAATCTGCTCTAGCTCTTGGTGTGAGTACAGCTGTGGCGCTTCCTTGCCCACCCAGCGATTGAGCAGCTTAGACATCGGCCGGGCCAGCGGCCAAAATAGCACATAAATCACATCCAGCAGCCAAAAGAAATGCCGTACAAAACGATAACCGCGCTGCGTAAAAATCGCCTGCGGCAAAATCTCGCCAAACATCGTGATCAGTAATGTAGCAATCAACCCGCCAATCACGCCGTTCGTCATATTGCCCAGTAGAATTGACATCGCCGTATTGACGCCAACATTACCCAGTAAAATACAAAAGATCAGATAGTAGCCGTCCTTACGGTAGCGATAGACCCGGGTAGCGATCGCATCACCCTGCCTGGCCTTGCGCCGCAAATCATCCGGCCGCGCCATCATCAACCCAATATTAAGTCCCGAAAACGACCCCGACAGCACCAACAGCACTGCCGCCATCGCCAATAATAAAACATCAGACACGGTTACCAGCCGCCGCCTCCTCCGCCGCCTCCTCCGCCGCCAACGAAGCCGCCGCCAGTTGAACCGCCAGAGGTTGATGAGCAGTCGCTGGCGCTACTAGCCACGCTTGACAGACTGTTCATTCCAGCCGCAAATGCCGCCGCATTAAACGCGCCCTGGCCGCTGTACCAATCCGGCTGCTCACCGACTTGCTCATAGTACTTACCCAGCTGCTCACTCCACTCTTTTTCCTGTCCAAACAACACCGCGTATGGTAATACCCTCTCATACAATTTCACCAATTGTTTCTCATCAGCCGTATCAATCTTCACTTTTTCCGCGCCCTCAGGACTCTGAAGCATCCGTAAACGCTCGGTCTCAGCCGCACCTATATACATCTTTAACCCTGACAAATACCGCCTGAGTGCTAAGCCCTCATCAGTCAGCGACCAACCAAACGATAATGAAAATAACATTGCTGCCACTGCCAGTAAAAGCGGCGACAGCAGCAATACACCAATAATACCAATCTCCAGCGCCCATCTTTGTACGGCTCGTTTATTAGCTGGCTTTTGCTCGCACAAACCATATTTGCCGCATACCAAATTCTTCAAATTCCTATCATCATCGCGTGTCCGCGCCGCATATGACATACTATTCTGCAGTTTTTTTAGATTCAGCCGCTGGCCTGGATTTGGCATCGACGAGCCAAACATATCCCTAACAATCTCGCATTCCTCAGGTCGCAACTCTTTCAAATCTTTGACAATTTCAATTTCGTACTGCACAGGCCGGAAAAACGATGTCTTCTTCATTTCGTATAGTTTGATATAGTGCCGCACCGCCAAGTCCAGCATCTGGGCTACCTTCGCCGAGCCCTTGACCATCAAGGCGTCATATTTTTTCAGGATATACGCTGAAGCCAGCACGCTCGCTTGATTCGGCGGTAGATATTCTGGCGGAATTGGCTTTAATTCATTTTTCCTACCAAACAACCGCCGATATCGCCAACTGCACCAGATCATCAAAATAACCGCCAAAATACTTGCCGGTATCTGTACCATTGCCCAAATTTTTATCAGCCTCTCAATCAACGACTCCTGATATCCAGCAAACGTACCGCTATTAAAACCAACTGCCATCGTTATACCTTCCCGGCGGTTCAGCCGGCTCACATTCGTAACAGTCTCACCCTTATCACCGCTGACATTACACCGTTTAGTTGAGCCGTACCTGCCGACATAACAGAATAGTTCGCCGCGCTGCGCTGCCTGAAGCGACCGGTCAATTTTCATTGACACTCGCACATTTTCCATTGGTACGCGCCACTCATTACCGATGACATCCCAGTAAAACTCATCACGGCCCGTATCTTTATAATGCTTAGTCACATCGCGCTGAGTAAATTTGATGATATAGGTTTTTTCGCCCCTGACGTAGGTGTCCTTATCACCAATCCGCAGTTCATTGCCATTCCAAGAATGCTTCAGCGACGCACCCCGCTCATCAGTCACCGACTTTATAGAAAAGCTCGTTGAATGCCCATCGTAATTTCTCACAAATATCGGCGCGATACCGTGATTTTGATTCGGTGGAAAATTAGCAGTAATTCGCCACGTCGCCGCCAAAGTTGAACGATTCTCTCTGTCGCGGCCCAATGAATACTCCGCATCAAATTTAGTAATCGTAAAATTATCCGTCTGCGCCGCAAACGCCGACTGACCAGATCCAACTAATAAAGATCCAGCGATTAGTATCCCCAATATAAGTCGCTTCATACGCCTATTATACCAGGAAAAATCTTAAAAGAAGCAACAATTTACCTTACCCCAACCTGTTAAATAGTAAAAACATCATATTATGGTATAATAAAAAAATGCGTTATAAAACGACTACCAGAATCCCGTTCGAGTTGCCTTCCTCTAGTAAACAAGGCCTCTCAGATGCACCCAAGGACACTGCTGAGGCTGCTGTTGCTTTCTATACCGACAAGCGTGCTAGCAATACACTACCCTCAGATATGTATACCCTTACCAACTTTGACGAATTAAAACGTTACATACAGGTACGAAGCGACTATATGCAGAAACAAATTCGCTCCAACCAAGAAAAGATTGAGCCAATTAGTAAACAGCCTGCCAACACTGGCATGACGATTTGTGTACCGGTAGCAATTCGGCACGAAACACCAGAAACGATTGAGCGGCTAATGAAGCAATTAACGGCAGCAAGTGCTTGCGTTGAAAATGGTATCCACGTCGTTGTTTGGGCGAACGCCAAAGCCACGCCCTCCCAAAAACAATTTACGCAAAAACAGTGCAAACCGCTATACGACCGCTTGCGGCAACAATTCACGAGCTTCAACTCAGATGCGATGACAATTAGCACAGCATTTGAAGTTATCTGCACCGACGGCTTTATTATGAATGTCGTTCGTAATAATTTCATGGAGGCTGTCATCGCGCGACTCATGGATGGCGAGATCGACATTGACCACCCTATATTATGGCTTGACGCCGACACAACTCGTATCCGTCCCAACACGCTACGAACGGTTCAACAAGATATCAAAAAGCATCCTTTCGGATTTTGCCATCCCGACATTGATTATTCGCTGGAATGGCTTGAAGGGATTCGTCCGCAAGATTGGGACGCATACAGTAAGCTTTTGTTTGTGGACGAAATGGTACGACGCGCTTTCAGAAGAGTGGCTTGCCAGCGGTTTAGCTCTGAAAATTCAATCGAAGATCGAATTTATGCGGAAGAAAGCGGACTGGCATTTCCTCTTTCTACATATCTGGCATCGGGCGGTCTTTATCCAGAAGACTTAATGGGTGAAAGTTCTCATTTACGACGACGCTATATGAGATATGGAGCAAAATTTCTTAGAAAACTATATAGACCAGAGATAACTAACCCGCATCTGGATGATATACGGTGGCTAGATGCCTCAGGTATCGGTATCGAAACTTCAGCTCGCCGCGTTCATCACACCCTACATAAGCAGCCTATCGGAAGTACTGCTTTTAGTCGTGCACAAGACGCCAATTATACCTTATCAACAGAGCAAGAAGAATTTTTACATGATCAAGCGCCTAACACCGACAGAATAGAAACCCTAGCTCGCATTATTCTCACAAGAAAACGAGGCGTCGCAGATGAAGAATTGCAGCAGGACGCTAGAAAACGCGTCGAAAGGATGCTTAGAAACCGCGCTCTCGGTTTTAACCTGCCAGAAGAGTTCTTTAAGAATATCTCAACTTATGAAGACTAATAGCAGGGCTGGAGGTTCTTATTACTACAACTTCACTTCTGGATAAATTGCCCGCGTCGTCTCGTCAATCTCGCTTCTTAGCTGTGGGAATGGCACGCCCTCGCGGGCAGTTACGCCTTCAAAAATCCAAAATACCCGTTCAGAATAACCCCAGCCGCAAGCTGGCGGCATACCGTATTCCAACATTTCCACGAAGTCAATATCCAGCATCATCGCCTCGTCATCGCCTGCATCGCGCATCTGTTGCTGCTCAACAAAGCGATTCAACTGATCAATCGGGTCATTCAGCTCAGAAAAACCATTGCCCAGCTCCGACCCGGCAATAATCGGCTGGAAACGCTCCACTGTCTGCGGATTGTCGGGGTTGGTCTTGGAAAGCGGACTGACGAACTTCGGCGTATTCACCAACCACACCGGCCCAGCCACATCTTTACGAATATTCTTCCATAATTTATCAATACTGCGCGGAATGGAATCGGTCTTCTCCACTTCCAAGCCATGTTCTTTTAACTTGGCAGCTACCTCTTCAATCGTTGTATTATACACATCAATTCCATAGTGCTTGTTGATCACCTCAGCGTAGTCCCAAACCTCCCATTCGCCGCTCATATCCACCGTGAACCGGCCCAGCTGAAACTGCAGCGTACCAAACGTTTCCTGCAGAACATATTTATACATCGCCTCCATAAAGCGCATGCCCTGTTTCCAATCCCAATACGCGGCGTACCACTCCATGGCAATGTGCTCTGGCAAGTGCTCATCGGAATAATTCTCATTGCGAAAACGCGGCCCGAGGTCATACACCTTCTCAAACCCAGCACCAATCAACCGCTTCAGCGGCAGCTCGTGAGAAATACGCAGGTAAAACTGCTGATTATCCAGCGCATCCATATGTGTCACAAACGGGTTAGCATCAGCGCCGCCAGTGGTATGTTCCAATACCGGCACATTCACCTCGGTAAAGCCGTGGCTATTTAGATAATCACGCGTCGCCTGCCAAAACTTGCTACGGCGAACAAACCGCTGGCGCACCTCTGGATTGACATTCATGTCAACGTAGCGGCGGCGGAAACGCTCTTCTTTATTCTCCAGCTTCTCCGGCATCGGCCTGAGCGACTTGGTTAGCAATCGCAGCTCATGCACGCCAACTGACTTTTCGCCAGTCTGCGTTGTCGTCATCACTCCGCGCGCCTCAACAAAATCACCCGTATCCAAAAGCTTCAGCTGTTTCATACCCAATACACCGCGGCTAGCGTCCAATTCTGCCACATCATCGCGCTGCAAATATAGCTGCACCTCACCAGACTGATCGCGCAGCTTAATGAAGGCTAGTTTGCCAAAACTACGAATCGAAACGATACGCCCCGCCACAACCACTTCCTGACCCGCCAGTTCATCATAGCGCACCAAAACCTCGCCGCAGCCATGCGTCCGCTCCGACCGCGCCGGATACGGATCAACGCCTAATTCACGCAGGGTTTCTAATTTTCGCAAACGTTCATTTCGATAATCTTGTAGTGTCGCCATAACAGAGATAATTATACCACACTCACTTGAGCCATGAACCGATGAGAACTAAAAGTCATCTTACGATATCGACTTAACGATATAAATCATTTCTGCCTTCGGTGTCTTAATCTTCACCTCGTCGCCAACTTTCTTGCCCATCAACTCCTTGCCAATTGGCGATTCGTTAGAAATCTTGCCCGCCAAAGGATCAGCTTCCACCGGCCCGACCACTGTGTAAGTAACCGTCTTATCAGACGATTGCAACTCTACCGTACTCCCCAAAACTACCGCCGAGCCATCACTCGACTGAATTATTTCGGCGTTCTGCAAAATTTCTTCAATTTCAGCAATCCTAGTCTCGACCAGGCCCTGCTCTTTACGAGCAGCGTCATATTCCGCATTCTCCCTCAAATCGCCAAAATCACGCGCAACTGCAATTTTCTCGGCAATCTCGCCGCGCCGGCTTTTTAGATCTGTCAATTCTACCTCTAAATCACCCTTGCCTTTTTCTGTAATCTGGTACGTCTTTTTCATTAGATTCCCCTTAACTTTCATATATAGCGTGTATAATCAACGAAAAACACTATATATAGCGTTCATTTACCTTTTCAATCCCTACGAGTATACCAATCACCGCCTAGGCTGTCAATGCTCTTACTTCTCCAAACAAAACTTGACCAGCTGCTGGTAATCCAATTTCTTCGTCTCGCCAGTCGCCCGCTCGGTTAGCTCAAACAGTCCGTCGCCATCAATTGCCCGATCGCTAATCGTAATCCGCCACGGCAACCCCATCAGCTCGGCGTCAGCAAATTTCACGCCCGGTCGCTCGTCCCGATCATCCAGCAGCACTTCCACGCCTTTGCCAGCCAGCTCAGCGTACAATTTATCCGCCAATTCCCGGCCCTTTTCGCCAATTGATACCACATGAACCTTAAACGGTGCAATGTTTTCTGACCAGACTAGTCCTTTATCGTCAGCAAAGTGTTCTGCAATCAGCCCCATTACCCGGCTCGGACCAATACCGTAACTGCCCATAAACACTTTCTGAACATGCCCTTGTTCATCGGTATACACCAAATCAAGCGCTTCAGAAAACTTAGTACCGAGCGTAAAAATATTGCCGACCTCTACCGCTTTTTTCTCCACCAGCTCATCCGCCGCTATCCCCAAGTCAGCCAGTACCTCGTCGGTGTACACTTCCTGATTGATGGCAATTTTTTTACCTTCATGCACATAAATCGTGTCCTCGCCGACGTCCGACAATGTCTGAAATTCGTGGCTATATTTAGAGAAGCTACCGCCGGAAGCAAATGTCTTGTAAGTAATATCGCCAATTCCAAGCCGCTCGTAAATTCGCCCGTAAGCCTGAGAGATAATCTCATAAAATTCATCGTGCTCTGCTCGATTCCGCGAAAACGAGTACAAATCTTTCATTAAAAACTCGCGCCCGCGCATCAAACCCGATTTTGATCGCAGCTCATTGCGGAACTTGATTTGAAATTGATACGGATAGCATGGCAAATCCTTATAGCTGGCGATAAATCCGCGCATCATCTTCGTAATCGGCTCTTCATGCGTCGGCGCCAAGCCCAACTCCGAACCGTTGGCAAGCCGAGTCTTGAACCATACATCCATCACCTCGTCATCCCAGCGCCCAGACGCTTGCCACGTCTCGCGCGATTGCAGCGCCGTCAAACTGACCTCGTTGCCGCCGATAGCATTCATTTCCTCGCGGATAATCTGCACAATATTGTCCAGCACGCGCTTGCCCAGCGGCAAATATGCGTATACGCCCGCCATCTCTTTATAAATAAACCCTGCCTGGATAAGCAGCTGCGCGTTTTTAGAGACTTCTTCCGCTGGCGCAGTTTTGTTTGTCTTGGTAAAAAGTTGGCTCATCCGCATAATTTTCCTCCTTTACATAAGCGGTAATAGCGCATTTATTTGCCGTATTACGTCAGGATTAATAAACAACAAATAGAACGCTATACCATTTTTTATTATATGCACCATCATTGGCACCCAAACTGCGCCGGTATATTCCCGCGCCGCGCACATCACCAGACTGAGCGAAAACGTATCAACTGCCACCGACCACTGTAGCGGTTTATTAGTTCCGGCCCACAAGTGCGCCAGTCCAAACGCCGCGCTTGTCACTAAAACCGACAGCCAGATAGAAAACGATTTGCGCAACTTACCATACAGATAGCCGCGAAATAGTAATTCCTCGGCAATCGGCGCTAAAACCACCATCGTTATAAACGCTAGTAAAAACTGCCACTGCGTTCCCAGCATTGCTTGACTGAATGGTAAAGTTTGCGTTTGCGTCATATCCAGCGAAAACAAAGCAACTGCTATCGCCACCAGGACACTGGTAACTAGAAAATAAGCCACATATGCCAACGGCGAAATCAGTATTTCCAAGAATGTTGGCCAATCATCAACCCCTAGCAGCCTCAGCGTAGTTTTATGTTTCATGACATATAGCGGCACCAATATTACGACCAGCAGCGTCAGAATATAAATAATAAACGACGCCGCCGCATTAAAAATAACCACGTTTAGCGAACTCAGCGGAACGCCAATGGAGTTTAAAAGTCCCGCCAGCAAACCAACCGCATACTGTACCGCGATAAACGCCGCATACACCCACGCCGGCAATGCCAGCAGCAGCCACCATTTATACCTGCCCGCCAGCGCTTTATTAACCTTCGCTAAAAATTTTTTCCTGTTTTTAACTAACCTAGAATAATTTCCCGACATCGCTCACCGTCACTAAAATTGTTAATACTAATAAAACCAGCATACCCGCTGCTTGGATGTTTTCTTCGCGTTCCTTGGTTAACTCCTTGCGCGTCAGTCGGAAAATTGCCATCGTAAACCAACGCCCGCCATCCAGCGCTGGAATCGGTAAAACATTCATCACTGCCAGCGTCAAAGAGATAATCGCCGCCAAAAGTAGTATCTGCGTCAACCCAGAATTTACAACCGACGGAAATAGCACGCCCAAAATACCGACCGGCCCAGCTACGTTTTCGCCAACCGCTGCCAGATCTGCACGCGCCGCCTGCCGCGATTCATCTGAGCCAAAAAATTGTCCAATAAACCCGCCGACAGATTTCACCAGCAAATCGCCAACACCTCTCAATGTTTCATATGACAATTGCGCCGTCATCGCTACGCCCAAAACTGGCGCCGACCACGTACTATGAAACTTTTCTGTTTGCCGCGACGCTACGCCCAGATAACCGCCAGATTTAGCCTTTTTAACGTCGTTAAGCTGGATATCCACCATCTTTTCTGTATTATCCCGGCGATATATCACCGCGACCTTTTTACCGGCATTAGCTTTCGTGGCTGCCGATAAAACGCCGGGCGTCGTAATGTCGCTCTGAGCAATTTTTATAATTTGATCATCTGTTTTCAATCCCGCCTTTTCAGCCGGCGAACCTGGAGTTACCCGCGCCACCGTCACCGGTGAGCGTTCAACCGCTGTATCAAACGGTAATTGGACTTGATTTGGTAAAATTTTTGGCAGACCCGCCAGCGCCAAAATCGTAAACAACACAGCTGCCGTCAGCCAGTTCATCAGCACGCCAGCCAATAAAATCTTAGTTTTTACCCAAAATGTTGCGCCGCCATATGTTCCCTTGCCTTCAGCAGAATCATATTCGCCCTTTAACTTAACAAATCCGCCCAGTGGCAGCCAGTTCAGGCTAAAAATAACGTTTTTACCAAGGAAACTCTTTTTTGGCTGCCATTTCTTCGCTCGCGGCGGAAAGCCAATGCCAAACTCTTCGACAACAACGCCATTTCGCTTAGCGACCATAGCATGCCCCAGCTCGTGTAAGACAACCAGCAGAACCAGTACGAACAACCCTATAATAACCCCCAAAATCAACATCATCATCCTCCAAACCGCCGATTACGGCGCGCATACTCATCCAAAATTACTGCCACATCATCAGTTGTCATATCCGGCCAATGTTTATCAATAAACATCAATTCGCTGTACGCCGCCCGCCATAACATAAAATTACTCAGACGCTGCTCGCCGCTAGTCCGCACGATCAAATCGCACGGCGGCACTTCCGGCGCATATAAATTCTGAGCAATCAATTCCGGCGTTACGTCTTCCGCCGAGATACCCGACCGAATAACTTTTTTAACCGCATCAGCAATTTCCAAATGTCCGCCATAGTTCAGGCAAAGCAGCAGCTCGCCGCCCGTCAAACTCCTCGTCTTTTCCTCGGCATTGTCTATAACCTTAATCAGCGCGTCCGACAAACCATCGCGCGACCCAATCACTCGCAGCCTAATATTATTATCCAAAAAAATCGATACGTCAGCTTCCAGCATTTTAACAAATAGCTTCATCAAATGCCCGACTTCTTCTTCGGAACGTTTCCAATTTTCCGTACTAAATACGTAGGCGCTGGCATACTTCACGCCGCTATGGAGAGTCTCTAATAAGACGTCCTTCAGACAGTTATACCCCGCTAGATGCCCCTCATAAGCCGGCAGCCCATGTTTCTTCGCCCAGCGGCGATTACCGTCAACGATAAACCCAATATGCCTCGGCAATTCTGTTTTTTCACTCATGTTTCGCCCTCCACTCATCAATCAACCTCACATCCTGGATATCTTTTTCGCGCCCGCGCCAGTTTTTCCAGCGCCGCAGAAAATCTAGATTGACAAACTTCACACCGTCATATTCCACCGCGTAGTCCAGCAGCTCGTCATACTCAACAATTCGCCCATCAATCTCCCAGCCATCCCAGATCTCGACCGATCCATCATGCTTCACCAAATACTGGCGTTGATTTTTATCAAGCTTTTCGACCCAGCCATCGCTACGAGCGATTTCTTCTAACGCCTCTCGATTAGTCGCTACGTCAATATCAGCAGACTGGCGGATTCCTAATTGATCCAAAATACCGCTGCCAATGATAATCATCTGATCCAGCGGCAGCCCTAACTCTTTTACGCGCTCGGCAAATGTCTGACTCATCAAACCGTCAACACGTCCTTTTCTTTTGCCTTAAACGCTTCGTCAATTTGTGCCTGCACCTTACTCATCAGCGCGTCAATTTCTTTCTCAACCCGCTTGAGATCGTCCTCGCCAAGCTCCTTAGCGTCTTTCATGCGCTTGGCATCTTTCAATGCGTCCTGACGAATCGTCCGCATAGCGATCCGCGCCTCTTCGACCTTTTCGCTAACTTGCTTGACTAATTGCTTGCGGCGCTCCTCGGTCAGCGCTGGCACTGGCACGCGCACCACCCGCCCATCATCGGACGGATTAAAACCCAAACTCTGGTTGTCGCGAATCGCTGCCGAAATTGCCGTAATATTACTCGGATCAAACGGCGTCACCAGCAGCATCTGCGCCTCCGGTGCCGTCACATTTGCCACCTGATTGAGCGGCATCCGCGTCCCGTATGCCTCTACCATCACGCCATCCAGCATCCCAGCATGCGCCCGGCCCGTCCGTACCTTTTTCAGCTCATCCTGAAAGTGGCTAAACGCCTGCGCCATTTTATCCTCATATGGTTGTGTGTCAAACATCATTACCTCCAAATTACCTGCCTTATATTATAGCAAATTTTACCAGCAATTGTCCGCCTTATGTAATATAAAGTCTATGTCAGTTAAAATCCCGCAAAAAATCCAACCAACTTCAGTCCTGGCGTCATGATATAATAACCTCCGTGATAACCAAATTAAAGCTTTATAATTTCCGCTCGTACAGCTTGCATGAAGTTGATTTTAACAGCTCTGGCACGGTTATCGTCGGACCAAACGGCACAGGCAAAACCAACTTGCTGGAGGCAATTTACACAGCGCTGCGCGGCAGTAGTTTCCGCGGCAGTTTGGGCGACTGCATGAAATTTGACATGGAACAAACAATTGTTCATTTGGAGGGCAGCTTTGGGTCGCGCCGCCTTAAATTAGCTAGGTCGAACGATAAAATCAGTAAAGAATTTATCCTAAACGATAACAAATCAAAGGTCTTATCTCGTAAGAACCGCTTGCCCGTTGTTCTATTTGAACCCAGCGAACTGCGGCTTATTTCCTCATCGCCATCGCGCCGCCGCGACTTTTTAGACGGACTACTATCTCGCCTCGACCCGAAATACGATACCGCTCTCAGAGCTTTCAGCCGGGCGCTGCTGCAGCGCAATGAATTATTAAAGCATCCTCAGGAAAATTCGCAATCTTGGCGTAATAACTTGTTCGCTTGGGATATAAAATTTGTTCAATACGCCGCCTTAGTTTGCCGGCAGCGTACAAATTTTTTGCTCAAACATGAATCAGCTATCAAAAATCTATACGAATCGCTGGCTGGACAGCCGACGGCTTTATCAATTGAATATTCAGCCAGCGCGCATCTGCAAACCTACGAACAGTCCCTGCTTGACCGCCTATCCAAATCGCGCGAATATGAAACCAAAACCGGTTTCACCTCTGTCGGACCGCAGCGTGAAGATTTTACTATATTCCTTCACAACCAGCCCGCTGTAAAAGTTGCTTCCAGAGGCGAGATGCGCACTATTATGCTAGCTTTCAAATTATTAGAACTAGATCTGCAGACCAGCATAAACAACGCCAAACCGCTTATTTTACTGGACGACGTATTCTCAGAACTCGACGCCAGCCGCGAAAAACTGCTCCAGGAGACTATCCAAAACCATCAATTCATCGTCACCACCACCGACTCCCGCCACCAGGCAGACGGCTGCTTGATTATTTATACGAAATAATCCCAGTATGTCACGCCCTTAATGTATAAACAACTAAATAACCGACTAGTTCGCATTTGAAGCCGAAGCTGTGATGGCATCTGAATTTTCGACCAGCTCGCCCAACACAATTCGCACATTGTCTTCAATAATCTCATCGTAATCTGGTATGCGTTCTTTAATCCATTGGGTCACTTCATTGTCAGAAGCTCCGCTATCTTGCAGCCTCACCAAATTCTTTAGCTGGTCATCATCCAACGAATCAACAATTTCTTCGCCAATCCTCTCGTTAACCGTATCCTCAACATGTTGGATTAACGCCTCTATCTGATCGTCAGGAAGTTTAATCCCAATCGCATTCAGCTGGCTCTTTGTAATGATCGTCGCATTTATCGTAATATTGTCGTTATTCACATCATTGCCTTTCTATTTTTATGTTTTGCTATCTATATTCATGTATTCAATTTCACCGAGCAGCACGGACTATCTTTCTGCCAATACTTCTCATATAGCCTGGAGCGTCGTCCAAAAATTGTCCAACTCTGTCTCTGGCAGAAATAGCAAAATCACCAGCTGCTTCGCGTCGTAAAGCCTTTCGGCGCTCTTTACGAGCCTTAGCTTGTCTAGCTATTTCACTAGGACGCCGATCATTCTCCGAAAGTGCAAGCTCGTGTTCTGCTTGCAACCTCATGATAGTCGTACCTCTTTCTCTAAGGTCTTTCAAATCAGCTTTAATGTTCTCATAATTCTGATCAGCCAGCGACTTCCTCTCTTGAGCTTCAACGAGTCTCTTTCTAGACTCCTGATTTATATCTTTAAGGTACTCGTCTTTTGCCCGCTGAAGATCAGCGTTGGCCGACTCTTTTTCCGCCCTAGCCTCGCTCACTGTGTTCTGTTTTTCTTTATATAGCTTCTGTACATCGCCAAGCTCCTTGCGCGACTCGCTCAATATACCTGTTTCTGTCTTACGCACATGTTTTACATCTCTTCTTTGATGTCTGCCAATAGCATCTCCGCGGTCCAAGCTATCACGCTCAGTCTTTCTATCAGATCTACGCCCATCAATCTCTACACGCCGCTTCTCGCGATCCATAATTCGCTGCTTACGAGCCATAGCCCGCTTAGCTTTTCTTTCTTCCGACCGCTTCTCTTTATCAGCAGCAAACTGGCGACCTTTAGCTACAGTTTCTGCACCCCAACCAACAGTAGCATATACGCCTTTCATGGTTCTGGTCATAAGTTTATTTAGACCGCCCTTAGCTTTTTCCCTTAAGCCACTAAGAGCCTCTTGGCCCTCTTCTTTCAAATTGCCGATTATTTCTTTCCCCCTAGCCTCACGCGCACTCTGTTTATTGTCTAATAGCTCAGCTGCAAAGTTTTCGGAGAAATCTGGACCAAACGGATCTGGTCTTTCAGCAGGTTCCCGCGGACTGGAAGTAATATCATCAAACGGGCCTGGCGATTCTCCCATGCTTACCCAAGAGTTGTCACGGTCTCCCACCCAAGCGTTTTCCTCAGGCGAAGAACCTCGACCACCGCGCGTTCCCATTGTTTCTGCTGTCATTTTTGCCGCCTTTTCTTTTTTATTTTATTTATTTCTATACTCTCGTATACTAGCACAGATTTGCATTTTTGTCAACTAACCATATTGACTTATACTAATTATAAAGCCTAAGCAAAATACCTGCCATCAGGCAGGTATTTTATCCTAATCATTACTTACTTTTTTGATTCGTCATCACCCCAATTGCTTTTCACCGTGTCAATTACTTTCTGCACTTCTGCCACTGCGCTATCACCTGTAAAAACATTTCCTATTTCATTGCTGTCTTCGTATCCGCTCGCACCATCTTTATTGTTCACGTTAAGTTCCCAACGGTCATCGCCACCATCGTAAACATTATATTTTAACGTCTCCGGCGTAAGTTCTCCGTCTCTGTTAGCGTCTTCATGCGACTGAATTTTACTAATATTAACATCAGGTCTTCCTAAGAATTCTTTAACTTCAGACCAATTAACTTTATTATCAGCATTTATTTTATCTAATGCTGACTCATCTTCTGTACTAAAAACAAACCGTGTCGACGTGCTAACTCCGCGTTCACCAGAAGATTTATCATCGGTTATGGATATTTCAACATTCGTCCCGCTGCCTTTAGAGGTGTCGCCGTCTGGATCGCCGTCGTATACGTAAAAGCTAGCCATGTTGCCGCCTTCGCCTATAAAATAGCTACCATCATTATCATTGAGATCAGGGTTGCTATCTTTAATCTCATTAACCTTGTCTAAAGCGGTCGTAGCTGCTACACTTGTCGCTTCGCGCATCTGCTCATCATTCATCGCAGGCTCATGCGCTTTATGCCAGATACCGCCAACTGCCAACAAAGCAAAAGCCAACGCGCCTGCTTTTTTTATAAAACCAGGCAGTTTTTTACCAGATTGTTCAGGTGTTACCCCCCCTGGCGCTTTTTCAGATTTATTCATATTTTTACTATATCCTTTCTGTCTATAAACAATTAATAATAGTAAACTAGCGTCAACTATACTCCATATTTGCTAATTTGTCAAGCCTCGTGCGCTTAACAACAAACGCAAATAAAATAAACACGGAGAGTTCTTAAACCCTCCGTATAAATCCCAGCAAAGATTAGCGCCAGTATTACTCGCTCACGCCCAGCTCGATTCGCCTAAACTGGCGCACCACGATGTTCTCGCCGAGTTTAGCAATCGCTTCCTTAACATGCTGCTCAACTGTCTTAGAATCGTCCAAGATGTATGCCTGGTTCATCAACACCTGTTCTACAAAATGCTTTTTCAATTGACCTTCAACGATTTTTTCGCGCATTTCTTCAGGCTTGCTTGCTAGCGCCTCGCTAGCCATTAGCTCTGTCCTAACCCGCTCCATTTCCTCAGCCGGAATATCCGCCTCAGAAACATACTTCGGACTCATGGCTGCAATTTGCATAGCAATTTCGTGCGCCAACGTCTTGAAATCATCCAGCCGCGCCACGAAGTCGGTCTCACAGTTCACTTCAACCACCACGCCAATTCGGCCCGAGTGAACATAGCCCTCAATCAAGCCTTCGCGCGCCTCGCGGTCGCCCTTTTTCTCTGCCTTGGTCAAGCCTTTCTTGCGCATCGCCTCCAGCGCCTTGTCAAAATCGCCATCAGTTTCGACTAGCGCCTTCTTTGCGTCAGTCAAGCCCACACCAGTTAATTCGCGCAGTTTTTTAATATCGTCAACAGAAACGTTCATCCTATTTATCTCCCTTTTTTACTGACTTGTCTTCCTTTTTTGCTGCGCCAGCTCCCTCGGCTACTGCCTTGGCAAAGTAGCTTAATAGCAATTGGATACTCTTAATTGCATCATCATTGCCTGGGATAACATAATTGATACCGGTTGGATTGACATTAGTATCAACCACGGCAAACACTGGTATACCCAGAGCCTCTGTCTCGCGCACTGCATTCGCATCAGTCAGCGCGTCAACCACGACCACTGCGCCCGGCTTGCCCATCAAATTCTTGATGCCGCCGTACTTGAAATTCAGGTTGTCAATTTCCTCCTGGAAGCGCTGCACTTCCAGCTTGTTGTAGCGCTTCTCCAGATCACCCGACGCCATGCGCTTCTCAAAGTTTTTCAGCTTTTTAATTTGCTGGGCAATCGTCGCGCCGTTGGTTAGCATACCGCCAATCCAGCGTTCAACCACATACGGCTGATTGACACTCTCGGCCGCTTGGCGTACCACGTCCTTGGCTTGCTTTTTCGTACCGACGAACAGCACCTTTTTACCGCTAGCGGCGATTTTTGTCAGCTCCGGCAGTGCCTTCTCCAGCGCCTCAGCCGTCTTTGCCAAATCAATGATATGACTATCCTGGCGTTTTGAATGAATATACGGCGCCATCTTTGGGTGCCAGCGGCTAGTTTTGTGCCCAAAATGGACACCAGCTTCAAACAAAGCTTTCATGTCTACTGCTACAGACATTAGGTTACTCCTTTTCCTCGCCCGCCGCTTTTGGAGCTGCGACGGACTGTGTCGTTAATAATTAGTTACCTAATCATTGTAACACACTGGGGAATAGAGTCCAAAAACTTGTCCTAACTCGCCACATTGCGCACAAATACAGCTGCCAGCTATATAGCCGTAGAACTCTCTTCACGAGACGCTATGAACCTCCCTAGCTCTTGACTAAGGTTTAACGCCCTTTCCCCAAAAGGATGAAGTTCTACAACAACTATGTCATCACCGCTTGTCTGGGCAATTTCAAAATAGTTAATTTTGTCGCCAGTCACAAAAACTCCCTTTATACAATTCACACCCCACTCCAAATCCCTTGCAGTCGAACTTGGCGCTGATTCACCAGGTAGATTTGCCGACAGCTTAAATAGCATGACAGAGCCAGTTTTCTTCCCTCTTGGCTCGCCAGATGTATGCGCATCAAAAGCCGTAACTGAGGTATTTAATTCTACTGGCATGCCGTAATAAGAACAAAGGACACATTCATGAGGTCTAAATAACTTTGCTTTTACACTATCACCGCCGCAAATCCCCGAAAGACCTGCCCCAAAGGTATTATCAAGTCCTTTACTAAGACTTGTTAACGCACGACCCATATTAACTTCCTCAGTGTTATCGGGTTGTTTCAGTATTTCAGTAATTGTCTGCGCTTCTTCTTTCTCCCCAGGTCGTCGAACCTCTTTCGCCATTAGTTCCCACAAGTTATATCCACTCAAAATAGAAGGCTGCTCACTATTCATATTTTATAACTCCACGCTTTTATATTAATCCTGAATATGCACAATTATAAATTTTTATATTTATCTTTTCAATAGCAGCAATTAACTGTATTTCTATTGAGCTCTGTCTGGATATTGCCAATGAACGTTAGATTTTCGCGCATTACTACGCCGCAACCGCATCCTCGCGCGATTTGAGGAATTTATCGAGTTCGCCCTGCAGTCCTACCGCTTCTTTGCTTGACGGGTCAAATTCAATAATGACCGGATACATATAGCCTTCCTTTTTCGGAGCAAGCTGGAAATATGTAATAGCATCATCTTTCACAACTGCGCCGTAGACGTCATTTTTATCCTGATCAGAGCCTGCCACCGTTGAAGGCGTAAAAGTCTCGCCAGCCGAATCTTCCGACATATTAAACAATATTACTGAACCTTCCCGTTTTCTGGCAGTCCCGCTTTGATGAACGCCGCTTTCATAAACGTCAAAAGCCGCGATGGGAACGGTCATTTCTGCTGGCACGATCTGGGAGTTGCCGTCAGAAAATTGGCGCGGATTGAACAGTTTTGCCCGAACAATATTGGTATAAGATGTAATTTTTAATGTCAAATGAAATTGAAGATTCAGCGCAACATGAAGACCGTCCATCCGGCTATTACTGCGTACATAAAGATCTTCAACGCTGTCAGGCGATTCTAATACCGCATTAAGTCTTTCAATTCTTTCCCGACATTCCGTTTCGTTGTGTTCGGCTGATTCTCCTAAGTTATCTACATTGAGTGCACCAGATTCACAAACCGGCGGTTGAATACCTTTTTCCATAAAAAATAATAGACTCCCAGTTTTTCCTTATTATTAATCTGGACTATACGCTTTTCACTCTGTTTCGTCAAGCATTTTGACATATTGCATGGATTTTGCAACAATTTGCAATCCGCCTGCTTTCCTGCTAAAATACTAGGGTTATGAAAAGCAGTATTCACCCACAGAACTATCGCCCGGTCGTATTTAGCGACGATCAAGCGGGCTTCGCGTTCTTGACTCAGTCAACAGCGCAAACCACGGATACCATCGTTTGGGAAGATGGCAAGACTTATCCACTCGTCAAGGTGCACATCTCTAGCGCCTCGCACCCATTCTTCACCGGCGAAGAAAAGATCATCGACACCGAAGGTCGTGTTGACCGGTTTAAGGCACGCCAGGAGGCAGCCGCTAAACGCCGCGCCGAGCTGGCTAATAAGGCGAAAAAGCGCAACGCAGCCGCCGCAGCCAAAGCTCAGCAAACCGCCGCTAGCGGAGACGACACCAAATCAACGAAATCGTCTAAAAAGGCTAAGAAATAGCCGAAAAAAAACCAAACCTGCAACAAAACACCTCCGCTCCTTGCCGAGGTGTTTTTACGCTGCTATTTTATACCAGCAAAGCCTAGCCACGGTATTCTTCGACGTTCGCGCGCTTTATCCTTGCGCGACTGCAAAAACATCGCTAACTCTGCGTCTAATGCGGCTGCCTGTTCACTGTTTGGATCAATTTTCTCAAAGTCAAAAAAGACAGGTGGCTTCCTAATGCCTTTGTGTGATATAGAGAACCACGTGATATCAGAAAGTTCACCAATATACACTCCTCCGCAGTAACAGTTTTCATCCCATTCCATATCCTGCGCTGTTAGTTCTGATTTATCAGCCAAATCCTCATCAGCCTTTAATATAATAACCGAATCAATCAAATACTTCTCTCTACTATAGCTATTGTAATATTCACCATAGCAGCGCCTGCCCGTACCCTTGCGTTCGTAAGCGTCAAAAGCTATCACAGACATGCTGACTACTTTTCCGTCTTTGCGCTTAATTTGACGATATGGATTAAATAGCTTAGCCGTCACGTCAAATCTTGGTTCACTAAAAGGCGTATTATTCAAGGTCAGCCCCATCTTACCAATAGCAACACTAAGATGTCTTACAGAATCCCATGGATGAACTACCTCATAGCGCTCAGTCCTGTCCGGATGCCGCAACACCTCTTTAATACTGCGAATAAATTGCAGTTCCTCTTCAGTTTCGTGCGCACCCGCGTAGCCTTCAAAATTCTCCCTTGATCTATGCATTGTATAATTACCTCTCAAAATTGTAATCTACAAATACCACAGCAACCCTCATTCTGTCAACCTTAACCGCCAAGCTCATCCCCTCCGCGAAAAACTAAGAGATAATATGCTATAATTCTATACATATGGCAAAGATTTCCCTCGATTTGGATGCTTTGAAAGCCGAACGCGCTAGCCTGGGCGATTTTTTAGCGCGTCCTGACGCTTACGGCTCGCCAGATTTTACCGTAAAAAATAAGCGGTTTTCAGAGCTGGAGACGCTTATTGCCAGGGGTGAAGAGCGGGCGGCATTGGAGCAAAATCTACGTGACGCCAAAGAATTAGCGAATGACGGCGGAGAATTGGCAGAATTAGCGAAAGCTGAAATTACTGAAACAGAAGCGCGTCTGTCAGAGCTGGAAGAAGAATTATTTATCCTATTGACGCCAAAAGATCCGAACGACGAGAAAAATATCATCATAGAAATCCGTGCTGGCGCTGGTGGCGACGAAGCATCGTTATTTGCAGCGGAACTGTACCGCATGTACCTCCGCTGGTGTGAGGCTAATGGTTATAAAACCGAGCTTATCAGCGAATCCGCCAACGACTCAGGCGGGTATAAAGAAGTTATTTTCATGGTCAAGGGCGACGCGCCATACGCCAAATTGAAATTTGAAGGCGGCGTCCACCGTGTCCAGCGCGTCCCGGTCACTGAAAACCAAGGCCGCGTCCACACCTCCACCGTCACCGTAGCGGTGCTGCCAGAAGCTGAGGAGACCGACATCGAAATCAACCCAAACGACCTGCGCGTTGACATTTACCGCTCCAGCGGCCATGGCGGTCAGAGTGTCAACACCACTGACTCAGCAGTGCGCATCACTCACCTGCCGACTAGCATCATCGTCACTAACCAAGACGAAAAATCGCAGATCAAGAACCGCGAAAAAGCCATGAGCGTGCTGCGTTCACGCTTGCTGCAGATGAAAATTGACGAGGAAAATGCCAAGTTAAGCGCTGAACGGCGCTCATTAGTCGGCACTGGCGACCGCTCCGAAAAAATCCGCACCTACAACTTCCCGCAAGACCGCATCACCGACCACCGCATCCACTACAGCCGCAGCAATATCCCCGCGGCAATGAACGGGGATATTGACGATTTGATTGAGCAATTACAGCGGTATGAGCGGGAGTTGAAGGCAAAGAACGCCGAAAACTAAGCTTCAGGCGACTCAGGACTAGATTGATCTTTTAGTTCGCGATACCTTTGCCAAAAATCATCCAGACCTTTTCCTTCTTTACAAGCCAAGGCAACTACCGCCCCGCCAGCTTCCAGTATATTTTCGGCGCGGCGTTGTTCTGATTCCTCTATACGTTCAAGATAAAGGTCTGGGAAATATCCTTCGCTCTCGGTAAGACGACGTCGTAATCTTGCAACCAGCAACTTACGAGTTTCATCAACACCCGATGCCACACGATATCGCGTACCAGTTTCATTGACAGCTTGCACAACAAGGGGTATTTCACTTTCGTCAAACGATTCTGCTACTGCTGCTTTATGGCTGAAACCTACAAGAGAAGCCCAGCTATCAATATCTCTACCTACTCTTGTTGTAACACTTCCGTCTTTCACTGTCTCTATTCCTTGTTTTCCCATCTCAAATCTCACTTCCTTGCCCACTATAATTTTATCAATGTTTCATATATTACTCTCTCTCTGGATTTGTCAAACAGTTTTACAATTTTTATCTTATTTTGCAAGAAATGAACTTCCCGTCCCGCCGCAATTTAGTGCCAAGCGCAGCGGGATTATATAAAACAAGCAGATATTACCATTAGCCATACTCTGGCAATCAATGCCAGTCATAATGCCCATTTTCAATATCATAATATCGTTTACTGAACTCTCCCAATCCAATACCACGTATAGAGCCAGGCACTATAGCCATCACCGCACCGCCATTCTCAATGGCTGTATCCGCATAGCCCATAAATCTATCAGTCTCTTCATTAATCGCTTCTAGTATATATTTATTTCTTACAGGCACTGCGCTTCTGGCTGATTTTGCACGTCCGCAACAAAATCTTTCAGCCCTTTTTATAGCAAGCATTTCAACTTCCTCCGGATCTGTTGTCGTATAACATGATAAGCCAAGCTGTCTGGCGGCTTCCTGCATCGCCCGCACCTTATGTTCGTCTCCCCCTGTCTGAACCGATGTCCAAGGGTGAGATAAAAACGGCGCTATCTCATTCTCGGGCTCAGCGCTTATGTGCCTAACAAACGCGTGGGGTAGCCACTCGCCTTTTTTCTCAGCCTCGCAGGCGCGCTGCTCCTCTGGACTATCATAGTATTTTTTCAAGGAAGTTCCCTTAAGATAAGCTGCCAAAGACGCCGCTGATAGATGACATAATGCTAGCAAGTCGCGAACTATACCACGTTTTTCTTCAGAATTAGTGTACATGCAGTATGGATAAACAAGACTTGACCTCCTCTTTCTCTCCAAATCAATCTTTCCGTCCATTATATCCTTGACATGGCACAGTTCATGCCGCAAAGTAGCATCAAAATCAGTATAGTAGTCAGCTTCTACGACAACTTCGAGCCCCCTCTCATTACTTTCGTCTTTCCTCACATGACCGAGCTCAGCGCCTCTCAAATACGAAGGACTTTCAGCACCAGTAACAACTATTGATAAATCACCCCAGCGATCTCTGGGGATACCAGCATGCTCAAGATACTTTTTTAAGCTTTCTCCAGCAACATCAATAGTCTCGCCAAGCGCCAACTCAGCACCTAATTTACGATCAAACTTAACTCTCGGAAAATCACGCTTAACCCTTATATCTTTGTAATAAGGAAAGTCCATCCCCGGTTTATCCATGCGTCTCCTCATGAACTTAAATTATACATTATGATAGTGAAAAGTCAATTTATCATCAGCACCGGTTCTGTTTCAAAAGCTTTTTCAGCCTTGCGGGCGCGCCGTTCTCTTTCGTCCCAATGATACCCCGCCAGATATACCCCCAAAGACGCCAAGCAGAAAGATGCCGTTACTGCGCAGGAAGTATTCACCAAGTAGTCTGCCGAGCCCGATTCAGTACTTATGGTGATCAAACTACCTGCAATAACAATCGCAAGAGCAAAAGAAAATGTCTCCTTAACAAGAGCTGCTTTACCCATTTTATACAGAGTCTCATTCCGCTGTGGAGCGCCTTTCTCTATCTCATCTTTGACGTGCTGCAATTCATGCCGCAAAACCGTATTAAAATCGCCGGCTCTTACTGCAACCTCAAACCCGCCGTCCTCGGTGGTATCAGTGCTGCCTGCAAAACTATCTGACAAATGAGGCGATTTCATATTGCTTGCAACAGTCAATGCTATGCCGTCCCATCGTTCTTCTGGTACGCCAATTTTTTCAAGAGTTTCGCGCAGCGCCTATTCGTTATTATATAAACTTACTCGCTACAGCGCCTATTACCCCGTCTTCGCTTCAACGCATTAACCACTTCATAATCGGCACCCAACTCATCCGCCATCGTTAGTACATGGGCAGAATTATATGGATCTAACCCCCTAAGAGCAAGCTGAGATCGCAAGGCATCTGCTTTTTCTCCAGGCGACAACATCTCACTATCATTTCTAGCGTCTGTTAAGTCCTCTCCTCCTTGATTTCCAAACGGTTTGATGAAATCAAGGTTATCTGATGGCTCTTTCATTGATTATTTTCTCCACATTCATTATGAAATTTATTATCAATGGTGTATAATGTAGCATATAATGCAAGAAAAGTCAACCATATCATTTTGGTTAAAAAATGCCGCCAAATCTCTGAAGGATGCCGGTATTCCCTCGGCGCGGCTGGACGCGGAATTAATCTTAGCCAATACCTTGCGGAAAAATCGGACATACCTTCATGCGCACCTGGACGAAGAGGTTGATCCGCGCAGAGTTGACATCGCTAATGCGCGGCTGGATCTGCGGCTGGATCGCGTGCCGATGGCCTATATTCTGGGCTATAAAGAATTTTACGGGCGCAAATTTGCTGTTTCTCCCGCAGTATTAGTTCCCCGCCCCGAATCGGAGGATATGATTTCACTATTTCTGGACGCGACAGCCGGCGAAATTGAACAGAAAGTATTGATCGACGTCGGGACTGGTTCGGGCTGCCTGGGGATTACAGCAGCGTTAGAGCGGACAAATATTTCCGTTATTTTATCAGACATCAGCAAAGATGCGCTTCGAATTGCCGAAAAAAATGCCGATAATCACCGCGCCCGCGTAAAAATCCAGCAGCAATCGCTGCTGAACGGACAACTGGAGCCGGTGGATTATATTTTCGCCAATCTGCCGTACGTTGATAAGGATTGGGAGGTGTCGCCAGAACTTCAGTACGAGCCGAAAATCGCCCTTTTTACCAAGGATGGCGGACTAAAATTGATCCTTGAGCTTATCCAGCAAGCACCGCGCTGCTTAACTCCAAACGGACAATTGTTCATCGAAGCTGACCCAACACAGCACGAGCGAATAATACAAGCAGCCGCTAAGCAAAATTTTAAGTTAGCGGCGATTCAGCGTTATATTATCGTTTTACGATTTATAGGCAGCCAGCGTTAAATCCACCGTAATATTTTTCCCGGCGCGCACCAAAGTGACTTCGATCTTTTCGCCGGGCAGGTACTCCGAAACTAGCGTTGACAAGCCGCCATCTTCGCCGACGTTTTTATTATTAATCTTAGTGATAACATCGCCTTCTTTAATGCCGGCTGCATCTGCCGGGCCACCAGTTTCTACGACGCCGCCTGAGTGTCCGCCGATGTAAGCGCCGGATTTGACTGGCAAATTATATTCAGCCCGCACTTCCGGCGTAACCGCGACATAACGGACGCCAATGTAGGCTTTTTGCACGCCTTTACCCTGTAAGACGCTTTTTGACATACCCTTGGCGGCGTTAATCGGGATAGCGAACCCCATGCTCTGCGCGTCGGAAACAGTCGCCGTATTTATGCCGATAACCTGGCCGGACAAGTTAATCAGCGGGCCGCCAGAATTACCCAAATTCACAGCAGCATCAGTTTGCAGCAAATCAGTTAACTCCTCGACTTTAGTTTTTCTATCATCAGACGAGGCCGATATTGGCCGCCCTTTGCCAGAGATAATACCGCTGGTCACGCTGTTTTGGTAACGTCCCAGCGAATTACCGATAGCGATGACTTTTTGCCCCACTTTTACCGTACTGGAGTTGCCCAATTCCGCTGCCGGTAAATTCTTAGCGTCCTTTATTTTTAAGAACGCGATGTCGTTTAGCGGATCTCTACCGACGATAGACACGTCGGTATGCTGGTTGCCGTCATTGGTGATAATACGCACGCTGTCGGCGCCGTTGACGACGTGATTATTCGTCAGAATATAACCGTCAGGGCTAATGATAATACCTGTTCCCGCCCCTTGCTGAGCCCTGGTCAAGTAGCTGCCCTGAGTGGTTATTATCGAAACAACGCTTGGCGACACCTTCGCTACAATCTTTGAGGTGTCAATTTCCTCATCAGTCAGCCGCAGATTACCATCAGGAACATTCGTTTGCGAAACGTTTTGCCTGTTGTTCAGCTTATAAACAACCCAACCCGCAAATACGCCGTTGCTAATGATTAATATCGCTGCCAGCACCGCGCCAATAGTCCAGAAAACTATCTTTTTATTATTTCGCTTCGCTCTGCTAGCTGCTGTCGTGTTGTTGTCCATGTTTATATCACCTCCTATATAACCACCGAGTTAAAGGCTAATAACATAACCAGAGTTGTCGCCGCCGCCAGAAAAACCGGCCCTACTATCTCTGAAAATATGATTTTCTTATGCTTTTTCCACGACTGATAAACCTTACCGCCACAAAACGAAGTAAGCAAAAGAACTATCGTTATTTGCGGAATGCCGCCAGCCAGCGTCCTCAGATAACTGAAATTCCAATAATACGCCAGCCAACCCAGCTCCGCGAAAACTAGCCCCCAAACAAAGCTAAGCAGCGTAGTTTGCTCCTCGTCATAACTATGCAGAAAATGCCGCGCCGCGCCGTAACCGAGCAAAAACATCAAAAATACTACCGCCGAGACCGGCCAATTGTAGGATACTGCCATCAGCGATATCGTACCGACAAGAATAGCGCACCCCGCCTGCAAGGCTATCTGCCAGCGTTTAGAGAGCGGTTTGATAACAATAAGCCAAATAGCGTAAAGAACCGCCAGTACAGTCTGGATAGTAAAACCGATGTTTGGCAGATACATTAAACCGACAATGCCAACGCCGACTGCTACATCAACCAGATTTGCTTGAATATTTGCCCACCAAAACCGCGGACGCACAGCGATCACCCGCCATTTGCTAAGAATAACCAGCGCCAGCGCCGGGTACGGCGACTGAATTGTCCTGGCAATCGCCAGCAAAACCGCTGCCAAACCTAAGTTTAAGCTATGGTAGACGATTTCGCTCCAAAATGTTCGCCGCTTTACTGTTTTTAACAAATCCATATGCTTTCCTTATTATATCAATTAAGATCCAGGTCCCACAACTACGATAAATTGCGCATCAACATTCAAATTGTAGCCCGGAGACTCAGTAGTCGCTGGCGTGCCGTAAACTTCTTCCAATTTCGACTTGGTTGCAGGCTTTTCTTTGCCCGACGGGAGCTGGTAAACTGTATTTTTACTGGCTTTAGCGCCGCCAGGAACATTGCCGACATGAACCACTTTCAATCCTAATTCAGACAGTTTATCGGCCTGTTTCTGAGCAGCCCCAGGCACACCGCTGCCGTTAAGTACCGCTATTTTAGCTTTTTCTTTAAGTAGCGGCGTACCATAAATCTCGCCCTTTAAGAATGATTGGATCTCGCTGTAATTATCTACTCCTGCCGACGGCTTGACGATACTCATGCCGCCAACCGAGCCTGTCGTCATCAGCATATTGTCTTTTTCGACAAAGCTCAATTTATGGACGCTTGGCTCTTTAATTTCTGCTGCCAATTTCATAACCGTTTGAATTTCTTTAGTGCTGATATTAGTTCTCAGATTTTTACCCATGGCTTCCATCAGCGACGAGACCTTGCCAAAGTCAGTTAGCGTGCCTGTAGAGCCAGCCTTGCTCTTCAATGCCATTAAGACCAGCTGCTGGTTTTTTTCGCGGTCAAAATTAGACTGCTCCAAACCGTAAGTCGGAGGCGTATGTCCGCGAGCCTGCGAAAACGCCATAGCCTGGTCGCCGTTCATCTCATTCGGGCCGTTCGGAAATGCCAAATAATGCCCGCGCGGACAAAGATTGCGGTTCTGGCGGCATTTGTCGTCAAAAGTGGCGTCCAGCACGCCTCGCGGGTCGCGGCTAGCGACATTAACTGTTACGCCGCCGACAGCATTGACCGCATCGCGAATAACCACGGTATTTACGTGAACCGCATATTGAATATCCATATTAAAGATTTTACCGACGAACTTCCGCGTTTCGTCCATCCGCTGTTTTTCCGCCTGCTCGCCGCTGCCATCTGCCGAACAAATAAAATATTCATTTATTTTACCCGCATATCCAGAATTACACGCCCTGCCAAACTGTACATACAAATCGCGAGGAATACTGTAGATATAAACATCTTTTTTCGTCTGATTGACGCTTAATACCATCATCGAGTCAGTCAAGTCTGCCCCGTCGCGGCCCGCCATATCGTCGGTCGAACCTAAAATCAGCACGTTACTGCGCCCATAAGCATCTTCTTTTAATTTTTGCTGCGAAAACAGATTAAGCAGATTGCCGTCGCCGAATACTCGATGCATAGTTTGCCATAACCGAAACGCTACATAACCTGCTATAACTAAAACGATCACCCCTACGACAGCCGAGATGATTTTTACCTTTAACTTCTTTTTTCGCTTGTTTTTACGCTCCTGCCGATGAGACGGCTTGGCATTCTCATCAATCGCCCGCAACGATTCGTCAATATTCTGTTTCAGGCTGGCAGCTGGCTGAACTCCATTTCTATGGCTAATATCCGCAGCAGGCTTGATAGCGCGTCGTCCGCTGCGCATTTCATCAATTCCCTGCTGGACGCCGCGAACATGGCCGATCGCCGCCCGCGTACCAGCAGCATCCGCCCCCAGCGAAGACCGCTGAGGACGTTTTGGTACAAAACCGTCCATAGACTGTTTGCGTGGATTCATATCTATTGATTATAGCACACAAAACGCTTATAATTGAACCGATGGATGCAACTTTTATGGATCGCCATCCGCGGCTAAGCGACGGGTTGAGTTTGGTTATTTTCGTTATCGGCGTGGCTATCGGTACGGTTTTATTAAACGCGTTCGTATTTCAAACATTCAATGTTGAGGGCGCAAGCATGGAAACCACGATGTATACCGGCGACAGGCTGATCGTTAACCGCTTGCCAGTCACTATGTCAAAGCTGCAGAATAAAAACTACACGCCTAAACGCGGGCAAATTATCGTGTTTAAGAATCCGAATTACAATGCTTCTCTGGGCAAGGACGAATATATTGTCAAGCGAGTTATCGCCTTCGCCGGCGAGCGCGTAACCGTCAAGAACGGCACGACAACAGTTTATAACAAGGAAAATCCAAACGGCTTTAATCCTGATTCCACCGTTAATAAAAATGAACCTGGACAGCCGACTTCTGGTAATGTTGATGCTGTAGTGCCAAAGGGAACGATTTTCGTCATGGGCGACCACCGCCAAGGCAATTATTCGTGCGACTCGCGCAATTGTATGGGATCAATCCCGCTTTATGATATCGTCGGACCGGTTAGTTTACGGATATTCCCGTTCACTAAAATCCGCGGATTTTAAGCATTTTCCAGTAGCTGGCGGATTCTATCAAACTCAGCTTCATTCTTAAACGCGATGCTGATTTGCCCAGCGCCCTTGTTGTTGGTGCGAATTTTTACGCCTGTGCCAAAGTGCTTAGATAAACTCTCAACCGCCTCGGCATGCGGCGAATCGGCAGGCTTTTTCTCCTCGACTGGATTATCCTGCGTTTGTTTCCACAACGCCACCGCCTGCTCAACGCGGCGAACCGACCAGCCGTCGGCAATTGTTTTTTTCATGATTGATTCCGCCATACTCTCTGGCAAACCGATAAGCGGGCGCGCCTGCCCCTCCGACAGCTCGCCGTCAAATATCGCCTGCCTGACAGATTTTGGCAAGCGTAAAAGCCGCAGCGTATTACTAACGGCGCTAACGGATTTACCGCCCAGGCGCTTGCCGATTTCCTCCAAAGTCATATTAAACTGATCGCGCAGCTTCAAGTACGCCGTAGCTGTTTCTAAAACATTCAAATCGTGCCTTTGTAAGTTTTCAATCAGCGAGATCTCTAACCGATTCTGGCCGCTCATACTGCGCACAATACACGGCAATTCCGCCAGCCCAGCCTTCTTAGCAGCCCGCCAGCGGCGCTCTCCAGCCACAATCAAATAATTACTGCCCTTTGGCGTTACCACAATCGGCTGCACGACGCCATGTTCTTTAATGGATTCAGCCAGCTCGCTCAATGCTGCCTCGTCAAAGAACCGCCGCGGCTGCTCTGGATCCGGGGAAATTTTCGTAATAGTAATATCTTTCAGGCGCGAAACCTTATCGTCCTGCTTGGCAGTCGGATCAAATGTCTCGTCAATCAAATTCGTCGGAATCAGCGATTCAAATCCTCTGCCCAGACCCTTTTTCACCTGCTAGTCCTTTCTACGATTTCTTTAGCCAGCGCCTTGTAAGCCCGCGAACCTTTGGAAAAACGATCATAAACCCCGACTGGCGCGCCGTGGCTCGGCGCCTCCGCCAAGCGAATATTGCGCGGAATAGTAGTCTTAAAAATCTTATCCGGAAAATACTTCTTTATCTCATCATAAACCTGGCTGGATAAAGTCGTCCGCGAATCCATCATCGTCGGCAGCACGCCGAGGAGCTTCAGCGACGGGTTCAAACCTTTACGAATCAGCTTCATACTCTCCAAAAGCTGCCCCAGACCCTCCAGCGCGTAGAACTCCGCTTGCACTGGCAGCAGCACATAATCCGCAGCAACCAGCCCGTTCACCGTCAATAAACTTAAGCTGGGCGGACTGTCAATGATAATATAGTCATAATCAATTACGCCGTTAAGCGCCTCCCGCAAACGAGCAAAACGCCCGTCAGCCTGAGCCAATTCCACCTCGGTATTTGCCAAATGCGATGTTGACGGCGCTAAATACAAATCTTTATACTCAGTCGGCAGAACGACCTTCGCCAGCCGAATTTGACGCATAATGACCTCTGCCATCGTCGCTCCTAATTCCTGTTTATCGATACCCAAACCGCTGGTCGCATTACCCTGCGGATCAAAATCTATAATCAGCGTCCGCTTGCCCATTTTTGACAAAAAATACGCCACGTTAATTGAAGTTGTGGTTTTTCCCACGCCGCCTTTCTGATTTGTCACCGCAATAACTCTTGCCATTGATTCCCCTTTTTACTTATTACAGTATAGCATGAGCAAGACGTAAATAACAGATATTAAAACCGCCTCGCTAGCGGAGGCGGCAATGCTGCATACAGAAAATTACTTAATTTTAATTGAGCTAATCTGAATTTTCGTGTACTTCTGGCGATGACCAGTTTCTTTGTGAACGCGTTTCTTGCTCTTGTAGCGGATAACGCGGATTTTGTCGCCCTTAACTTCTGCTTCAACGACCTTTGCCTTCACTACCGCGCCTTTTACCGTCGGCGTGCCAACTTTTGTTTTATCACCATCAATCACTAGAAGTGCGTCGAGAGTGAGTTCTTTTGTGCCTTCAGGGAGGAGATCCACCAAGAGGGACTCTTTTTCGCTGACAATGTATTGCTTGCCAGAGATTTTTACGACTGCTTTCATTTCGTTCCTTAAATATATTTACTATCAGTGACCAATTATAACAGAGATGGATAATGCGTGCAACTAATTTGCTCGCAGCCGAGCCATGGCGTTATTAGCGCGTAGCCAGCCGCTGGGCGAACCGCACTCCATATAGTCACCCTTGGCCTCGCCAACCGCAATGACACCGCCACCGGCAATGTACGCGTTGATGGCGTCAGTCAGTTCAAACTCGCCGCGCTGCGGATTGGCAGGCAATGTACGCGCCAGCTCGAAAATTTCTTTATTGAGAACGTAAAAGCTTGAATTGCTGAGATTACTCGGCGCGTCCTCCAGCTTCGGCTTCTCAATGATGCGGACAAAATTACCCTGCTGGTCAGTCTCAATGATGCCAGTGTGCGGGATAAAGGCTTCCTCAACAGGGTTACCCAATAGCCCAGCAGACAGCCCGCGAGCTTTCACTAGCTCTGCCAAGTCTGCGGCATTTGAACCGCCGTCACTACGCCAGAAAAATTGATCGCCCATCACCACAAACGCCGACTCGCCTGGATCAATGAATTCACTGGCCAATCCCACTGGAATACTCGTACCGTAACCGCCCGTACCAGGCTGAGTTAAAAAATGTATTCGCACATCACGTAGCGGCGCCACCAGAGGTAATTTGTCTTGTTTACCAGCGCGCCGCAAATAATCGTTCAACTGGATATTTGACCGATAGTAACTCTGCACTTGAGTACTTTGCTCGCCAACCACGAAATAAATATCCTTCACGCCCGCCCGAATTATATCCTGCACGATATAATCAACCACCGGACGCGTCCCTACCGGCAACATACACTTTTCGATTGATTTGGTAATCGGCAGCATCCGCGTACCCCAACCAGCAACTGGAATGATAGCTTTGGTGATCATATTTCCTCCTTACATCTTCAGTTCTTTATGCGATTTCTGTAAAATATCCATCATTTCCGCATAGCGCATTTCACCCTCAGCAATCCTGGAATAGAGATAAACAACATTATCTACCACCTCAATATTAACCTTAATATTCTGATCGTACAGCCACGCCATGAAGCTGGGATTAAGCAGTTCAAAGCTCGTCACCTGATTCTCGTTAGTGGCATACACCTGGTAACGCTTATTAAAATCGCCCCACTCCATTTGGACTTTTTTATAACCCGACGGCGCTTTGAATCGTTTTAACAAACGCGAATCCGAGCGCTCCACCAAAATACCGCCGTAAGATTTTGGCAGATTAACCTGCCCGACGATATAATAATCCATATTATCTTCGCCGATCGGCTTATTGTACGTATACAGCTGCATCAGCAGATTACCCGTCCAAAAACCGATGATATGATTGTTAATATCGGCACCCTGAAAGCCGCGCTTAAACAACTCGCCGCGAGTCGGCAGCAATAAATGCCCCCAATCGGGACTGAAATACATATTATATTGCGCAGCAAATTGCCGCATTGAAGCGATGAACTGCGCCGAATCTTCCGTCGCCTGATCGATACCGTCCAGCAGCCAGCCATTTCCCGAACGCACGAAATTCCACTGTTCGCCAAATTCCTCAGTATCGCGATAAATCAGCGAACCGTTTTCAATCAATTTATCATCCGCTGACGCCACGAACCCGACGCTCACCCGGTCGTTTTGATCGTTCTGATCGTCGTAGGCTTGAGTAATTACCGCTTCGCTTATCGACACGTTGTTCATTTGGTTGATTCGTCCCATCTGTTGTAAAGCATACAACATCAGGCCGACGTGCCGCGCATAATTTGGCGTGGTATATTGCTGAATCGACGGCAAATCCAACCGCTCCCAATCGTACTGGAATCGATTAAAAACTGTCGTGGCATAGGAAATAATCCCCTGTTCATTCCAGGCATTATCCTGCATAGCCGCTTGCTGGACAGTTTGCCTGGCTGCTTGGCTATTCTGGCGAAAACGCCCTAATTTGTCAGTAAGCGCTCCGGCCGCCGCGCCGACAACTGCTGAAATAAGCGCAATAACAAACAATATTGGACCGCCTAATAGATACAATAAGCTTACTAATAAACCGGCAGCAAAACCGACAGCCGCGCCAGCCGCTTTCGATTGGGTGCGTTTTTTAACCGGTTCAGCAGCTAGCATGGCAACGATGCCTGGTATAATTAGGAGAATACCAGCGCCGCCTCCGCCGCCAGAGCTTGATCCGCCGCCGCCCGCCCGCGCAAAAAACATGAGCTGATGAAAAATATCGTACATACAATATATTGTAGCGCGTTAAGAGCTAATCTGAAAGTTGCGCTGATTACTTTTTCACTTCATCGAAGAAATAATAGCGACAATAAACACCAATATCACCAGAGCGACTCCGGAAATTGCGCCAATAATTATATATGTTACTCCCAAGTTGCCAGATTTTGCATACGGAGCATACATGCGCAAGTTTTCGTACCACCAATGAATACCTTTATCTTTAGCAGCAGTTCCCTGCGCAGCCAAGGCAGCAAGACCAATAAACGGACTGGCAGCTGCGCCAGCCAAAAGAAACGAGCTCGCCCGACTATTAAAATTAAGCTTCAAATGCCTGCCAGCAGCTGTAATGTATAAATAATCAAAACTAATTTTAACTTTCGTAATCTGACTGAGGTCAACATCGAACTCAAGCCCCAGCGGCTGGTTAGTACTTTCATCAATCCGAACCAGCCGAATTCTGTTAGTTGTCGTCCATTCCAGTATACACGCCGGCAAACCATTGAATATGGTTGTGCCGTAGCTGATAACTTTTACATAGTTAACCAAAGGCATATTATCAAGAGCACTGACCATTGACGGCGGCTGGGCCGGCATTTGAGACGGCTGCTGCACTTGCATGATTTGGTTTTGCTGCGGATTCATTTCATTATCCTTTCTGATTTTTATGACATTGCGCCAAATATATTAATTATGTTTTCTCAAGTAGATTTCTACCGGTTTACCGTCAACTTTAACGTCGTATTTTTCCATATCATCCGCCACAGGACCTATTTTTACAGCCAACGTCTCAGCCTTGATGGTATCGGCAAATACATCGACAGCTTGGGTGATTTCTGCGTCGCTGCTGGCGATATTCAATTCAATCCGATCATCCACCTGCAACCCAGCTTTTTTGCGCGCACTTTGGACGTGGCGAACGACTTCACGCATCAGACCCTCGCGTTTGAGTTCGGGTGTTAAGTGCTTACTAATTTCTACCCAACTCTCTGGCTTGATCACGCCCTCGGTCACATCATAATCAGCCAGATACTCGTCTAGATTCTCAATCCAGCGAATTTCTTTAACATTTAGCTCCTCGACCATGATCTGCTCGTAGTACTCAGCCAGCTTCACGCCCGCATATGCCGCAAATTGCAGCGGTTGGCGAACCTTAATTGATGTTTGGTGTTCATCCTGTCTCATACGCAAACTAAGACCATTGTTGATCAATTCACGCGTACGGGACATATCGGCTAGAACCTGCTCGTTCACCGCACCCGCTGGCAGCCAATCCTTCAGATGAATCGACTCGTCATCACCCGTCAAATTATGATACAACTCCTCGGCTAAGAACGGCGTAAATGGCGCCAGAATATAGCTCAGGCGCACCAGCACGTAATGTAGCGTGCGATAAGCATCGTTCTTGTCGCCATCATCCTCAGCGCCCGCGGCCCCTTTCGACGATCTCCAGAAGCGGCGGCGACTGCGACGAACATACCAGTTGGAGGCATCGTCCAGGAATGGCAAAATCGGGCTCAGCACATCAGGGATATTGTAGGTATCCATGTGACGCTCGACTTCTGCCACCAGCTCATGCAAGCGACTGATAATCCAGATATCGAGAGGGTTAGATAATTTATCAATATCGACGCTAATCTGGAACGAGTTCTCAGTTCCAGTGCGAGACAAGGATTCGGGAGTATCGGAGTGAGCCGTATTGGTGATACGGTGAACGAGAAACGCATCCGAAGACGCCGTATCGTACGGAAATGTGAACTCGTCAACTTCTGCATACATGGTGAAGAAATCATACATATTCCAAATCATACTCAGCTTACGCGCCACGTCACCAACGTCTTTGTCGTGCAAAGCAAAGTCCTCACCGTTGAGCAGCGGGCTGCTCAGCAGCAAGAAACGCAAACTATCGGCACTAAACTTATCCATCAGTTCATTCGGGTCGGTGAAGTTACCGAGGGATTTACTCATCTTGCGGCCATCATTGCCCGCCACCACACCGGTGGTAATGACGTTACTGTAGGCGTTTTTGTGCTGCTCACCAGCCTCGCCAAAGGCACCGATTTCTGCCAAAGCGACGTTGACGGCGTGCACATAGTAGAACCACGCCCGCACTTGGCCAATGTACTCAACGATGAAATCCGCTGGGTAATTCTGCTCAAACTTGGCCTGGTTTTCAAACGGATAATGCAGCTGCGCAAACGGCATGCTGCCGCTCTCAAACCAACAGTCGAGCACCTTATCAATGCGGGTAAACGTTTCGCCGTCGATTTCAAAAGTAATGTCATCCACCCACGGGCGGTGGTAATCATCCAGCTCCACGCCGCTCAGTTCCTTCAGCTCCGCGTACGAGCCAACCACTTTGACCGTATCCCGGTCGCCCTTCCACACTGGCATGGCCGTTGCCCAGAAGCGGTCACGGCTCAGATTCCAGTCTGGCGCTTGCTCAATGTTTTTGGCAAAGCGGCCGTGCTTGAGGTGAGCCGGGAACCAATTAATATGCTCATTTTGTTCCAACATCAGCGGCTTTTGCCCCTGAATGTCAAAGAACCAGCTGGGGATGGCCCGGTACATGATGCGCTGTTTGCTTCTCGGATTGAACGGATATTCGTGGCGAATGTACTCAATCTTCCACACCACACCCTTTTCTTTCAGGTCTTTGGCGATGAATTTATTATTTTCCCATACCTCCAGGCCTTTGTAATTGGTGTCAGTGTAGTAGCCGTTATCATCAATCACATGGAAGGGCGCGATGCCATTGGCTTTACCAAGTTCAAAGTCGTCCTCGCCATAGGCTGGCGCAATGTGCACAATGCCAGTACCCGACTCGTGCGAGACAAAATCCGCTGCGTAAATGGTGTGAATCTTGTCATTTTCTGGCCAGGTCGAGCCCGTATTGAGCGGCTGGTATTTCTTACCCACCAATTCGCTCCCTGGGAAGGTGCGCAATACTTCGTAATCAAGCGGCTGGTGCTTTTCATCCTGCAGGGTGCGCTCCAACGCTTCCTCAGCGATGATTAGCTTCTCACCCCCCACCAGCACTTCGCAATACGTCATCTCCGGATTGACGGCCAACATCAGGTTAGCTGGCAACGTCCACGGCGTGGTCGTCCAGGCGAGGACAGATACAGAATCTTGAGCCTCAACAAATGCTTCAATCGCTTGCCGCGTCACACCCGTCACAGGATGGCTTAGCAGCTCTTCTGGCGTGCCTGTAGCAAACCCTGCGCCCTCATGCAATTTGAGTTTTTCAGCGTCCACACCAGTAACAATATAGATGGAGCATGCAACATTCGTCCCATTTTCATGCTTGACGGTCTGCAGCAATAGATTGTTCGAATTTACTTCAAGCTCAAGCTCCTCCCGAAGCTCACGGCGCAGCGTCTCAATTGGCGACTCACTCTCATGGCTCGTCCCGCCAAAGAGGCTCACCATACCTGGATTCGTGATACCTGGCTTATCATCTCGCTGCTGTGCGATGAGTTTGCCATTCGTATCCACCAACAAAGCACCAACATAACTCCTCTCGCATTCGTCGAAGCCTACTGGCTTTTGAGTATCATCAACTACCTCACCGCTAATCAACCGCTTGACTCGCTTTTCGATTTCGTCGCACGCCAATTCTGCCAGCTCTCGACTTTCAGCATGAGGGTCCTCAATCTTCCACCAAACAACGTTATCGCCCTTTAGCCAATCCGGTGTCTGGTTACGATTAGCGATATTGACAACTAGGTCGTAATTACACAGCATATCTTTCGTCAATTGTGTCCGTTGGCTAGCTCCAACTTCGATACCTTTCTCTCGCATTAAGTCAATAACCGCCAGCGGATCAAGATTCTTAGCAACGAGATGAGCATCAAAATCCGCAACTGTCGGTATCTTAGCGGTAGGATACTTCTCTGCATTAACACCAGCCGAATCGGCATTCTGCGTCTTGGTGAAGTGATTATAAAAAGCCTGCGCCATCTGTGAACGGACAACATTTGCATTGCACACAAACAAAATCTTTGAACTTTTATCTAACGTTATCTTGCGCCTCGTGTTACCGCTAAGCAGCTTAAATTTCACATACACACTCGGATCAGTTACCGTCTGGTAAGCGTCATTATCCATAGTTACTTCTGCCTTGCTAACAGGGGTAGCAAACTTGGTGTCGTACATCAGCACCTTTTCGCCTTCATAGATTTTGCCAGCCTCATACAACTGTTTAAAGGCCCACCAGACGCTCTCCATGAAATTCTTGTCCATGGTGCGATAGGCGCCTTTGAAGTCCACCCAGCGGCCAATGCGGTCGATCACGCCCTGCCACGTCTCGCTATTCGCCACCATACTTTCGCGCGCCTTGGTAATGTATTTTTCCAGGCTGATAGTTGGCAAAGGATTGCCGTCCTTATCCAGCGGTGCTGGCTGGTCGCTACTCGTCACAATCTGCCGCCGATCCATAATATTCATCTGCTTTTCGACGAAATTCTCTGCCGGCAGGCCATGACAGTCCCAACCCCAGCGGCGCTCCACACGCTTGCCTTTCATCGTCCAGTAGCGCGGCACTGCGTCCTTGACGATTGAGCTCAGCAATGTCCCATGGTGCGGCACACCAGTGATAAACGGTGGACCATCATAAAAGACATAGGCGTTATCCGCTGGCCGCTGCGCCACTGACTTTTCAAACGTCTGATCGTCCTTCCAGCGCTGCACCCAATCCTTCTCGTATTCTGCCGCTCGACGGCGTGTTCCGTGTTTGAATTTCATAATTTTCCTCCTTGCTTTTTATCGTCATATTCTATATAATGAAAGTATTCAATATTGAAAATCCCTCGCCGTGGTTTGTCCCTGCGGGGTCTTTTCATCTTTTTAGCCCCTTTCTGCGCTTAACTTTTTGCGAAATCTCCTGCATAAAGGTAATATGGCTACCGACCGCCTTTCTGAGCAAGCTTGAGGCATACTTCCTATTCGGCGCGATAACGCGCATAAACTTATCCTTATCCTGCAATATTTTTACCAACGGCGTAAAATCTCCGTCGCCAGTAATAATAATTGCCTGCGAATATTCCTTCTCTCGTCGCCAACACTCGACAATTAACTCAGCATCGACATTACCCTTGACCTCGCCAGCACTGTACACTACAACCGGCTTAAATACCAAAATATAACCGCTTTCTTGTAATAATGAATATAAATCCTGATACTGCGACATATATCCGATAAAAATAAATGCTTTCTCTACCCGATACTTATCGCGCAAATACACGCGGAACTTGCGCCAATCCAGTAACCAACCATCACTCTGTACGCCTTTATAGACGTTTTGCGCATCAATAAATGCATAAATCATTTTAATCTCCTTAGTTTATCAACCTTACTTATTAACATTCTCCTCTAACTCCTTCATCGCCTGCACTAGCTCCTCATACACCACACCATTACTAACAATTGTCCCGCAGATATCCTGATCATACCGCTGCTCCCGTCCGAAAAGATCAGTCACCTTACCGCCAGCTTCCTCGACGATGACTTTCGCCGCCGCAATGTCAACATTCTTACCTTTTGCACCAACAAAAACCGACGCAACAAACTCGCCGCGCGCCACCAGTGCCGCAGCGTGCGTTGTACTGCCAACCGTCGTTACATACACATCTTTTTCATAAGCAAGATCATGAACGACTTGCATCACATCCCATGGGGCGCTCGGCCACCAATCAATATTCATTTCCACACGGTCATCCAGACTATGCTGACTAACGTGAATCGGCTGGCTATTCATGTACGCACCACGACCACGTGACGCCCAGTACAGATGGTCGCTAAACGGCGCATAAATCACACCAACCTCTGGCTGACCATCAATCACTAGCGCCAGAGAAAACACCGACACAGGCAATCCTATGGCGAACGAAGCAGTACCGTCAATTGGATCGCAAACCCAAACATATTTTGAACCACGGCGCTGGCTCGCCTCTTCGCCGTCAATATCGTGGTCTGGATATCGCTCAGTTACCCGCTTAATGACGAGATCGTTAATCTCCTCATCAGCAACAGTCACGATTGTATTGTTTGCTTTGAAATGAGAGTCTGGTTTTTTGCCAAAATGTTTTCGCATAATGTCGCCCGCCTCCAGCGCCACGCTTTTCGCAAAATCCAGCCATTCTTGTTGCTGATCAGCCATGATTTGCCTCTGTTCGCAACGATTTTGTTATTAACCGTAGCTTATATACCTGCGGATTAGGCTTGCCGAAGAGAAAATCATATGTATCGCTACCGCCTACCTGCTGATAACTGTAGCCTAGTTTCTCGTACAGTCTTTTCGCTGGTTCATTTGAGATTTCAACACCCAGTCCAATCATAGAAAAACCTTGGCGGCGAGCTTCATTTTCTGCTGCCGTAACAAGCATAGTTGCCAAGCCTTGACGTCGATAATCCTCATCAATCTCCAGCGCATTGATTTGCGGTAAACCCGGAAAATCCTTTTCAATGATAGAGGTTTCATCGCCCCAATCATGCCGCAAAGTCACCCGACCAACATAGCGGCCATCTACCTCCACCGCCAACACCACCGCCTTTTTATGTTTAATTAAATCGCGCAGTTCCGTCTCATAATCATCAGAAATATACATCTCCTCCTTAAGACGAGCAAATGAACTGCTATCAGGCGACACCGCTTCAATAGCTGGTGCGTGTTTATCAGGCAAATATTCGCCGTTAGTGTCTCTAAGTGATTCCTGCTCGCTAGTTGGCATTTTTATGATTTCCTTTCCAAAATAAAATCACCTCTTTTGATTTCGAGAATCCGCTGGAGGTTTTTCAAACGGACGGTACCATCTCGATTCCAAAAGAAGTGATTTTTCGCAGGTTTTGCCGAGTTGATCAGCATCCACGCACTCTTTTAGCGCTCAATTGTCGCTTTGTCGCAGCGAGTCGCGGCGGGGTCTAGTTTCAGCCGATTCAAAATCATACCGATTTCTTCCCGCAGGCTTCGCGGTTGATAGCCGCTCATTTCGCCGCGCCGCCACAACAGCCAGCACACACGAAAACGCCCTGCTTTCATTGTAGCGCGTTTTCGTTGTAATTGCCAGGTTCGGGCAACCATATTTCCTAGAAAACCAACTTCCTCGTTGTAATTAAGAATTTTGCCATAAGTTTCGTTTACCTTTGCCTGACTTTTACTTTTGTAGATTTTTATTATGCTCTCTCTGAATTTGTAAATAATGGCAACAGACGCTCTAGGAACTATGCAAGTCTTCCCATTCCTTCAATAGGTGGCAAATATTCGCCCCCATGCCATCAACATCATTCGGGAATTTATCCAAATTAGCGCGTAGATATTCTTCATTGGGAACAAATAATTCACTATTCTCTAAGCTCTCAAGGATTCCTTCTCTAGTCCTAACATACGGTGGGCGCATCATACGCTTACCAGACCTTGAAACAGTTGCTGCTAATCTATCTGTGTCGCTTAATCCAGACCTTATCAACTCACCAATAAAACGACCAGTCCGACCGTTACCATCATTAAACATGTGTGTCCAAACTATCAAAGATTCATACGCTTCAGCAACGGCGTCTAATTTTTCTTCTACAGGTCTATCAGACGAATTAGCCCATTCACGCATAACCTCAATACCGCTATTAAGACAGTTAATCTTATCTTTTGTAGCCGGCGTATGCATCATAGGAAGTGTTCCGTGACCTTCTTTGCCAGAAAGAAATTCAGACCTTAAATCGTCAAATGTTTTACCTCTAAGAAGAGCATTAGTGTTTATAAGCAGCCCCACATACCTGTCCGACAAGACCATTTCAAGCCTTTCGTCAGGATCGTTAAGCTTATCTTGCAAAGGCATAAGATCGTCAATATGATCTTGTACCCAATTTCTACGATTATCCTCATTTGTCTGAGGGTCGTCTTTGCCGCCTTCTATATCTCCCCAAGCCCCCCAAGCTTTATTGAGAGCCCCCTCTATTAAATCACCCTTATTAGCCATCTTATAACTCCTCTTTACAATACATTGCTCTTTATTATACACGAAATATTAATATTTGTCAATATATTATTAGGTCGCAGAGGCTAAAAAAGAAAGCTTACTTTTTATTTTACTTCCAAACCGCCCAAAACGCACTCCCCGCGCAGTATAATCGTCTTTTTAGCAGAGGATTTAGATACTGTTTTATCCTCGCTGCCGCCCAAAACACCGCGAACGTCGTTCTTGACAATCACATCGTCTGGCAAGCTTATGCTAACGCCGCCGCAAAGCGTAAAGATATCAATGACCGCACCGTCCTTAATTTTCGCCTGGCGCAAATCCAACTCCACGCCGCCAAATATCGCCGTTGCTGAACCGCCAGTATAGTCACCTTTCACGCGCGACTCTTCGCCGTAAAAAATTGCAACTTTTTCATTGTCGCTACTGTCCCTGGTTGATTTTTCATATTTCTTGCGATTTCCAGATCCAATACTAAACACAACCATCAGACCAACAGCAATCAGCACCACCGGCCAAAATATTTTCCAAACGCTAATATTAATTACACCGTAAGCGCCCAAGCCAATGGACACACCGATAGTCATTAGCAGTAATCCCCACACCCGCAGCGAGGCCCTGCGGGAGCTAAATATCGTCATCAGACCAGCCAAAATCAGACCAGCCGCCCAAACTGTTCCCCAAAATACGTGCCAGCTATCAAACTTGATAATCTCGAGGTTCTTTAGTAACAGAACCCCGCCGAACGCCGCAATAGTAACGCCAAAGAACGCTCTAACAAGAAAATTTTTCTTCATACCCCCATTATGGCATATCAATCTCAGCTAGTAAATTATCGCTTCCGGCGCTTTTTCACGAGGACAATCACCCGCCAAACCGCCGCAATAACCACGGCAATCGCTCCAACGATAATCGCCCAAGCACCAGGTGTCGGCCAGAAAAATAACTCTATTGGCTCAACTTTTTTCGTCGTTAAATCAGCCGAATTTTTACTAACGCCCCATTCGCCAGCCTTTTTATTATAAGCAATTGAAAGCTCAGCACGGTACTTGCCGCCCCAGAACGGCTGTAAATTACTCTCGTAGCGGAACTGGCGGATTTGCTCAGCGATTGCTGCATACTCGCCGCCGTTTTGATAAACAACATTGCCCAACATATCTCTGACCACCAACTTGACGTCAACGTCAGCCGAAACGTTGCCAGAATTTTTGATAGCAATGTTATATAGCTGCTTGTCGTTATTATCGACAGCGAATTTATCAACTGTCACATCACGGTGAATATTACCAGGAATAGTAACCGCCATACGCACCGCTTGGCGCGTTTGTAGCTGGATGCCGCCCTTCTTAGCAGCGGCCGGATCGGCCTTACGCTGGATTACCAAACAAGCATTATGCTCGCCAACGTCAGCCTTATCAGGCGTGGTAACTGTGAAATCAACGTTCGTCGATGCGCCAGGCGCCAATGCCACCTCGCTTTTCGCTAATTTTACCCAATTGCCAGCATCTTTCTTTTCCTCGACTTGCTGCTTGCATGTCATATCGCCAGTCGCTGTGACTGTGCCGTCGACGGCGTATACCTCGATATTCGCTTGCTCGGTCAAGCCATTAGTTATCGTTAGCTGATCAGATTTACTAGCGCCGCGATTCAATTGATAAATAAAAATCGACTGCGTCCGCGGATTGTTCGGATCAGGATTCGCTGGACGGCTGCCAATTCCTGCTGCCAGAACCGACGACGGCCATAAAACACCTGCCGCAACCGCCATTACCGCTAGCTTGCGCCAGCATGAAACTATACCCCGTATTCTCCTCATTAAAATCATATGATTTATTATAACAAGCTAAGACGCTCATGGCTATACCAACAACCCGGCTAATCCTCCCAAAAACTAAACAATCCGTATAAATGAAAATCAGACGCCCGAAAGAACGCCCAATTTTCATTGATATAACTGCGCCGGACCTTAAATAGCGGCCACAGTTTGAGTCATCGGCAAAGTATAGGTACCTGCTGCTTGGCCAGCTGGAATAGCCTGGCTCAAGCCGACACCCGTCACATAACCGCGCCAAACATCGTCGGAACCAGCCGCCGCGCTGATCAACGTTACTGGAGAAGTGCCGGAAAATGCTGCTTGCGAACCTAGCGTGATGCCCGTGGAAGCACCGATCATTGACGTCAGCGTTCCAGCAGCTGGATTAACCGTCAACTGTCCAGTCGTAGCATTACCGTTGTACTGGTATGTGTTGCTGCCGCTCGTCCATTTTCCCGTACCAGGGGTTGTTGCATTCAGTGTTAGCGTCCAGCCATTATTAGCGCCGCCAGGGTTATCGACAGCGATACGCTTGTCATTAGCGCCAAATGTACCAGTCGTCGTCTGGGCAGAAGTCGACGCCGTAGTCGCGTTCATGGCAAATGTTGGGTTTGTTACTACGCTATCGCCAGTATCGCGAATGTCGGTGCTGAGCACGCCAGCGTTAATCGTCTGGCTCAATTCTGACGTCGCCGTAGTCGCCGCATACACCGCCGTACCCGCCAAACCGACTACGCCAGCTACACCGACCGCCAAAGCTACGTTTGCTATTAGTTTTTTCATATCGTATCCTTTCTTTTACGTTATTTTCGTTGCTTCGTTGTCTATTATAGTGCTACTACCTACCCTCCTTCGCACCTCCGAACATCCGCTAATTTCCTATGGTTCATGACTGACTCCTCGTCTGTTACGTATCAGCAGTATGAACGCGATAATAATCATTCCCAGCGCCGCTATCACCATAAACCATATGTTTGCGCCAGTATTAGCCAAATCTTTACCAGGTTTTATATCTGCAGCGGCTGCCGAAACAGCTGGAACCGCTGGTGATGACGGAATTACTGGCGGCGTCGGCGGCAAGGTTCTCGGCGGAATAGTAATTGTAAAAGGTACCGCGTGATTAACTTGCAAAGCCGAGCCGTAAGCCCGTGTCGAGGAGGCAATCTCACCAAGGTAAGTTTTGCCGCGTTCTATCACCAGCGTCGTATCGCCAGGATGTGTATTCGGCCAATTAGATAGATCAAGCACCCAAGCATTGCCATTAACCGTCAATTCCGGATCAACTCCCAGGACAAATACCCTGCCAGCAAATTCAATCGCCAACTGATGCGCGCCAGTCACCGGATCAATAACCGTATGTACCGCATCATACACGCCGTAAATCACTGGGTAGCCGTTATCTTTAATTACCGAATGGTCGTATTTTGGCGCAAAAACGTCGCACTCCACATCATTCACTTGACCAACCGCTCTGCTGTAAACTGTATGAGAGCAGTCTATTTCACGAATTAACTGTGAAAAAGTCGAATCTGCTGAAGTCGTCGCCAAAGCAACTTTGCCGTTAAAAATCACACCAATTATTGCTGTTAAAAATACAACAACTACCGCACCAGTTCTCATTATATTTTTCATCCTTATCATTGCGCTACCACCGTTACTGTTACCGGCAATGTATACGTGCCTGGCTTCTGATACGCCGGAATAGTCTGCTTCAAGGAAATATTCTGCAATTTAAACAAGCAAGTCAAACCACTGCTGCTCGAGGCGGTCGCTAGCGTAATAGCGTTAGCCGACGCCGTACCAGCCACAAACGCACCGCCCGCACCATACGACAAGCCAGCCGTCGTACAGGCCTGCCCCAGCGGCGTCGAACCAGACGCCGTAAACACGCTTGACGATAGGTCAACCGATAATTGCCCTTGGTCTGCATTAGTGTTATTAAACGCATAATTCGCTGCGCCGCCAGTCTGCGTCCATTTAGCAGTTGGGCCGCCAGTTGCCGCCAATGAAACACTCCAGCCCGTCGTCGATAAGCTATTTGCCACCTCAAGCTGCTGTGAAGAATTATTAGATAACTTCGCAGTCGTAGTACTCGCCGTTTTACTGGTCATTGCTGCCGAAAATACAGTAGTCGGGTTAGTTAATGTGGCATTAGCAGCGTCTGTAAATCGAATATCCAACGAGCCGTCAGCAGTTTTGAACTCCGGATAATACGAATAAGTATCAATACTCGTCCCCGGCGCCGCCGCCGTGTCGGCCACCAAGCGAACACAATAATTCGTATTACGCTCCAGGCCATTATCAGTCAGCGCCAAATCCCACAGGCCCGTCTCGCCGGCATTAATCTCGCGATTGTTGGTGAATGTCAGCTGCGCAGCGCTACCCGGGCGGACTATCGACTGATGACTGTAACCGACACTGGTAGATGGCAGATTAGGATCGTTTGCTGCCGCCGCAAGCGCCGTCCCGTTATTCGGGCCAGCCGCCGAATACGCCAAAGCCGAGTTATTAGTCACATCCTGCCAACCCGCTGCCACTGCCTGGCACGTCGCCGCAGTCTTTTTGGCGTACTGAGTGCGAAGTTTCATGGTATTAGCCGATATTGTACCCCCTCCATTAGAAGTGGCCGTTGGCACTAGAGAGTCAACCGTATTACCATCTCCAAACTGTCCATGATTATTCCTGCCCCAGCAATATATCTGATTATCTGATGCGATGACGCATGTACGATACGCTCCAGATGAGATCTGTTTAATTGTTTTTCCCGCCAGAACGCCAGACGTCGAGACGGCAACGGGTCTCCTGGAACTAGTTGTAGAATTATTGCCAAGTCCACCATATCTACCTTCCCCCCAGCAATATGCCCTATCACCGTAAGCAATAGCACAGGTACGATTACCGCCCTCTGCCGAAATCTGTTTAAACTGACCGCCTAGAGGAGAACTACTTCCCTGGGGCGGCAAGACAGCGACAGGAACGTTCGATTGATTTGTTGAATTATTGCCAAGTTGGCCATCTGTATTACCACCCCAGCAATAGGCCTCTCCATCAGACGCTATAGCGCAGGTATGAAAGTCTGATGCGCTTATTTGTTTAATTGTTTTTCCCGCCAGAACGCCAGACATTGAAACGGCAACGGGAACGTTTGCGTTGGACGTGCTATTATTACCCAATTGTCCGCTACTGTTCATTCCCCAGCAATAAGCTCGATCGTCAGAAGCAACCGCACATACATGGCGAGACCCTACACTTATTTGTTTAATTGTTTTTCCCGCCAGAACGCCAGACATTGAAACGGCAACGGGAACGTTTGATATAGCAGTCAATCCGCTACCTAATGTTCCATGTATGCCATTCCCCCAGCAATATGCCTTCCCGCCAGAATCAACAACGCAAACATTTTCAAAACCAACTGAGACCTGTTTAATTTTCTTTCCTGCCAGAACGCCAGATGTCGAGACGGCAACGGGAACGTTTGATTGAGAAAATGTACCATTTCCGAGATCGCCAAAACTAATCCCATAACCCCAGCAATAAACCTTATCATCCGAAGCAATTGCACATGTATTCCAGTCGCCAACCGAGATCTGCTTAATCGTCTTGCCTGCTAGGACACCAGACATATCAATTTCTACCGGAGTATACTTATTGCTTGTTGAACCATTTCCTAATGCCCCATTTGCCCCTTCCCCCCAACAATGTGCTTTCTTGTCATGATCAACACTGCAAGTATGATTCCATCCGCTAGTGGAGACCTGCGCTAATACACGAGATTTATTCTCCACTCCCACCCGCATACGAAAACTAGCGCCAGCCTGCGGCAATGTCGCTACTGTATTATCAGCCGCCAACGGGGCGCCAGGAGCGGCGGTATCCGACGATCGATATAGACGATAATTCGCTTGATCAACCTTTACTTGCCCCGATGACGCTGTCGGCATTAGAGCCTCAGTCGGGCGAGTTAACCACCGCACCGCCACGACAGCACCAATCCCCAGTACTAACAAGCAGACCGCAGTATACACTAAAACAGTCCGTTTGCGTCGTATTCTCAGCCCAAATTGCTCGTTCTTACTCTTCACTTTTACATAACCCCGCTCACCGCACAAAACGAAAGCAGCTTATACTTGATATCATTTTAGCATAAGCAATATAAGGACTCAATTGTTTGGACTATATAATTTGACTGCCAAACTTCGCTAAAATCGCCATAACTATCAGCGCCGCCACCGAGGCCAGTACTAGCGTATCGTAGCCCTGGTCAACAAACCGGCGCAACCCGCGGTGTTCAATAATTTTGTTCAAGATGTTATGCCTGGTTAGTCCATAAAAAATTAGCAGCATACCCGCATCCAGCGTCAAACACCACGGACACAACGCGCCAATCTCGATATAACTCATGTAGAACATCCAACCAGCAAACAGCAGACCAGCCACTGCGCCAAGCTGCGCGCCCCACATAAACCATTTCGGAAATTTCGCGCCCGCCAGCAGCGCCACCGCAATTGTCACCATCACCGGCAGCGTCATCATACCAATAAAACTATTAGGAAAGCCAAGCGGCGCCGCCGACCAATGGTTCGCCACCGCCGAACAGCTCATCGCTGCGTTCAAATCGCAGTTCAGTACGGCATGCGAATTTTTAGCAAGCGTCAGCGATTCAATCGACAACACAAACGAAGCCAACAAGCCCAAGCCGCTACCAACCAGCATCAATAGCGCCGCCAATTGCCGGCGCTTTAGTTCTTTATCCAGCAGCCGCTTGCGCAACTTTTCAAACATAAAAACTTACCTCGCTAATCGTCGGCAGCGGCAGCCCGCGCCACATATTCTGCATCTGGCTATCAGCACTCAGCGCAATAATCGTTGGGTATTCAACGATATCGTACGTCCGGCAAAAATCACTGCCCTCAGCCGAATCTGGGTCAATTTCCTCAATCGTGTGCCCCGTCTGCCGATTAAAGTCATGTAAAAAATCCATAACTTTACGCGCATAATCGCTTTCTGTCCGATACACGACAACTACTCGCATGATTCCTGCCCTTTCTGGCGGCGCTGTTCCAATATTTTGACGAAATCATCCAGCGTTTCAAACTTCTGAAACACGCTGGCAAAACGTACGTACGCCACTTCGTTGCGCTTCGCTAATTCATCCAGCACGAACTCGCCGATCTGCCGCGACGGCACTTCTGAGGCGCCCAGCGCATACAGTTTATCTTCAACCGCCGTGATAATCGACTCGACTTCCTCGTCAGATTTAAGGAATTTGCCGACCGACTGGCGCACCGCATGCGCTAACTTGACTCTATCAAATAGTTCGCGGCTGCCATTTTTCTTAGTCACAATTAAGTTTGGCTTTTCCACGCGTTCATACGTAGTGAAACGCCGTCCATCTGGCGTCTCGCGGCGGCGGCGAATCGCCACGCCGTCAGAGACTTCACGCGACTCAATCACGCGGCTGTCTCCGATATTAAAACTCGCCATATTTAGTCCTCATTCTTCTTACGCCGCCGCAAAAATGCCGGCGTATCATCATCTTCCTCGTTTGGAACGCTGTCCGGATCCGGCATGGCGTCCCACATACTAACTTCATTATCAGCAGCAAATTCCTCCGCAGCTTTTTCTCTGTCAAGTTCCAAATCGATGTCTTTAACCACGTTTTCGTCAACCTCAGGCACTGGCTGCGGCGCAGGATTACTCACACTTAGAGCTTCTTCCTCTTGCTGGAACGATTCGCTATCAAAACCTGTGGCAATCACCGTGATTACCAACTCATCTTCCATCTCCGGCTTCAGCGTTGCGCCAAAAATGATATTAGCGCTTGGACTGACCGCTCCGGTAATAATCTCAGCCGCCTCCTGAATCTCCGCCATACTCATATCGTAGCCGCCAGTAACGTTAAACAGCACACCCTTTGCACCGTCAATCGACACCTCAATTAGCGGGCTTTCGATAGCTTGCTGGGCTGCTTGAACTGCCCGGTCGTCGCCGCTCGCCCGTCCAATACCCATCAACGCTGAACCAGCCTTACTCATAATCGCTTTTACGTCAGCAAAGTCAAGGTTAATCAAACCATGTTCGGTAATCAGCTCTGATATCCCCTGCACGCCTTGGCGCAGCACGTCATCAGCAATCTTAAATGTCTCCAACAGCGGTGTCCGCCGATCAATTGTCTGCAGCAAACGGTCATTTGGAATAGTAATCAAGGTATCAACCTGCCGCCCAAGCCGCGAAATTGCCCAATCAGCATTAATCCGCCGCTTCTCGCCCTCAAAACTAAACGGCCGCGTCGCCACGCCAACTACCAAAATCCCCAGCTCGCGCGCCACTTCTGCCACCACATGGCCAGCACCAGAACCAGTACCGCCGCCAGCGCCAATTGTTACGAACACCATATCCGCACCCTCAAGCGCTTTCTTAATCTCCTCGCGCGATTCGTTAGCTGCCGCCTCGCCAACTGTCGGATCAGCACCAGCCCCTAAACCGTTCGTCGTATTATATCCCAGATGAATTTTAACGTCAGCTTTCGAATTGTGCAGCGCCTGAGCATCGGTATTCATGGCGATAAACTGCACGCCAGTTAATCCCGCATCTTTCATCCGGTTTATAGCAGAACCGCCAGCACCGCCGATTCCAACGACTTTAATACTGGCAAATGTTTGAACTTCACTTGGTTGTACTTGCGGCATCTATTTCCCTCTCTCTAATTCTTACATCAGTATAGCATTTTTTCAACTGATATATCAAAACTTACTTAAACTTAGCAAAAATACCTCTTAAAAATCCGCCTGCTTTTTCCGCTGCTTTTTTAGCATTCTGCGGCGATTTCGCATACGAAACATCGCTCGCCGCATCTATCAGCATCAGTCCGGCTGCCGCCGAGAACTCCGGTCCTTTTATTTCATTGCTAGCACCACCGTACTCGGACGGCTTGCCTAGCCTGGCTGCCACGCCCAGCTGTTCTTTGGTAAAATCAACCAAACCTTTCGTATTAGCGCCGCCGCCAGTCAAAACCGCACCGCTCGGCAGCTTGCCAGCTCGACCTGCTTTTTTCAATTCCTTAGCTACCGCCTCAAATATTTCCTCATACCTCGCGCCGACAATTTCATCAATCTCGCTCTGCTCAAACGAGTATGTTTTTTTCTCGTGCTTAGTTTCCACTTTGCCTAATTTCTTACCGCCAAACCGCGCATGCGCCAATTTTACCGACTCGGCAATCTCTGGATCAGTTCTTAGCCCAATTGCCAAATCATTAGTCACGTTTTGGCCGCCCAGCGGAATTACCGACAAATATTGCAAATCGCCCTCTTCAAACACCGCCACGCCAGTTGTTGCCGCACCGATATCCAATACCGCCACGCCATTCTCGCGCTGGTTTTCTGTCAATACTGCTTGCGCACTCGCTAACACCGCCGGAACAACCGAAGAAACCTCAACTTTAGCCATTTCCGCCAATTTTTGCAGATTAGTAATATGCGGCAGCAGCCCTGACACAACATTTGCTTTAATTTCCAGCCGCGTACCGGTCATGCCGATTGGATCTTTAATATTATCCTGCCCGTCCAGCCGATAAGAATGCGCTACAATTTCCAGAATTTCCCGGTTCTGCGCTATTTTGCCAGTCGTTGCCATGTCTTCCAAGCGCACAATATCCCCAGGCGTTACCTCATTATCAGTCGTACCAACTGTAATCATTCCGTCGGCCTTAGTGCTTGTTAAATGTGATCCGTTGACGCTCAGTACTGCCGTCTTTACCTGGTGGCCGCTCATGCGTTCCGCCGCCCCCAGAGCCGTATCAATCGCTTCCGCCGGACCCGCCAGATTAGTTACTGTGCCTTTTCGCATACCGCTATTTGGCGCTGTCCCTACGCCGACAATTTTTGGCGCATCGCCATCCGCGTCAATATAACCAATGACGCAGCGTACGTTCTTCGTACCAACATCAATTCCTACAGCATATCGAGATTGTTCTTGCATACAGGCTTAATTATACAGGTTATGGCTATACTTTTGCAAGTAAATCATAGCCTCGTCAAAATCTCCGCGCCAGTTTCGGTAATTAGCACAGTATGTTCAAAATGCGCCCCCAAACTGCCGTCTTTCAGGCTAATCGTCCAGCCGTCGTCCTCGGTAACAATTTTCTCACTGCCGAGGCTAGCCATCGGCTCAATGGCGATCGTGTCGCCTGTGTGCAGCACTGGCCCGGTACCGCGCCGGCCATAATTTGGAATCTCTGGACTCATGTGCATTTCTAACCCCACGCCGTGACCAACCAGCTCGCGAATGATACCCAATTTGGCTTTCTTCAACACCGCTTCCACGCCCGCCGAGATATCGCCAACGCGCGTCCCGTCACCGGAAATCGCGTCAATTCCGGCATACAAACTCTGTTCCGTCGCGTGTAGCAAATGCTTTTTAGCGCCGCGCGGCTCTTCATCAACCACCATAGTAAAGGCGCTGTCGGTTTTCATACCGCGGTAGCCAATCACCAGGTCAAAACTCACCACGTCGCCCTTTTCAAAAACATATTCCGTCGGAAACGAGTGTACCAACTGTTCATTGGTTGACACGCAAATCACCCCTGGGAATTTCACCTCATCTGTCAAATACGTCGCTTCCGCGCCGAAATCCTTGATTCGCCCAGCCACAAACTCATTAACATCCAGCTCGCTCATTCCAGCCGTTACCTGCTGGCGCAATTCATCATAAATTGTCGCCAACATCCGCCCGCATTCGCGCATATCCTTCATCTGCTGCGGCGTTTTTTCGCCAGTAATTAAAGTTGGCATGCGTACGCCGCCTCTTCATAAATCCGATCATGTACTTCGCCAGCCGTACCGACGCCATCCAAATGGACAATCCTAACCCCTGCCTCGGCAAAAATACCTAACACCGGATACATTTTTTGCCGATAAATCGTCATCCGCCGGGCAATCGCCTCTGGTGTATCCTCCAAACGTCCGCGCTTTTCTAGCCGCCGCATAATCTCCGCCTCTGGTACTTCCAGTGAAATCACCGTATCAATTTTCTCATTCATCCGCGCCATGTAATCATCCAGCCATGCCGCCTGTTCCTTTGTCCGCGGAAAACCATCAACAATAATATTCGAATATTTTTTATCGCGCGCATCCTGCACCGCCTGCTCAAACACCTGGTAAATCAATTCATTGCTCACCAACTCGCCCGAACGCAAAATATCAATCACCGCCGGATCATTACTTCGGCGCAACATCTCGCCGGTCGACAGCCATTTCCAACCCTGGCGCGCCGCCAGCATCTGCCCCTGCATACTTTTACCAGCCCCCGGCGGCCCAAACAATAAGATCATCCTTTGCTCCTTTTTCTGTGTTGTTATTGTTTTACTAGCGTTTCTTTGGTAATTTTCGCGATCAGTGCGCCGTCAGCTGCATTGCCAGCTTTAGCCTTCACTGCGCCAATCACCTGGCCCATTTGCTGCATCGTCGCGCCCAGATCGGCGACCGCTGCCTCGACCATTGCCCGAATCTCGTCCTCGCTCAGCTGTTTAGGTAAAAATTCCTGTAAAATTGCCGCCTCTTTCTCCTCTGGCTCAGCCAATTCTGCCCGGCCATTTGCCCGGTACAACTCGGCGCTTTCTTTGCGTTTTTTAACTTCGCGGGCAACTACCTTCTCAACTTCTGTATCACTTAGACCTTCATCGCGCTTGCCTAAAGCCACTTCCTCGTTAAGAATCGCCGCTTTCAAATTACGCAATACATCGCCTCGAAAACGATGCCGCCCTAGAAGAGCGGCTTTCATTTCCTCAGCAATACGCGCTTTCAGCGCTGGCATTAACGCGCCGCTCCCAAACGCATCCTGGCTGTTTTCTCAGCTCGGCGCTCGCGGCGAATAATCGCTTTCTTACGGCGTTCAGCCTTGGAAATAGGCTTCGCAAACCGCATCACCGACTTTGCCCGCGCAAGAACACCGCTCTGTAAAACCCTACGGTTGAAACGGCGAATAATATTTTCGTTCGCCTCTTTTTGATCTCTACGTGTAACTTGAACCATACTTTTGTTATTATAACAGATGAGGAGGTTATTTTGCAACCATTAATACGCAATTTAGCATTAAATTAACAAGTTACTTAAACGACTAAGATAATTCAGCCGCATAGACCGACGCTAAAGCTGGCGGTTGATTCATACTGTTGTGCGTATGATTCAGTACATTCCACTGGCTTACATCAGCCGTCAATCCAGGCACAGACCGTAAGCGCCCAACAATCATGGCAACATCGCGCCAATCATTCAAATGGCTCCCATCTGGCACAAGAATGTCAATCCTACGTTCTACATTCGGTGCCGCCACCCGCAAATCACCCTCAAAACCATCACGCCTCAACCCAGCCGGATCAACCAAGAATTGCTGAACCCAACCATTTTCTGGCCGCTTAAATTCACCCACTTCACTACTTGATAAACCAGCAGCTACCTCAATGTTATCCGGATCATTTTGCGGCAGAAATTCCAAACCAACATCCCCAGGCTTTGGTACAGACGATGCCTTATCATACTTTATAAGCTCTCTACCTTCGCCTACGAAGAATCCCATCGCGATACCGCCGAGGCTCGTTTTTCGCGTACCAGTCGGATCATACAAGCGAAGCCCTTCTGTAAAACCCTCTCTATTAGCAGCAACTGCCGTAGCTGTACGCGCACCTAACGAATGTCCGCCAAGATTTACTAATTCATAATCCTGAGCAACATGATCAACTACCGGTGCTAAATACTTTCCTAATGGTAAATAACTGCCAGTCTTTCTTATTTCTTTCTGAGCTGATTCTGGTAACATACCAGAATTACCAACCCCTGGGCCGTTCATAACCACATAAGCAACATCTGGATCGGCATAAGTCATTGTGATTGCTTCACGCTGTGCATTTGGATGACGGAAATTACCACCCCACCCGTAAAACACAAATTTAACCTCTTCTGCATCTGGATTGCCAACCACCGCTGCTTCAAAACCAACACCGCCTAGGCTACGAATATATCGTGGATTTTTCAGTTGTTCTACAACTCTACCAGCATGCTCTCCAGAATACGGGTCCTTAGATAGCCTCTGTATCTCTTCAGGCGTAGCAATTCGAAGCCGATTATCAGGCTGGCTAATATCTCTCGGCAAGCCCAACACTTCCGCATTGCCAATATTCTCTTGAATATGCCAATCTGGCGTTAAATGAGTCTTCCGCTCAATCGTTAAACCCTCTGTAAATCCATAATCTGGTGATTTCATAGTATTTCCATATACATTAACCTATCTACTTACTTATTGTATCATATATTATATGATAATGCAATGCCTCGTACTAGGATCCCTTAACCTAAAACGGAATATCCCGTAGAATTAGATTTACGATAACAACGAAAGTATATACCATGAACACACAGATACCAAAAGATATATTAAGGTCGTAAACTTTTATGATTAGACCTGCTCGATATGCAACAGCCGCCCCTCAACCGTCCGCACCCCCTGCCACTCATTGACAGTTGGCTGGAACCACGCCGCTACCTCATCACCTGGCTCGCGGAAAAACTCCTCCGGCGCGTTAAACGCCAGCATCTGCAACACTTTACCATTTTTATCGCGCAGCGCTAATTTAACGTGCTGCCCGTCCGCACCCATCCGCCGCACACTCAGCACGCTGGCTCTGGTAATTTTCAGGACTGGCTCTGGGTTGCCATTGCCAAATGGCTCCATTTTCGCCAGATTCGCCACCAATTCCTCGTCAATTTCCGAAAAATCATCAATCTCCACGTCAGCCCGCGGCAGCAAATGTCGCTCTTGATTTTGTAGCTGCAGCGAGTCATAAAACTCATTCACCCGCCTCCGAAAATCACCAATTCTCTCAGTCTCCAGCGTCACGCCAGCCGCCGCTCCATGCCCGCCGCCTTTGATGATAATGTCGTCCGCCGCCCGCACAGCATCTGCTGCTGAAAAATCACCAAAACTGCGCGCCGAACCCGTCGCTTCCTCGCCGCGCTCGCCAATGATAAACACCGGCTTTTTATATTTTTCCACCAGTTTTGACGCCACGATGCCGATAACACCGTGATTCCAACCATCACTACTTACCACCAACACCCGGTCATCAGCCAATTCCTCAGCCTGCTGACACGCTTCTTCAAAAATCGCGTCCTGAATACCACGCCGCTTAACATTCAACTCCTCCAACTTTTCGCTCGCTTCCAGTGCCGCCAATCCATCGCGCGCTACCAACATATCCAGCGCGTGCTGCGCCGTCTCCAGCCGACCCGCCGCATTCATTCGCGGACCCAAACCGAACCCCAGATGTCTAGCATTGACCTGTTCTGGCTCGACACCCGCCACCATCATCAACGCTTTTAACCCTGGGCGTTGCTGTTTTTTCAACACCTCTAGTCCCCAATACACATTCGCTCGATTCTCATCCGCCAGCGTCACGATGTCGCACACCGTCCCCAGTGCCACCAAATCGAGCAGCCACTTTTCATAGCCATCAGGCAAGCCCTCCAGCTCAGTCTGCAGTGCCTGCACTAACTTGAACGCCACGCCCGCACCGCACAAATCACGAAACGGATAAGTATGCCCTGAAAACTTCGGGTTCACCGCTGCCACGCTAGGCGGCGGAGTCTCAGCGACATTGTGATGATCCGTCACCACCGTATCGATCCCCAAACTGGTGGCATAAGCAATCTCCGCATGGCACAAACTACCGGTATCTACCGTCACGATCAAATCCGCGCCCATGTCGCGCACCTTATCCACCGCGCCCATGGTCATGCCGTAGCCCTCGACAAACCTATTTGGAATAAAAGCGTCAACATCCTCAAAACCAAACTTACCAAAAGCATCCAGCAGCAGCGCCGTGGCACTCAGTCCATCAATATCATAATCACCATAAATGACGATTTTTTCGCCCCGCTCTCGCGCCTGTTTCAACCGCACCACCGCTTTCTCCATGTCCGGCAGCAAAAACGGATCGTGTTTCACCGCCGTATAATCGGGCTGTAAAAAAGCCTCGCGCGCTGCCCGCGTCGTCAGGCCTCGCGCTGTCAAAATCCGCTCAAATAGTGTCATCAATCTCTATCAGCCGAACCGTGCCTCGGCCGTGCTGCATGCTGCTGCGACTTAATCACCATGCTCTGTAATTCTTTGAAAATCGGGAATTGCTTGTTCGTAAAGTATGCCCGCGAATTGCCCTGCTTCTCGCTCCTCAGGAAGCCAACCTTTTCCAGCCGTTTAAGCTCGCGCTGAATATTACCAGGATCTTCCTTAATCAGTTTCGCCAAGCCGCGTACGTGCGTATGAAAATCGGGATACTTAGCGTACACAACTACGATTTTACGCCGCACCCTAGATGTAATAAAAACGTCAAGCATTTCCTCCCTTATTCCCTTTCGCTACCACTCAGTGTATCACAATTTTACAACACCCGGCAACCTATTTATTGCCAATTTAGAATAACTTGATTAATTTTCTTCACCGTCTCCTCCTTTGACGGCAGCGTATTATCATCATAATAATGATTTGTTCCCATAAAATTCTCCTTAACGTCCAAAATATGCATTTCATCGACTGTCATATGCAGCCTGTCCACTGCCGCTATACCGCAAAACGGCACCGCAATTACCAGTTTGTCAATTCTTACCGATTTTAAAAAACTCAACGCCACATCCAGCGGCGATAAATTGTCGCCAAGTCCATCGCTCGCTAAAATCACCGTCCGGTCTTTTAACAATCTTTTATCAATAATACCGCCGTCGCCAAGCAATCGGTTAATCCGCTGATGCGCCTCGCGCTTTTTTTCCTCCAAGTAACCGTGAAATTCGCCTGTATATTCGTTAATTTCGCCGTCAGAAAACTGGCTGTTATACGTAAACTGTCCTGACTGCGACACCGCGCCGAAACTCAATCCTTCGCCAGGAATATCTATTTCCTCGCTCAGAAGCATCATCAGCACGCAGTGCAGCTTGACAGCAATTTGCTCGCCCACCAGCACGCCGCCCTCGCCAAGCGCCACCACTGCGCAGTTTTCGTAGCGATATTTTTCCAGCACTTGGTCTGCCAGCTTAGCGCCAGCTTGTGAACGACTCTCAAAATACATATGCTTATTTTAGCATCTTTTTGGCTATATAATGGGTATATGTATTTTTATCTGGTTTCGCCTATTAAAATTGTCCGAGCGCATGATTATTCGTTTACCTATTCCTCGGAAGATAAACTGCCGCCTGGAACAATCGTTACTATTGAAGTTGGAAAAAATCATTTGACTGGTGTCGTTCTACAAGAAGTCAGACAACCAGATTTTACAGTAAAACCAATTGATTCGATCGTTGAAAAAAGTCCTTTGCCCTTGCCGCTTATCCAAACAGCGCTATGGATGAGCAGCTATTACGCAACGCACCTGGCAACTGTCTGGCAAACTATTTTACCCAGCGGTTTAACAAAAAACCGGCGCCCCACCCCTGATAAAATCACATCAAACGCTCCGTCAAATAGAATAAAAAAAGTATTCACTAAAGACCAGCAGGCCGCTTTGCAAACGATTGAAACCATGCTCAGCGGCACGATACTACTGCACGGCATCACTGGTTCCGGGAAAACCTTAGTATATATTGAAGCCGCCAAGCAAGCCCTAAAAGAAGAATTATCGTCCATTATTTTAGTCCCGGAAATCGCGTTAACCTCGCAGCTGGTATCGGAATTTTCTAAACATTTTCCAAAAATTATCCTAACCCATTCAAAGCAAACCGAAGCCCAAAGACACGCTGCCTGGAAAGAAATTATCAACTCCAGCGATCCAGTAATTGTTATCGGGCCGCGTTCGGCATTGTTTGCTCCCGTTCAACAACTCGGTCTTATCGTCATTGACGAATGCCACGAGCCCAGCTTCAAACAAGAACAGTCGCCGCGCTACTCAGCCTTACGCGCCGCTTCCATTCTCGCTCGCCAGCATAACGCCAAACTAATTCTCGGCAGCGCCACGCCAGCCGTCGCCGATTATTACCTTGCCAAACATTCTAATAGCGCCATAGCCTCCATGACCACCCCCGCCCGCACCGACGCCGTCAAACCAAGCATCACACTCGTCGATATGACCAAACGCCAAAACTTTTCAGAACATCAATTTTTATCAAATCCATTATTACAATCTTTGCGGCTGGCGCTAAAAAACAACCGCCAAGCACTCATCTTCCATAACCGCCGCGGCACTGCTGCTGTCACGCTGTGCGAAAGCTGCGGCTGGCAAGCCGGCTGTCCGCGCTGTTTCGTGCCGCTAACCTTACACGCGGATAAGCACCAGTTATCCTGCCATATTTGCGGCTTTTCAACCAGCGTCCCCACCAGCTGCCCAGAATGCCATAATGCCGACATTATCCATAAAGGCATCGGCACCAAGCGCATTGAATCCGAGTTGAAAAAACTATTTTTGAACAAAAAAATTGTTCGTTTTGACGGCGATTCTACCCCTGAAGAAACAGTTGACGTCCAATATGACAAGTTAAAAAACGGCAGTATTGACATCATCATTGGTACTCAAGTCATCGCCAAAGGATTAGATTTGCCAAACCTTGGCGTCGTCGGCGTTGTCCAGGCGGATGCCGGGCTATTGCTGCCCGACTACGCCGCCGCCGAACGTACATTCCAACTCCTAGCCCAAGTCGTCGGCCGCGTCGGCAGATCCCATAACCCAACCGAGGTTATTGTCCAGACCTATCATCCGTCGCACCCATCCATAGTTGACGGTCTGCGCCAAAACTACGCAGACTTTTACAAACGCACAATCGCCCAGCGCCAGAAAACCAGCTTCCCGCCTTTTGTTTATTTATTAAAATTAACCTGCACTTATAAAACTGAAAAATCCGCCGTTAATAATTCTCAAAAAATCGCCCAGTTATTAAAAACCAAGTCTCAAGACATAGAAATCCTGGGACCGACGCCAGCTTTTTACGAACGGGTTCGCGACACATACCGCTGGCAGATTATCGTGAAAAGTCCGCAGCGCCGCCAACTAATCAATTTGATAAAGTACATACCGCCGGCACATTGGCAGTATGAACTCGACCCTATCAGTTTGCTGTAATTTCTGATATAATATTACGAATGACGAAAGACGATATTATAGCCCTGCCAAATCCGCACCTGCGAAAAAAATCAACCAGAATTCATGTCATCACCGACGATATCATAAAACTATCTGACGACATGATAGCCGCAGCCCTTGACTGGGAAGATTCCCGGCCGCATGAAATCAGTGCAGCGCTGGCGGCAGTTCAGGTTGACGCGCTCAAACGCCTGGTCATTGTTCGTAGTGATTTTGATAACAAATCAACCCGCGAATTTATGACCCTAATCAATCCCGAAGTTGTTAAGTACGAAGGCGAAATCGTTGCTGACTACGAAGGCTGTCTCAGCGTCCAGCATATTTACGGTAAAGTTCCCCGCCACACTAAAGTTCGCATAAAAGCAATGGACTTGGACGGCAACGAAGTACGCTTCAAGGCCGAGGGATTTTTAGCGCGGGTGCTTCAGCACGAAATCGACCACTGCAACGGCAAGGTATTCATCGACCATATTAAAGATAAAACAGACGCTTTTTACACGCTCGATGAGAAAGGCGAGCTGCAACCGCTTGACTATGCCAGCGAAATCGCCGAAAATAGCATTCTTTGGGACTGAAGAACATAGCTTAGACGTCCTGCGGGCGCTTGTTGACAATAAGTTTTCTATTGCCTGCGTTATCACCAAACCGGATTCAAAGCGCGGCCGCGGACATAAACTTGTCGAACCGCCCGTTAAAACATTTACCAAAGAACACCACATACCTGTCTTGCAGCCGCAAAAAGTTAGCGAAATTACCAGTTATATTAAAGATTTGCAGCCAATCACTGGCATTCTGGTAGCATACGGAAAAATCATCCCCCAAAGTATAATTGACTTATTTTCTCCGGGAATTATCAACGTTCATCCGTCGCTATTACCGAAATATCGCGGGCCATCGCCGATAGAATCAGCCATCATCAATAGAGATAACGAGACTGGCGTATCCATCATGAAACTGGACGCTAAGATGGATGCCGGGCCAATATACGCCCAAATCCATAAAAAATTATCCGGCACAGAAACGAAACCGCAGCTTTATAATGAATTATTCAACAGCGGCAGCGACTTGCTAATCAGCATTCTGCCAGAAATAATGTCGGGAGCGCTAACCCCCAAAGCACAAAATGACGCCGACGCTACCTACTGCAAACTGCTTACCAAAGAGCTATCTTACATCAACCCGCAAACAATGACTGCCGCCGAAGCCGATGCTCAGGTTAGAGCTTACCTAGGATTTCCGCGCAGCCGGCTTAAAATTAACGGCACAGAACTCATAATCACCAAAGCACACACTGGCGCTAGTTCGCTTTCACCGCTTGACGTACAGTGCGCTGACGGCAATTGGCTTATTATTGATGAACTTATCGCCCCAACCAGCGGCAAAAAAATGACCGCAGAGGCGTTTCTCCGCGGCCATCAAGGCTAAATTCACAACCCTAAGCAGCTAAATCAAAGTCGCCTTGACCTTGTTGAGTCTGCTGCGGCGCTGGAGATGAACCTGCGCCGCCTAAGATAGCATCGCGGTGAGCAACAATCTCCTTCTTCAGTTCGTCCATCACCGCCGCCACGACATCGCGATAATCCGGACGGTTCACTTCCAGCCACTTCGTGGCGGCGAACTCATCCTTCAAACGCGGATCGTTCGGATCGGCTTTAGTTGCCTGCACCAGCCTCTGGAACATCTTGTCTTGCTGGTAATTCGGCGCATATTTAGCTAAAAAATTATCGACTGCATTTGGTTTTTTATCAATGATATCCGCAAACTCATCCAGCTGAGCATCACTCATACCCTGGCTTAACCGTTCGCCAACACGCATCTCCAATTCGCTGTAAATGTGCTGTAAAAACGGCTTGCGCTGCTCCTCTGGCAACTGATCCAGCCCTAGTTCTTTTAAGAATTCTTCGTTTAGTTGAAACATTTAATACCTTACCTCTTTAGTACTAATTTATATGGTATCATTATAGCAGTTTTGCATGTAAATCGCCAAAATATAAAACTACAGGCCGTCGCTATCAGCCATCTCGTTGACTTGAGAAAGTGTAGATCCCAAATCATTCATCACCTTTATAGCTGACTCTCGAATTATCCTTTCGACGTTAATATTCTTTTCTTTGAACCAAGAAAAGAGAGCGAATTGCTGAATTATTTTATCGTCTGTAGTATTATTTTGCCTGCCCAACTGTTGTATAGCCAAAAATTCTTTGCTTTCACGAAACTGTGCGTTTGTGCGAGTCGCTACACTCAAAGCTAAACTTTCGTCGCCGTCAATCAAACGCTCAATTTCTTCTGATTGCTTCTCACTAATCGCTCCGGCAATCCTCTCTTTAAACTCAGACTCCATTCTACCGGCAGCAATTTTACGCAGTCTCTCCATTTGTTCTGCCGGCAAAGCGTCAAATCCAGCTTGCTGCAGGAATTCGTCAGTAATTTCAAACATTTTTATTTCTCCTTTTTTATTTTTATTAAAGATTCATATTTTCCAATGCCCAATCAATTGCACCGTTCACATATTCAGGATTATCATTACCACCCACTGTCATACCAATTTCACCATTTCCAACCTGTGGAAAATCAACCGAGAAGCCCTGTCCTCTGAGCCAATCGCCAACCTGATATAAAGTAGAAGTGGCTTTTTCAGAACCAATCGACGGATTATTCGCTAAATGATCCCACGGCCAAGATGTGTCTGATGATATCGTGGGAGCTTCTGTCATAGGGATTCCCGTCATAGGGTTTTCTGCTATGTTATGCCTTGAACCTGTCATCCCTAAATCCTGAGTCTTATCTTCTAAAGGCGGTTTTGGGGGGGTTGGGGGG
>CAJPUO010000004.1 GCA_905373795.1 Candidatus Saccharimonadota bacterium
TTAGTTGCTATTCACTCCTAAGTTTACGAGATGTTCTGGTTTAGTTTAATGGGCCTGTAGCGCTAATATATTGCAATTGTATAGTATTTGCGCTATAATTGTATATATGAGTAGCACACAATTAACTATCCGCACCGACGAAGCAACTAAAACCGCCATTGCCCAGTTTGCTAAAAAACTAGGGCTAAGTACCAGCGCTTTCGTAATGGCAGCCACCCGCGAGGCGATGGAAAACGGGAGGGTGACGCTCAGCGCGCCGCTGGAGCCAACACCGTACCTGAAAGAGATCATCGAGGAAGCGGAGCAGGATATTGCAGAGGGTAATTATCACAAATTTAGCTCCGCTGAAGACTCACTGGATTTTTTAGATAAGGCAATGCGTGATGATAGCTGATTATTCACGTCAGTTTATCAAACAATTTCGCAAGCTGGACACAAAAACACAGCTAAAAGTAAAGAAGCATATTGCACTGTTCATGAAAAATCCGCACGCCGCTAAACTACGTTGCCACGCCTTGACTGGCGAATACAGTGGAAACTATTCCATCAGCGCTGGCGGCGACCTGCGGCTACATTTTCGCTATTTGTCAAGCGACACGGTTATCTTTACCGCTGTCGGCAGCCACGCCCAATTATACAATTAGCTACTAAAAAACACTCACAACTCATAGATACCGTCAAACCGACGTCCGGCGCCACACATCCCGGCTTGCCTGACGATTTCTCGCAAATTGTCCGGGTTGCGCTGGCACCGAACAGCGTCTGGCCAGTCGTCATTGACACGCTGGCATAAATCAAGCAGCTTCCTGCCGAACTCTCTATTTACCAACAATTCCGCCCGATAACCGCGCCGCATCGCTTCATTTTGTCCTGCCAGATAATTCCCAAAACTCGGATCAATCTTGCTCAATTTCACTGCCTGCCCGTCAACCAGAACAGAGGGATCAATTGACCGAGGCTTCATTGGCGGCAGACCCAGCGAGACACGCCCCATTTCATTCAGAATCCCTTGTCTAGCCTTATCATTTTGGGCAATTTCCACGTGCGGCGAAACCAGACCAAACTCCTCCGAACGCCGGCAATACGATTGCAGCGGGTCGGGAAAATCGGGAAATGAGGCGGCAACATCCGAGAATAACTGGTGTAAATCCAGCCACCTAGCTGCAACATATATCTGCCGCTGGTCAGAGGCGATAGTTTGCATCGTCCGAGACAGTGCGCCGCCGTCGCCAACCGCAGCAAGTGCAAACCGGTAATCCGCATCAATGCCGTATATTCGGTCGCGCGGATGCACCGGATACGTCAAGGAAACACCATCGCTAAAATAACTTTCAAGCAGCGCTCGTTTCACCGCTGTCTGCAACAGCTCCAACTGAAGGCGATGAACAGGCTGTATCCAGTGCTCAGTCGGCAAAATACTATACCCAGCTGCAAATCGCCGCGCGAAATCCTCATTTGTCACCTCAAGCATTTGTCGATCGTTAATCCGAAACAGCGATTGAGGATTCTGCAGGTTCTGCTGGTAACGAGCAATATCCGTAGCTCTGCCAGACCAGCGCAAAATCTCGCGCAAACCATAGTCAACCCGGTCAACACACAAATCAGGCGACGGACACTCCACCCAATCGTCAACCTCTGGAAATACCGTCTCATCAAGCGTCAATCCGTATTTTTCCAGCAGCGCGTCAACACCAAACGTCTCCAACAAATCCCGCAAATCCTGATCATGCAAATTCTCGCCGCCCTGAATCCCCTGAAACATCCAGTCGCCCAAATGCGAAAAGGCAGTCTGCCCAACATCAGAAAACAGCGTCCTTAGTTCCAGTACAGTTCTTTGCCGATCGTCAAACCGTTCATCACCCTCCGTCATTTTTCGAACAAACGCCAAGCTGCCCCAGATATGCTGCCACCGTGAAAAGTACGTCGTATTCGGTAGCGTCGCAAAACGCGGCGGCAAAGTTAGCTGCTCCACTGCTTGCAGCCGGCGAAACAGCGGCGAACGAGCCAATTCCATCAGCAGCGAATCATACGGCTGCCTGTCGCCAATCTCGCAGTCTCCCCAAACCACATCATGAATCCGCATTTTATCATCTTCAAGCTCATACACAGGCAGCTCCAGTATATCCATCACCACACTATTCTGACCCTCTGGGCTTTGCGGAAATATATATTCTCTCGTTGGTTCGCGCATATTGTCTAGTATATAACTCCTTTGGCGCAAATCGAAGCATAAGCACCAGTTATTAGCGCTGGAAATCATAAAAATACGCTAAATATAGAGTTTACATTATTAAAACTACCGCCAATCTCACTTGTGTTTGTATTGAAATATTGCCATAATTTAGTAAAGGCAAGGAGGGAAGTATGAGACAATATTTAGATACGCTGCAGTATGTTCGCGATAACGGCGTAAGGAAGAATGACCGCACTGGCACTGGCACCACGGAAGTGTTTGGCGTACAAACGCGCTATGATTTGGCGGATGGCTTTCCGGCAATGACCACTAAGAAACTGTATTTTAACAGTGTGGCGCACGAACTGCTGTGGTTTCTCAAAGGCACGGGCAATATTGAATATCTGACGCAAAATGGCGTGCATATTTGGGATGAATGGCCGTACAAGAATTATCTGGAAAAAACTGGGCAACAAATCCCAGAGATCAACGGCGAGGAGTGGCGCGCTGGCATGAAAGAGTTTATCGGTAAAATTGCGACTGACCACGCGTTTGCCGAGGAGTGGGGTAATTTGGGTCCAGTCTACGGCGTGCAGTGGCGCAAATGGCCGGACGGCAAGGGCGGGACGATTGACCAAATCCAAAACGCCATCGACATGATAAAAAATAATCCGACGTCGCGGCGCAACATCGTCAGCACCTGGAACGTGGCGGAGATTGACGATATCGCCCGAGCTGGTGGACTGCCGCCGTGCCACACCATGTTCCAGTTTAATGTGCGTCCGGGCGGGGACGGTGAGAAAGATAGACTAGATCTGGCGCTAACCCAGCGTTCGGCGGACATGTTCCTGGGCGTGCCATTTAATATTGCGAGCTACGCGCTGCTACTGTCGATGATCGCCCAAGTGACTGATAAACAGCCGGGTGAATTCATCCACACCCTGAATAGCGCACATATTTACAACAATCACCACGCACAGGTTGACGAGCAATTATCGCGCCGTCCGCTGCCGCTGCCGAAGCTATGGCTAAATCCGAATATTACGAATATTGATGATTTTACTATCGACGATATCCAGTTAAACGACTATAGGCACCATTCGGCAATAAACGCGCCGATCGCGGTGTAGTAGAGTCGTCAGGAGACTTGGAGGATAAAACGCCGCCAGCCATTTTTTCAAAAAACTCTCCTCTAGGAACAATCTCACCATGAGGGATTTGTAGTTCATCAATTTCGCTGACTATAATCTGCCCATTGACTATTCGTACAGCACTTAGATTCCTATTTTCATCTGTCATCTGTTCTGATAAAAACGCCCCGATCTTAAGCTGACCTGGATTTGCTAAGTCAATTTTAATCGAATACGGTTCAGCCACAGTTCTTCGTAAACTCTCTAAATCCTTTTGCCGTTCTGACTCGTCTAACGGAATTTGACGCTCACTCGGGCCAAAAAACATCCTAGTATCCTTCAAAGGAAACTCGCCAAGAGTACAAACCACTAAACCAGTTTCGCCAATAGCTCTACGTCTTTCTTTACTCCTCTTTCTCTCTTCAAAGTATAGTCTAAACCCATCGCCTGCTCTAGAAAAACGCCTAAGATGATACATGTCTAACGGGTCGTCTGAAAGTTCCTCTCCTCCTGAAATTTTTGATGCTGACCATTCTCTCCTCACTTCAGGCTCAATATCAAAAGCGATATCCGAAAACGGCATTGTTTTAATTGCTTTTTTTGACCTTTCACACCCTCTACCGCTTTGCTCCATAATACTTAGGTTCCCTTTCAATATAATGCTTACACCTTTATATTATAGCAAAAAACATAACCATTGTCAAGCCAAAAACTCTAAACAGCCCGTTGGTACATCACAAAATCAAAATCATACTTATTTTCAGCGTCAGCGGGATGATGGACGCGGCTAGTTTCTCGCCAGACAGTCATGTTCAGTTCCGGGAAAAAAGTATCCGCATCCGGGAATGACACGTCAATTTCTGTGGCGTAAATAGTGTCAATCTCTGGTATTTTCAGCGCATATCCGTAAACCTGCGCGCCGCCAATAATGAACGTCGGGTAGCGCGACAACGCCAGGGCGCTCGGCAGATTCATGGCGGTCAGCACACCCTTAACGCCAGTCGGCCGCGAGGAAATGACGATGTTTTCACGATCTGGCAGCGGACGACGGCCGATTGATTCAAAGGTTTTTCGACCCATGATGACATCGCCGCCTTTGGTCAGCCGCTTAAACTGCGCCAGATCCGCCGGCAAGCTCCGCCCCCACGGCAAATCGCCGCCTTGGCCAATGGCGCGGTTGGTATCATAGGCAACGATGATAGCTTTCTCCATAGCTTCAGTCTAGCATGATGTAAAATTTACGAAAAGCTTGCCCGAGCGGGCAAATGTTGTCATAATAGAACTACTCGGGGGAGTGAGGTAAGATAAACAAGAGGAGGCGCGGCATGAGCGTGTATTCAAACCGGGAAATTTTGGCAGCGATCGAGGAGGGAACGATCGTCTGTACACCGTTTACCCCGGACAATGTGTCAGAAGCTAGCCTAGATTTTACGCTGGGGCATTATTTTTATAAACAGGAATTTGACGATCAGTCAAGCGTTTATAATCCATTTGACGAAGCGGAGGTGGCGCGGTATTTTAAGGGGCCGCTGATGGCGATGCCGCATGCCGAGTGGTGCGAACATAACGGCTTTAGGCGGTTTCGTAATATTCCGGACGAGCATCCGATCATTGTACTGCGTCCTGGGGAGCGAATCTTGGCACACACCCATGAGTTTGTGGGGATTCGGGCGCATGGCGGCGCAGCTGAGGTAAAAAGCCGCAGCTCGTGGGGGCGTAACGGTGTGGCGGTGTGTTTTGACGCGGGCTGGATCGACCCCGGTTATATCAATCGGATTACGCTCGAGATTTACAATTTGAACAAGCATGAAAGCGTGGTACTACCAGTCGGTGAGCGTATCGGGCAATTAATTTTTCACCAGACTGGGCCGGTGGATGGCGGTTACGCCGGCGGGCGCGGCGGCATGAGCGGCAAGTACCAGCATACCGACGACCTTGTCGAGATCATCCGCAGCTGGCGGCCAGAAACGATGCTACCGCGGGCGTTCAAGGATCAGCGGCACGTACCGATGGCTATCGCTGGGCTAAGCGAGGGTATCAAATGAGCCGTCCCGGTCAATACATCGTCATCGAAGGCAACGACGGCACTGGCAAATCAACGCAAGTAGCGAAGCTGGCGGATTATTTTCAGGCGCGCGGCCATGTAGTGTGCGTGGTCGAAGAGCCGGGCAGCGACGATCCAGAAAAGTCGACGCCGGTAGCCAATGAACTGAGGCGCATCGTTAAGAATGGCGACCTAGTACGTTCCAGTGAAATTAACCTAGCGTTGTTCTCAGCGGCGCGGCGGGAGTTGTGGCGCGAAAAGATTCGGCCAGCTTTAGAGCGCGGAGAGATTGTCCTGAGTGCGCGCAATTACATTTCAACGCTGGTTTATCAGGGTCGAGGTGAAGGATTTGACGAGTCTGAGATTTTACGATTAACTAAGCTGTTTACTGACGAGAGGTATTTGCGCCCCGATATTATGATTATCCTAAGTTTGAGCCACGATAAGCGTAAGGAGCGGATCGCCATGCGCGGCGAGCTGAAGAATCCCGACACTTTTGAGTCGCGCGGACAGGATTTTCAAGAGAAAATTACCAAGGGCTATCTGAAAATTGCCAAGAAATACGATATTCCAGTAATTTCGGCGGACGGGACAATTGAGGAAATTCATGATATGCTGGTGAGTAAAATTAGGGAAATGGGAAGGATATAATAGAGATGGGATATTGCGTAAAAAAACTGGCGCCAGAAGCTATAGACGAGAATACGAGAAAAATTGTTTGCGGCTTATGGATAAACGGCATAGAATTTCGCAGCCAGGAAGAACCGAAAATTGCCGAGGTAATGAACTGTGTTTACAAGGCTAATACCGTACAAACACTGCAAGAAATAGCAAGGGAGAAAGATTCCGGGCTGTATGTGACGCGCTGGGGCCAGGTAGCGCTTGCTGCTGCAATCATTAGTTTGCAAGAAAGAGATGGCGCGCCTCATTATGACGACCCCGATAAGCCGGCTGGTTTGATGTACATGGGACATCTTGGCGTGGCGACTAATGATGACACTTGGAGACGTCACTTTATGGGTATAATCAAGCAAGCGAGGTCAGATCTGGAAGATTCAGAACAAGGTGTCGTTACTGGTCTGGGCATGTATGTAGACGTTAACAATGACGATGAGCTTCCGAGAGCCGTTGAAAGTCTTAACCCCAGAACATACAGAGTATTTGGCGGGGAAGCGGGAGTAGACGGCGACGTAGACGGCGTGCCTGGATGCTACAGACTACATACAGTGGAGTTCACCAAAAGCGTAGGCCGCGCCGGATTGTTTGGACCAATTGAGAGGCTTCTTACGAAAAGGCCTGGACTCCCTGTTGATACCAGAATTAGTTCTGATCGGTATATTCCCGCCATCCCGAAACGCGAAGGAATCCCAGTCCCCGCTTAAGAATAAATCCCCGTAAAAACCCCTTGATTTTATTGACGATCTCCGTCATAATGAGTACTCAGAGAAGTAGTGTATTCATGGCGGGTGAAAATTGCGAGCGGGCAAATCGTGGTTTTAGGCTATGGATTAGAGATCTTCACGGCCGTCTATTAACCACTAAACAAAGCGAGGAGTGTTTACGCCTGTGGCAAAAAAACCATCCACAAGCAGCGATCGCGTCTATTTCACCTCTGGTGATAACGCCCTGCCGCTGCCAAACCTAATCGCTCACCAAAAAGATTCTTGGCGCTGGTTCGTCGAGGAAGGTTTGAGCGAAATATTTTCAGAAATTAATCCAATCGATGACTACACTGGTCAAAAATTGTCGCTAAGATTTGGCAAATATTATTTTGGCGAGCCAAAATCCACCGACCAGTTTGCTAAAGAGAATAACTTGACATTTGAAGCGCCGCTGCACGCCACGGTGGAATTGACCAATAAAACCTCCGGCGTGGTTGAGGAGCAGGAAATTTACCTGGGCGATTATCCGTGGATGACTGACCGCGGCACGTTCATTATTAACGGCACGGAGCGCGTGGTCGTTAGCCAGTTGATTCGCTCGGCGGGTGTGTTCTTTACGGCTGATACAATCAACGGAAGAAGATTCTACGGCGCTAAAATGATTCCAGGCCGCGGCGCTTGGCTGGAGTTGGAAACAGCACCAAACGGCGTAATTTACGTAAAAATTGACCGGCGGCGCAAGATGCCGATTACCACTCTGCTGCGAGCATTAGGCTATCCAAAAACCAGCGAAATTAAAGAACTATTTGCCGATATTGACGCCGGTGATGTGAAATATATCGAGGAGACGCTAGATAAAGACTCCGCCCGCGGCGCGAACGAAGCACTAATCGAGGTTTACCGCCGCCTGCGGCCGGGCGATTTGGCGACGGTCGATAACGCCCGCCAGATGATTGAGCGGATGTTCTTTGATTTCAAACGGTTTGATTATTCCCGGGTTGGCCGTTACAAGCTAAACCAGCGCTTGGGCTTGGATGTATCCAACACGACTGAAAACCGCACATTCCAGATGAGCGATTTGGTAGCAATTATCCGCGAGCTGATCCGGCTTAACAACACCCAGGAGGCAGCCGACGATATTGACTCGCTTAGCAACCGGCGTATTAAACTAGTCGGCGAATTGGTTGCCCGCCAGTTCCGCGTCGGTATGCTGCGCATGCAGCGCAACGCCATGGATCGGATGAGCGTGGCAGATTTGGAAAACGTTACGCCAAGCCAATTGATTAACGCCCGCCCAGTGGTCGCTGCAGTGCGTGAATTCTTTACCAGCTCGCAGCTGAGCCAGTTGATGGACGAGGTTAACCCGTTGTCAGAACTCAGCCACAAGCGCCGATTGAGCTCCATGGGACCTGGCGGTTTGAGCCGCGAGCGCGCTGGCTTCGACGTGCGCGACGCCCACCCAACGCACTACGGCCGCATTTGTTCAGTGGAAACGCCGGAAGGCGCTAACGTCGGTCTGGTGCTGAACTTGGCGACCTATGCCAAGGTTAACGAATACGGATTTATTGAAACGCCTTATCTTCGCGTCAAAGACGGCCGGGTGACCGACGAAATTGTCTACCTGGACGCCTCGCAGGAACTGGGCGAAGTCATCGCCGACGCTGGCGAAATCCTGAACGAAGACGGCACCTTCCGCGATGAGCGCGTTAACGCCAGAAATAATATGCAGCCATCGCAAGTTGACGCCACTCAAGTCACTTTCATGGACGCAGCGCACCGCCAGATCTTAGGCTCAACCGCGGCATTAGTGCCATTTATCGAGAAGAACCGTATCGACCGGAGCTTGACCGGATCAAACATGCAGCGGCAGGCCGTGCCTTTGCTTATGCCGCAGCCAGCGACAGTCGGTACTGGCATCGAGCGCGACGTAGCAAAGAATAGCGGACATCTGATTTTAGCAGAAGCTGACGGCGAAGTTGTCAAGGCTGACGCTGATGAAGTTCATGTCAAATATGCCGACGGCGTTAAAATTTACGAATTGCGCCATTTTGTTAAGAATAATGACGACCGCTGCTATAACCAAAAAACGCGCGTTAACCGCGGCGACCGCGTAGAGAGAGGCGATGTCTTAATCGAGGGCGCATCAATCGCCGAGGGAGAAATCGCGCTGGGCCGCAACTTGCTGGTCGCTTTCATGCCATGGGGCGGCTACAACATGGACGACGCCGTGATTCTAAGCCGGCGCCTAGTACAGGACGACGAACTAACCAGTATCAATATTAAAGATTACAATGTTGAAGTCCGCGAAACCAAGCTGGGGCCGGAAATCGTCACCCGCGACATTCCGAACGTATCGGAAGACAGCCTGCGCCACTTGGATGAAAACGGTATCGTGCAGATCGGTTCCGAAGTAAAAGCCGGCGACGTGCTGGTCGGTAAGATTACGCCGAAGGGCGAGCAGGAACTTTCTAGCGAAGAACGATTGCTACGGGCAATCTTCGGCGAGAAAGCTAAGGACGTACGCGATACGTCGCAGCGAATGAATAACGCAGGCGGCGGCAAAGTTGTCGGCGTCAAGATCTTTAGCCGGGAAAACGGCCACGAATTGAAGGCTGGCGTTCTAATGCAAATTCAGATCTTCGTCGCGCAGCTGCGCAAGATTAGCGTCGGCGACAAGATGGCAGGACGCCATGGCAATAAGGGCGTCGTCGCTAAGATTTTGCCAGTGGAAGACATGCCGTTCATGGAAGACGGTACGCCAGTTGACGTGATTTTGAACCCGCTGGGCGTGCCAAGCCGCATGAACCTAGGCCAGCTGTTCGAAACGCACCTCGGCATGGCAGCCAGGGCTTTAGGCTACCGCGTAGCAACGCCGTCGTTTAACGGTGTTAGCGACCAGCAAATTTCCGACGAACTGGAAAAAGCAGGTTTTGCCCGCGACGGCAAGAGCCAATTGTTTGACGGCCGCACTGGCGAAGCGTTTGAAGAGCGCACTACGGTCGGCGTCATGCACATGATCAAGCTGCACCACATGGTTTCCGACAAGATTCACGCGCGCTCGACCGGCCCGTATACCATGGTCACCCAGCAGCCGCTCGGCGGCAAGGCTCAGAATGGCGGCCAGCGCCTCGGCGAAATGGAGGTTTGGGCACTGGAAGCTTACGGCGCTGCTTCGACGCTGCAAGAAATGCTAACCATCAAGTCCGACGATGTCTACGGCCGCGCTAAAGCGTACGAGTCGATTATTAAGAGCGAGCCAATTGTCGGGCCGAAACTGCCAGAATCGTTCAATGTGCTGGTCAAGGAATTGCAAGGATTAGGACTCAGGGTTGATTTAATTGACGATGACGATACGGTTGATGCTGAACATGTCATCGCTTCAAGCGGCCCAGCCGATAAAACCATACCGCAAACCGCAAGCGACGATGATGACGATGACGATGACGATCAAGTTTATCTGGACGAATCAGATGATATCGGTGACATTGATGACGGCGTCAGCGTACAAGATATTGATGAAGTAGAAGAAATAAAGGAGGAGGCGTAAGATGGCGCAATTTGCATTTAACGCCACAGGTATCAGCGATTTTAACGCAGTACGCTTGGTGGTTGCCAGCCCGGAAGATATCCTAAAATGGAGCCACGGCGAAGTCACTAAGCCGGAAACGATTAACTACCGCACCCAAAAGCCAGAGCGCGACGGCTTGTTCTGCGAGCGAATCTTTGGCCCGGTCAAGGATATCAATCCGCATGATTCCAAACTCAAAGGCGTTCGTTCGCGCGAAGCTGCCGTCGATAAAAACGGCGAACTAGTCACCAAATCAATTGTTCGCCGCGAGCGCATGGGCCACATTCAACTAGCCGCGCCAGTGGCGCACATCTGGTTTATGCGCGGCACACCGAGCGCCATGAGCCAACTGCTGGGCATGACGGTTCGTAACATTGAGAAAATCGTTTACTTTGCCACATACGTTATTCTGAACGTCGACGAAGAAACTCGCGATCAATACCTGGCGGATTTGGAGGCAGAAACTGACCTAGCTCGTAAAGCCATTAAGCTCCGCTACGAAAAAATGGCGGAGGAGGACGGCGCTGATATCAAGCAGCTAGCCAAAGAGCAAAGCCGCGAAGTTGATGAGCTGGAAGAAAATTACATTGGTAAGAAATCTCAATTGGAGAGCTTGAATAAGGGCGCGCTGATTTCAGAGACTGAATATCGCAATTTGCCGGAAGAATATGACGAGCTGATTGAGGTAGGCATGGGTGCGAGCGCAGTGAAGGCGCTGCTCGATGAAATCGACCTGCCGAAGCTCATCGCTAAATTGACCGAAGAAGCCGAGGGTGCGAAAGGCCAGCGGCAAAAGAAATTGCTCAAACGCCTGAAAATGCTGGAAAGTATGGAAACTGCCGGCATTAAGCCGTCCAGCCTATGCATGACCGTTCTGCCGGTGATTCCTCCGGATCTCCGCCCGATGGTGGCTCTAAGCGGCGGCCGGTTCGCGACATCAGACTTGAATGATCTATACCGCCGGATTATCAATCGTAATAACCGCTTGAAGAAGTTGGTTGAGCTGAACGCGCCGGAAGTGATTCAGCGTAATGAAAAGCGCATGCTACAGGAAGCAGTTGACGCTTTGATTGACAATTCAGCATCGCGTGGTCGCGCTGTCAGTTCGACTGGTGGTCGCCGTAGCTTGAAGAGCTTGAGCGACATGCTAAAGGGTAAGCAAGGCCGCTTCCGCCAGAACCTGCTCGGTAAACGCGTCGACTATTCTGGCCGTTCGGTTATCGTGGTTGGTCCAAAATTGAAGATTCACCAATGCGGACTGCCGAAGCAAATGGCGCTGGAGCTATTCAAGCCGTTTGTTATCAGCTGGCTGATTAAGAATGAATTTGCCCATAATATACGTTCAGCTTCGCGCCTAATTGAGTCGGGCGAGGCAGTAGTTTGGGATGCTCTTGATTCAGCAATTGAAGGTAAGTACGTACTACTTAACCGCGCGCCAAGTTTGCACCGCTTGTCAATTCAGGCCTTCCAGCCAGTTCTGGTTGAAGGCAAGGCAATTCAATTGCACCCGCTGGTGGCGAACGGATTTAACGCCGATTACGATGGCGACCAGATGGCGGTTCACTTGCCGCTAAGTAAGGAAGCGCAAGCCGAGGCGCGCGACCTGATGAGCGCCACCAACAACCTGCTGAAACCTGCCGACGGTTCGCCGGTGCTTAACATCAGCCAGGACATCGTGCTGGGCAACTATTACTTAACCTACGACAAGCCAGCCGCGCAAACCGATAAGATCAAATCGTACAGCTCGGTTTACGAAGCCGAAATGGCATATGACAACGGCGTAATTCATTTGCAAACGCCAATTCGTATTTTCGCCAAAGGCGCGATACGCGACACAACGCTGGGCCGCGTCTTCTTCAATGAAATGCTGCCGGAGGATTTTCCGTACGACAATAATGTCCAGTCAAAGAAACAATTGAAGAAAGTTTTGGCACAAATATTTAACAAATACGGCGCCGAGGAAACTGCCAAAATCGCCGATCGCATGAAAGGCCAAGCCTTCCGCTTTGCTACGACTGCTGCCGTGTCTACCGGCAAGGACGACTATTTGCACTTTGATGAGATTGCCGAATTCGTAGCAGAAGGCGACGCTCGAACTGCATTAATTTCCGATCAATACGATCAAGGTTTGGTGACCGAAGACGAGCGCTACAATCTGACTGTTGCCAATTGGCGCGGCATCGACGGCAAGATTTCCAACTTCTTGCAGAGCCAGTTACAACACATGGACACCAGCATCTCGGTGATGGTTAACTCCGGCGCCCGCGGCGATATCTCCAACGTGAAGCTCGCCAGCGCCATGATCGGCATTCAGGTGGATGCCGCCAACCGCGAAATTGAGCTGCCAATTCGCTCCAGCTACAAGCACGGCTTGTCTAGCCTGGAGGCGTTCGTGGCAACTCGCGGCGCGCGCAAGGGCTTGATCGATACGGCACTTAAGACTGCCGACTCAGGTTATCTGACGCGGCGTTTGGTTGACGTGGCGCAAGACGTCTTTACGGTTGAAGATGAAGCTGGCGACGACGAAGGATTTGCTATTTATCGTTCGGAAACCGAAGAGACAATGATCGACTTCTCGAACCGCTTGGCGGGCCGTTACACTGCTGAAGATGTGCCGGGCCATATCAATAAGAACGAATTGATTACTCGAGAGATTGCCGACTCAATTGACGACGATGAAAGTATCCAGAGCGTTAAAATTCAATCAGTCTTGTCAACCAACAACCTCAACGGCATTCCGCAGCGCAGCTACGGCGTCGACATGTCAACTGGTGCGCTAGTAGACAAGGCGCAGCCAGTCGGCGTCATCGCCGCACAATCGGTCGGCGAACCAGGCACCCAGCTGACGCTAAACACATTCCACAGTTCTGGCGTCGGCGGCTCCGACATCACCCAGGGTCTGCCACGCGTCGAAGAATTGTTCGAGGCGCGCACACCAAAGGGTCAGGCGTTTGTTACGGAAATTGCTGGCCTGGTCGACGTTTGGGAAGATGGCAAGAAATACATCGTCCAGGTTACGCCAGAGTCCGGCAAAGTTGAGCGCTTGCCATTAGACGGTCGAACCATCATGGTCAAGGCTGGTTCAAGCGTCAAGGCTGGCGACGTATTGGCAACTGGCGAAGGCGACACTCGCCCGCTCATCGCACCATTTGACGGTGTGGTCGAGGCGGCTGAGGACACCTTAGTCATCGCTGCTGAGGCTGGCGCGCCGGCTCGCTACGAAATCCCAGGCACCATGCAGTTGGTTGTCAAAGCCAATGACGTTGTCGAGGCTGGCGACCGCTTGACGGCTGGTTCATTGAACTTGCACGACTTGATGCGACTGAAGGGTGTCGAAGCCACACAGCGCTACATCATCAACGAAGTGCTGCGCATTTACGCCGCTCAGGGTCAAGATGTGGCCGACAAGCACCTGGAGATCATCGTTCGACAGATGTTCAGCCGCGTCCAAATCGAAGATGCGGGTGATAGCGACTTCGTGACTGGTGACATCGTCTCTAAGGCTGCGGTGGTGAACACCAACAAGCAACTGGCGGCTGAGGGTAAAAATCTCATCAGTTACACTCAGTTGCTGCTCGGCATCACCAAGGTGTCCATCTGGAGCGATTCGTGGCTATCTGCTGCGTCCTTCCAGGACACTACTCGCGTGCTGATCAACGCTGCCGTATCTGGCCGCGCTGACCACTTGCATGGCCTCAAAGAAAACGTCATCATCGGCCGCAAGATTCCAGTAGGAACGGGCGCTGTTGAAGAAACGGAAACCGATGAGCCAAGCGAGGACGAGTTTGCCGACAACCAAGAAGAGGAATTAGCTGTAGCCGTATAAGCCAGCCAGCCTTCTTTCTCAGAAACCGCTCCAGTAGTTACGGAGCGGTTTTTAACACGACGGCACAGCAGACAATATTCGCTTGACAAATAAATATTATCTTGATTTATTGTAGGAATATGCGTGAAGTATTCATATCAGAGACTATACCTAAAAAAGATTGGCAGCAAACACCGCCGCCAGACGGCTGGGATAAGGTTATTTGTGGCAGAATAAAAGCCGACAACGGTCTGGGGATCTATATAGCTGATGCCCGCCAGATAGACGACCCCAGAGAAAACGATAGAAACACGACTGTCATTTTACCCCCATGGGCGGACGGCACGTACCATAATCCTATATCCCAGGCTCGAGCGAAAGTTACCGCAGCGCTGGAGAATGGGTTAGTGATATACGTAGACAATCCAGGAGTTGAGCTTGAAACGCCGCGCATGGATAGAGATGTCCGCTGGGCGCTTTGTCAAGGTAATTTCGAACCTGGCGCCGTAGAGCAGTGGGATGCTATCAGCCAAGCACTAGACGGTGCTGGCTTGGATTTTAACGCAATTAACCGCGTTATAGGCTATTCGCTTGGCGCGCACGTTGCGGCGGCGATTGCCCGGACTGCGCCGGGGGAAGTGTATCTGGATCGGCTCGATTTATGGGAAGCGGCTGGTCTTAGTGAGGATTATAAAAACGGCTTGTCTGGTTTCTGTAAATTTGTTGGCAATTTCCTGCAGCACGGCAGCGACCAATGTCCAGAGATATTACAAATGAATCCTAATTGGGCAGCTGAACTACGCGAAGTTGACCTCAAATCTACCTTAGCCAAGCTTGCTATTCGCCGAACAGCTGGGATGGCGTGCTACCCGATAGCGATCAACCGCCATGACATCGCGGAAACAATCGTTGAAGCGAAAGTTAGAAAAAATCCCGCAATCGACGGCGATACAACGGTGACTGTCTTAAACGGCACGGAAAGCTTGATTAGCCCCAGCAGTTGCAACGACCGCTTAGCACAGCGCCTAGCTCATGCCGGATTAAAGATCGCCAGATTTGAATCAGAGGGCGGCGTCCACGCCTCGCAGGATAATCTAGGCTGGTGGTCTGATGTGCAGCAGCAAGTTGCTGCCAGAATTTCATAGCTCCGCTGCTGGTAAAACAACGTCTTTCGCTAACAATTTTTTAGATTTTTTGGATAGCAATCTTACCCAAAGTGTGCTATAATAGAAGTAGAGTTTCCTCTTTTCGGAGCGCGCGGTGGTTTGAATGTGTACACACCAAATGCTCGGCAGAAAAGGTATAGACACGGGGCGGAGTTGCTGAATCCAAGCCGTAGGCGCTAAGAGAAGCTGGTTTTTGCGTGTAAACGCCGCCGCCAGCCCACTCTGCGCCACCAGGCGAATTGCCATAAATCACTAAATCAACCAAGGAGAAATTGGATGCCAACAATCAACCAATTGGTGCGCAAACCGCGCCAAACGGCTAAGAAAAAGTCCAAGTCGCCAGCACTGGGTCGCATTCACAACGCCCTGAAAACGCGTTACTACGACCAGAATGCACCGCTCAAACGTGGCGTGTGTGTACGCGTGACGACCAAGACGCCAAAGAAACCAAACTCAGCTTTGCGTAAAGTTGCCCGCGTGAAACTAAACAACGGCTACGAAGTCTGGGCTTACATCGGCGGTGAAGGTCACAACTTACAGGAGCATGCTGTGGTCTTGATCCGCGGCGGCCGCGTGCCTGACCTTCCAGGTGTGCGTTATCACATCGTCCGCGGTGCGTTGGACCTCCAGGGTGTCAACAACCGCAAGCGGGGCCGCTCGAAGTACGGTACCAAGAAAGGGGATAAGTAATCATGCCTCGTAAAGTGACCAAGAAACTACAACGTGAACTTAAGCCTGACCGCCGCTACCAGAGCGTGCTGGTGCAGCGCCTGATCAACAAGTCAATGCTGGACGGCAAAAAGTTGGCAGCTGAACGTGCTGTCTACACCGCACTGGAAACTGCTGCTAAAAAATTGGATTCAGAAGACCCATTGGCAGTGTTTGAGAAAGCCTTGAAAAACGTCAGTCCAAACTTTGAAGTGAAGAGCCGCCGTGTCGGTGGTGCTAACTACCAAATTCCGTTCCCAGTTCAGGGACATCGGCAGTTGCACTACGCGTTCAGCTGGCTGGTGCAATCAGCCCGCGCTCGCAGCGGTATGCCATACTCACAGCGTTTGGCGCTGGAAATCGTTGACGCCTACAACGAAGCTGGTGCTGCCTTCAAGAAGAAGGAAGACACCCACAAGATGGCCGAAGCCAACCGCGCCTTTGCACACTTTGCTCGCGGCTAATTTCGGCAAAATCTGGCGAAGAATTTCCCTGGATTAGGTTCATCTGACGCCCAGTTTCAAGGTAAGTCAAATTCGCCGAAATAATACCGAATAAACTAAGAAATCGCTCTATAAAAGGGCGATTTCTTGATATAATAAAGCTTATGGAACAGAAACCTACGAAAAAGCTAAAGCTCATCGCGATAATCTCAGGCGCACTATTTGTTATTTTAATAGCTGTTTGGATTTTTATCGCCACCAGACCACAGGAAACTGGCAATGTTACGCGGACTGCCCGCCAAAAGATGAAAAACGCGCTGCTCGGCGACGGCAAATCAGGCGTTCAGACAGTTGTCTCCAAATACGGTTTTACCGTAACATACGACACAGCGACGTTCAACGGCTCAGCGCACGAAGTTGCAAAAAACTCGAACGACAAGGAATACCGCGCAAAAACCTACAATAACGACGAATTGAAAGAATCGCGCGGCTACAACTTGGTGGAAATTGCTTTCAAGCAGGCCAGCGACGCTATTAAAGGCAAAGACGGCAAGATATCCAGCAGGACAATCCGGCCATATTTGACAATCAACACCTCGCGCGCCCGCAACTATTTTGACCGCTCAACGATGCCTGACAAATATAAAGATAAGAAGAAATATTCCGATTTGGACTTGCTAGCTGAAGTTGACGTTATGAAGGTAAAAGAAAAAGAACCCAACGCCAAACTTACCGTCTCGAAAATCACCATATCCGGCAAAGAATTTCGTAAAATCGACCAAACGCTTACCTACACTAACAACGGGACTGTGTATGAGACTGGACACGCTTACAGTTATATGACCGTGCAAAACGGCCGGCCGTACTGGATGAGATTTAATGCCTACAAAGGAGTTGGCGTCGAGGATTACGTAGCGCAGTTGGAAAGAATTATCGCTGGCGTTACATTCCAGAAACCGGATAACAAGCTGCTAGTTGGCGCTAGTGAAAATGCCGGTGTTGTCCTAGCTAACTCTTCAACTAATAGCTCGCTAAATAATCAGGACACAATGAACACGTTGGAAAACCTTGATACCGATTCAATCATCAACGTGGTCGCCAGAAACCAAATAGCAACCGTGCGGATCGCTTCCGCGCGCTGCGCCGACATAAAATACACTGCAGATAACGGCGCATCGCTGCAAATACAGAACGCTTGCGCCGGCGGCATCGGCAGCGGCTCGATTATAACCAACAACGGGCATGTGGCCACCAACGGCCACGTCGTCGAATGGTCAACCGACACTCTGTTTTCTAGCGCCATGTCGCAGGCTGGCGAGGATCTATGGAAGTCGTATTTCGAATTTGTCATTAGTGCCGGCTATATTTCCAGAGCAGATTTGGCATCCTTGGCAGCCAAAGCTCAGGAGGGCAGTGCCGACGCCATAGCAATTATCTTCAGCCTGATCAATAAAGTTCCCGAGCATAACGTCCAAGTCGCAAACGACGAAAGCGATTACGTCGTGCAAACATCCAGCGACCCGATCCGAATCGACGGAACATACGCCCGCTACAAATGGGTAACCACCAGCACGAATTATTCGGCGAAAAAAATCGACTCCGAAGTTAATATGAAAAGCTTGCGGCTGGATATTAATAACAAAGAAACCGATGTCGCCATTTTAAAAATCGAAGGCAACTTTCCGGCAGTCGAATTAGGCGACAGCACGCTATTAGATAGCGGTGACCGGCTGACAGCAATTGGGTTTCCGGCGGTTGTTGACGACGGCCTTAACACGAAGAAAGAAAAAACCGTGCCTACGGTCACGCAGGGTAATCTGCAGCAGACAGTACTTGATGGCGGCGGACATAAGCTATTCCTTATGTCAACGATGATCGCCTCCGGCAATAGCGGCGGTCCAGCCTTCGATTCAAAGGGCAAGCAAGTCGGCATCAACACCTACGGCGGTGGCAGGTGTGAGGACGATAAAAAAGGCAACTCCTGTTTCGGCAAAGGCATCGCCAGAGACATTTCCGACTTAAAAGCCATGGCTAAAAAGAACAACGTCGCCATATCGGCAGACGGCGAGCTGACTAGGCTTTGGAAAGACGGTTTGGCGCAATTTGACAAGGGTAAATACTCAAAGGCCAAAGATTATTTTAGCGAGCTTAACCGCCTGTATCCTCAGAATTATCTGGTCGCCAAGCTACTAAAAGTCTCTGAAGAAACCGCGGACGACTACGTCGACGAAGACGTGGCGAAACAATATGGCAACTCGCCGGTCGATACTAAGAGTAATAATACTGCGCTTATTGTAGTGGTAGTTCTAACAATTACTATCGGCTTGCTGTTCATCGGTACGTCAGTCGTAGTTATCATAGTGACATCCGACAACAAGCGCAAAAAGCAAGAATATGACATGCTGTACGAGGTCAACACCCAAACGCCGTCAACGCCGCCGCCGCACTTCCAACGGCTGTATGAAGACGAGCCTGGATATGCCAATTATTCGTATCCGCAGCAGTCAGCGCCAAATCAATCAGCGCAACCTCAGCCAGCGCAAACATCAAGCCAGCAGCCTATGCCGCAAGCGCCGACCCAGCCGACCGCGCCGCAGGGAACAGCACCGCAACCCGCTGCTGTCTCGCCGTCAACACCGCAATCTCAGCCAAACCAACCTCCGACTATCCCGCAGCCTCAGCCAACTCAGCCATACCAGCAGCCGCCAGTTTACCAGCCGCCAGCACCGATGATGCCGCCGCAATCTCAACCGCAACCGTACCAGCAGCCATATCCATACCAACAACAGCCAGTACAAACACCGTATCAGCAGCAAACGCCAACTCAACCGCCAAACCAGCAGCCGCCAGCGAATAACGGAACTACGTCTGGAAACTGAAAGCTCGGAAATAAAAACTCCGTAGGCCAAGGGTCCGAAAACTAGAAAAAGAAAGCTAGAAAAACCCGCGGATATCTGCTATAATCAGCAGCAAGAGTAGTTTTTTGGTGGCAAAAAATAACACTGAGAATCTCGACAAATTAACGTAACAAAGGAAAGACGAATGGCAGCAAACGTTCCATTACAAAACTTTAGAAATATCGGTATTATTGCTCACATTGACGCCGGTAAAACGACGACAACTGAGGGTATTTTATACCGCACTGGCTTGACGCATAAAATCGGCACCGTTAAGGGTGACGATGGCGGCGCCACCACCGACTGGATGCCGCTAGAAAAAGAGCGCGGTATTACTATTACTTCAGCAGCAGTGACCTGCTTCTGGAAAGGCCACAAGATTAATATCATTGACACCCCAGGGCACATCGACTTTACTGCTGAAGTGGAGCGTTCGCTGCGAGTGCTTGACGGTGCAGTTACTGTGTTTGACGGTAAGATGGGCGTTGAGGCGCAGTCTGAAACTGTCTGGCGCCAGGCTAACAAATACGGCGTACCGCGCATTTGCTTCGTTAATAAGATTAACCAGACCGGCGGCGACTTCTATAAATCTCTGGAGTCAATTCACAATCGCCTCAGCAAGCAAGCCTTTCCAATTCACTTGCCAATTGGTTTTGAGAAGACTATCAACGGCGTGGTTGACCTGATTGACATGAAAGCTTACACCTATGACGACTACACCGATCACGAGTTGAAGGTCGGCGAAATCCCGGCCGACATGTTGGAGAAAGCGAAGAATGCCCGCAGTTTGCTGGTGGAGAATGCCGTTGAAGCTGACGATGAATTGATGATGAAATTCCTTGATCAGGGTGAGGAAGCGATTACTATCGATGAGCTGAAAATGGCGCTGCGCAAGCGCGTGCTGGCTGGCGACTTCTATCTGGTAACTGGTGGTGACGGTCGCGGCGTGATCGTCGAGAAGCTGCTTGACCTCATGGTTGACTTCTTACCAAGCCCGCTGGACGTTGACGAAATTTGGGGCAAGAATCCAAAGACTGGCGACGAAGTGAGCCGCAAGCCGTCGGACAAAGAACCGCTCTCAGCCCTAGCATTTAAGATTGCTGCCGATCCGTTTGTTGGTAAATTGATTTTCGTACGCGTGTATTCTGGCGTGCTGAATTCAGGCAGCTACGTCCTGAACACCACCACTGGCGATAAGGAGCGCATCGGCCGCATCGTGCGCATGCATGCTGACAAGCGCGAAGATATCGATAAGATTTCTGCCGGCGACATTGCCGCTGTGGTTGGTTTAAAGAATACCGGTACCGGTAACACCTTAACCGACCCAGCGCATCCAATTGCTCTGGAATCAATTGAGTTCCCAGAGCCGCCAGTTTCTATCGCCGTTGAGCCGAAATCAAAGGCTGACCAGGAAAAAATGGCGCTGGCTTTGCAGCGTTTGTCCGAGGAGGATCCAACCTTCCGCATTCACACTGATGAAGAAACCGGTCAGACCATCATGTCCGGCATGGGTGAGTTACACCTCGATATCTTGATCGACCGTATGAAGCGCGAATTCAAGGTTGAAGCTAACATCGGCGAGCCGCAGGTGGCTTTCCGCGAGTCAATCAAGGGCAAGGCTGAAGTTCAGGGTAAGCACGCCAAGCAGTCCGGCGGCCGCGGTCAGTATGGTGACGTTTGGGTACGATTTGAACCAAACGAGGCGGGCAAGGGCTTTGAATTCATCGACGAGATCAAGGGCGGCGTGGTTCCTCAGGAATATCGCCCAGCTGTCATGAAAGGTATCAAGGAAACCTTGGAAGGCGGCGTCATCGCTGGCTATCCAGTAGTTGATGTCAAGGCGACCCTGTACGATGGTTCGTACCACGATGTCGACTCCTCGGAGCTAGCCTTCTCATTGGCAGGTTCGTTGGCAGCCCGCGAAGGCATCAAGCAGGCTAACCCAATCTTGCTTGAGCCGGTCATGAAGGTTGAAGTGACCACCCCAGAAGAGTTCATGGGCGATATTATCGGCGACCTGAACTCACGCCGTGGCCGCATCGACGCTATGGAAGATCTGATGGGCGGCGCCAAATTGGTCAAGGCCTTCGTGCCGCTGGCAAACATGTTTGGCTACACCTCAGACATCCGTTCAATGTCGCAGGGTCGCGCAGCCAGCACCATGGAGCTAGCGCAGTACGAGGAAGTACCGCCGAACGTAGCGCAGGAGATTATCGAGAAGCGCAGCAAATAGCCGGTAAATCCGCAATAAACAAATATCCCCGGGATGATAACATCCGGGGATATTTTAGTGAAGCCGCGCGGGCCGCCGCGCTCACCTCTTACTGCTTACTATCTACTGCTTAATTTCTTCAATCGCCTCTTGCCGAAACCTGGGAATAAGCCACCGGCGAATCGGCCGTCCAGTCATATTTCCCAGCGACGCACCAGCCGCCACCGCCAGGCCAATCATCACCGCCCTCATTAGAATCGCTAGCGCCGTCATAAACAGCGGATCGCTCGGCGGATGCAGCACGACGCCCATCAGCCCGTTGTACAGCGACAATCCCGGCACCAGCGGCACGATTCCAGCAGCGATAATTGCCATTGACGGAAATCGCCACAGCCGCGATGTTAGCACCGCCATCAAACCAATCACTGTCGCAGCGATACCGCTGGACACCACGACATCAAATCCCGCAATTAATAGCAGCCGCGAAATCCACCAGCCAAACACGCCGATCAATCCGGACACGATCAGACCAGACCACCTGGCGTGATTACCCACCGCGAAAGCCGCCGCCACGATCAACGCCCCTAAATATTGAAGATGCTTATCCGCCAGCGACAATCGATCCGGCGTCGCCGGAAAAGTAATGCCAAACTTGGTCGCGATATACAAGCCTATCACCACGCCGACCACGATGCCGCCAGTCGCCATAATCACTTTTAACAACCGCGCATTGGCCGTAATATAAAATTCGTCAATCGCATCCTGAAACGCGCCAACCGTCATCAAACCTGCCACCAGCAGCACGATACCGCTAATCACTAAAAGCGTCGCATTGATATCCATCCGCAAGCCGTACATATTCGCCCAGGCAATTCCCGCCGCCGCCAACGTCGCGAAAAGCGCCGCCGAAGCCTGGGAATAAAACGTCGTCATACCAACGCGCCACAGCCAGCGCAGCACGATCGTCGCTACAAATCCCATGATAAACGACAGTCCAATCATCAGCAGATCGCCGTTATACATCACAATCACCCCGGCGCTAATCAATCCGCCAGAAGCACAAATCACCAGCGGCGAATGCCGTTTCGGCTGGCTAAGAATTTTCTCGACGCGCTGCTCGGCGATATGCAAAGGCAAATGCTTATTACGAATTTCCAGCGCCAGCGACTGCAGCGCCTGAATCTGCTGATAATTAGCATAATCCGGCACCATCACCCTGATCATCGTCAGCGGCTCGCGGTCAACCCCGCGGTCCTGAGAAATCGTAATCAGCGTATAGCACACATCCATATGCACCGGCCGCCGGCAATACGTCTCAGTAATACCCAGCGACAGCCGCACCACATCATGCGCCACCACACCCATACTCAGCAGCTGTTCGGCAATAGTCATCGTCAGCCGAAGCGCCCGCATATTCGGCGTCAAACTATCATCAATTTTTTCCAAACTATGCATCGGCTCGACGCTGTAAATACTAGCAATCCGCGCCAGCGACTGTGTAATAAACCGAGGAACTTTTCTTTTCACATATTTAGTGTAACAAATTTCTCAGCAATGAAAATAGCCCGCCGAGAAAGCTCCAGCCGAGGCTGATAAAAGCCTCAAGGCGAACTATTTTCGGCGGGCTTACGCCCGCTCAGAGATCAGAGGTCCAGCGCCCTCTTTCCGTCGGAAGACCTCCGGCAGAAAGAGACCCACACGTCAAAGAGCTTCCTTGCAGAAGCCCCTAGTGTGTAGTAGGCAACAAGAAAAGTCGCCACGCCGACAACGTTCGTCGGAGTCTCAGACTCCGACACGACAAGCAGGGCACACGCAATAAATGCGCACTGCACCGCGACAAAAACCACTGTGGCGATCTGCCTGATCATGGTTTTCTCCTTCCAGAGAAAAGATCTTTCACTCAAAGCAAGGGCTCTTTCACCCTAAACAACTTTGGGTAAAAGCTAATATTATTTATATCACGCTTGAATAAAAAAGTCAATATTTTTCGACAGAAAAGGTGTTTTTTCGCCAGAAAACGCCGCCAAGCACAGCCATACCCCGCATGGCAAGGGTAAAATTTACCACGATTTTGCCCCGCAATCTGTTCGGCCTGTGGAAATAATCGTTATTTTGCCGTTAACCCGCCAGAAAGTGCTTGCCTAAAATGAGGAAGCGTGATATATTGTGAATAGTCAATTTAGCAAAAATAGACAAGGAATGCGAGCCATATGTCTGAATTACCAGAGAAACAAGTCAAGCGCCTCCGGACGCTCATCCAGGAAGCAGAAACCAATTTAGCGGCAGCCAAGGAACTGCTAATCAGCATCGTTGGCGACGACGGGCAAGTCGTTACCCCGAAAAATCCATCCGACGAAGTCGCCGGCAAGGTTATTGAGGGCGTGTTTGACGGGCAAATGATGCTTAGCCCTGACGGAAAAAATTATCCAATTCCTGCTAATTATGCCTCGAAATCTAAGCTGGTTGAGGGTGATTTGATGAAATTAACCATCGCCGAGGACGGCAGCTTTATCTATAAGCAAATCGGCCCGGTACCGCGCAAGCAAGTCATCGGCACGCTCGTCCAGCACGACGGTGTTTACTACGTAGAGGCTTCCGGCCGCGAATATCGCATTTTGCTCGCCAGCGTCACTTATTTCCGCATTAACGTTGGCGACCAGGTCACCATCATCATCCCAGAAGACAATCCTGACGCCACCTGGGCAGCCGTCGAAGCGGCGCTGTAAAGTAGTTTCCGCTTTTTAAAGCCGTCCGTACTTGCGGGCGGTTTTTGATATAATTGTGCTGTGCCAGACGATTTTTTACTCGCTTATGCCAGTTTTAATGCCGATAACCAGCCGTTTATCGACTGTCAAATCGGCGATGAGATTAAGCGGCGGGAATTGTTTGGACAAGATTTATCGCTTGAATTTGACTTCTCGACCAAATATTGCACCGGCTGGGTGGATTTTGAGAATCACAGTAGCCAAATTTGTCCAGATTCCGCCACGGTTGATGGCAAGTATGAAAATTGCCTGAAATGCCGCGATCGGACTGGTTTTAATCCTGCGTTTTATAACGCCGATTCCGTGTCAGCGCAGCAGGAAAAGATTAATCAAAACCCGCACTTCGTCTATCTGGCGTATTTCGCGCCAGGAGTCATTAAAGTCGGTATCTCACAGGAAGAGCGCGGCATTCGGCGGCTACTGGAGCAGGGGGCACGCTTGGCGTTGAAACTGGAGACGTTTTCTTCGGCGCTGATCGCCCGGCAATATGAGGCGAAAATTGCCAGTCTGGACGGCATCGTTGAGACCATGCCGATTCATAAAAAACTTGAGTTTATAAAACAGCCTTTCGATCGCGCGGACGGCGAGAAGAAATTACAGCAAAAACTACTTGAAATTGAGCAAAAGATTGTTGTGTCATTTCCAAAATCCGAGCTAATTCCTTGCGAAGATTATTTTTATACCGCTGGTGTTGACTTAACAAGAGTAGTACTGATGAAAGATCAGAACCAATTGGCTGGGCGCGTCCGCAGTATCATCGGCCCGATCCTCATCACCGACTACGACGGACAGCTACTGGCGTATAACGTGAAAAAATTTATTGGCTACCAGGCGCAAAAAATTAACGGCGCCATTGACATAGAAATACCCAGCACGCAGCTGGCGCTGTTTTAATGCGTGTTCGCGAGGCGAGTCGTCTTTAGATCAACCGCCAAACAGCTTACTAATCCTGTACTTTGCGCTATAATATATAAGTAATGAGTCAGGCACTGTACCGCAAATATCGCAGTCGTAGCTTGGACGAGGTGTTGGGGCAAGATCACGTGACCAACATTTTGCGCCGAGCGCTGGAGCAGGGGAAAATCGCCCATGCGTATTTGCTGACGGGCCCGCGCGGCGTAGGAAAAACATCGGTGGCGCGAATTTTGGCGCATGAGATCAATCAGTTGCCGTACGACGAGGAAGCCTCACATCTGGATATCATCGAAATTGATGCCGCCAGCAACAACGGTGTCGACGACATTCGGGCATTACGTGAAAAAGCGCAAGTCGCGCCCGTTTCCGCACCAAAGAAAATCTACATCATCGACGAAGTTCACATGCTGTCCAAGCCTGCCTTCAATGCGCTGTTAAAGACGCTGGAAGAGCCGCCAGCGCACGTGGTATTTATCTTGGCGACCACCGACGCCGACAAGCTGCCCGCCACCATTCTCAGCCGCGTCCAGCAATTTTTCTTTCGCCCCATCCCAGTGGACATCATGGCGCGTCAGCTGATGACTATCGCTGAGAAAGAAGGCTTTACCATCGAGGCAGACGCTGCTCGGCTGATTGCTGAGCGTTCGCGCGGCGGGTTTCGCGACGGCATCAGCATGCTGGATCAATTGTCGGCATTAGCCAGCGCTGATAAGCCGCTAAGCGCGTCGGACGTTGCCCAGTACCTGGGGCTGAGCGCTACTGAGACGCTGGAGAACCTGCTGGAATTGTATCAGCAGCACGACGCGCCTGAGGCGCTGAACCTGCTGGGCGAGCTGGAGCAAGCCGGCACCGATCCGGTCGTTCTATCACATCAATTACTATCGCTGCTGCGAGCACGCTTACATCAGCGGCCAGAGTTAATTACATTGGTCAAGCAGCTAATTGAAGTCGACCGCCATCCGCATCCGGATTTGAAATTATTGACGATATTTATGGACAATGGGGAACAGACGGCTGATACATCGCCCGAGCTGATATCGCCGTTGATCGCCAGCCCCAAAACTACAGCCAAACCGCCAGCCACCATCTCTAAATCGCCCGTAGAGGCGCCAGAGTCACCGGCAGCTACTCCAGAAGCGCCAGCCCCAGCCGCTCAACCAGCAGAAAATTCACCAAAAACCATCCCGAAACAGGAGCAAACTAATAACTCTGCAGATAAAACAGCATCAGACACCGCCCCGGCAGGTAGTCAACCGGCATCAGACAATCCAGTAAACTCCGCCACAGACATCGACTGGGATAAGGTTATTGCTCTGGCCAAAGAGCAGTCGTTCGCTATTGCAACATTGTTGCAACACTGCAGCTGGCAGCTAGATGGCAACACCTTGACTCTGTACGCCGGCAATGCCTTTGCTAAAAAGAAGCTGGATAATGCGAAAAATCGCCCGCTTATTGCGACAATTGTGCAACAAGTCGCCGGCACCGAACTGGATATTGTGACAATCGGACAAAAAGCCCCGCCCAAAGACGCCGAGCTTGCGAAGATTGCCGAGCTGATGGGCGGCGGCGAAGAAGTTAACCTGGAGGAATTATCATGAGCGAAAAAACCCAAACTGAGACCATAGCGGGCAAGTTGCCGCCGCAAAATCTGGACGCCGAAAAAAGCCTGATCGGCGCAATTCTCATCGACGAGGAAGTCCTAGCCGATGCCTCAGAAATCGTCAAACCGAACGACTTTTACGATAAAAATCACGGTCTGATTTTCGCTGGTATGATGCGGCTATTTGAAAAGCACAAGCCGGTTGACCTCTTGACCTTGACTGATGAGCTGAAGCGCAAGGACGAGCTGGAACTCATCGGCGGCTCGGCGTATTTGACGGAACTCACCAACTACGTGCCGACGGCAGCGCACGCAGCGGCGTACGCCGAAATGGTAGCGCAAACAGCGGTGCGGCGGCGCCTGATCAAGGCCAGCAGCGGCATCACCGAGCTTGGCTACGATGAATCAACCACCACCCAGGAATTATTAGAAAAAGCTGAGGCCGAATTATTCAGCGTTTCCGACCAGTCATTGAAACAAGATTTGGTCAGCCTGGAAAGCATTTTGACCGATAGTTTTGACCGTATCGAGGAGCTGCACCGCAACAAGGGCAGTCTGCGCGGCATGCGGACTGGCTACCGCGACCTGGACGCCATGACGGCGGGGTTGCAGAAGTCGGATTTGATTATCCTGGCGGCGCGTCCGGCCATGGGTAAGACTGCGCTGGTGACTAACCTGGCGTACAACGTAGCGACGATCGAGAAAAAGCCGGTGCTGTTTTTCAGCCTGGAGATGAGTAAGGAGCAGTTGACCGACCGTATGTTATCTGACGCGTCGGGTGTCAATAGCTGGAATATTCGTACCGGCAATCTAAGCGGCGATGACTTCGAGAAGCTGTCCGAGGCCATGGGCGAGATGGCAGAAGCGCCGATTTACATTGATGACACGCCGGGCCTCAGCATTCTGGAGATGCGCACCAAAGCTCGCCGCCTGGCACACGAGGGCGAAATTGGCCTAATCATCGTCGACTACCTGCAGCTGATGCAGGCCACCAACAATCACAACGGCAACCGCGTCCAAGAAGTGTCAGAAATTTCTCGTGGCCTCAAACTGATCGCCCGCGAACTCAACGTGCCGCTGATCGCCCTGAGCCAGCTGAGCCGTTCGGTCGAGTCGCGCACGCCGCCAATTCCACAGTTAGCCGATCTGCGCGAATCTGGATCCATTGAGCAGGACGCCGACATCGTCAGCTTTATTTACCGCCCCGGCTACTACGAACCAGACAACCCAGAGGTGCAAAACATCACCGACCTGATCATTGCCAAGCACCGCAACGGCCCAGTCGGCAAAATTCAACTCTACTTCCATCCGGAGCGCCTGCGTTTTATGAGCTTGGATCGCAAGCATGACTAGAATTGTGATATAATCATGGCAGTGAAAAAGCAGCAAGTTACTGATATCTTTGTATACAAATGGCGCTATTTTTTTGGCTATATTGTGCTTGTGCTGTTATATATTGGCGCAGTGGTTACTTCGGCGTTATACGCGCCAGGCGGATTGACGCAATCAGAAATTGATGCCATTAAAACGACCAACGGTCTGTCATTTAGCATTGACGGTTTGGCAGTCGCCAATCTGCCGTTCCACGCTTTGCAGCTGATTTTTTTCAAACTATTCGGCGTCAGTTTGCTAACCATTAAAGCGCCAGCCATTCTCCTTTCGATCATCAGTTCTATCGCCATATTCTTCCTGCTCAAGCGCTGGTTTAAGCCGAGCGTCGCCATCCTATCCATGCTCATCATGATCACCACTGCCCAATTTTTGTTTATCGGCCAGAGCGCTACGCCGGCAATTTTATACGTGTTTTACGCAGCGCTAATTTTACTGTTCGCCACATTAACGCTGCAGAAAGCCAAAATTACTTGGTTGTGGCGGATATTGCTGGCGATCACTGCCGCAGCGAGCCTGCTAACGCCGTACTTTTGGTACATAAACTTAGGACTGCTATTCGTCGCTTTGTTACACCCGCACCCGCGATACTATCTTATTTCCAGAAAATACCGCCGCCGCTGGCTGATACCGTTTCTATTATTCTGTCTAGTTACTGGCGCTATTGCTTATCTATGCTTAAAATCCGACACTCTCAGAAGCAGCCTGCTGGGATTTGGCGCGCTGAATTTCAACATAGCAAGCAACCTGAAGGTTCTGTTTTACTCGTATCTCAGAATTGAACCGTCAGTTGTAGATGGACAAATTACACCGATTATGGACTTTAGCGCGCTTATCCTAATATTCCTGGGGCTAGCCAAAAGCTTCCAAAAACGCGCCAGTGCCAGATCGTCCATGATTTGGTCATGGCTATTTTTAGCGTTAATTTTAATTATCTTCGACCCGCAATTAACCGCCATCATCGTCGTGCCGCTGTTCATCTTACTGGCAGTCGGCATAGAGACGCTAATGAACGAATGGTACAAACTTTTCCCGAAAAACCCATATGCTCGCGGCACTGGCTTAGTATTTATTTCAGCGTTAATTATCGTTATGGTACTGGGCGGCAGTTTCCGCTACGTTGACGGCTACCAACATTACCCGCTGGCTGCCCGGGAATTTAACAGCGATTTATCATTATTAAAGAAAAAACTTTCCGCCGATAAGGAAGCCGCGCTACTGGTTAGTGAGGCCGAGTTGCCGATTTATAAAGCCCTCATTAAGCACAATGCTAAGAATTTGCATATCGTCGATTCCATACCGTCTGGCATGCATCAGCCGCTATATATCAGCCGTGCCGCCCGCCAGCACGCGCCTAAAGCCAGCCTAAAAAACCTTTATCTATCATCAATCCTAGTAAATAGCTGGTCGGAAAACGGCGACCGGTTTTATCTCTACACATCCAGCGAAAAATAAGTTATAATAACGTAAGTAATAAAGGAGGAATATGGCGTTTGACCAGGTGAAAATGCTGCAGCAATTGCGTAAGGCACAGAAACAATTAGGCAAAGAAATCATTGAAGTTGAGGCTGGCGACGGCGCAGTCGTTGTCCAGATTACCGGCGAGCTGAAGATTAAGTCGATTAAAATCAACCCGAAGATGGTGGATTTGGATAATATCGAGCAGCTGGAACACTGGATTAAGATCGCGATACGCGACGGTATGGCAAAGGCGCAGGAAATTGCTGCCGAGACCATGAAGCCGCTAATGGGCGGACTGGGCAACTTACCGTTTTAAGCCATGCCTCTGCATATTTTGCCAAAGGCCTTAACGGCGCTTATTGACGACTTTGGCAGCTTGCCTGGAGTAGGCGCGCGAACAGCCGAGCGCTATGCATACGCCGTTCTGCGCCGCAACCCCAAGTCAGCCAAACAGCTAGCACAATCGCTCGACCGGCTGCACGATCGGGTAAAAACCTGCCCGAAGACATTTGCGCTGATTGACGCGAGCGAAGAAATATCGCCGCTTTACGCTGATAAAAGCCGCAATAAGCAGCTTGTTTGCGTGGTTGAAGAGCCGCTGGATATCGTCGCTCTGGAAAGAACAGGGCAGTTTACCGGGACATACCACGTACTAGGCGGCGTCATCTCGCCAATTGACGGCATTGGGCCGGAACAGCTGCACATTCCAGAACTGATCGACCGGATCAAATCAGACGACGTCCAGGAAGTTATCATCGCCACCAACGCTTCGGTTGAGGGCGAATCGACCGCCCTATTTTTACAGCGATACATCCAAGAAGCAGGACTAACTATTACCGTATCGCGCCTAGCGCGGGGAATCCCAGTCGGCGTTGACCTTGAATACGCTGATCAAATTACCCTAACGCACGCTCTGGAAGGACGAAAGCAGCTATAACAATATAAAAATTACAATAGAAATACCCGCCTCATCCAGGGCGGGTATTATATTTGCTGTTTATTGTTTATTTACATCTGGCGGCGAGAAGCTACGTAAGCGATGATGGCTGTGGTTAGTCCGCCGAGGCCTAGTGCTGACATAACGATGTTGGTAGTACCGGTTCTTGGCAACTGATTTGGAGTAGGAGTCTCTGGGGTTTTCGGAGGGGTTGACGGCGTCTCTGGAGGAGTAACCGGCTTTTCCTTACACTTGCTTAAATCAGTTGTATGAATCTCCTTATTAAGCTCTTCTTTCTTGATTCTCTTAATCTGCTTGGTTTCAATAACACAGACTTCAATTTCTTCTGGAGTTTCTTTACAGCGGCTTAAATCTGTCGTGTGCTTGCTCTCGTCAAACTCTTCTTTTTTAATCTTCTTAATCTGCTTAGATTCAATTATACAGACGTCGAGCTCTTCCGGAACTTCCTTACAGTCATTTGGATTCTTAGAATATTTTTTCTCGTCAAACTCTGATGCTTTGATGGTTACTGGATATTTCTTATCCGACAAGCGGCAAACTTGCATTTCCGGCTCTGGTTTGACCGTAATTTGCGTCTGGCAGCCCTGGCTAGTCTTTTGAACGTCAGAACCTTCTTTGCCGTTAACCGTCACAGTAACTTTATAATTACCCGGCTTCGCATAGGTGTGCTGAATCTCAGATGACGTTGTAGTTTGCGTTGTGCCGTCACCGAAGTCGTATGTATAGCTGGTGACACTAGCGCCGTCTTTGGCAGTCGCTTTGGTGCTAAACTTGAAAGTATCTCTGGAAACTTCAGTCTTTTGCAGAGCGTCGCAAGTTAACGACGGCTTTGCTGGCGGCGGGGTAGGATTGCCCCAAATCGGGTTGCCGCAATCCTTGATGACGCCGGCGATGAACTTGCCGTTGTCGTCAAACCAAGCAAAGATATCGAATTGGTTATACACAAAGCTGTTCTGAACGTCAAACTTGTAATATTTTGTACCGCCGACAACCTCAGTGCCATACGACGAAGCAGGATAACGGGTATTGCGCTGGACAGTTCGCGCGCCAGTTGCTACCACGCGGCCGTCAACCACTACGCGGCCGTCTTTATAGACGACACCGTTTTTCATATTCTTACCTTCGATCATCGCGTCATTGGTATTATTCCAATTCATCAAAGACCGAAAGTCGCTGCGGCTATAATACGTACTTTTCAGCTCCTGGTGGCTGCGCGTACCGCACTCTATTACGTTAATCCACTTGTCGCAAACAGCTGCTCGCGATGGCGAGGCCAGCCAGACTCCGCCGATGATAGCAATTCCCAGGGAAATAGCTATGCCGATTCTCTTTAGTTTGTTCATAAAAACTCCTCTTACTGCCTCTATTAACGAGGCTTATACATCCACGTTATCACAAACTTTATGTATTGTCAATAATAATTCGTAATCTTTTATGCTTATTTTCTCTTTCCCAAGATTTGTCGCCTAATATATAAAATACCCGCCTCGTATTAGGCGGGTATCGTTTTGCTATTTTTATATTACATCTGGCGGCGGGAGACTACGTAAGCGATGATGGCTGTGGTTAGTCCGCCGAGGCCTAGTGCTGACATAACGATGTTAGCAGTACCGGTTTTTGGCAGTTCGCCTGGAGTAGGGGCTTCTGGGGTTGGAGGAGTAACAGGGGTTTCTTTACACTTTGACATATCGGTTGTGTATTGGCTGTTATTCAACTCTTTGCGCGTAACGGTGACTGTCTGTTTGTCAGAGATGCGGCACACTTCAGCTTTATCGCAGTCATCCTCGTTCCTTGAGTGCTTTTTCTCGTCGTATTCCTTTTCCTTGATGGTAATGATTTTACCAGTCTTCAACTCGCAGACCCTTGTCTTCTGGCAATCTGTCAAATCTTTTGAGTGCTTCTTGCTATCAAATTGCTTTTCTTTAATAGTAATGATTGTGTTGGAGTCCAAGTCGCAAACTTTCGTTTCTTTACAATCTTCAAGGTCTTTTGAATGTTTCTTACTGTCGTATTCGTTTTCCTTAATTGTCACAATCTTTTTACTAGTCAAGTCGCAAACTTTAACATCCTTAGCTTTCCAGGTAGCTTGCCCCCAAACTGGGTTACCGCAATCCTTGATGACGCCGGCGATGAACTTGCCATAATTGTCAAACCAGGCATAAATAGCGTAAGTAGTCGTTCCGTCGATAAAGCTCTGGCCAGTAGTATATTGGTAGTAATTATATCCACCATAATTAACCGTCTTCTCCGGCGAAACTTGGCGCGTACCAGCTTTTGCTTGATATGTACGAGCGCCAGTAGCAACCACCTGGCCGTCAACGACAACATTACCGTTGGCATCAACCGTACCTTGCTTCATGTTCGTGCCGTTATTAATCATGCTATCAGTGATGCCGCTATGATTATATAGACTCTTCACATGAGGCCTGGCGTAAGCAATCTTCAGGTCGCCCTGGCTGTGCGTGCCGCAAGCAACGACGTTAAAGTCGCTACATTTCGCCGCTTTTGACGGCGAAGCCAGCCAGACACCGCCTATGATAGCAACTCCCAAAGAAATAGCTATACCAAATTTCTTTACTTTATCCATAAAAACTCCTTTTCCCAGCCTTATACATAGGCTTTATGTTGCCATATTAGCACAAACTTTATATTTTGTCAATAATATTTTAGTACAAATTATGTTTTAACTAGCTTTTTGATTATTTTTGCCTGATATTATATTGTTCCGGCTCGAAGACGCCTGGCGATAAGCCTGATTAGCGTCCCGAATTATTTTATCTTGCCAATTTAATACCGCTTTTGCTACAATACAATCATGAAACCAGAGGTGGGGAAGGTGCGCGCTGAGGATATCGCGGCATTTTTAGCGAAGTTTGACGATGTCGAGGAGGCAATCGACGCAATCCGCGGCTTTGCCCAACCGGCTGTTTCGGCCGGCTTGGTTGACTTACCTCCAGCCGCCAAATCTAGCCCAGCCACCAAGGTTATGACACCGCCTGCTGCCGCGCCAGAACATTCCGGCCGCTGCCACATCGCCGTAACCGACCTCGCCAAATCTTACCGCGTCGGCCGCCAGACCATCCCAGCGCTCGGCGGCGTTAGCCTTGATATTTTCGCCGGCGAATTCGTGGCCATCACTGGCGCTAGTGGCTCGGGTAAAAGCACTTTATTGCAGCTCATCGGCGGACTCGACAAGCCGTCCGCCGGTCAAATCCTCATTAACGACCAGCCGCTCAGCCGCTTGTCCGACCGGCAACTGTCGCGGTTCCGATCGCGTGAAATCGGCTTTGTCTTCCAATCATTTTATCTGCAGCCATTCCTAACTCTGTCCGCCAATCTGGAAATCCCCGCCATGTTTGCCCGCATCAAGCCCAAGCAGCGCCGCGCCCGCGCCCAGGAACTCGCCGAATTGGTCGGACTAGCAGACCGAATGCACCATTTGCCGCGCGAACTTTCCGGCGGTCAAATTCAGCGCGCTGCCGTCGCCCGCGCCTTATTCAATCGCCCGAATATTTTACTCGCCGACGAGCCGACAGGCAATCTGGACAGCGCCAATTCCGACCGCATCATCGACCTATTTCACCAAATTCGCCGCGAACTCGGCACCACGGTCGTTATCGTTACGCATAATCCAGACATCGCCGCAGCAGCCGATCGTGAAATCCGCCTGAAGGACGGGAGAATAGCCGATGCTTAGAATCACCGATTCGCTGCGGCTGGCTGGCACCAAACTCCGAGTGCGACGCATTCGCTTGTCCATCACCGTGGTCGTGTCTGGACTGCTTTTTGCAGCGCTGCTGGCGGGACTGACTATGCTAATGGGCGCCCAGCGGAGCGTCGAGGAATTTGATCGAGGCAGCCTGAACAGCCGCTATTTGGTGGCGCAAACCGCCATTCGGCCAAATAATATTGAATTTACCTCGAGCCTAACTGCCCGCGCCGAAGCCGAGCGCACGCAAATGATCAAGGACAAGCAGGCGCTGGCCGCCCGCCTCGGCCTGCCATACGACCCAAAATCCGAACCACCAATTATGCAGTCGTTTCCTGATAGCCCGCCGTACCCAAATAGCCAGAGCGTCGTCGTCCAGCGAATCATTCGCGAGGAGACCGCCAAATTACCGCGCCTCACAGCAGACGCACAGTGGCAATTTGCCCGCACCCGCGGTGCCGTGCAGCAGTTTAGTATTCAATCAATCGCTGCGAACGGTATGCTGAATTATATGGAGCGGGGAATTGAGTCGTTTGACGACAAGCGCCAGCAAAACAACCAGCCGACACCACTGGAAGAATTTAAGCAGCAATTCGGCAGTATAACCGCCATCGACCAATCATTGCTGGGCGGCTATTTGCTCGCTGGCGCCAGCGCCAAACCCAGCGAGATCCCGCTGATCATCCGCTACCAGGACGCTGAAGCGCTGCTTGGACTCAAGCCGTTGGATAAAAATGCCAGCAATGACACGCAACTAGCACGGCTCAAAGAATTGCGCCAAAAAGCCGGGCAGCTGACATTCAGCGCCTGTTATCGCAACCCAGCTTCGCAAGAATTACTGCAAACCGCCAAACAGCAAATCCAAGCCGCCACCAATCAAGCTAAAAAACCATCCGCCGATTATGCCAAACCAGACCGTGAATACGCCATGCCGTCCGCTGATTCTTGCGCTGCGCCGGCCGTCGTTAAGGATAATCGTTCAGCCGAAACCAAGCGCACCGAAGCTAACCAGCGCTATTTTGATCAGACTTTCGGCTCAGCCCAGCCCGAACCCGCCCAGGCTAAATTCACTTTCCACGTCGTCGGCCTGATGCCGGACGGCATTGAAGCCGCCCAAAGCGACATCGGCAGCTTCTTACAGCAATTCTTAAGCGCCCGCCTGTCATACACCTGGATCATGCCGCGCGGATCAATGACCACCGCGGCGCAAACGGCACTTGAATCAACTATTCAAACCGCCAACAATGATCAAGGTAACGCCAACAGGGAAGAGACACTAGCTATCTATGAATTCAGCGACCCCAATAAAGCTCGCAGCTACCTGGCAGCTGCCTCTTGCGACGAAGGAACTTCTGGCGGTACGGGAGGCACCGATTTATTCGCCCAGCCCGAACCTGTTGAAGCTTCCAAAGCCCAAAAGTCTAATAAGTCAATCTGCCTGCCGCACTACGTAGTATTCGCGTCGCCCACCGGCAGCAACTCGCTCGTCAATTACGACGCCATGGAGCGCCTCAAACCAATCATCATGTGGACATTCATCGGCGTGACGATCATAGCCGCCTTTATCTTGCTGATTATCATTTCCCGCACCATCGCCGACAGCCGCAAAGAATCCGCAGTTTTTCGAGCGCTCGGAGCAACGCGGCTTGATATTAGCCAAATTTATTTCGTTTACACCATGATCGTGGCGCTGCTTACCGCGCTGTTTAGTATCACCGCCGGGCTAGTCGTCGTATATATCGCCGACAATTTGCTGGCTAGTCAAATCACCGCGACGCTGCGCATCGCCATGACGCCGAAAGATTTGACGACAACCTTCCATTTTTGGACGATTGACTGGATGGTCATCGGCGCGGTCGCCCTCAGTATCATCGCTGCTGCCGTGCTGGCGTGCCTGATACCGCTCATCCGCAACACCCGCCGCAACCCGATCAAAGATATGCGTGACGAGTAGCCCGATTGATATTTTTAATGGCGCCGTAGTTATCTTGCCTAGTTTAAACTAAAATCAGCTAATTTTTTACGAGTCTATGAACTCGGCAGTTCAGGATAGGCGACCCGAATCGAACTAGAAAATAATTGCTCTGCCCTTGCTATGGAAGTCCGCTTCGGATGGAGCTGGTATCGTTCATCTGAATACATCGCAGCAGTCATAAGGCCTATTGTCGCTATAGTTTTCTTCCTGATAGCCCAGCCAATTCTCCGGACAGAATCGCTATCTTTTAATAACAGATGATCTTTTCGCGCCGCAGCTGCCGCATCAATGTCGCACCTCGTCTCCATGAGAACATTGTCAATTGCCTCCCGAAGAACTGGATCATCATTCACCTCAGGATATTTTCTCTCCAAGTATTTTAATATACACGGTCCAAGTATTTTTCCCGCGCGCTCCTCATAGGCATCAGCTTGCCCTTGCGACGTAATCCGTCTCAAAGCATCACCAGTCGGCAACGACGAATAAAATCTACCTAACCTACGCTTATAGTCTGGGTCATCTATAGTTGGCGTATCTAAAGGACGGCCCCCCTCGGGTATTTTGAAAATTGAACCCGGTACGCCTCCATTTTCCAAGGCACACCTGGTATCGCGATATGCGCGTACCATCGGCCCAAGCACCCAGTCATTTGTTTCCGGGCGCAGCGCCACTTCTCCTATAGCCCGCGGACGTCGGGTAAGCGGATGTTTCTTTTCCTGGTCTAAAATCTTCCATCTTGGACAAGCATCTATATAACATGGAAGCCCGTTCTCGCGTTCACCCTCAAGAGTAATCATAATATTTAATATGTTACCAGTTTAATTATCTACAATCAAGCAAAATTAAACGCTATATCAATCAATTTTCGCCTCTGCTATAATAAGACTATGTTTGATACCGCCGAGCAACTCATCCAATCCGCCAATAACATCGTCATCATCCAGGCCGAAAACCCTGACGGTGACAGTCTGGGTTCTAGTTTGGCGCTGGAGGAAGTGCTCAGTGATTTGGGTAAAACCGTGACGTTGTATTGCCCGGTCGATATCCCCAAATATCTGCGGTACATCCGCGGTTGGGATAGGGTAGTTGGCGATTTTCCGACCCGTGCCGACCTGGCTATTATCGTTGACACCAGCGCTGACATTTTGCTCAGTAAAGTCTTGGAGACGCCGGGCGTACGGCACTTTTTAGAGACGCACCCAGTCTTGGTCGTCGATCACCACACCGCCGAGTCAACCCTGAGCTTTGAGCACACCATGCTCTCTGACACCGTGGTGGCAACCGGGGAATTGCTCTACCAATTGTTCACCCACGCTGGCTGGACTATCAACCAGCAAGCCGCCGAAAACCTCCTTATCGCCATCATGTCTGACAGCCTGGGTCTCACTACGCCAAATACCACCGCGGCGACCTTTCGCGTGGCGGGCGAATTGACCGATCTGGGCGCCTCCAATGCCGAAATTGAGGAGCGGCGGCGCGAATTTATGAAAAAATCGCCAGAGATTTTGGCGTATAAGGGCAAGTTGATTGAGCGAATTGAATACTTGCTGGACGGACAATTGGCGCTGGTGCACGTGCCATTTGAAGAAATTCAAGCCTACAGCGACGCCTACAACCCCGGCGCGCTGATCGGCGACGAACTACGACTAGTCGAAGGCGTGGCGCTCAGCTGCGTCATCAAAACCTATCCCGACGGCAAACTAACCGCCCGCCTGCGCGGCAACCTCCCGATCGCCGATACCGTGGCTGGCTACTTCGGCGGCGGCGGCCATCCGTACGCGGCCGGTTTCCGCGTGTACGAGGATTATGACGAAGTCGTGCGGGAATTGGTGGCGGCGACTGATAAAGCCTTGCGAGAAGCGGAGCAGGATTAAAGCTTATTGCAACATTGTTGCAATAAGTACTGGTGTATCGCGATGATAACAGAGGTCGCGGTAGTTTTATACCAGAACATTAACAAAGCCCTTGACATTTTATTCTAGTATTGATATATATATCAGCCTTTGTAGCCGCAGAGGTCGGCGTTTCGCCCAAAGCCATTGGGCTTGAGACGTCCCACTTCGCGAGGAATTGAAATTCCTCGCCCCGACTCCAGAAGGAGTTTATTATGGCACGCGGTAGCAAGTGTCCCGACAGTGGACTGAAGCACAGCGAGTGTCTGTGCTTCAAGTGTTTGACTAGGCGCAACAACGCCTCTCTGCATGGCGGTAGCAACCGCTCCAAGCGCAAGAGTACGAACCCGCACAGTGACGGGGTCAAGAGTAACCGAAACCCCAAGCGTTTCCGTCGCTGACCCGTCAAGACCTGAGCTATGTCTATAAACTGGCTCATTTTCCTGCTAAAATCACCCTATGAAATACTTCACCCTCGTCAAATATCACCCATGCAAACAACTCGCTCATCTTTACGAGCATCTATTTATATCTACAATTACGGAATATCTTTACAGTCACGGCCAGTATAAATTACTAGACTACTTGCTCAATGGCGAGACATACGAATCAGGCATTGTGATAATCTACGGTGAATGTTATAACACTGAAGCAGAGTATCTACTAGAAAATATAGCAAATATGAAGGTCAGTTTGAGCGATAAAAATCCTGGCTACATACCAGTTTCGCAGGCTATGTCGCAACTATATGCCGAGGAATCGCAAAAGCTATTCGTTAAGGATCCTGATATGATAATCAGAGAACTGGAATTACTAGATAACAAACCTTGGCAAAATTTAGATTCAGTCGATATATTGCCCAAGAACACAACCAATGATAAGAGTCTTACTGATTTGATATACGAAACAGATCAGCCAGCCGATAAAAAACCCATACTAAAACTTCAGCTGCAAATTGACAATCAGCCAGTAGAGTTGCGCGTATTATGGCGCGAACTAGCTAGATTCATCAGCTTGTCAATCGGGCAAAAAATTTGCCGCGATTTCGGCGTCTATTATAGTAAAGAACCTGTGAAAAATAATGATACATCCGTAATATCCACCAGTATTTTCTCTATCAGTCCGCATGTTCAAGAAATTGACCTGAAAGAGGTCGCCGCCATCGCCAAGCAAACCCTCGCTAAAGTTACCTCATCAAAAGTCCTAAACCGTTTCTCTGATTATCTCACGTCGTTATCCTACACAGAAAACCCATACATAACACCAGACAGTTGCCAGATTGCACGAGAATTCGGAATAATCATCGGCGCGGCAGGTTGGGAAAAACTTGCTACCACAGAAAATATAGCAAAAGCTTTGAAGGCAACGCACATCACTTTCCGCTATAAAAATAGTGCAATAACACTATAAACAGCTGCTGCAATATAACATTTCCTAAAATAGTCAATAAAACGTTTCCACTCCTTGACGGCGAATCTGACGAACGGCAGAAAAATCTTTTGTAATTATAACAGAGGTGAGAAAAATATTACACCACATTTTTATCTGAAATCCATTGACTTTAACATTCAGATATGATATATATATCAGCTTTTGTTGACGAGTTGAGTGAAAAACTCCTTGTCCGAAAGTGTACTATTGACAAGCAGATGTAAGCACGAGATGAGATCTTGGTTGGCGAAGAGAGGTATTATTAGGTTTCTTTGGCGGTTGAGACCTCGTCTCGTGTGATATAAGAATTGCACGTAGCCTTGCCTCTTCAGATAGAGGTAGGTGGCAGCTGCCGCGAGGAAGAAGGAAGGAGACGACGATGAGACACATCATCGTCAAGATCAAGAACAACGCCGGCGACGTTGTCGCCATTGAAGAGTTTGTCTTGCCCGAGGAAGTCATTGATGACAGTCTCGTCGTTGAGACCAAACTCATCAGGGCGCAACGACAGTTGCTGAAAGGAGAAAGACTGAGAAACCACAGTCCGCTTCACTCGCAAGCACTGAACCTGGACGAGATCCAGATTGGTCAAAAGATCGCCGTGTACTACATAGGAAACGACCCCTGGCTTCACAGCTTCCATGCTACAGTAGCAGGAGAGCCTTTTGAAGATAAGGAGGGCAGGATTGTAGTTCCTCTCGTTAAGATCGGCGACAACCTTATTGTCCATAGGTCGGCGTGGGACATGGGACTCGCTCCTTACAGCAAAAAGTACTCCTGCACATGGAATGCTTTCTGGTGCACTGTCGCTGATTCTGAGGACTGACGGCTGAATGCGGCAAGCAGACGATATCTGAGAAATTGATGTCGTCTTGACATCGTGTTTTTCTCTGTATATCAACCATCTGCTTGTCGCATTCGCTCCATAGATGCGTATCTATGCTGATGAGTCGGAAACGACGAAAGCGAACTTTGAAAAAGCGGCCTGTCTGCCGTACAATAGAGTTGATGCTACAACTCCATAACACCCTCACTCGCCACAAAGATGAACTAAAGCCGCTCGACGGACAAACGGTTCGGATGTATACCTGCGGGCTGACGGTGTATTCGCAGCCGCACATTGGCAATTGGGTCGGCTATATTTACTGGGATGTATTGGTGCGGTTGCTGCGCTGGCAGGACATCTCGGTTATTCGGACACAGAATATCACCGATGTTGGGCATTTGACTAGCGATGATGATAATGGCGAGGACAAGATGGAGAAGGGGGCACGCCGCGAGGGCAAGACCGCTTGGGATGTGGCCAAGCAGTACATCGCCATCGCCGAGCACGAAGCCTACGAAGTGCTAAAGCTGGTGCGGCCCGACCATTTAGTGCGGGCAACGGACTATATCCAGCAGCAAATTAACTTTGCCAAGGGGCTAGACGAGAAGGGGTTTTTATACAAGATTGACGGCGACGGCATGTATTTTGATACGTCGCGGCTACCAGATTACGGCAAATTAGCGCGGCTGGACGTAGCGGGACTAGAGGCGGGCGCGCGGGTCAGCGTGGCAGGTAAGCGCAACATCACCGACTTCGCCGTCTGGAAATTTTCACCAACGGACGCCAAGCGCGATATGGAATGGGAAAGCCCGTGGGGCATCGGCTTTCCGGGTTGGCACTTGGAATGCTCGACAATTGCCCGGGAGACGCTGGGCGATACGATTGACATTCACACCGGCGGCATTGACCACATTCCGGTGCATCACACCAACGAAATTGCTCAGAGCGAGAGCTTGACCGGGCAACAATTTACCCAAATATGGCTGCACAATAACCACATCAAGGTCGACGGCCGCAAGATGAGTAAGTCGCTCGGCAACATCATCACCCTCAGCGACATCACCGCCCGCGGCTTTAGTCCGATGGCTTTCAAGCTGGCGATTCTCAGCAAGCATTACCAAACCGAAGGTAATTTCACCTGGGATATTTTGGAAGCAGCCCAGGCGCGGTTGGATCATTGGCGCGGCTATGCGGCGCTGCGGCACCAGACGCACGACACGCTGGATGATGACGATGATAAAGACGAACAGGAAGGCACGGTGTCGCTGCTGGCGGCGCGGCAGGCGCTAGTCGAAAAGTTGAATGATAATTTAGATACACCGGAGGCGTTGGCTCTGATTGATGAGGCATTTTCGCGGCTGGATCACGCGCCACTGGAGAAAATTCACCGCGGCGGTTTACTGCAACTGATTGAAATTATTGACGAGGTTTTGGGCTTGGATTTGGCAGAATCGACCCCTGATATTACCGACGATTTGAAGAGACTAATCATCCAACGCCGCAGCGCCCGCGCCGAAAAAGATTGGCAAGAATCCGACCGCATTCGCGACGAACTACTGGCAGCCGGCGTCACCATTCGCGACACGCCAAGCGGCAGCATTTGGGCATGGAAATAATGAAAATAACCCGCCGGAATGACCGAGCGGGCCAGAAGCGCATAAAGCGCGCTAATTTAATTAACCGATTAGCTCTCGTTTTTCAATTTCTTCACTAATTTGCTTAGCGGTTTTTCACTCTCGACGCGGTTAGCTTTGGCTTGCTCCAGATAGTTTTCCAGCAAGACTTTCGCAGCGCCAGCCGCCGGAATAGCGACCAAACCGCCCAGCAAACCGCCAACATACAAGCCAATTGTCACCGCCACTAAAACCGTCAACGCCGACAGTTCAACTTTCTTCGACTGGATTGACGGCGAAACGAAATTATTTTCAATTTGCTGGTAAACAACGAAATAAATAGCGTAAATAATGCCGGCAGTTACGTCGTTAAACAGTAGCAGCAGCGATATCAACGCACCGGCGATCGTCGCGCCAAACATCGGAATGAGCGTTAAAATAAACGTCGCCATGACTGTTAACATTGCCAAATTTGAATTGACGACAGGGAAAGTCAAGCTCAATACAAACACCACGAACCCTGACAGCACCGCATCGATACCCGACACTGTCAATTGCCCGGAAACATAGCCCGTCACCACATTATACATGCGGCCGACCAGTTTCTTATGGCGCTCCATTTTCTCTTGGTCGTTATACAGGCCCCACAGCCGCCGGACCCACGTCGGGCCCTCCAGCAGCATAAAAAACGACATCACCAGCACCAAAAATAGCGATGTTAAGAACGATGCCAGCGAGCCGACACTGCTTAAAATGTTCGTACCGACACTGGCCGCCCATGACGAAGATTGCTGCTTGAGATTCTCCAGCATGGCGTCAACCTGCGGACGTAGGTTATTCTTATCGATAAAACTATTAACGCCGTGCCACTGCGAACCAGCTTGGTCAATTAAGCTCGGCATGCTTTCGACAAATTTAGCGGATTGCTGGACAATTGGCGGCACCACGAACCACACCACGCAGCCCAGCAGCAGAATCAGCGTAACATACGCCAGCGCCGTGCCGCCGAGCCGGCTTTTACCAGGCAATTTCCTGGCAATTGCCGCCACCGGACGGTTCAGCGCCAGCGCTAAGAACAGAGAAACTCCCAACAAAATCAGCGCATCCTTCGCCGAATAAATCGCCAGTCCCGCCAGCCCGAATCCGATAACCACCAGCCAAAACCGCACAAATGTTTTAGTGTCTATTTCAATGCGTACTTTCATACTTAAACTTTATCAGCTTTTCGCTTCATCCGCAACGCCGACAGAGACAACTTGCTGTCATACGACATCGCGCCGTAGCGGAAAATCCGCACTGCCAACCACAAGACAAACACTGCCGCCACGATCAAAAGCGCCACCCCCAGCAAACCTTCCCAAGCCGGCAAATTGCCAACCGCATTCCTGAGCAGCAGCGGAATCGGCGCCGTGAATGGAAACAGCGATAAGAACTTGACAAATGGCGAATCAGGGAAGGAAACGAACGCCGTAATGCCGTAAAACGGCCCAAATATCAGCATAATCACCAGCCCAAACCACTGGTTGGCTTCCTTGGCAGTCGGCATCATCGCGCCCAAAGTCACCAGCATGCCGGTAAACATCATAAAGCTTGCCAGGAAAATCACTAGCGCCAAGCCAATCCGCACCGGATCAAATACCAATAAGCTTAAATCCATATTCGGCAGCTGCAGCTTCGAGCCGAACGCCAAGTAGCCCGCCGCCACCGGCAGAATAATCACCAACATCTGAATCAGCGCCAGCACCATCAGCGATAGAATTTTGCCAGTGATCAGCGTGTCGGTTTTTACCATCGTCAGCAGCATTTCCACCGTGCGGTTTTCCTTTTCCTCGGTGGAGCTGGTTAGCATTTGGTTGCCAAAGAAAGTAATCAGCATAAAGAAAATCACTAAAAACAGCCCCGGCGCAATCATCTCGTTAATACCGCCGTGCTCCTTGCCGTCCAGATAAGTGGTTGACGATAATTGAACTTTGTTTTGCAGAATGGCGACTTGCGCTTGACCGACAGTACTGGCTACTGATTGGCTTAATAAGCTTTGCGCCACTGCGCCGTATTTGCCGTTCTGAAACAGCCCGACATCCTTGCCGTAAACTTCAACTTTTTGCTTGCCAATATCCTTCGGGAAGTAGATATAAGCGTCAATCTTGCCGTTTTTTACGTCGTTGATTCCAGCCTCTTTCGACTCGACAGTCTTCGTTTTAGCGGCCATGAGCAGCTCTGGTCTGACGAGTTTTGAATCGTCAGTAACCGCCAGCGAAAATTCCTGTTTTTCCAATTCCTTCGCCGCTTGCATCGTCGTGATTTGCGACCAAAACACGATGCCATATAGCGCCGCAAACATCAATGGAAAACCCAGCGCCATCAGCCAAAACGTCGGCTTTTTCAGTACCCGGATAGTCTCAAACTTGAAAACTGTCCCCAAATTATGCATTTTACTCATCACCCAACTCCTTTGCTTCGCCGCCGTACACTTTAACAAAAATATCATCCATTGATGCGCCGCCGAACTGTTTTTTCACCTCTGCCAGCGTGCCGTACGCCGCCGCTTGGCCGTCTTTTAATAGAATCAGCCGATCGCACAGCTGTTCGACTTCTTCCATCTGGTGCGTCACGTAAATAATCGTCGCGCCAGCCTTGCGCCGCTCCTCAATGATATTCATCAGCAGCCGCCGATTGACCGGATCAAATCCCTTGGTTGGCTCGTCCATAATTAGTAATTCCGGATCGCCCATAATGGTCACGCCCAGCTGAATTTTTTGCTGCTGGCCGCCGGAAAGCTTGTCCAGCCGCATACCAGCTTTATCAGTCAAATTAACGCGCTTCAGAAAATTCAGAGAAAATTCCTTTGCTTCGTCGCGGCTCAAACCTTTCAGCTGGCCGAAATAAATCATCACGTCCAGCACTTTTTCCTTTTTATACAGCCCGCGCTCTTCCGGCAGATAACCGAGGTTAATCTGGCTATCTACCGCATACGGCTTGCCGTCAATCAACAGCTCGCCCGCCGTCGGCTCGTACAGCCCCAGCAGCGCCCTGAGCGTCGTGGTTTTTCCCGAACCGTTGCTACCGAGAAAACCAAACACTTCGCCCTGAAAAACGTCAAAGCTCAAATCTTTAATAACTGTTTTATCGCCAAATTTCATCTTAAAATGATGAATTTCAACAATTTTTTTCCTATCCGGCATGTACTCTCCTTTTCTTTGAAGAAAATTATAACACTATCCCGCCCGAGCTGCCAAATAGCGTATAATAGTTAGTATATGCGGCTGCTAATTATCGAAGACGAACGAAAAATCGCCCGAGTTATCGCTGAGGCGCTCAAACGCGAAACATATGCCGTTGACGCCGTGCACGACGGGGAAGAAGGTTTTAATTTGGCAGACAGCCAGCCGTACGATTTACTGATTGTCGATCGAATGCTGCCGGGCATGGAGGGTGCAGAGATTGTTAAAAAATTGCGTAAAAACGGTAAAAACATGCCGATTTTATTCCTCACAGCGCTGGGTACCACCGAGGATAAAACCTTTGGACTGGACGCGGGCGCAGATGATTATTTGGTTAAACCGTTTGCTATTGACGAGCTGCTGGCGCGAGTCCGAGCCTTACTGCGCCGGCCGCCAATTCAGCAGCCGGATGTTTTGAAAATTGCCGATTTGACGATTGATAAGCAGCAGCAAACCGTGATGCGCGCTGGAAAAACTATCGATTTGACCAGTAAAGAATACGCGCTGCTGGAATATTTAATGCAGCACCCGAACCAGATTCTCAGCAAGGAAACGCTCATCGACCATGTTTGGGATTTTGATGCCGATATTTTACCGAACAATGTCGAGGCGTATATAAAAAACTTGCGCCAAAAAATCGATAAGCCGTTCAAAAAACAATTGATAAAAACCGTCCGCGGCTTCGGTTACCGGATTGAAGCATGAAAATTTTTACCTCGGCAACTATTAAATTGGCGGGCTGGTATTTGCTGATTTTAATGGTCGTCAGCCTGCTGTTTAGCAGTATTATTTTTCAAGTGGCGCGCTCGGAAGTTGACGCGCAAATCCATAAAATTATCATTCAGCGCGGCAACGATTTTCCTAGCATTGACTTGTCGGAACGGATGGATATTTCGACGCGCAATCTGCTGATTAGCTTGGGCTATATCAATCTCATCGTGCTGCTGGCGGGCGGCGCTTGCTCGTATTTATTAGCGAGGATTACGCTGCGGCCGATTGAGGCGGCGCATAAAGCCCAGTCGCGGTTCGTTTCCAACGCCAGCCATCAGCTACGCACGCCGCTGGCAATTATGAAAGCAGAAACCGAACTGGCGCTGAAAAACCCGAAAACGCCGCGGGCGGAACTAACGGAAACGCTGGAAAGCAATTTGGAGGAAATTAACAAATTGACCGAGCTGACCGCCATGCTTTTAGAATTGTCGCGAACAGAAAACAGGCTGGCGCTGGAAGATAAAAGCTTCGACTTGGCGGAATTGATATCCAATCTCATCCGCGAACGAAAAGCCGAAACTCGCACGGAAATGAATTGTCCGGAACACACAAATATCTCTCTTCACCAAGCCGCAACGCGAGAGCTGTGCGCGATTTTACTTGACAATGCATTAAAACACAGCCCGAAGAATTCGCCGGTAAAAATCCAGGTGCTGCCGTCGAAACAGAATATCACCGTGCATTTTACTAACGACGGCGCGATTTCCCAACAGAATCTGCCACATGTGTTCGAGCAGTTTTTCCGCGGCAACCAGCGGACGAAAGGCTATGGGTTGGGGCTGCCGCTGGCAGAACAATTGACCAGAGCTTTAGGCGGACAAATCTCTGTTACCACCATAAAAGGCTCGACAGTTTTTACCATTTCTTTGCCAATTGTTTAGATTTTCAGCTAATTTTCAGAATCGGATGTTGTAATGGGACTATTGATTGGTTGGATTGCCAGTCTGAAAGGGGAAGTATGAGTACAACATTTTTAAGCAAAAAAGGATTTAAGGAACTGCATAAGGAGATCTCGCGTTTAGAGATTGAAGAAAAGTCGCTGATCGCCGAGCTGAAAGAAATCGGGCGCGCCAAATCCCGCGACGACAAGCTCCATCGCAGCGACGTCATCATCAGCCTGGAGAACGTCCAATCCCGGCTGAGCCTGAAGAGGGAAACCGCCAAAACCGCCAAACCGCTGCCGCGCAAACGCGACCGGCTGAAGATTGCGCTAGGTTCGGTGGTGGATCTGATGGATCAGCACGGGCAAATGTTCCGCTATAGGCTGGTTCACAGCCTGGAGGCTAATCCGCTGGACGGGCGAATTTCCGTAGACAGTCCGCTGGGTAAAAGCCTGTTAAACCACAAAGCGTCAGAAACTGTTTCCTGGAAAAACGGCTCCGCCAGCCGCCAGCTGCAAGTCCTGAATATCAGCTAAATCGTTCAAGTTCAAGCGCCTGTCTATGTTCAGGCAACGATTGTCCGCCGTAAAATCAATAGCTTCCGCGCCTTGGGGGCTATTTTTTATTTTCTATTCATTTTCCCGCGGGTTTTCGCAGACTTCCGTCATTTTTCCTCATTTTATCGCCATTTTTACCCTATTTTTGCCTAAAATTCAATAAAATTGCTAAAATCCATTGACTTTAACATTCAGATATGATATATATATATCAGCTTTTGTTGACGAGTTGAGTGAAAAACTCCTTGTCCGAAAGTGTACTATTGACAAGCAGATGTAAGCACGAGATGAGATCTTGGTTGGCGAAGAGAGGTATTATTAGGTTTCTTTGGCGGTTGAGACCTCGTCTCGTGTGATATAAGAATTGCACGTAGCCTTGCCTCTTCAGATAGAGGTAGGTGGCAGCTGCCGCGAGGAAGAAGGAAGGAGACGACGATGAGACACATCATCGTCAAGATCAAGAACAACGCCGGCGACGTTGTCGCCATTGAAGAGTTTGTCTTGCCCGAGGAAGTCATTGATGACAGTCTCGTCGTTGAGACCAAACTCATCAGGGCGCAACGACAGTTGCTGAAAGGAGAAAGACTGAGAAACCACAGTCCGCTTCACTCGCAAGCACTGAACCTGGACGAGATCCAGATTGGTCAAAAGATCGCCGTGTACTACATAGGAAACGACCCCTGGCTTCACAGCTTCCATGCTACAGTAGCAGGAGAGCCTTTTGAAGATAAGGAGGGCAGGATTGTAGTTCCTCTCGTTAAGATCGGCGACAACCTTATTGTCCATAGGTCGGCGTGGGACATGGGACTCGCTCCTTACAGCAAAAAGTACTCCTGCACATGGAATGCTTTCTGGTGCACTGTCGCTGATTCTGAGGACTGACGGCTGAATGCGGCAAGCAGACGATATCTGAGAAATTGATGTCGTCTTGACATCGTGTTTTTCTCTGTATATCAACCATCTGCTTGTCGCATTCGCTCCATAGATGCGTATCTATGCTGATGAGTCGGAAACGACGAAAGCGAATCCTACATTCCCGCGGGACTATCCCGCCGAAAGCCGCCCTACAAGACGTTCTTTTTCATCAATTGAACGCGCAGATTCAAAACATCTTTCATAATATCCTGGTCGCGCTGCTGCATGACACTGCACAGCATCGCCGTCGTGGTAATTTGTATACCAATAACCACGACAAACCCGGCGATAATCCACCAATTTTGCTTCAGTTTCTTATTATTTTTCATGTTTTTTCCTTTGCTGGTTAGTTCTATCTTTATTATATACCGTTTTACCGCCAGAACACTAATCATAAGTACAATTTACTGCCGTTTCCGCGCGCCCCCAAGCAGTCAAAATCTCGACACCCGGCAGTTTTTACCATATAATCAGCTTATGGTTTTTTATACTATTTCTGCCGATGAGGCGCTAAAAAAGCTGCATACACGCGCCGGCGGGCTCAGCGCTGCCGAAGTCAAACGCCGCCAAAAACAATACGGATTGAACATCATCAATATCAAGTCCGAACCGCTCTGGAAAAAGATTCTAGAGCCGTTTATGGATGTGTTCGTGGTGATTTTAGCCGCTGCCGCAGCAATTAGTTTGCTCCACGGCGAAGCAATTGACGCAGTTATTATCTTCATCATCATCGCGGTTTCTGCCATTATTTTTTATGTCCAGAGGTTTTCAACCGACCGGGTGCTGCGCAGCCTGTCGCGCCGCGACGCCCAAAAAATCGACGTGTTGCGCGCCGGAAAAGTTACTGCTGTAGACAGCTCGCAGCTGGTGCCGGGCGATATCGTCAATTTGTCCGAGGGCGAGAAAGTCCCCGCCGATATCCGCCTAATCAAAACCGCCAATTTGCGGGTTGACGAGGCACAGCTGACTGGCGAATCTGTGCCAATTTCTAAAAACATTGAGGCGCTGGACGGGAAAAAAGAAATTTACGAACAAACTAACATGCTATTCCAAGGTTCGTTCGTGGTATCCGGCACGGGTGCTGGCGCGGTAATCGCCACCGGCAACGATACCGAGTTTGGCAATCTGGCAATGCTGTCCAAAAAAGAAGCCGCTAAAAGCCCGGTTCAGCAAAAAATCGACAAGCTAATTACCAAAATTATCGCGGCAGTAGGCAGCATCTCGCTGGTGGCGTTCGGGCTGAGTTTGCTGCGCGGCATGGACTTTCTGGATAGCCTGAGATTTGTCATGGCGCTGGCAGTCAGCGCCGTGCCGGAAAGCTTGCCAATTGCTATTTCCGTGGTGCTGGTCTTAGGAATGCGGCGGATGGCTGCTAAAAAAGCGCTGGTTCATCAAATGCGGGCAATTGAGACGATCGGCGTCATTACTACCATTGCCACCGATAAAACCGGCACGCTGACGAAAAATCTGCTGACGGTGCAAGATACTTGGACGCTGGAAAAGCATAACAATTTGGCGAAGTTGATGGCGTATTTCGTCAATCGCGGCGATAGTAAAAGCCACGATCCGCTGGATATAGCACTGGATAATTTTGCCCGAAAAAACAATGCCGGTGTTCGCGGTCTGCCAGCGGCGGAATTGCCGTTCAACCAGGAATTCTCGATGTCGGCGACAGTTTGGCATCATGGCGCGGATTATAAAGTGTATTACAAAGGGGCGCCGGAAGAAATCATCAAGCGTTGCAAATTGCCGGCAGCAGAAGCCAGGCGCGCCAAGCGGGCGATTGGCGATTTGACATCGCAAGGCTACCGCGTCGTGGGCTTAGCGACCAGCGACACCTCGGAAATCTTGGCAGATTTTTCGCAAATTTCGCGCCAAAAATTGCGGTTCGCCGGGCTGGCGGCAGTGGCAGATGTCCTGCGTCCAGAGGCAGCACGGGCTATCAAATCAGCGCTGGCGGCGGGGGTTTCCGTACGCATGATCACTGGCGACCACTTTGAGACAGCATACCAAATTGGCAAGAAACTTGGCATGGTAGAGAATAGGGAAGAAGTTTTCGATTGCCGAGAAATGTCGAAGATGACCGACGACGAGCTAGACAAAATCATTGAGCGGACAAAGGTTTTCTCGCGCGTTATCCCGGAGCAGAAATACCGAATTTTAACCATCTTAAAGCGCCATAATATCACCGCCATGACCGGCGACGGCGTTAATGACGTGCCGGCGCTATCCGGCGCGGACGTCGGAATTGCCATGGGTTCAGGCTCGCACATCGCCAAAGATGCCGGCGCGATAATCCTGCTGGACGACAATTTTAAGACGATTATCGACGCCATGAAAGAAGGCCGCACCATTATCGCCAACGTGCGGCGGATGCTGTTTTACTTACTATCAACCAACACCGGCGAGCTAATCACCATGATCGGCGCGCTGCTAATCGGTATTAAAACTCCGCTGGAGCCAGTGCAGATTTTATGGGTCAATTTGGTGACGGACACATCGATGGTCATTCCGCTAGGACTGGAACCGGCAGAAAAGAACACCATGAAACAGCCGCCAAAGCAGCCCGACGCGCCAATTCTGGAGCAAAGAATGATCTGGCGGATGTGTATTGTCGCCTTGACGATGTCGTCGCTGGCTCTCGGCGTTTATGTCATATTTGAAAAAAGCCGCGACCACGACTATGCGCAGACGCTGGCTTTCGTTTCGCTGGTGGTTAGCCAATGGGCTAATGCCTTCAACACTCGCAGCGACCAAGATTCGGTATTTGTACGCCTGAAAGTAATGAACCGCAGCTTCTACTTTGGCATGATTTTATCCGTGGCTCTGCAGATGCTGGCGCTATTCGGTCCGCTCGGCGAAGTGCTTCATATCAAACCTGTCGAACCAATACACCTGGCGTTAATAAGCATAACTGCGTTCGTGATACCGATCGGGACGTGCGAACTGCATAAATTGCTTAGTAGACGCCAGGTGCGGGAGGGTAGATAGTAGAGGCTAACGCTTACTCCGGCAGATATCCATCTCTTGCCATATTATGAACTGGATTGTAGCTAACACTTGCATCAGATCCGGTCAGGTCATTTCTTACGCAAACCGTAACTTTAGAACCTTCTTCAAAACGATCAGATTGCGGATCTGAATTCAAATAGACCGCGTTAAGGCTGGTGTCTGCAACACTATGATTTCCGCCTGATTCGTTAAGATACTCTTGAATCTCCTGGCGATCTGCGTCGCCAACACCAACCAAGCCGTCAGGCAAAGACTTCGCACCATCCATTTCAAACTCCTGGCAGGATGTTGTCATATGAGCCCTGTTCATTTCACCAGCAGCATGACCAACACCAAACATTCCGCCTACCGCGACAGCAAACGCTGCTGCTGCTCCCAGACCGCGGCGAACAAGCTCTTTGATACGCCCGTTTTTATCCTGTCGATCTGGATCAAAGGTGTCGCTTTGATTATCTTCAGGCGTCTTAAATGTACCATTTGGACCCGTATTTTTCGCAGCTGCTTGCTTACGCCAATACTCCAGTAAGGCATCACTTTCAGCTAATTCTTCCGGCGTTAACTCTCGGCAATACTGCCAATTGCTCGATTGAGGTCCTTTATAGCCTTCATAACCAGACACGACTCTTGTAGCTCCCTGGTGTCGCAAGGCCGCTAACCTAGCCTGTTCATCTGCTCCACTCCCTGGTTCAAATGATGGTGGTAATGGTGATAATTCTTTTCCCATAAAACTCCTTCTTACTCCTTATGTTTAAGATTGTAACAGTTGTCTATAATACTCCTATTTTCCTAATTTGTCAATAGTATTTGGCCATAATCTTTATAATTCAACAAAAAAACGCCCTTTTATGAGCGAAAGCTTGATAATTAGCTAACTTGGCTGGGACGGCAGGATTCGAACCTGCGAATGCTGGGACCAAAACCCAGTGCCTTACCACTTGGCGACGTCCCATCAAAGCCAGGACATTGCTAATTGTAGCACGCCCAATAAAAAAATTCCATAATCAGTCTTGCAACCAGACGCCAACATAACGTATAATCTAATTATGAATAACCGTAAGGGTTTTACCATCGTCGAGGTGCTAGTTATCGTTGTTGCCATCTCTATTCTGGCTACTATCGGCGGATTAGCGTGGCGATCGGCTCGTAATAGCTCCATAGATTCTAAGACTAAAACCGACTTGAAAATCATCGCCAACGCTATTGACCGATACCATCAAGACAACGGGCAATATCCGGCGCCGACTGGCTGCTATACATCAGGTTGCAGCGGCGGGCAGTTGGCTGGAGTTTTAATCCCAAAGTACATGAAAGAATTGCCAAAGGACTATAAAGATAATAATTACCATTACATAGCTAGTGGGACGGCGGACAGCTATGCCATACAGGCATACAAGGCAGATGGCAGCGTATGTAAATCTGGCAAAAATATGCAGTCTTCTTGGTTCTCATCGGCGCCAGAATGCAATTTCTAATTTGTTATAATAACTCTTGATGAGACGGCAGACTTTTGAGACGCTGACACTGGAGAAGATCGTTGGCGGCGGGCAAGCCCTAGGGACGCTGGCTGATGGCCGCAAATGTTTCGTATGGGGCGGACTGCCCGGCGAGACGGTTACTATTCGCGTTACCAAAAAGAAATCGCACTTCATCGAGGCGGTCGTCGAGGAGGTGATCTCGCCAAGCCCCGACCGTGTTCAGCCACGAGACCCGGATAGTTATCTTTCGACCAGCCCGTGGCAGATTATGCTGCTCGAGATAGAGCAGATATACAAAAGGCAACTGATCGACGACGCCTTCACGCTGCATGGTATTGCATTACCAGAGACAATTGACATTTATTGCAACAATGTTACATATGGTTATCGCAACAAAGTTGAATTTAGTTGGTACAGCGAAGTCGGGGAGTCTGGTGATACACTTGACTTGGCATTTTTTCGCCGCGGCAGCAAAGGCAAGATTGTCGTCGATGGCACAAGTTTGGCACGCCCAGAAATCAACAACTTGGCGCGTGCGATCCGCGATTTATTACGTCGTAAACACGTTGCGGCTCGCCAGCTCAAAACCCTGCTCATCCGCTGCGATCAGTCAGGAGGTTGTGTATGGCAGCTGTATATTAAAGATCGCTTGCCCGAAATTATCACCGCTACTGAAGCCGCCAAGTTACCAGCTCAGGGCGGGGAAATTATCTATTCCGACCCGCGCTCGCCGGCCAGCCGTATCACCGAGCGATTGGCGCATTTCGGCGATACCACCCTGACCGACACCATTCTTGGCGTGCCATTCCGCTACGCCTGCGAAGGCTTTTTTCAAGTCAACATCCCGGTTTACGAGCAGGCGCTGCGTGATATGAAGGAGTGGGTGCCATATGATTGCAATAGCCAACACTCGGGTCGGCAGCTCGGGCACCACCAGAAAATAATCCGGGACCCACGTGAAGTTGCCCAGATTTTTTCCGGGGTGCCGCTCGCTACCGATCAGCCAATTCTCGATTTTTACGCTGGCGTCGGCACTACCGGACTGACCATTGGCGGCGGCAACGTCACGCTGGTGGAAATCAACGCCGACGCTGTCCGCGAAATGCAGCGCAACATCACCGAGCTCGGCCGCACCGACGCCCGCGCTGTCCTCGCTCCCAGCGAACAAGCCCTCGACCATATTACAGGCAAGGAAATCGTCATCGTTGACCCGCCGCGCGCCGGCCTACATCCCGACGTTATTGCAACATTGTTGCAACAGCTGCCGCCACGCATCATTTATCTCAGTTGTAATCCCGTCACCCAAGCTCGCGATGTTCGACTCCTGCAAGAAAAATACCACATCGTTCATCACCGCGGCTATAATTTTTTCCCGCGCACGCCGCATATTGAACACTTGGTTATTCTTGATAAGAAATGAATCGGCTGGCGTGTTAACACTTAATACGGAACATCAGTAAATTTGACACGGACTCGTGCCGCTGATACAGTATTACTACCAATATAAAGGAGGAGTTTTATATATCATGACAGAAATATCCAAATCACCAGAACAAGAAGTGTCAGGCGAGCAAAAAGCAACTGGCTGGGAAAGCTTAGAAAACTATGGCGATGGAAATGTTGAAGACGGATCCGATTACAATCATCACAGCCCACTTGAAAAAGTTCCAGCAATTAACGGAAACGATCTCCTCAGAAGTAGAGTATTCTTCGGCGATGCAATAAAGCTGACACAGAAATACATTCCAACCAGCTCAGAAACTCCAAAGAAAAATCAAGCATTATTAAATTTGGGTGGTGTTCATGTACTAGTGAATAAAGATTCTGATCCAAAGAAACTAGAAGCAGCTTGGGCGCGAGCTATGCGCGGACACTGTAATCAACAGATAACTGTCGCTGACAACCTTACTGATATGGTTATTGGAAGTTATCCGCTAGTAACAGACACCCTAGACAACATACCAAAAGAAATCCTTGAAGCTGAAGCAGCGGAAGACGAGGCAAAGCGCCGCGCAGGAGATAAAAAAATTCAGCGAGCAGACGCTATTATTAACAGGGAAGAAATCTACCGAAGATTGAAAGATGAAATATGGTATGTAGAGCTTACTTTTGGTGAAGGAGACAAAACATATACAACCAACGTCTACGGTGACAAACAAAAGCAACCAGAGGAGGATCCGTTTGACTCGGCAGACGAAGCTAAGATTTTAATGCAACGCGCTCATGCCATACTGTGGGCAAAACTTATACAGAAGCGCCTTAATGAAAATGAAAGCAAAAAAGTAGCTGACGTAGCAGAAGAATCTCTTAACGAGATGGGTATCACTCTTTCTAAAAAACAGGAAAATACATTTGTTAAAGATATCTGTCATGAGCTAGGCTATGCCGTATACAATTGGGAGCATTGCGCCGAGCTGGATGATTGGTATAATAAAAGACATTGCGAGCTGTTGGATATAAAGCCGCTTCCAGAAGAAGCTAGATAAACCAGGACTGTCAAGAATGATCCGGCAGGCATACGATATTTGCCTGCCGGCGTTTTTTATGGCGGTTATACTTTTCTCTGGCATTCATTAGCAGTTAATTTTTTGCCAACACGGCGGGCTAGCCACCACTGAACTAGGGCGACGACGACAACCACGGCGATGCCCGGCCAGAGCAAGATAATATTTGGCACAGTAAAGTCAAAAAACTGCCTGAGCGGCTCGATGCCAAAACTCACCAAGGTCACGAACAACACGCCCGCCATATATAGCGTCCGCGCTAAGTGCGCCCGCTTATCCAGGACCACACCGAGCATCGGCCCGACCAAAAACACCAGATAAATCCCAAAGAACGTCGCCGTCAGAACTGTCATCGTCGCCGCCTCAGCCGCTTGATGTGGATGTAGCGTCACGCCCGACCAGTAGGTGAACGCCACGGTAAGGCCCGTCAGTAGCGCGATCGGCGCCACCGCCCGCAAGGTGTCGCGCCAGAAATGCGCCGGATTGACCCGGTGGCGCGGACGCGGTGGAAACAGCGTCCACATGATCGTCGGCATGGTCACCAGGAAAATATTAAGGAAGGTGATGTGCCGCGGTGCGTATGGATAATTCAACCCGACCAGCATGGTACTGAGTAGCAGCACCACGCCGTAAATAATCTTGTGAAAGAACAGGGTGGCAATGACTTCGATCGCTTGCATGATCCGATTACCCAGCTTCATACCGATCGGCAGGGACGTAAACGAATTGTTGAGTAAAATAATATCCGCCACCCGCCGCGACGCCGGAGCGCCCGCGTACATCGCCACGCCGAGGTCGGATTTTTTCAGCGCCAGCGCGTCGTTAACGCCGTCGCCGACCATGCCAGTAAACTTGCCGGACTGCTTGAAATGAGCGATCAGCCGCTCCTTTTGCTCTGGCAGCACGCGGGCAAAAATTGTGTGCTCATCAGCAGCCTTGTCGAAGGCTTTGTCGCTGAGACCCGCTAGCGTCGAGCCGAGGATGGCCTTGTCTGGATTATCGATACCCGCCTGGCGCGCGATGTGCTGCACGGTGCGTGGATTATCGCCGGAAATCACGCGAATGACCACGCCTTGCTCTTGGAGGAACTTGACCGTATCAATCACGCCGTCGCGCAGGGAATTACGCAAAATCACCGCGCCAATCGCTCGCCCAGAGCCGTCCGGCAGATCCTTGAGTTTTGTCGTTTCATCATCAAATTCCGCCAGCATCAGTACCCGTAGACCGCTGTCCGCCCACTCGTCCAGATGGCGCTGGAGCATGGTGTCAACTGGCGCCAATTTAGCCACAAACTCCGGCGCCCCCATCATCAATGTCCGCACCGCACCGTCAATCTTCGCCCGGACGCCCGCCATCTTGCGCGCCGAGGAAAAGGCCATCACCTCGATGATTTCTGCGTGCTTGGGCGGCGTGATTTCCGCTAGGATCGCTTGCCCAGTAATATTGCCGCCGCTGGTTTCATGAGCGATGAGGGCCGCCAGCTCGGCAACGTCCGAAGCAGCTTCAGATAGTTTTATCTCCGAAAATCTACGCGCTGGACTGCCCGCGGCCGCTTGGGCTGCGAATTTTTCCGAGGTATCCGTAATCGAATTTGCCGATATCATCTCATCAAACGCCACCACCCGCTCCAGCGTCACCTCGTCGCTGGTCAGCGTGCCAGTCTTGTCCACCGCCAACAGATTGAGCAGCGCCATCGCCTCAATTGCCGCCAATTTCTGCGGCAACACCTTGGCCTGCGCCAGCCGCAGCGAGCCGAACGCCAGCAGCAGGGAACTAGCCAGCAGCAACCCCTCCGGCACCACCGTTACCGCCGCCGAAGTAATCGTCTTTAAGATAATCACCACGTCATCGCCCGAGAAATAATACACTATAAAAATCAATGCCGCTAGCACAATCGCGCCGTATGTCAAGAAAGTGATCGCCCGCCAAATCGCCACCTGCAGCGGTGTCAATTCCGGTTTGTAGCGCTTGAGGACTTGGCTGATGGCGCCGGCCTTCGTCTGGTCGCCGACTGCCGCGACCCGCGCCGTACCTTCACCCGCCAACACCGTGGTTGCCGCCAGCACCGTGTCGCCAACCGCTTTCTCGACCGCCGCCGACTCGCCCGTGAGCATACTTTCATTAAGCTCCAAACCCTTCGACACCGTCACCTCTGCGTCCGCCGGCAGCTCATCGCCGGCCCTAAGGATAATCTCATCGCCCACCACCAGCGAATCATACGGCACCTCCACCGCCTGACCATCACGCAGCACCCGCGCCCTGGGCGCACTCATCAGCTCCAGCCGGTGCAGCACCCGCTTGGCACGAATTTCCTGAACGATGCCGATCAGTGAATTGACCACGATCACCACCGAAATAAACCAAGCATCCCGGTACTCGCGCACATAAATCAGCGCCCCGGCCAGCAGGAAGATTGCCAGCACAATTGGCGACAGTAAATTTCTCTTGATAATATCCAGATAATCTTCCATCAATCAGCCTGAATCCTTTTACATCGAAACCGCGCGCCAACCCGCCAGCCGCCGCGCGCATCCGGATCGAACTGATAAATCTCGCCGTTTTTTACCTCGGAGATAATACCCAGCGCTGGATTGTACGGCGCCAGCGTCCGGTAATATAGCAAATCGCCGCTTGATATAATTTTCATGCCAGGGAACACGCTCTGAAAACGCTCGCGGCCGATGTCGTCAAAATAATTCGGCTGTCCTTTCGGCGGTAAAAACTCCTCGACCTTCAAACCCATACGGCGCACTATTTTTTTAATATCGGCAAGCGTAACCGCCGACGACACCTCGACATACACAACCAGATGATTTTTACTCGTCAAGAATACGCTAGCCGCTGCCGTCCGGCCAACATCGCTCATCGGCAAAATTATCGACTGAATCTCAACCGAAAAATCAAACTTTTCCTTGGCAATTTCTTCCAGCGCTAACACGTCATACGTCGTCGTATTCATAATTATATTTTACCACCAACGGCGAATTGCCGCTAATTTTACCGGTAAAATCCGTCGTCAATCCGCGGCCGGAATTTCTCCGACGAGTCGTGTGCATCGTTCCATTCGCGTAATTTCTCATAGCTGCACGGCGAAATATTCTTGGCAACGCAAAACTCCAGCCTTTCAACTCGCGCGTACAGTGTCAACACGTCTCTACTCGTCTCGCCAAACAGCTTCACTGAATTAGAAATGGAAATAATTAAGGACAAGCTTAGCGCCGCGGTAAACATAATCACCAGCGCGCCGAACCGGCCGCATGTGCCGCACTTATTTTGCGTATTTGCCGAATTCTTTGCTGATTGTTTTTTCGTTTTTACTGCCACAGTGAACCTCCGTATTACTTATGTTTTTAATAATTTAATTATACGCCGCTTTAGTTTTATTAGAAATTTTTAGCCAACGCCAGCGTTATGCAGTAAAATAGTTATATGGATTTTCACACGCGCTACGCCAAGCTGAACGCCAATCAGCGCCAGGCGGTCGATTATATTCACGGTTCGCTCTTGGTGGTCGCCGGGCCGGGCACGGGCAAGACCGAGCTGCTGAGCATGCGCACCGCCCAGATTTTGCGCCAGACCGACACGCTGCCGGATAGTATTTTGTGCCTGACGTTTACCGAGAACGGCGCTGCCAACATGCGCCAGCGCCTACGCCAGATCATCGGCGAGGATGCCTATAAAATCGCTATTCACACCTTCCACAGCTTCGGCACGGAGATTATCAATCAGCACCGCCAGTATTTTTTCCGCGGCGCTGATAGTCAGCCGGCGGATGAACTGACGCAGCACCAAATCGTCGCGGGGATTCTCGAGGGGCTTGATTGGCGTAATCCGCTGAGCGTTAAAAACAACGGTGAATTCGTCTACACCAGCGAGCTGATCCGAGTCATTTCCGAGTTCAAGCAGAGCGGCCTGACGCCAGCTGAGCTGCGAGCGATTACGGCGGATAATCAGCGGGTGATTGCCGATATTGCCGCTGACATTCAACAGGTATTTGCCACCAAGATTTCTAAAAAAACCATCGAACTATTTGCGCCGCTGGCGGAGAACATTGCCAAGAGAATTGGCGAGGGAAATTCTGTTACAACCGCCAATCTGCCGTCCTCCATCACCCCGTACGCTCATGTTCTGGCGCTCAGTATCGCCCATACGGCCCAGGGGGCAATTGATACCAACTCCACCAAACCGCTGACCGCCTGGAAAAACAAGTGGTGCGAAAAGAACGCCAGCGGCGAATTTGTCCTGAAAGATTTTGCCGCCAGCGAGAAATTATCCGCCGCCATTGACGTCTACGAAGCATATGGCAACGTGCTGGCCGAGCGCTCGCTGTTTGACTACGACGACATGATTTTGTCGGTCATTCAAGCCTGCGAGTCCCACCCAGAACTGCGCGCCAACCTCCAGGAGCAATTTCAGTTCATCATGGTCGATGAATTTCAGGACACCAACCTGGCGCAGCTACGTCTGTTATTCGACCTGACTGGCGATGAGGACAATCCCAACATCATGGCTGTCGGCGACGATGATCAGGCGATTTTCAGTTTTCAGGGCGCCGATGTTGGCAATATCCAGCGCTTCCGCCAGCACTATCACGACCCGAAAATTATTGTGCTGACGGACAATTACCGCTCGGCGGCTGATATTCTGACGGCGGCGCGCGGAGTGATTACCCAGGGGACGGATCGCCTGGAGAATACCATTGACGGCCTGTCAAAGCAATTGACCGCGCACGCGTCCGGTAGTGGCGCGCGGGTTGAGGTGCAGGAATTTACCTCGGTGAGCGAGGAGCGGGCAGGGGTAGCACAGCAGATTGCCGAGCTGATCAAACGCGGCGCAGACCCAGCGCATATCACCGTCATTGCCCGCCACCACAAGGAGCTGATCGAGCTACTACCGTATCTGTACCGCCAGAACCTGACCGTTAATTACGAGCGCCACGATGATATTTTAGAGCAAGACATCATTCAGGCGCTGGACAAGCTGGCGCGAGTCGTCATGGCGATTCACCAGAATAATCTCGACGCCGCTAACAGCCTGCTACCAGAGGTCATCGCTCATCCAGCATTCGGCTTTTCGGCGCTGGATATTTGGCGGTTGAGCCTCCACGCTTATAAAAATCGGCAGCTGTGGCTGGAGAGTATGCTGGCGAACAGCACCTTTCAGCCATTTGGCGAGTGGCTGCTAGAGCGGGCCAAGGACGTGCCAAATCTGCCGCTGGAGGAGCAGTTGGACAAGTTGTTGGGATTGGAGATAGACGCCGGAATTACTCCAATCGACTCCTCTTTACGCGCCGGGCGTCAGAGGACGCTCGGGCTGCAATCGCTGCACGGAGTCGATCAGAGCAATTCCAGCAGTGCTTGCTCCGACAAGAGTTCTTTACCGCCAACCAACGAGGACGCTCGGGCTGCAATCGCTGTACGGAGCTTTGAGGAAAGTTCCTCGCCCACCTCTCTCGCCACCCACTACTTCTCGCCTGAAGCCCTCGTCCAAAATCCCGACGCCTACCTGACCACGCTCGAGAGCCTGCGCACGCTGCGCCAAAAATTACGCGACCGCGCTACCGACGAAACCCCGACACTGGCGGACTTCCTGGAATTCATCGACCTGCACCGCTCGACCAAAACCCGCCTGACACACATCCGCCCCCAGGCCAGCGCCCTCGGCGGCGCCATAAACCTGATGACCGCCCATAAATCCAAAGGCCTGGAGTTCCCGCACGTCTTTGTCATCGGGGCAATCGACAGCGCGTGGGGCGAAAAAGTCCGCTCACGCTCGCGGCTGATTCGCTATCCCGCCAACCTCCAGCTCCAGCCCGCCGGCGCCAGCTACGACGAGCGGCTGCGGCTATTCTTCGTGGCGATGACCCGCGCCAAAACCACCTTGACCATGACCTATTCTCAAACCAACGACGCCGGCAGCGACACCATGATCGCCAGCTTCCTGACCGACCACACGCCGACCATTGTCCCCGCTGCCGACACGCCCGCAGCGCAACTGACCGTGGCGCAAACCGACTGGAGTACGCGGCTGAGCGCGCCGATGAGTGCGGAGCTCAAGGATGTACTGGCGCCGACCTTAGAGACGTACAAACTTTCCATTACGCATCTCAATAACTTCCTCGACGTCTCGCGCGGCGGGCCGCAGAACTTTTTGTTGAACAATCTGCTGCGCTTTCCGTCCGCCAAAAGCCCTGCCGCCAGCTACGGCACCGCCATTCACGCCAGTCTCCAGCAGCTGCACAATCTGCTGCGCGCTGACCACCGCCTGCCGCCTACCGAGCGCACTCTCCACTATTTCCGCACGTCGCTCGAGGCCCAGCACCTGCCGCCCGACGATTTCAAGCTATATCTAGACAAAGGCACGGCAGCGCTGACGGCGTTTCTGGACGCCAAATCGTCTGATTTTCGCGACACGGAGCTGGCGGAACTCGATTTCGCTCATCAAGGCGTCGTCGTTGGCGGCGCGCGCCTGACCGGCAAGCTGGACGTCGCTGATATTGATAAGAATAACAAAACCATCTTCATGACCGATTACAAGACTGGCAAGCCGTCGCACTCCTGGAAGGGCACGTCCGATTACGAAAAAATCAAGCTCCACAAATACCGCCAGCAGCTGATGTTTTATCAACTCTTGGTGGAGTCCTCACGCGATTATGGCAATTTCACCTTCACCGGCGCCCGCCTGCAGTTCGTCGAGCCAGATATGAAAACCGGCGACATTCTCAGCCTAGAGGACACGTTTTCTAGGGAAGAACTGGCTGAGTTTACCCAGCTGATTAATGTCGTCTGGCAGAAAATCACCGCGTTGGATCTGCCAGATATTTCTGGGTATTCGGCGGATTATAAGGGGATGGTGCAGTTTGAGGGGGATTTACTAACAGAGGCGGCGTAGGCAATCTTGACAAAATCTATTGACATTCTTTGCTATTATTGATATATATATACTTGCTTTTGTTCGTGGAGCTAATTTCTCGACAAGACGCCGCAAATGGTGTCAAGTCCTGACCATGCTTCGCACAAAAGCATGGCCTGAGAAGAGAGTTAGCTCTTTTCTACTGCCGCAACCGCGGCGGGGAGGGGGTGAAAAACCCTTATGGCAACTTGGAATACCTCTGACCGTAATGTCGCCTTCTCTAAGGCGGCTGGCGGTGAGAAGCTTTCGGACTTCGAACGCCGAAAGCTGGCTGAACTCGGCTCCCAGGCTGGAAAGCTAGGAACCGCCGCCAGAAAGGCGGTTGCCAGAGACGAGGAGCGCTTCGGTAAGCGCTAATCGTCTTTAGGGCAGTTTTCGTTTTGGCGGTCGGGGTTTGTGCGATCCCGAAACCGCTGACTCCGCGTCAGCAAAGGGCGTCCGTCCGCCCCTGGCATGATTCCCCAGCCGGTAGCCCGGAAAAGAATCACGGGACGCGCAGGCTTGCCCCTCGAACTTCCACGACGAAGTGGTTGATCGAGGATGGACGGGTTCGATTCCCGCCGCGTCCACTGAGATGACACAACGATGTGTCATCTCTCACTCCTGGGCTCGCGAGTTCACTCGTGGCAGTTTTTCTCAAAGACGAGATTAACTCCGAGCAGAACCGCTCGAGTCCGCCACCCCTCACTCTCAATGGCGAGAGTGAGGGGATTTTCCTTTTTGTGATAAAATAACAGAGATGACATCATTTTGGGACAATCTACCGCAGCCATTTTTCATCTTGGCGCCGATGGAAGCCGTCACTGACGTGGTTTTTCGCCATGTCGTGAAAAGGGCGGGCGCGCCCGACGTGTTTTTCACCGAATTCGCCAATGCCACCGGTTGGGTACACGCTGGTGACAAGGCCATCGCCGGGCGACTCATCAAAACTGACGATGAGCATCCACTAGTCGCCCAAATCTGGGGCGGCGAGCCAGGCGATATGGAGCAATTTGCCGCTCACTGCGCTAGGCTGGGTTTTGACGGTATCGACATTAACATGGGTTGTCCCGCCAAATCCGCCATCAAAAGCGGGGGAGCGGCACTGATCCGCCAGCCCGACGTAGCAGTTGCTGCCATCGCCGCCGCTAAAACTGCTGGATTGCCAGTCAGTGTGAAAACACGGCTGGGCTATACTTATATCGACGAATGGCGCGAATGGCTTAGCACCTTACTCACGCAAAACCTCGCCAACCTAACCATCCACCTACGCACCAAAAAAGAAATGAGTAAAGTCCCAGCGCATTACGAGCTCATCGACGACATCATCAAACTACGCGATGAAATCGCCCCACAAACTCTCTTGACTATCAACGGCGATATCCGCAACCGAGCCCACGGCGAAGAGCTCGCCCGCCAGCACCCCGGCGTCAATGGCATCATGATCGGACGGGGAGTTTTTAGCGATCCGTTTTGTTTTCGAGCATCTCGAGCGGTATCTCAGAAAAAATCTGGGCTGGCTTTAGCGGGTCCCGGATTATTTTATGACGATACCCGAGAGATGGGCAATAAGTACGCTAAATTGGAGACTGTGGAGCATTCACGAGGAGCGGACGTTTCAGCCGAACGCTCGCGTAGTATCTCCAGTGGAGATGCAAGCGAAAAGAGTACTCCAGCGCAGGAGTGTGGCGCTGGTGATGCCGATTTTGCTGATGATGCCCGAGGAGTGAGTGAAACCACCCGTAAAGAGTACTCCGAAGAGGTAAAAATCCCCATCACCAATCATAAACAAGAACTAATTAAACTCCTCAACTACCACCTTGACCTCTTTGATCACTACCAGCCAACCCTCGGCCGCCCCTACGAAACCCTCAAACGCTTCTTCAAAATCTACATCCGCGACTTCGACGGCGCCAAAGAGCTGCGCGACCAATTAATGCACACCAAAAACACCAGCGAAGTCCGCCAGATACTTGAAGAAATACAATATTTGTGATATAATAGTAAGTATGGGCGAATATATCAAAAGCAATTTATCTTATCTCTGCACGCGAGATGCCACGGCAAGTAACGTGGAAAATTCGCCAGAAGGCATAATATTATTGTCAAGAATACCTAGAGACAATCAGCCAACCTCAGAGGTTGAGCTACATGCAAGACCAGACTACTCATTAGGTAGAGAAGATAGCAGACATGGCGTTCAGTTCGCCGACCTAGTAGTACCAAGGCGGTCTGGCACATCAACCGTCCAACCTATAGCACTCAAACCAGTCATGTCTGCAAAGGGTGCTGTTCGCGAACACAAGATAGCACGTTATCTTAATAAACAAGGCGAGCAGTTGACTTTTCGACCTCTAGGCTTTACTAGATGGGGGGGTAATTTCAGTACTATTACCGAATTTGACCAAGGTGTAGTAAGTTATGATAATACTCTCTTAGAAAAAACACACAAACCAACGGAGTCAGAAATAGCAGAAGCTCTTACGGTTGCCGCACAAACACTAATCATTTTAAATGACATAGGACTGGCACACGGAGACTTTCAGGTGAAAAATACTGCCAGCGACGTCAACGGCAGGATACGGGTTATTGATTTGACGATGATGAAGAGGCTTCGCGACACAGAAGACGTTTTGAGCGATATCACCTTATATACAGAATCTCTTACCAGGTTTGGCACCCAACTATCGCCAGTTAGCCCTGAACAATTTGATGATCACTTCCTACATACTTATGAAAAGAGTGTTTCTGATATTTTTCCAAAACAGAGGCAACTGGAAGTAAAAATGGACATTTCCGCTATGCGAGGTAGTCTAGATTTTCTGATTGGACCAAGTATAACTTAGTTCTAAGCTACTCCACGTTCCAGCTTCTTTAAACGATCCTCATAATCATCAAGGCGCGCGCTATGGCGATTCAGATCAGTACCAATAGCGTTAAGAATTTCATTCTGGACTTCTTCATTCTCATCAAGGCGCTTATCTATACTATCAAGACGCTCGTTGATATCGTCAAAGCGCTTATCCATGCCATCAAGACGCTTGTTGACATCATCAAAGCGCTTATTTATCTCAGCGGTATGACCGCTCAGCACTGATTCCATCAGCTGTTTTACATCCGCCAAATCGTCGCTAGTCAAGCTCATGCAAAAATTATAGCACGGCACAGTAGCGGTACGCAAACCAATCCTGCCGCCGTCAAAACACAACTATAACAATGACAATTCAACGCTATCGTCGTCGCTTGCGTCGATGCAAGTCCGCCACCTTCAATCGCACCATGTGCCGGTCGATGAGCTGTTTGGCTTTTTCGCGTTCGACTTGATCACCAGCCTCGTCGCGGGCTTTGATAGCGCGCTCTAGTGCCGCCTGAGTTTCCGCCTCGATGATGTCGTCGCCATGATCCGCCTCGTCCACCAGGATTTGCACTGATGAATAATCAATTTTCACCACGCCGCCGGAGATTGCGAAATATTCCAATTGGCTATCCAAATCTTCTTTATGGCGGCGCACAGTGATGACGCCGTCCCGTGCAATCGTCACTAGCGGCTCATGACTCGGGAAAACGGATATTTCGCCGTCAATGGTCGGAATTGACAGCGAATAAACCTCTTCGTCAACCTTCGTGCCAACAAGTGTAACTAATGACAATTTCATGGCTATTTGGCTTTCTTCTTAGCCGATTTGGCGGCGGATTTTTTGTCGGCAGCGGCAGCTGGCTTTTTGGCGTTCTTATCCTTGGCTTCATTTTTACTGCCAGCTTGCTTGGATTGCTCGGCGGCGTCACGGGCGACTTGATCGCTCAAAGTGCCTTGCACCATGTAGAACCAGCTTTCTGGCTTGTCGTCGTATTTACCAGCCAAGATGTCGGCAGCGTCGCGAATGGTGTCCTCTAACTTGACGTACACGCCTGGATTGCCAGTAAATTTCTCAGCCACGTGGAATGGCTGCGCCAGGAAGCGCTGGATGCGGCGAGCTCGGGCGACGATTTGCTTCTGGTCATCCGATAATTCTTCCATACCAAGGATGGCGATGATGTCCTGTAGTTCCTTGTACTGCTGCAGCACTCGCTGCACTTCGCGCGCCACGCGGTAATGTTCCTCACCGACAATTTCTGGGTCGAGCGAGTTAGAGCTGGAGTCCAACACATCGACAGCCGGGTAAATACCAATTTCCGTCAAAGCACGGTTCATCACGATGGTCGCGTCCAAATGGGCGAAGGTTGTCGCTGGCGCTGGGTCGGTCAAGTCGTCAGCTGGCACATACACCGCTTGAACAGAGGTAATCGAACCCTTTTTCGTCGAAGTAATGCGCTCCTGCAGGGCACCCATTTCTTGCTGCAAGTTCGGCTGATAGCCCACAGCGCTTGGCAAACGACCAAGCAGCGCCGACACCTCAGCACCAGCCTGCGTGTAGCGGTAAATATTGTCGATAAACAGCAGCACGTCTTTACCTTCGTCACGGAAGGCTTCAGCCATTGCTAGACCCGACAGTGCTACGCGCAAACGTGCGCCAGGCGGCTCATTCATCTGGCCGAACACCAGCGAGGTCTTGTCCAGCACGCCCGCTTCTTCCATCTCATAGTACAGGTCATTTCCTTCGCGGGTACGCTCACCAACACCAGCAAACACCGAGTTGCCAGAATGGAACTTGGCAATGTTATTGATCAGCTCGGTGATCAAGACGGTTTTACCGACACCAGCACCAGCAAACAGACCAGCTTTACCACCCTTGGCCAGCGGCGCAATCAAATCGACGACCTTGATACCAGTTTCTAAAATCTCCGTCTTGTTCGACTGCTCGCTCAGATCTGGAGCAAGGCGGTGAATCGGCGCGGTTTTACCCTTTGGCTGCGGCTTTTCGTCAATCGCTTCACCAACCACATTGAACATGCGCCCCTGGGTCTCAGCACCCACTGGCACAGAAATCGGTGCACCAGTCGCCACCACTTCCGCACCGCGAGCCAAGCCATCAGTCGACGACAGGGCAATAGTCCGCACCGTGTGCTCGTCGAGGTGCTGTGCTACTTCCAATACCAGCGTCTCCTTGCCATTCTTGACATGGAGCGCGTCATAAATTGCCGGCAATTTAACGTCGCGCGGAAACTCCACGTCGACCACCACGCCAACGATTTGAATAATTTTTCCTAGATCTTTTGCCATCTTGTTCTCCTTTATCATTATTCCATCGCCTCCACGCCGCCAGAAATTTCTGCCAGCTCTTGGGTAATCGCACCCTGACGAGCTTTGTTCATCGCTAGCGTCAGGTCGTCCACCAGATCAGAAGCATTGTCAGTCGCATTCTTCATAGCCATCATCCGCATGGAGTGCTCGCTCGCGCGGGCATCTAGTAGCGCCTGGAACAGCCGCGCACCCGTCAGACGATAAACCACCGCATCCAACACCTCTGGAATGCTCGGCTCGTACTTGGCGTCAGAAATCGTATTTGATACCTCGCTCGGATCGATCAATGCTTTAGTACCCGCCGGCAGCAAGCGCGACAGCTCCGCCGTCTGCACCATGCTATTGACAAACCGCGTGTATACCAGCGTCACCGCGTCAACCTCGCCATTTTCAAACATACTAATGGCAGTGTTCAAGATCGTGTGAAAGGTGAGCCCCGACGGCTGATCTGGCAAATCTTCATACGTACCGATAATCTTCGTATCCTTCAGGCGCGAGGCAAACTGCGAAGCCCGGCGACCAATGGTCAAGGTCAAATTCTCAATGCCGCGCTCATCGTCACGCTTAAGTAGCTCCAGATATTTCTTCAGGACATTGGTGTTATACGCGCCGGCCAGGCCCTTGTCGCTGGCAATGACTATAATCAAGCGCTTAGTGATTTTACGGCGCTTGAACAGCGGGTGATTATCAGTTGCACCTTGGCTGGCTAGGTAGCTCAGCAATTCCTCAGCCGCCATGGTGTAGGGAGCTGAGGCCTTGTCCGCCTCTTGGGCGCGGCGCATTTTGCTGGCGGCTACCAGCTGCATCGCCTTGGTAATCTGCTTGGTCGAATCCACCGAGCGAATGCGATTTTTCAGTGCGCGGGTATTAGGCATGGTTCTTCTCCCCTCTGCGCCGCTTATTTCGCCTTTTCATTTCCTTTCGAAAGTGGCGAGCTACCGATTTCCAAGACCGCCAAAGATCTTGCTCACTAGGAAGCATTGGTAGGTAACGCCGCGTTTCCAACTGAAAATTGTTCGCGCTAACTATAGCTCTACCGTAAGAATCAGCAGCTTTCGCAAATTCAGGCGAATTTCGTTTTAATTTCACGCACCAAATCCTTTCGCCGCCGTCTGCGTTGCCTCGTCGATAACTTTCAATTGCTCGTCAGTTGGCTTAGCGCCCTTGTTCAATTCACGCATGGCGTCCTTAGAATTTTTCCAAAGCTGCGTCAACAGAGTAGCCTGCGCTTCCTTGATCTTAGCAACCGGCACATCATCAAAGGCGCCGCTAGTCACCGCGTGGATGCTGACAAATTGTTCCCAGACACTCATCGGCTGATATTGCGGCTGCTTCAATAGTTCAGTCAGGCGTTGACCGCGGTCAATTTGTGCCTTGGTCGCATCATCCAGGTCTGAGCCAAATTGCGCAAATGATGCCAATTCGCGGAACTGCGAAAGACCGAGCTTCAAGTTACCACCGACCGACTTAACCGCCTTGGTCTGAGCGGCGCCACCGACGCGGGAGACCGACAGACCAGCGGAAATGGCTGGGCGAATACCCTGATAGAACAGATCGGTTTCTAGGAAAATCTGACCATCGGTGATGGAGATCACGTTGGTTGGAATATAGGCTGAGATGTCACCAGCCTGCGTCTCGATGATCGGCAGGGCAGTCAATGAACCGGCACCCAATTCGTCTGACAACTTGGCTGAACGCTCCAGCAGGCGAGAGTGTAGATAGAACACATCACCAGGATACGCCTCGCGTCCCGGTGGACGACGGAGCAAGAGCGACATCTGGCGGTAGGCCACCGCGTGCTTGGTCAAATCATCATAAATCATCAGCGCGTGGCCGCCGTTGTCGCGGAAATATTCACCCATGGCAGTACCAGCATATGGCGCCAGGTACAACAGGGAAGCCGCATCCGACGGGCTGGTCGCCACCACGATGGTTTGATCCATCACGCCTTCTTCTTTCAGGCGGTCAACCAGCCGGGCAATCTTTGATAATTTCTGTCCAATCGCTACGTAAACGTTCACCACGCCAGTCTTTTGTCGTGCCTGGTTGATCATGGTGTCGATGGCAATCGCCGTCTTTCCAGTCTGGCGGTCGCCAATGATCAGCTCGCGCTGGCCGCGACCGATTGGGAACATGGCATCAATTGACATGATGCCGGTCATCAGCGGCTCGTGCACCGACTTACGGCCCATCACGCCAATAGCCGGCCGTTCAATCAGCCCGCGCTGCTTTGTCTTGATAGCTGGCCCGCCATCGAGCGGCCGGCCCAGCGGGTCAACCACCCGGCCGAGCAGCTCCTCGCCAACTGGCACATCCAGCACCGCACCCTTGCGGCGGACGCTGGCGCCAGCCTTGACTTTTTCTTCACCGCCAAGGATCACCGCACCGATTTCATCTTCCATCAAGTTCAGGGCAAACGCCTCCACCACGCTGCCATCAGTTTCAATTTCTAGCACTTCGCTGTAGCCAGCTTTACTGAGACCGTGCACCCATGCCACGCCGTCACCGACGCGGATGACCACACCAGCGTCCTCTAATCCTTCCGTCGCCTCCAACTGCGCGATTTTTTCCCGCAGGCTTTTGGCTAGTTCTGTCACATCAATCTTGCTCATTTTTCCTCCTAGATTTTCTTCGCCCGCAAGTCGTTTAATCTCTTGGCAATTGTCGCGTCCATCACTTGAGTCGGCGTGGTAATCTTCACCCCACCAATCAGCTCGGAACGGATGATTTCGCGCAGGCGCACCTGAGCGATGCGGTCGCTCGGGACTTCCGTATCAGGAAGTTCGACATGCTGAGTGGCACGGTCGCTACCATCTGTTTCGGGTGCGCGGGCTTCGCTCCGGGCATCCGTTCTGGACGCTCGGGCTGCAGAGCGACCCTCCACAGATGTCAGCGACTCCATACCCGAGTTAGATGATAGTAGCCGTTTAATTGCATCCTTCGTCACCTCGTCCAGCGGCGTTGCGCTTTCCACCGTCGCCACGATAGTTCCGCGCTCTGCCAATTCCACCTCAATATCCCGTGCCAACAATTCGACTTCGCGCTCATGCTTTTCATAAATCAAGAACCCGGCAATCTCTTCCAGCACCGCATCATTCCCCGCCAGCAATTGCTCGGCAGCGTACTTGGCCAGCTTTCGCCTGGACACCAGCCGCATTTACTCAGCCTCCTTCAGTGCTGTTGAAATCAGCTTCGCATCCTTTTTAACATCAAGCTTTTTGCCCAAAACTTTGCCAGTCGCCTCCGCCACCAATTCCAGCGTCGAGTTATGCAATTCTTTCTTCGCATTTGCAACTTCCTGAGCGATTTTATCGTGCGCTTCTTTAATCAAAGCCTCGGACTTAACGGTCGCTTTTTTAGTAGCATCCTCAATAGCTTCGGCCGCTTCTTCGCGAGCTGACGTCACAATCTTATTAGCCTCCGCTCGGGCTTTTCGCATCATCTCAGCAGTCATTTCTTCGGCTTTATCGGCATTTTCCTTAGCGGATTTTGCCGCCAAATCAGCCGCCCGCAAATCTTTCTCGCGCTTGATAAGCATCTCCATCATCGGCGGATAAACAAATTTACGCAACACAAACAGCAAGATCAGAAATGCTACCGTCTGAAGAGTCAGCAACGTCCAATCAATTCCTAGCGAACCAAGCAAATCGGCTTTCTCCGAAGCGCCAGAATTGGCAAATTGTGTTAATATTTTCTCCACAATTTACTCCCGAAAACTACATAACTTTGCCGACGATTGCCGCCACGAAACCGATAATCGCGATCGCGTCGATGAAGGAAATACCGAGGACCATCATGGTGCGCAAATCGTTGATTTTTTCTGGGTTGCGGCCAGCAGCGTTCATAGCAGCTGCACCGACGATTGCTGCACCAGTTGCTGCAAATGCCGCTGGGATTGCGTAGGTAAGTGTGAATGCTAATGCTTCCATTGTTAATATTCTCCTTTAATTAATTGTTACCTAATTTAATCACTTTCTGCCGCCGCTAATTTCTTAGTTTCAGCAGAGGAGTGAACTTCATCAATTGGCTCGTGCGAATCATGGTGAGCCAGCCCCAGGGAAATAAACACTGTCGATAACATAAAGAAAATATATGCCTGAATTCCGCCGATAAACAATTCAAAGAAATAAAACGGCTGCAGCGCCACTGGCGACATAAATTTCGTCATGTAAGCAATGACCGCCAGAAGAATTTCGCCGGCCAGCACATTACCAAACAAGCGAAAACTCAGACCCAGCATTCGCGAGAATTCCGCAACTAGCTCCAGAATACCGACAAACGCCATAATCGGATCGCGCAGCGGATTAACAAAATATCGCCCCATATTTCCCTTAAAACCCAAATACTTAAAGGCGTAAACTTGCGCTGCCACAATTGTCACAATCGCCAATCCAAACGTCATATTAAGATCCGCCACGCCGCCGCGAAACAGGGGAGTGTGATGTTCGCCAATGGTAATCGGACCAACAATCGGCAAAAGCCCCAGCCAATACTGCGCGACAATAAAGAAGAACAGAGTAATGCACAGCGGCGCTACTTTTCGCGCCCATTTCTCATCAGGAATAACTTGACCAACCGTGTCATATAAACCGTCAAACGTCCACTGAACCAGCCTCGTCGCGAGGTTATGCTTCTTTTTTCCTAAAACCGCTGCTCGCGTCCTAAACATCAGCCATACCAGCACGATCAAGCCCAGAATTCCCACCAAATGCGAATTAGTAATTGATACGCCAGCCACATTAAAAACCTCATCAACCTTCACCGAAATATGCGGTCCGGCATTTGCCATATAATTAATCATTCTTTGACTCCTGTTGTTTAATCTTGGCAACTTGCAGCCACACTAAGCTAAAAGACACAGCGAACCCCAGTGCAATCCCGGCGACCATCAGCCACGGCTTCGTCCCATAGCAATAATCAGCCGCCAGCCCAACCAGCGTAAAACCGATCGTCGGCACAAACATTCGCCACGTTGTCCCGGCAACAGTTTTCATCATCAATACAGATGCATCCGCCTCGCTTTTTTTGCCAGTCTTAACATAAGTCTTTTTTGCCATTACTTATTAATATATCAATCTGCTATACTGTTTGGCAAGATGCCGCGCCGAAATTATCCAAAAAACCGCCAAAAAACACCGCCTGCACCGATAAAACCTCCAAGTAACGCCATCAATTCCGCATGCCGGCAAAAGCACCGCTTTACCTCTGAAAAACAAGCCAAATCTGCCGCCGAAACCCAAGAACTGCTCAGCCCAAGAACACACCTGCAAACATACCAATGCGAGTGGTGCAGGGGATGGCATTTAACGTCTAGAATGTCACATAGTCACGAGTTGGAACATTAGTAAATTGTCCAAGAACAGGGTTAGAATGACTTATTGTATCTCCAGTGCCTAGTTGTCCGAAATTATTTGCGCCGACAGTCCATACTTTATTGTTTGTCGTGAAGATAACTGTCGTCTCACCTCCGCCTTGTATGCTTTTTGCCCTAGGACTTGTAGGCGTTTTACCAAATATGTTCATCTCTGTAGCATGATTTCTTTGTATATTAGTACCGTCACCAAGCTGCCCACGAGTATTGGTTCCTGCACCATATACCTTACCATTATCACCAACAACAAATAAATTATTTACTTCTAGTGATTGCGCCGTCGCCCATATGTCGATAGCCTTAACTCCAGCTGGTAAGGCAAATCGCACAGGAGATGAGTTGTGAGCTTTATTTCCATTGGAGGAATTACCAAAAACACCATTAGTATTATCGCCTATACTATATACCTCTCCATTAGAGTTTCTGAAACTTGCAAACAACTGATCTGATGAAGCTTGCACAACAAACCCCGGAATATCCATCTCAACAACCCTATGGCTCATAATTCTTATACGCTGGCGACCAGCCCCAGCACCGCAAGTCTCAAGTCTTAGTAAATTACCATTATAATTACTAATACACTTACCTGTACCGCTAAGCTCGATCATAAGTCCGCCGTGAGAATGACTGTCTGTATACACTGCCTTAAATCTTTGCGCTGGAGTCCCATTACAATTAATCAATCTAAGAGAAGTCTTGTCGTATCCGGTATTGTCAACGCATTTTCCATTAATTTTTATAGCACCTCCATCAACAAATTCAAGAGACTGATCGGCGGACGCATCGCAAATAGTCATACGCAATGACGTAGAAGAAAAACCACCCATGCATCTTCTACCTATATGATAGAATCTAAACTCTACATTTTTCTGACCTGTCTCTCCGCGATTAGCAAATCCAACTGCATATACTTTACCATTATCTGCTACGACATACAGAGTGTCCCCATTAAATACTATCTGTACAGCCTTCGGCTTGCCAGGTTTTCCAAAGTCTCCAATTCTTACAGGAGTAGATATCGCATCAAAGTTTATACTTCCAAGCTGAAAATAAGTACTACCCCCCCAGCCATAAACCGCCCCTCCTTTCATTAAAACATAAGCGCTATAGCTATCGTGAACAATTTGAGAAGTAGGAATTGTATTAGGGTCAGCCGTGTTGGGTGTAGGCAGAGCAACTCTCTTAGGCACATTCCTATGCGTACAACTAGTCGCAACGCTATAATCTCCAGTACCCAATAACCCCTTATCACACATACCAGCAGCATATATGTTATTATCATCTCCAAGTACAAAAGCAGCGCGACCTACATTAGCAGAGACAGCTTTAACAGATGGGGGCAGTTTAAATTTTCCTGGCGTAGAAACATTGACAGGAGTTGGCCCTTGTCCTAAAGTGCCATAGCCGTTCCATCCAGCGCCCCACATACCCCCTTCTTCATCCTTCACCATAATATTCCATCCAATTGACAAGAAGTTGGCATAAGCCGCAACAGCTTTCTTAGGCATATTATATTGAACAGGGCTAGTCTGAGCCATTGATGTTGTTCCAGCCCCAAGCTGTCCATATTCATTGTGCCCGACAGTTCTAACTTTACCAACAGAGTCGATAGTCGCAAAAAATACTTTATCAGGTGCACTAGTAACACCCTCATAACCGAACGCTATCATATTTGTAATAGATTGAGCGCCAGTCCTTGTCGAAGAAGCGTTCGAATACGTTTTCCATACACCGCCAGAAGGCCGCAATACTTCAGTATACCCAACTGAATCTATTTGCTGATTTTCAGCGCCGCCAGAATTCAAAGACTGAACAACAAATCTCATCTGAATATTACCTCGTTTCATATAGTGCGTACTCTGTCCCGAAATAGTATTACCCGAGCAATTCGTCTCTGGTCTTAGAGTTTTTCCCGTCCAAGCTGCACTCATGCCATTACTACGCAAACATTCAATAGCATATCTTGCGCCGCTTTCCGCCGCCTCGCGCGCCAGTTGATAATAATATTGTTCTTTTAAGGCGTTATTGGCAGCGGTAGATAACTGCAGCGCCATACCCAAAAGACCAAGCATAATAACCGATGACAACAAAACCGTAGGAAGAGTAAAGGCTTTTTGCTGCATGCGTTTCACTCTCGTCATAATCATGATAATTTCATTGTACATTAACCGCCAACCATAAACAATATGCTATACTTAGATAAAATATCTAAGGAGGGAATTTATGAGCGACGATAAAACAACAGCGACAAACAACCAGACAGACAATCAAACAAACAGCCAGGACAACGCGGCAGTAAGCGACCAAAGCGCTAAAGTCACCGTCTACAGCACCAGCTGGTGCGCATTCTGCCACACCGAGATGGAGTGGCTGAAAAAACTCGGCATCGATTTTATCGCCAAGGACATTGAGGCTGATCCAAGCGCCAAGGAAGAATTGCTCAGTAAAAACGGCGGCAATTTCCAGGGCGTACCGGTAACCGATGTTTGCGGCGAGATCATCCTGGGATTCGACCGGCCGAAACTACAGGATGCGCTCCGGAAAAACGGTTTGATCGCCGAATAATTTTTGAGATTTAAGATGCCGCGGGGTTTTATTCTCGCGGTATTTTAATTGGCTTATCTAATCACTCACGCCGCATCAATTTGCACCACCTCGCCGCCAATTGCTTGGCGGAAATAATTGTCGTGACTGACGTAGAGGATGGCGCCAGAATATTTCGCCAGCGCCGTCTCTAACTCCTCAATGCTCGGTAAGTCAAGGTGGTTGGTTGGCTCATCTAAAATCAATAGCTGCGGGTCGTTCGCCAGCATAGCAATGATCTGAAAGCGAGCTTTCTGGCCGCCCGACAGGCGCTCAAGCGGCGTCATCCGATCCGCTTCAGTGAACAGATAATCGGCTAGCAATTGGCAAATTTTGGTATCAGAAATCGGTAAGTCGCGGCTAAGATACAATTTCTCAATCGCTGCCTCCAGCGGATCCGCCAAATACCGCTCATCAATCTCTTGCTCATACACACCCACCCGCACCTGCGGGTCGAGGAAGAGGTTGCCGGAGTAGAGGATAGGGGCAGCAGCCGCGACACCTCCTCCGCCAGAGACTGTGAAACGTTCGCGAGGAGCGGACGTTTCAGCCGAACGCTCGCGAGAAATCTCCAGTGGAGATTCGAGCGAAGAGTGTGCTCTGGCGGCGGACGGTGGAGCGGTTGCTGCGGTTCGGCTTCCAGCCGTCTCCTCCACAGCCTCCAGCGCAGGAGGTGCCGCAGTCGACGCGTTGGATGCGAGTGGCATCTCAGAAAAAATCTGGGCAACTTCATGTGGGTCCCGGATTGTTTTATGAGATGCCCGAGCAGCCACACCACCGCTTGCCAACAACATCCGAATCAGCGTCGTCTTACCAGCGCCATTACGGCCGCGCAGCTCCACCGCCTCACCCTCACGCAAATCAATATTCACGCCCTCAAACAATAGCCGCTCGCCAACCCCAACTGCCGCATCCTCAACCCGCACCAGCACATGCTGGCTACGACTGGCCGCGTCCTTCATCGATAGCCGAATATTGCGCGCCTTGAACTTGCCGTAGCGCTCAGCCGACTTATAATCAAGCTGCCCAGCCGACTCCTTGTCGATCCAAAACGTCGGCTTATCCATCTCTGATAGTTCCGCCAGCTCGGCCCGCGCCTCATTCTCCAGCCGCTTGAACTTTTGGATAGTGCCGGGGTTTCGCGACTTTTCCTTCAGCCGCTGATAATCCAGCACCTTTTGCCGAAGGTTGGTCATCCGCTTCTCAACTTGCTCAAAATTATTCATGCCCACCGCCGTCGCCTGAGCGTTTTGCTTGAGGTAGGCGTCATAATTACCACGGTAACTGACTGATCCACCGTCTTTGAGCTCGATGATCCGATCCACCCGGCCTAGTACATCACGGTCGTGCGTGATGATCAGCATGGCCTGGCGCGGCTGCGAACTCATCCAGTCGATGAATTGCTGCTTGGCCACATAATCCATGTGATTAGTCGGCTCGTCAATCAGCGCCAAATGCGCCCCCGAATGCATAATCTTCACAATCTCCACCAGCCGCTTCTGACCGCCCGACAGGGAACCAAGCGGACGGCCGCCGCACCCGCTCAGCTGAAAATTATCAAGCTCCCGCTCAATCTTCTCCTCAATCTGGTAAAACCCTTTCTGGTCAAATCGCTCCAGCGCCTGCGTATACTCCTCAATCTTACGCATATTATCGCCCATGGTCTCAGGGTATTCATCGATAATTTTCTTTAAGCTCGCATATTCTGGCAGCCCCGACAAAATGTAGCTCAATACCGTCTGATCGCCCAAGCCGTGATGCTCCTGCGCCGTACTAGCCACAGTGATGCCGCGGCGAAAAATTACCTCACCGGTATAATCAGTGTCCGTGCCCGCCAAAACCCCAAACAGTGTCGATTTGCCGACGCCATTGCGGCCGACCACGCCGACCTTCTCGCCATCATCCACGCTAAACTTGACGTCGCGCATCAACGTCTTGTCGCCAAAACTCTTCTCGGTGATGTGGATGTCGGCTATCATTCGCTTTTATTATAACAGAGGAGAATTCCAAATGCTATTGCAATTTAGTAATAAATATAGTATAATAGAAAGATGGATAAGCCGCCAGAGCATAAAAATGCAGAGATAGTTCCATTGTTCAGACAATATGAACCGAAATCTCCAGAACAATCTCCAAAACCCCCAAGCGCACGTATAGTTGAATTACCAGACGCACCCCGCAGACAAAGTAGCGATGAATATTCGGACGCCTCGTTAGAAGAACCTCAAGGCGCAGAAATTATTGAGTTTCCGAGTACACCAACCAGTCTCCGCCAGCAAGCTAGCGAACTAATTGGTAAAGTTCTCGCAGGAGAAGAAAAGGAGCACAGCAGTGATCCGCAACACGAAAAGATTGATAAAAAAGAAGCTGCCAAAACCATTGCCGAATTATTGGCTAAAGCGCACGAGAAATTAGATGACAATCCCAGAAATAATTGCACAATAGAGTTAGGAAGATTAGTAATGGCACTAGCAGCACTTGACCCCAAGGCAACCGAAGCTTTGAACATCCCGAGCGTCCACGAGGAACTTAGAAGAAGCATTTAGCTTTCTAGCCATCCGGTTCTTCGAAGTTCCAGGCTCATGGCGAGATGCGCCCTACAATATTTGGAAGAAAACAAGCCGGAATCTAGCACAGAAAACAACACCGACCCGGAACCGCCTAGTATTGCCTAAAAATTACCTGAACACTACCATTGACAATTCATAAATTTACTATTATCATCTTTGCATGGAGCATAATTTAGTAAATCAACCAGCCTTTTGCCGTTCTGTCAAGAATTCAAAGGAGGTTCGCCAGTGCCTAGCGAAGGATATTGAAAAGAAATTACCAGAGATCAGAGAAACAATCAGCGGAAGCATGTTTCACGCAACCATTAAACCGCAAGGTAGTCATCCGTTTCTTAGAAAAAAAGACATTCCAGATCTGTTACCAGAAGAGCTAGAATCTGCCGGGCAGGAGCTGCGATTTCGAGTAACTGGTTTACACGTCTTAGGGGCAAATGCCGTAAAGCGGCTTGTCTGCTTAACCCTTGAAGATCCTGACGAAATTTTACGTAGAGAGCAGCAGGAAATAATTAAGCGAGTTCAGCATTTTTACGACCGTCACAACAAAAAGACTAATAGACCTCGGCGCGCTATACCATCCGGCGCTAGCCCCTACATCCCGATCGCTGTCGCTAATATTGGACTTCCAGAAAGTACTCTAGATGAATACGCAGTAAAGAAATTAAAAGGCAAAGATTTGCATGTAGTGCTTGGAACACTAGCAGCACACATCGGAGGTAGAGTCTATAGGTGTCACAGATCTCCTAAGACAACGCCAACGTCAAAAACCCACAAGCCTAATTCAGCATCAACCGAGCAGACGCCATCAGGAATTACTGTAGTCCGCTGCTTATCGCCAGACCGCCAACCTATACCACCGGGCTTCCTGCGGACGCTCAGGCACAACTAACACGATTTCCTAAAACCTAACCGAAAGTACAGCAGCAAGCTCTATTAAAACCTGTTATAATCACCATATGGCTAAAAAACCTAGCGCCAAAACGAAAAAAACCAATATGCCTGCCGTCGTTAATCGCCGGGCCAGGTTTGATTATGAGCTGGGCGAGGAAATAATTGCCGGGCTGGTTTTGACAGGAATGGAAGTACGTGCCGCCAGGGAAGGCCACGTCCAATTGAAGGGTGCTTTCGTCAGTTTGAGAAATGGCGAGTTATGGCTGAACAATGCCAGTTTTTCGCTGCGGCTAAACGAGCGCGGACAAGCAAACACCCGCAGCGTCGACACTTCGGCGCGGAAATTATTAGTCAGCAAGCGGCAATTAGCACACTTTACCGAGGCAAAAAAGCAGGGCATGACCATAGTGCCGACGAAATTATTGACTGGCGGCAAATTTATCAAGATTATCATTGCCCTTGGTAAAGGCAAGAAAACCTACGACAAGCGCGAGACTATCAAACGCCGCGACCAAGACAGAGAAACCAGGCGGCTCATCGCCAACCGATAAATTTATCAGAAAATCCCGGCAATTTCTGAGATATTATTTCTAGCTTATTCCAAATTTTTCCGCGTCTCTATCAGGCTTTGATAGAGCTTTTCAAGCTTCTTTACTTGACTACGCTCAGTAAATTTACGGGCAAGTTTTTTACTTTCAGCGCTAAATTCCGCCTGTTTTTTCGGACTTTTCAGAATTGAGATTACTTTTTCAGCCACGCTTTCTGGAGTATTTTCTGCGAAATATCCATTAATTCCATCCTTTACAACCTCGGAAACTTCCGTATCGATAATAACAATTGGCTTGCCGGCGTGCGCAGCTTCATGAAGAACCCAGCCCTGAGTGTCTTTTAATGATGGAAAAGTAAACACTTTCATCACTTCATATGCCACGCCCAAATCTTCGCGCGTCATAGCTCCAGTGAATATAATCCTATCCGCGAAATTCGTTTCAGCGGCCATTTTTTCCAAAGTTTCCCGATATTCAAAGTCGCCGACAAACAACAACTTAGACTTCGGCCTGGCTTGGGCGATAAACTTATCAAACGCTTCAATGAGGATTGGCAGATTTTTTTCCTCGCCTAAGCGCCCCACAAAACCAAATACTTCATCCTTCTCACGCAAACCCCATTGTTTCCGAAACTCTTTTATCCGCTCCGCCTTCGGTTTCGGCAAAGCATTAACGCCGTTTGGCATTAAAGTAATCTTATAGCTGTAATCTTCTGTTTGCCAAGATTGCAATTGGTCGCGGCTTTTACGCGACAGCGCGATAACAGCATCCGCCTTGCTATATAGAATAGTAACAACACGCTCAATAATATCTTTATTCCATTTTGTTACGCCGTTGCGCGGACGATATAGCTTGGCAACCTCTAACAAATCTTGGCCATTCAACTTAACAGATAGTGGAAAAATAATTCCCGCCAAAGCCAAAGCTCCCGGTAAAACCGCTGGATAATGATCAACAAATTCATACAAGTCGGTACAATGTTGAACAACAAGCGGAATATTATTTTTATTCGCCGCCTTTACGCCCAATAGTCCAATTTGCGACGGGGTAAAAATATGCACAACATCCAGATTCATATTAGCAATTTGACACTGCACCACCGGAGGGAAGAACACCGATGTATCATAATCATCAAAAAATGCACCCTTAATTGAGCGAAAACGAATAATCCGGCTGTTATCGTCTTCATGAAGAAGCTCAGCCTGCTTAGACGGGCTAATAGACTTCGCAGGACAAAAAACATAGACCTCATGCCCTAAAGCCTCCAGCTCGCGCTTTAGAGACTCGACCACATAAACGATACCATTGATAGACGGCCTATAGCTATCCGTAAAAAGTCCTATCCTCATAGTCTCATTATACCATTTATATCAAAGATCGATAAAACTCGACCAACCGCTCAGCACCAGCACTGCTGTCAAATCTCTTCGCAATCCGTTTAGCTCCGCGCTGCGCCTCACTATACGCCTGTTTATCTCGGTGCAGCATATCAATTAAACTTAAGAACTCATCGTCCGTTTTTGCCATAATAGCGTCGCCCTTAAATGTGTCATCATATTGAGGAATGTCGCGCAGAACAATTGGCAATTCAGCACCGGCAGCTTCTAAGACGCACATAGGATGGTTTTCTTGCACAGATGGTAATACAAATATATCCGCCGCAACATAATAATCACGAACATCATCCAGAGGAATTACACCGGTTATCGTGAGATTATCTGGAGCATTCTTCATCATTCTTTGCATAGCGCCATAATCGGCTCCCAAATTCTTAAACGGAATTCCTCCCACCCAAAAGAATTTTACATCCGGCATTTGCTTGGCGGCTTTTATTAACACGTCAAGCCGTTTACGCGGCTGCACTTGACCATTGCCCATTACCACGAAATCGCCATCTTTCAAGCCCAGCTTTTTTCGTGCTGTTTTCTTTTCCGCAGCAGTATGTTTATACCTCGACATGTCAATTGTATTGTAAAACACCTTAGTTTTAGGAACATTCATGTCATTTATAAGTTCCTCGGCGACCATGCCAGAACAGGCCAAAACCAAATCTGCCTTCCTGTAAAAGAACTTCAACCACATTTTACCTAAAGGCTTCCAATACTTTGCTCCCTTAATCGAGCCGACGAAACTATCTGGCACAATATGAGCTGAGACTACTTTCTTGCCGCCTTTCTTTATCAAGCGTCGAAAAGAATATAGCCCCATGGTTTGGATATGAATTATATCAGCAGGACGATCGGTGTTTACCTCAATATCAATATCTTTTCTTTTTCGCAGCGCGTCCGTAATCTCCTTATATGCTGTATGCACGCCATGGCCCTGAACAGTAAACTCGCTTTCAGAAATCATGTTAACAGTTAATTTCTTGTCATTCCTCTTACTCATAGCTACAGTATAGCAAATTATTCTCCTGACAATATGAGTCTTGAGATTAATTCTGGACTATCCAACACCGACAAATGTCCTGTGTCAAGTTCTGCAAATCTATCAATTTTCACTCCAGACGGATAAATGGGACAAGTAATTTTATCAAACTTTCCCACGATAACCCCTGTAAATTTTTGCCCGGAGACAACTATCTTCTCTTTTCTGGAAATATCCCGCGCGATCTTCGCATGCTCCAAATATTGCCGCGGCGTCACGCAAGTTTGTTTCGTTAGCCATTTTATTAGATTTATCGTACTTCTTTGTTTATTTCTCGCCAAACATATGCCGCGCAGTACTGAAAAATAATAGTTTAAATAGATGTGTCGATTTATCCAACGAACATGATATAAAAATGCAGAAGAAGTCTTCGCCATTACTGGAGTTTTAATCGGAGGATTAACATACCAAATCTTCGGACATTCCATCTTGCTAGCCGCCAAGCAGCCTAGGGAATGAGCTACTATCTCATTAATCCGTAAACCTCTTTGCTTAAAAGTTGGCAACAAATTACTCGCCCAGCACTCAATATCGCTAATTTCTACATCTGTAATCAATTGGCTCTTACCGTGCGACGGCAGGTCGACAAATAGCATATTTGCGCTATCCTTCAGATAATGCGCCAGCGGAATCATTCCATGAAAGTCGCCGCCAATGCCATGAATCAATAGGATAGTTTTATCCGAATTTCCGTCATAAAAATAATAAGCAGTTTTTATACCTCCCACATCTATAAAATCACTTGAAATTTCGCTCAAAAACTCATTATACATTAGCAGCATCTTCATTAAATTATAGCATCGCGGTATAATAACTGCTCGAAACTATTATACTGACAAGTTGATAGTATTTCACCTCAAACAATCTATCCCAAGCCTCGCCCGCAGCAACCAGCCGCCCGCATTTTACTTGCATATCCTATTATATTATAATTTGACACATGAAATCCAAAGACAAGCCAGTTAAGCCAAGCAGTTCGCTGCGTATTGCCTTAATATTAGACGATATTTATCCGGCGTCAGGCGGCATTGGGCGTTCAGTTCAGGTACAAGTTAACGAACTGGTCCGGCTAGGCCACAAGGTGACGCTATTAGCGCCGCGGCATTACTTAGAAAAGCCAGATAACTGCGAGACAATCGTTATGTCATCGACATACATATCAGGCATGCCAGTGCAGACATGCACTATCAAACAAAGCTGGCGCATAGCCCGGCGCGTCTGCCGCCATCATCAGTTTGATATCATTCATAGCCATACGGATCGAGGCGGGCTGGCGCTGGCAGCACGCATTGCCAAGCTGCAAAACATCCCGCACGTCCATACTTTTCATGCCAATTTAGCCGGAGCGCACGCTTCGCAGCCATTCATGGCGGTCTGGGGTTCTCTGGCTTACATGCTCCTCATCAGCCCGGTGATTTCTCTGATTGCCAAAAAACGGCACAATCAGCCGATCCGCCTAGCGCCGAAAAGCCTCGACGCCACTGGACTGCTAGCGCGATTTGATTGGCGTTCCATGGCAATTATCGCCTCGCAGGTTGACGGTTTTACTGCGCCAGCCGATTTCATGATACAGCGAATAACCGAATGTACTGGGCAGTCCAACACTCCAACCCGCGTTATACCAACTGGCATTAATCCGGAGTTAAGCCGCGCCATTAGCCAAACTCGGCGGCACCACTCCGACCACACTATACGTTTTTTAAGCATTTGCCGCCTGTCGCCAGAAAAACGCGTCGACGCGATTATCCGCGCTTTTATAAAAGCTGACATTCCTAATTCAGAACTGCACATCGCTGGCGGCGGAAATCAGCTTAGAAGACTTCGCCAATTAGCAAAAGGACATGACAATATTATCTTCCGCGGACACATGTCTGGCATTAATCAAGTAGCCGAGGCGTTGGTTAACGCAGATGTTTTCGTTTTAGCGTCTTATGGTTTTGACACGCAAGCTATGACCATCGGCGAGGCAGCGACTGCTGGGCTACCGATTATTTATTGCGATCCGCGACTGACGGTTGGAGTGAATAAAGACAATAGTATTTTGACCGACGGGCCAGAGGTTGATCACTTTACTGCTGCGATGCAGCAACTGGCAGCCGACCCGAAAAAACGGCAGAAAATGTCGCAGGCATCAATCAAGCTTGCGCCGGAACTCAAACCCGACCGAATGGCTGAAAAATATTTGCAGTTATACAGAGACGCCATCAGCAAGCGAAAGGCCTAAAAAAGTATGAGACTCTTTTCCTGGAACGTCAATGGCATCCGCGCCGTCATCAACAAGGGCGAGTTTGCCCGCTTCCTGCAAACGTACGATCCAGACATTCTATGCCTGCAAGAGACCAAGGCCGCTCGCGACCAGGTAGAAATTGATCTGCCGGAGTACCACGAGCATTTCTATTCAGCCGCCAAAAAGGGCTATTCCGGTACGGCAATTTTCTCGAAAATCCGGCCGCTGCATTGGCGCGACGGGCTGCCGCCGGCTATCATTGAGCGGTTCAATCTGACCGGCGATCAGTATGGCAACCCGGCGGGCGAGGGGCGTATCATCACTGCCGAGTTCGACGATTTTTGGGTGGTGACCTGTTATACACCAAATTCGAAAGGGGATTTGAGCCGGCTGAAATTACGCCATGAACAGTGGGATCCGGCAGTGCTGGCCTATCTGGAGGAATTGGAGCTCGTCAAGCCGGTGCTATACTGCGGCGATATGAACGTGGCGCATCAAGAAATTGACCTGGCAAATCCAAAGCCTAATGTCGGCAAGCACGGCTTCACCGATGAGGAGCGGGAAGGTTTTCAGAATTATCTGGACGCTGGGTTTGTCGACACCTTCCGGGCGGCGTTTCCTGACAAGACCGGGGCGTACACCTGGTGGACACACTGGGCCAACGCCCGGGCGCGTAATGTCGGCTGGCGGATTGACTATTGGCTGGCGTCGCGTGAGATCGCTAAGCGTGTCAAAAATCCACAAATCCACCCCGAACAAATGGGCAGCGACCACTGCCCGGTGAGCATTGAAATACCCACCTCAGCTCGCTGATATCCATAGTCCGCTGAACCTAATTCTTATCATTTTGGCGACGATCACTGCCGTACAGCGAGCGATACTCAACCGGACGCCCCTCGTCCTCAGCCCGTTTAATGCCTTGTTTCATGCCTGGCGAGATGCCCCTATCCGTATAGACAACCGTCCTATCAGCTGATCGTCCTATCCTCAATCCAGCTTCAATTCCCATGCGGCGTTCGTCTTCATCAGCATCGTCAAGCATTTGTGGGTAGAGCAGGTGGCTAGCAAACGGCGCCTCCCCGCGATATAACGAATCGCGCATTGCTTTTCTAGCATATGCTATATTTTCGGCTTCTTCCGCAGGCGTGTTTCCCTTGAAGGGAGATTCAATGATGACAAATTCACCTTGCACTATATTCTGCCTTCCTGACGTTTTTCTTCAATCGCTACCGTCAATTCATACAGCCGCTGCACACCATTCTCTAGCTGGTAATAATGTCGAATGTACGCCAATTCTAGCACAAACAAAATCAGCGCCAATAGTCCCAGCAAACAATTCATCGCCAACCCCATCGCTGCGGTTGCCAAAAATGCCGCCAGGGACGCTAAAAACAGTCCGGCGAAGAAAAATGTCACCAACAGATGAATCAGCCGCTCGTGCTGAAATTCTTGCACGCGCGTGCGGTGATAGCGCGCTAATTCCGCCAGATCAGTTTTCGACTTGGCCGCCGCTAGGCGCTGAGATATAGTTTGATAATGCTCGGCAATGTGTTTTTCCATAGCCTAAATTGTACGCTAGCCCGGCGGCTGCGGCAAGCGCTTGAGTTGGCACGTCTGCACTTTTCGCGCTACAATACATTCATGGAATTAGCATATTGGCAGCGCCAAACACCCGAGCAGCCGTTCTTTTATGATATCGAGTGGAATAAGCCCGAACAGCGCTCGCGCGCAGGAAAACTCGGCATCATTATCGGTAACAAACTCAGTAAGGAAATTGTACGAAGAATAAGCAGTACTGGCAAGGCGGCACAATGAAACAAAATAGTAAAAAGCACGCGGCGCTGCTAGCCGCAGCTGTCATGATAGGATTAGCGAGCGGCGGCATTATTGCTTACCGAAAGGTAAATTCTCCGCAGCCGCCAAACACCCAAAAAACACAGGATAATACCGCCAATTCCAGTAAATCCCCGGCGAAAAAACTCATCAAACTGACCGATTCCGTCTCCGTCAAGCCAGCTGCTGGCGACTATACCGCTGACGATCACATCTGGCGGCTAGTCAATAAAACCCACCCGCTGAAAAACAGCAAATATCGTCCGGAAAACTTGCAATTGGCAACAGTCGATTCGCGGCCGGATAAACCGGAAGAAGAGCGATCAGTCCGCGCTGATATTATGCCAGACGTCGAACAGCTGTTTGCCAGCGCCAAAGCAGCCGGACACGACTTGCAAATCGGCAGCGGTTTTCGCGGCTATGAATTGCAAAACACTTATTACGGCAGTTACGTCAACGCCTACGGACAAGCAGCCGCTGATAAATTTAGCTCCAAACCTGGCTACAGCGAGCATCAAACCGGATTAGTGATGGATATCGCCGCCGCCGACCACAATTGCTATCTTGAGACCTGTTTCGGCGAGACAGCTGCCGGCAAGTGGCTCGCCAAACACGCCCACGAATACGGCTTCATCTTACGCTACCCAAAGGGCAAGGAGCGTATTACTGGCTACCAATACGAACCGTGGCATTTCCGCTATGTCGGCCGCGAGCTAGCAGCGGCACTCAAACAAGCAGACATGACGCTCGATCAGGCATCGCCAATTTTACTGGGGAAATCATCGGCAGAAAAATCCCGCCAGTAAGCAGTGCGTCACTCAACAGCTACCTTAGCCGTGCCATCCAGCCACTGCCGGACTTTTGCCAAGCGCTCTTCAATCGTCGTGCCGTGCAGTTTAGTTTCGTTCGCCGCTTGCTTCAACGGTTGCAACTTCAGATTACGGCGCGCCAGTAAATTCTGCGCCTGCCGGTCAGCTGGCGACCACTCATAGCTCATGAACGTCGGACGGAATTTGACGTCGGAAATTGAAATGCCTTTATCTGTTTTAACAAGCTTAAACTGCGCCACGCCGCCGGTCAATTCGTCAACTTGCAGCTGGCTGGATAAAAAATTGCCAATTGAATACCACACTAGCGTTTTCCCGCCGCCAGCTCGATCCAGCATGTCCGCTTTTTGGATCATGTGCGGGCCGGTACCGATCACCACATCTGCGCCCAAATCAGCAAACAATTTGGCAAATTTCTGCTGGTCGGCAGTTACCGTATGCGAATCCTCCGTACCCCAATGCGCCGACACGATCACCGCATCCGCATGCTGGCGCGCCTCGGACATTAACTGCCGCACTAGCGCCTCGTCATGATATGTATTAATACTGTAGGCGTTCGGCAGACGAACGTTGCTGAAATCGGCAAACGCCAAGAACGCCACCTTTATGCCATTTTTCTCAAAATATTTAACCTTTTTCTGCTCGCTAGCATTACGATTAGCGCCGGCCGCTGCCAAGACAGGCAATTTCTGCCACTCGTCAAGCGTGGCGTCAATCGCCGCCTGGCCCTTATCCGCCATATGATTAGTCGCCAAATTGATAAGATTGCAGCCGGTTTTACTCATATCGCGAGCCAATTCGACTGGCGCGTTAAACGCCGGATAGCCGGAAATCCCGTACGCCGCACCAGCGCTGGGTGTTTCCGGATTGCAAAAGAACACGTCGCTGGTGCCATATAACGATTTGACAGAAGTAAAATACGGCGAGAAATCATAGCCATTATTCGTTTTAGCTTGCTTAACGACCGAATCATGCGCCAAAAAATCGCCCGCCGCCGAAAAAGTCAGCGACCGTTCGCCTGAATTGTGCGGTTTAGTTTTCACGGTACTCGTAGCCGCCGGCTGATTTTTTACAGGCGCGCCAAGCTGCCAAACCAGCACTTTATACGTTAAAAATCCTGCGCCCGCCATTAAAAACACCGCAGCGATTAAACGCGAAATTGCTTTCTTAGGCGAACTATTTTTAGCGCGTACCATAATGCAAGTATAGCAAAAACTGCCCGATAGCGTATAATACATATCATGAAGAAGGGCGGGAAAAACATATTTACTTATTTGCTGGCGATGGTTCTATCAGCATGGACAACGTTTACTTTTTTGCTGGTCGGCGGTATGTACGAAGCCAGCGACACCTACGACCAGAATCAAGCGCAAATGGCGGCTCAGCCAATCGTTCCGCCAGTAAGAACCGTAACCTTTGCCGGCGCCAATAACGCGCAATTAAAACTAAAAATCCCATCGCAAAAGTTATTACAAGCTGGCGGTATTTGGGCTTACGTATCAAAAACCCAGGGAATTAGCGAAGATTACCAGCCGAAATTAGCTAACCTAACAGTCGAGCACGGCGACTGGCTGGAAGACAAGCGGGCCAGCGCCGAAATCCAGCCGGAACTAAAAGACATGTTTACTGCCGCCAAAGCCGCTAAAAACGACTTGATCGTGACCAGCGCCTACCGCTCAGCTGCCGACCAGAAAAAACTCGTCGCCGAATCGAAAGCCAAAAGCGGCGCCGCCTACACCGAAAAATACGTTAATCAAGCAGGACACAGCGAGCATCAGCTTGGCCTAGCGGTTGATTTATCCAGCTTTGATAAAGACTGCAAAGCCAATTTCTCCCGCTGCAGCCTGAAAAAGGAAACTGCCGCCTGGCTGGCAAACAACTCTTACAAATACGGCTTCATTCTGCGCTACCCGGAAGGTAAAGAAGACCTCACCGGCATAGAAGCCGAAAGCTGGCACTTCCGCTACGTCGGTAAAGACATGGCGAAATTAGTCCGCGACTCAGGACTAACATTTGATGAAATATATAAAAAGATCTCCGGAAACGATAAGCTATCTGCCCAAAAATCCGTCAAGCCCGAACAACTCCAGCCTGTCCAGCCGCGCGCTACTTGGCGGTAATTTTCTCTTCAATCAGCACTGTCAAATCGTGTAATTTCTGAACGCCATTCTCCAGCTGGCAATAAAACAACTCTAATGCGCTACAATTGATATATGGACATGAAGTTTTGGCGCAAGCAGGAACAATCAAAACCGTTATTCCCGGATATTGAATGGAATAAGCCGGAGCGCCGCAGCCAAGCGGGGAAATTGGCGATAATTGGCGGCAATAAATTAGGCTTCCTGGCGGTAGCCGACAGCCACCAAGAAGCCCTGAAAACTGGCGTCGGCGAAGTTCGCGTATTACTGCCGGACGCGCTGAAAAAAAACGTTCCCGCCGCCATGACCGACGTACTGTTCGCGCCAACCAACCCTTCGGGCAGCCTGGGTCGCGAGGCGCTACAGCCAGCATTAGCTTTGGAAGATTGGGCGGACGCACTGCTGCTGGTCGGCGATGCCGGTAAAAACAGCCAGACAGCAATCGTTTACGAGGAGCTGATTAAAAAAGCCCAGCGTCCGGTCGTTGTGACGCGCGACGCCGTAGACCTGCTGCAAAACAGCTTCGCTGAAATCCTGGACAATCCGCGCCTTGTTTTCGTCGTTTCATTCGCCCAGGTCCAAAAATTATTGCGCGCGGTCTATTATCCAAAAATCCTGACCTTCAATCTTCAATTAGCACAGTTCGTCGACATTCTCCACAAATTCACCATCACTTATCCCGTTACAATCTGCGCGTTTCACGCCGAACACCTGGTTATCGCTCACGGCGGCGACGTCATTACTCAGAACTGGAACGAACCAATGGCAATCTGGCGCGGCATAGTCGGCGCCCGCATCGCCAGTTACCTGGTCTGGTCGCCAGAATCACCGCTGGCTGCCGCCAGTACCGCTATTTGCGCGGGTTAACTTTATTTTTCCGCTAATCACGGCAGAGAATACGAAATTTTCCCTTTTTTCATCATTTCACGTCATTTTTTGCATAAAATTCAATAAAATTTCCTAAATCTATTGACTTTTTATTCAATTATTGATATATATATTAGCTTTTTGCTCAAAGGTAGTCTTTTAGGGCGAGGAGCGCCCTTTACTTTGAGCTGAGCTCTCGCGGAAGGAGAAAACCGTGTTCATTGGTATCCAGGCCCTGGCTTCGGTTAGCCTATTTATTGCAGGGGTGGCAAACCTTCTCTTCCCCATCTTCGGGGAGAGTTCTGCCATGACAACTCTCATTATGTATTCTCTTGCGTTTGGGTTAGCAAATTCTGCGCGAATCGACATGATCAAGGCCAAAATGAGAGATAGCTCAGACAACAAGGGATGACGCCCACCGAAAGAAAATCGCTTGCCGAATTGGCTTAACCTGGTTGAGACGCATATCGCGTTTCCTGGGTTGAGATACACCCAATTCCGGTTTGAGCCAGTTCGGTGGGCTATTTTCTTTGTGAAAAACTTGAAAATTGATTATATAAGCGAAATATTATAAAATACATATTGTCAATTAAAGGAAGGTTTATGCAGATGGAGCGAGTCGGTTATGACAGGCTAAAGGGAATGCTAGAAAGCTATAGCAATGAACAACCTTATCTAGCAGGATTTTTAAAAAAAGAAGTAGAATATTGGGAGACTATCGACTCGTTAAGAGACGGAGTACCTAACTGGTCAAAAATACCTGATGAAACCAGACTAAAGCTGGCAAGCTACTTTGAATGGAGCTGCCACGCATATTTTCCAGACATAAAAAATCCTGTATACGCGCCAGACCAGGTCGTTGAAGTGCGTAATCCAATAGGACTTTCAGAAACTTACTCCAAAGAAAAAATTCAAGAAAATTTCTCCGCAATACTAGGTTTAGCCAGCCGAATACCCGAGGAATTCTACCAAGAGGGCGGCTGTTCGTATGAACACATAACCGTCGATAGAGATAGCGGGCAGTGGGCTGACGGCACTGATATTTCAGCGGCACTCACCGGGATCTGTGTTGCAGCGGGGCTGCTTGAGTACGTAAACGATCCTCCTTCAAGCTACGAAGAATACCAGACTCGGCAAAATCCAACTCTCGTAAGAGCAACACCTGGATTTCGACAGTATATGCGACCATATAATGAAGCTATGAAAAGTATGCATAATGAAGAATCCTTGCGACAATACACGGGATCGTAGCAGAATGCATTTTGGCAACTAAGGTCGACAAATCGACATTAAAAACCCGCCCCAGCCAAAAAGCAAAGGGGCGGTTTTTCCGTCTGAAGCAGCCTCTGGTACCGCGGGCCGGACTTGAACCGGCACGAGCAAATGCTCACCAGATTTTGAGTCTAGCGCGTCTACCAATTCCGCCACCGCGGCACGAGAGAACGCTTCAAACTACGGTAGAGATTGTACCACAACAGCCGCCGGCTAATCAAGCGCCGGCTTTTATTTTTTACCGTTTTCGCTTATAATTAAACCAGTTATGAACCCGACGGATGATCAGTCAAACGGTCGAGTGGGCGCACCGCTATCAGATCATAATCGACCTATCGTGCTACCAACTCGCGATCAAGCGTCGCCGCAGAATACTGCCGCGGCTAATGTTATTCGCGGGCAGCTGGACGCTATTTACTCTGGAAAATCGGGCGAGAACACACCGCACACCACGCCAGTTCAGCGTCCAGTCCAACAGCCAAGCCAGCAAACTCTGGAAAAACCTAGGGCTCAATCAGCGCAAACCAGCTCATCCCAGCCGGATAACAATCCGCAGAATACAGTCCACGCCATGCGCACATCGCCGCCAGATAACCAGCCGGCGCCTCAACCGAATAAAGATAAGCCGACTGCGCGTCCAGTCCAGCAGCCAATCGACCCGGCACGCACGCAGATCACCAGCGACCAGTGGAAGCAATATCACAGCGCTTGGCAAAAATATTACCAAATGTATTACGAGCGGTATTATGCCAATCATTTGACAGCCAAAGAACAAGAATTATCCCGCCTGCAAAAAACTCCCGGTCAAACTTCAGAAACGGACGCCGATAATAAACCAGTGGACTTGCAAGCAAACGCCATGAAAGAGCTGCGCCAGCAAATCCAGCAAAAAGTCCGCGACTCCGCTAAAAAGGTTAAAAAATCCCGCCACTTCATGCCAGCCATGGCAGGCATTACCGTTTTACTAGTATTTATGTTTTTACAATATAACCGGATTATTTTCGGCGCAGTTGCCGCTTACACCACTCCGGGAGCGATTGATCCGCAAAACATCATCGTCGATGCCTCGACCGATGTAGCGGTTAGTCCCGAGCCGCGCATGATTATCCCGAAAATCAACATCGACGCGCCAGTGGTTTACGGCGCCGCCAGCGACACGCAGTCGCAGAACGCCGCCATGCGTAACGGTATCGCGCACTTTTCAATTCCCGGCGCAAATGCCGTGCCAGGGCAGGTCGGCAACGCTGTTTTCGCTGCGCACTCCAGCAACGACGCTTTCGCTGCCGGCGATTATAAATTCATCTTCGCCCAGAATGAAAAACTCGTCAAAGGCGATATTATTTACATGAATTACCAAAGTAAACGCTACACTTATAAAGTCACCTCCACAGAAGTTGTCATGCCAACCGAAGTTTCCAAAGTCCAGCTAAAGACCAGCAAGCCGATGCTAACGCTCATCAGCTGCGTACCGTTAGGCACTGCCGAAAAAAGACTATTAGTCTTCGCCGAGCAAATCAGCCCGGATCCAAACGGCGCTCAATTATCCGACAACGCTAGTTCCGACAATTCTAAAAGTTCAGCTTCCGCCGCTATTCCCGGCAAGCCGTCGCCAACGCTTTTAGAGCGATTATTCGGCGCAAGTTAAACTTTTATCCAAGGGAATTTTCCCAGATTATCCCAATCTAAAACCCAAACCAGCCGACCGAGCCGTTGGTCATGTTCATCTTGCTTAGAACCAGCTTGCCGGACGCATCAGCAGCCAGCGCATAAACATACCGCTGATTAGACGACAAAACCATGCCCATTTTTTTGTCCGCTGGCAGTAGCTCGTGAAAATTCGTGCCGTCATATTCTTGGATCGCCGTTTTACCGGAATTTGCCGCCGCCAAGAGGTGAAAATCATCCAGCCATTTTATTTTCTGGCCGCTGCCCAGCTGGAATTTACTAGACAATGTCAATCTCTCCAAGTCGTAACTCTGCGCCGACGAACCAATTTGCGCCACGATAAACCGTCCGCTGTTATTCAAAGAAATATCCTCTATACTCCCGTCAAGCTGCAAAGCCTTAGCGGTTTTCAGAAACTTGGCTTGGGCTTCTTTGGAATCGGAAATGTCGCCCCGGTATATCGTCAATCTTTTACCAGCGCCCAGAGCGACCGTGTCTTTATTAAAATATCCCGAAACCCGAATAATAGGCGATTCGTCAGCCGTGAAAGTTCTAATCACAAACGGTTTTTTCCAATCCTTTTTCCAAATCCCGGCAATCTTTTTACCCTTGCTAGAATCCGCCGCCACATACGCTAACCGGTCGGTACCGTATAATTTGAACGATTCCACGCCTGTTATTATCGGGCTGGAAATCACGGAACTATCGACATTGACATGTCTAAGTTCGCCGCTTTCCTGTAGAACATACAGTTCATTGCCGCTCGTGCCGACGAAATGCGCTTGCTTAATATCAAAACCAGTTATCGCCGTAATGTCAACGATTTTTTCCGGATTCTCGCGGTCCAGCCGCAACCATTGTACATCCTGAGCGCCGTCCTCGCCGCGATAAATATGCTTCACCAGCAGATACCGCGCATCCTTATCCCACTCGTTAACCATAAACGAATGCCCGTCAGCCGACCAAGCATAGCCGGCCAGTACTTCCGTACTGAGCGCATATTCCTTAAATTTCTCATTATTAGTGTCGCGAATGTCGCCAAATACCGCCACTGGCGTCTTATCCTTCTGGCCGATTCCCGCTACAAAATTTCCCGCAGGCGACAAATACGCCGCCTGTATATTATCAAAAGTCTTAACCGCAGATGCTGTCCGCTTGACTGGAATCATTCTGACATAGTCAATGTTAGTTACTGTATTCGATTTTATCTCCAGCGTCTTTTGCCACGGCTCGTAATCATCCAGCTTCATAGAAAAAGTATGTATCCCAGGCAAAACCGCATGCTTCGCCTGAGTACGGCGGAATTCCATACCATCAACCGACACCATCGCGCTGCCTGGATACGACGTATATTGCACCAAGCCAGTTTGTTGCAGCTGGCTGGTGTTTGAACTAAACGTATAGCCAAGCATATTAAACATCAAGAAAATCAGCCCGCTAACCATCGTTACTACCATCAGCGTATACACAAATGTCCGGCGAGCAAGCTCTTTAGTACGAGTTTTCTCCTGAGTCATAATCACGACAGATTATACCATATTTTTACTCTTGAAAAAACCTTAGGCACTTTGTAAAATAAAATAGAGAAATAAGCATAGGGGGATTGATGGTAAATAAAAAATATGTCGTAGTCAACGGGCGAGCCTACAGTGGCACCACCGGTTTGCCGATGGACGATATTAGAGTCGACCCGGCAAAATTGCAATTAAGAAAAAAACCAGAGAACCAGACGGCAGCACGCAGCGCTGCACCGTCGAATATCCACGCGTCCCACACCCAAAAATCAATCACGCTGAATCGCCGGCACGTTAAGCAGCCGGCAAAAGTCCCGCTCGCTGCCCGGCCGCAAAAAGTCCGCGCGCCAATTAGCCAAAACGCCGCCATTAATAAGTTCGCGCCAGAATCCGAAAAAACGCTTGAACAGAAAAATGCCCAGCCCGACCGCCCAGCCGAAACTCATCCGGTAGCTCATCGCGCCAAAGAACATCAAGCCAGTATTAACACGCAGCTGCGCAGAGAACGGCAAACACCGCCGGTTTCGATCATTGAAAGAGACAAACCTGCCATCGCTAAGCCCGTTGAAGCTGCGACGCCTGCCCAGCGTCCAGCGACCGTAAAAGCCGTAAAAACTGCCAAAGAGCTGAAGAATGACGCTATCGCCGAAGCGCTAGCCAGAGAAGTCGCCGACACTAAAAAGCACCGCGTCAAGCACCGTCCGAACCGGTTTGCCCGCATAACCAGCATCTTTTCCGCCGGACTGGCTATCATGCTGCTTGGCGGCTATTTGACCTACCTCAGCATGCCGAATATCTCCATTAAAATGGCAGCCGTACAATCCGGCATCAACGCCAAATATCCCGGCTACAAACCAGACGGCTACGCGCTTAACGGCCCGATAAAATTCAAAAGCGGGGAAGTAAGCATGAAATATGCGTACGCCGACGGCAGCTCGGAATATACGCTAACCCAGCAGAAAAGCAATTGGGATTCGGCAGCAGTTAAGGAATATTTTACAGAAAAATCAAAATCGCCAACCACCACCATGGTTGACGGCTTGACAATTTACAGCAGCGGCAAAAACGCGGTTTGGGTTAACGGTGGTATTTTATATCAAATCACTGGCAGCGCCAACCTTTCCAACGAGCAGATTCAAAAAATTGCCACTAGCTTATAGTGGTTCACCGGCGCCCATAAAGCAGTACCACTCTTAGGTAGCAATCCCCGCGTTTACCAGCGCCGCGCGCCCGTGATATAATTTACCCATGACTATTAGAACTCGTTTCGCACCCAGTCCAACTGGCTATATGCACGTCGGCGGTATGCGTACCGCGCTATTCGCTTGGCTCATTGCTCGGCAGTCAAATGGAAAATTCATCCTGCGCATAGAAGATACCGACCAAAAAAGGGAAGTATCTGGCAGCGTAGAGCATATTTATAAATGCCTAGAGTGGCTCGACCTTATACCAGACGAAGGCCCCGGCAATTTTGGCGGTGAATTTGGACCGTACAAACAGTCAGAGAGACTTGACATTTACCGGAAATATGTGCAAAAACTCATTGACGCCGGCCGCGCTTATGCCGATCCGTATACGCCGGAGCAGCTAGACGCTTTTCGCGAAGAAGCCAAAGCCCATAAAAAGCCTTTTTTGTACCGTGATTACCGTCCGGAAAACCCGCCGACCTGGGATGGCAGCCAGCCGCTGCGCTTTCGTTCAGAGCCGAAAGCTTACACCTGGCACGACGAAGTCATGGGCGAAATGCACGCCGGCCCAGAGGTAATTGACGATTTTATATTAGTCAAATCCGACGGCTTTCCGACGTACAACTTTGCGCACATTGTCGATGACGCCGAAATGGAAATCACCCACATTATCCGCGGGCAAGAGTTCCTTGCCAGCACGCCCAAATATCTTAATCTCTACGATGCGCTGGATATACCTTGGCCGATATTCGCTTCGGTACCGCCAATCATGAACGAGCAGGGCAATAAGAAATTATCCAAACGCGACGACGCCAAAGATATCCTAGCCTACAGAGAAGAGGGCTATCTGCCGGACGCCATGCTCAATTTCCTCGCCAGCCTGGGGTGGAACGACGGCACCGAACAGGAGGTTTTCACCAGAGACGAATTGATCGAAAAGTTCAGCCTGAAACGCGTCCAAAAATCAGGCGCACGGTTTGACGAAAAACGCTTGTTGTGGCTTAACGGCGCTCATATACGCAATATCCCTGTCGATAAGCTTTACGAGTACGTGTCGCCACAGGACGATAACTCGCAAAAAGACGGGGGGCAGACTGGTTTCTGGCCAGAATCTGCCTACGCTCCAAACATAACCAAGGAGTACCGCATGAAAGTGCTGGCTTTAGCGCAAGACCGCCTGAAAATATTTGAAGATTTACGCGGATTTGGCTACTTTTTCGCGGAACCTGAGATTAACCTGGAACTTATTGATGGCAATAAACAACTAAAGAAGCTGTCTGACAGCGAGCGGCGCGAATTACTAGAAACCGCCTGCGATGAGCTCGCCAAACTTACCGATTGGACGCCAGAATCAATCCAAAACTGCCTAAACGAACTACTGGAAACAACCGGCCAAAAACCCGGCATTCTCTTCAGCCTGACCCGCATTGCCGTCACCTGGGCGCCATTCAGCCCGCAGCTGAACGATACGCTGGCGTTAATCGGCAAAGAAAAAACCTTGCGCCGGCTGGACGCATATCTTAATAATTAGCCATGGAAAATATGTTAAACAAGAAACACAGCGGAAACTCGTTATCTGCTCATATTCCATATAATAACCCTTCAATAATTTAATTAATCGAGTGTCCGGGCGTACTTTTTGAGTAAGACTCTAAAACTTCGTCTGACACGCCTTGTTGCCGCCACTCGGGACTGCGCCGTAGTTGAGATGGTTCACACCTACGCTTCTTCGGTAACGGTCCAAGTTTAACAGGCTTGGATGACGGTCTTTCCTCCAATGCTGATAACTGCTCTGACGCCAGCCCGCTACGCTCGCCAAGCATAGCTAACGCCGCCAGTTTCAAGCCTCTTAGTCTCTCAGGACTCATTCTGTTGCCGCCTTCTATATGTAATTCTCCACCTTCCACACGAACAGTTGCCATAAATCCCTCCTTAGTTATCTATCAATCATACTATAAAATCGGCACGCCTCAAACCATAACCGGTAGCTATTTTCCATCATGCTTGTGCTATAATATTGCCATGGAAGTGAAGAAGCCCCGGTCAGAGACGCCAAAAGAAAAATCGTCGTTTAAGAAGTGGTTTAAGAAACATTTGGCGGCGATTGTGCTGGTCGTAGCTGCCAGTGTTATTGCTGCCGTTTTTATCATCGCCGTCAATGCTGTTAAATACGATGAAAATCTTCCCACCATATCCACCAAGCGTAAGCCAGAGCCTGTAAAATATTATTCGCCGCTGACAGGATTGCCAGTTGCCGATGAGGCCGCCACCAAGCTGCCCGTGACTGGCATCATGATCGAGAACAGCCCTGAATCCAGGCCGCAGTCGGGCCTGAAGAATGCCGGCGTAGTATATGAAGCCGTCGCCGAGGGCGGTATCACCAGGTTTATGGCGTTATATCAAGGCGCAAAGCCAGCTCTAATCGGACCGGTTCGCAGTTTGCGCATATATTACCTGAACTGGGCGGCAGCTTATCAAGCCTCCATCGCCCACGTCGGCGGCAGTCCTAATGCCCTCGCTCAAGCCAGAAGCGGCGGCTACCGCGACATCGACCAGTTCTTTAACGGCGGCTCGTATTGGCGCGCAAGCGACCGCCAGGCGCCGCACAACGTGTACACCTCCGGCGAAAAACTTGACCAGCTAAACAATGCTAAAAAATATACCCAATCAGATTTCACCAGCTTCTCCCGCACCGACGGCAAGCCAGCTGCCAAACCAAACGCCACTACCATCAATGTCAACTTTAGCAGCAGCCCGTTCAATACATCATACGCGTATGACAAGGCTTCTAACTCGTACATCAGAAGTCTGGCTGGCGGTGCCCATCACGACCGCGAAGGCGGGCAAATTTCACCAAACGTCGTCGTCGCTCTGGAAGTCGGCGTAGAGGCGCGGGCGCAGAATTCCGACGGTTATGAAGACGTAAAAACCATCGGCAGCGGCAAAGCGTATATTTTCCAAAACGGCACAGTAACTACTGCGGCCTGGAGTAAAGACGACGTTACTTCGCCATTAAAACTGCAAGATTCGAAAGGAAAGAATATCGCGCTTAACCGCGGCCAAACTTGGATAGCAGCTTTCACGCCCGGGCGGGGAAGTATCGCATGGCAGTAAGCCAGAGCGCAGAGCCTTTGCGCGGCTATCGGCAATATTACTATAAGAAAATTATCGGCGTGTTTGCCTTGGTATTGTTAAATACGCTGCTGGCTTTGGGAATTATACTGGCAGCAACCGGCGCAGCACCGATAGACAAGCCAAACTTTTGGCTCATTATTTTAGTGATTTTTATTATAGAGACTGCGTCATTTGCGGCAGCTATGAAAGTTATCGCCGAACCGCTCTGCCAAATCTTAGCCGCTTTATCCCATAAAACTGGCGCACCGTCCAGCGAAACGCCGCCCGACATTAACGATAAGCGCTATGAAAAATCCGGCTTCAAAGCCGTACTGCAGATCATCTACGACAAACCGACGACGATACCGGCAAATCATCACGTCGGATCAGAAAACTCCTTTTTAATCCAATCGCTTAATCGCACCAGCTGCGGCATCGCTATCTTTAATAGTAAAAAACAAATTATCTTCGCCAATTCTGCCGCGCCGATCGCCCGGGGAATTGACGGCAAGGATTATTTGGCGCTGGAATTCCTAAACGAACCGTCGATTTCCGAATGGCTTGACGAAATAAGCAATAAGGAAACCAAAGCCGAGCAGCGCTGGTACCGCATCGCCACCAATCCTGAAGTTGTTAAAACTACTAAAATTTACGACATCGTGGCATCGTTTGAAAAAGGCGCAGAAGGGGAGACGGTTGTTTTTCTCATCGACAAATCTAGCCGGTACGTGCCGGAAGAAGAAGATTTGAATTTTATCTCCTTCGCCGCACACGAGCTGCGCGGACCGATTACAGTGATTCGCGGATATTTGGATATCATCGCCGACGAGTTTGCCGACCGGCTGCACGGCGACGAGGCTCAGCTAATGGACAGGCTAATCGTCTCAGCCAACCGGCTGTCCAGCTACATTGATAATATCCTAAACGTATCGCGATTTGACCGGCATCATCTGAAAGTCCATCTTTTAGAAGACACAATTCATGACATTTACGACTCAATCGCCGACGACATGCAGCTACGCGCAGCGACCCAGCACCGCTTGTTAAATGTCGCTATTCCAAACGATCTGCCGACCGTGGCAGCAGACCGCGGCAGCATTAGCGAAGTAATCAGCAATCTCATCGATAACGCCATAAAATATAGTTTTGAAGGCGGTGTTATTAGCGTCACCGCCGAGAGAAGAGGCGACTTTATAGAGGTTTCTGTCGCCGACAATGGTATCGGCATGCCCGCCAACGTCGTCAATAATTTATTCCACAAATTTTACCGCTCGCACCGATCGCGCGAAGCAGTCGCTGGTACTGGCATCGGACTATATATCTGTAAAGCCTTCGTCGAATCGCACGGCGGCTCCATTACTGCTCGCTCCCGCGAAAACGAAGGCTCGGTTTTCTCGTTCACCTTGCCAATTTACGCCACTGTCAAAGATAAATTATTAGAAGACGGCCAATTAAATAATCAATTGATCAGAAAGGGCGGCGGTTGGATTAAAAATCACGCCATGTACAGAGATTAGGAGGGAATATGATAAAGACAATTTTATGCGTAGAAGACGACCGGTTTATCGGCGAGATGTATGTGCGAAGCTTACAAAAAGCTGGCTACGACGTGACGTGGGTAGTTGACGGTAATGACGGCTTGGTGGCGGCGCGCAATCAGCATTTCGACCTGATTATCCTGGATTTGATGCTGCCAGAACAGCGCGGCGACCAGATTCTTGACGCACTGCGTAATAATGACGTCGATTTGATCCCCGACAGCAAGGTGCTGATTATGACCAATTTTGAGCAGGACGAAGCTTCGCGTAACTCCGTGATGAGTCGTGTTGATGGATATTTAATCAAAGCCGACATCACGCCGCGGAAGCTGATAGAGGTTATCGGGCAAATTGACGGCGCAGCGGAGAAGTAGAATAAAACGGTTTGCGCCCGCAATCAACAATTGAGTTTCCAGAATAATGAGCAAAACTAAATCCATACCGCCAAAGTTGTTTACAGCGCTGACTGCCAATCCATACATTAACAAACTGTATATTTTTGGTTCGCGGGCCGTATTCGATGACGACCAATTTTCTGACATTGATCTTACGGCCATAACCAGCTGCCCGGTAGCCGCCGAAAATTACACGCGCAAGACTCTCGATAATCAATTTGGTATCATTGCAACCTACACCATTGCTCAGAATGATCACGAAGTTGCACGCTCATTTTTTCTAAGCAGCATGAGCTTGTTTCATAAAATTGACATCGGCTTTTCATTACCTGATAAAACTAAACTATTTCCAAATTCAACATTAATTTTCCAAAACAACCGCACAGACCAGCCCGCTAAAAAATCCGGCAAAACATGGACAGAATCAGACGAACAGCACAATTATCTGGATGTATTGATGGGTTCGCTGCGCTATGTTAAGCATCGATATCGCCAGGAATATTGGTCGGCATATAAATGCTACCGCGGGTTTATCGAGCAGCTAGCCCAGTCGCGAATAGAAAGTCAGTCATCCACGGATAGATATAAGGAGCTAGACAAGAAGCATAACGATGAAATCTTAGGGCTGTTTTTTTCTGGAGATCTTCACGCTAAAGAGCAGAAATATTATGGGTTTGTCAAAAAGTTGATTGACGAAAAGCAGCTTTTACCGAAATTCAGCGATGGGGTTTTGAAAGTTTGGAAAGAGTATTTGGATAAGTAGTTTACAGAAGAGCTATCATTTCAACTTCTTCGCCATCTCGACTTCATGCGCCGTAAGGCCATATTTTTCATAGAACGCTATGGCGCGCTGGTTGCCGCTCAGTACTTTTAGCCGCAAGGTATCGCAATTTTTACTCTGGAAATAGCGCTTCATTTCATCCAGCAAGGCCCGCCCGATACCGCCGCCGCACTGTTCTGGCTCGACATAGAGCAGTCCGATCCAGCCGTCTTTTCGCGGCTCATGCACCGCATCGAAAACAGCATCTTGACCGGGCTGATGATCGATAATCACGCCCTGAATAAAGCCGACCACCTGGCCGTTCTCCTCGGCAACATACATCGCGCCGTCCATATCCTCGCTATCGTCAATCATCCGCTGCATGTAGCCGTGCGCGTCTCGCGGGCTAGCGAACGGCAGCGATTCCGCCGTGTCGTCAACTTGGGCAAAATACGCGTGCAGCTTAATAGACAGCTCGTCAATTACGGCACGATCTTTGGGGTGGAAGGGTCGGATTGTCATGATATTTATTTCTCCTTAGCGCTAAAAATTACTATCAAAGCCTAGAAGTAACATGGGCTGGTTATAATATCCATATGGCCAGGATACCACTTTGGAATATCAATAGCAAAGTTCACAATGTATTAAATCAGACTTTACAAGAAACAAGACCATTTTCAGCTTTCTCCATCTTATAACAAACAATACCGCTATATTCGTTAGACAGGAACGGGTAAAATGATTCGTCGCCTTTTTCTGCTAATACAAAATCTCTAAGAGCTGGATCGTGTTCGCCATACAATTTGCCATAGACATTGTAAAACTCAACATTTTTTTCGCCGCAAACTTCCTGACCGCTCCGATTCGCCTCTATAAATCGACGCACCGCAGAGTATGTTAAATCAAACGCTTTTTTAGTATCCTTTGGTCCGCATTCAAATTCTATAGCCGGTACGGTCATATGTTGAGCTAATGGTCCAGCAATTTTTGACTTTTCCGAATACCAAACAACATTACGGCTCAATCCCGCCGATTTTGCTAATCTAATATTTTCTTCCGTAGGGTAAGGTATGATTGTAACAATACCGCTGTCTGTTTTTGTCCCGTGAAGATCAATGACGACATCGAAATTTTTGCCGTATTCAATTAACTCTGCTGCGCGGCGGACCTCATATATGGAGCTATTGATATCGCCTGGAGCGCTGCGATTAAGATCTTGTTCGGTGAAACGCGTGTTAGCTGAAAAAGCTTTTTCGTTTCCTATAATCCAATCATAGCCGTATTTTTCTTTAGGTAATTCTTTCTCAAGCTGCCGCATCACCTTGACGCCGTCTCGTTCATTACCATGAGTAGCAGCGATAAATAGAATCTTACGCATATCGCCTCCTGTACTCAGCAGCTGCCGCAAAGGCTTTTTTGACTGCCTCTTCTGGCGATGCTGTACCGACTGTCAATATTCGATTACGAGTGTCAAGATATTCATCAGCGAGTTTATCAGCCCAGCCCCCGTAGCCTGTTAGCGCTACCATTGGGATATCGGCCTGATAAGCGACAGCCAATTCGGTGAGTGTGCCTGAACCGCCGCTTATCGCGATCACCGCATCGAAACCAGTTACCAGTACGGTTTCTCGACCGCCGCCGCGTTCCAGTCCGCAGGGGATGATAATGTCAGCATCTTTTTCCCAAACGTCTTTTCCTTTGCCATACGTGATGCCGACCGTTAATCCGCCAGCATCTTTTGCACCGCGACATGCCGCCGTAGACAGGGAATCGCTATCTTTTTCGGCTCCAAAAAACAAGATCCCATCTTCTTCGGCTATTAACCTGCCGACCTCGTACGCTGCTCTTTCAACTTCTTTGCCATATTTTAGATCGGCCGCCGAACCCATTACACCGATTTGAAATTTTCTTGACATATTCAGATAAAACCTCCTTAGGCACAATAGATTATATTATTTACCCAAGGAACGAGAGACCAAAAAAGAGACCTCCCGCGGTCCCATCCTTGTTCTATAGTTCATTGCTGAATTATAGCGCTCAGTACCGGCTCTACGATGGATCGCGATTTCGGTTGTGTGACTTTACGGCTTCACTCCCGTGGTGTATTTTGACACCCAGCTCGTTCCGGCGTGACTGGAACTCGGACGCTTTATGATTAGGATTATACATAGCGCTTGCAGTTGGGTCAAGCATCTAAATTAGCTCTACTGTGTAGATTATGGCGGGGATTTTCCATCCTTTGGAGTGAAAATGTATTAGATTAGAGTGTTTTTACATTTTTCTCGTAGGCTTTTCTTAGTTCGCTTGACAAGGACTCGTCCAGCAATCTATCGGATAATTCCATAAAATACGCATACTTATCTTGAAGTTGTTTTTGCATATCGACTGGCGCCAGATGATAATAGTAGCTATTCTGAATAAGGTCTGCTGCGCGAATCGACAATACATCACCGCCAAGTTCAGCTGCGCGAATAAAAGACTGCTTGACATCTTGATTGCTTGAAATTGTTAATACATCGACATACCGCATAACCTGTTGACCAAATTTGCACTCTATTTCCTGTATCGTCACATCCGTATCCTCAATTACATCGTGAAGGATTGCAGCAATTACAATGTCTTGGGGAAAATCCCTTTCCCAAAGCATTTCAGCGACCTGAATTGAGTGAAGAAAAACCGGCTTAGCGTTGTGTCCTGATTTTTGCAAGGCATTCGATAGAAAGAATAAGGCTCTTTCTATTTCGTGCCTATCGTATTGAAAGTTTGAGATATGTTTTCGCTTCATACCGCCTTTTTCTCGTACTAGTAACCTCAAATAATAGACTGGTTTATAACATCTATATGAATAGAATACTACGCCGTAACATCAATAGCAAAATTCATGCTGCCGCGATATCTCTAGTCTTAGGCAGAAACTATCCGACTACGCTACTATTGTTGCACTTTCTGTGCTAGCTGGCTTAACAATTAGCAAAAAATAGCTCGCCACCAGAGGTAAACGAGCTGTTTCAAATCCGAACGGAATATAAATCCCTGTATGGTGACCTTACCGGGAATCGAACCCGGATTGCCAGGATGAAAACCTGGTGTCCTAACCGTTAGACGATAAGGCCGTAACAAAGCAGATTATAACACGCTTCAGTGCAGTTTGTCTATTGCCTCGTATCAACTCGCAGCCTCAGCACTCAAACAGCGCAAAAGACGCCAAGGCGCGCCAACTGGCCAGTTATAGCCAGACACCAAACTTGCGCTTTCTTCACCGATTCGCCATAATAGAATTATGAGAAAGGGAGGGCTTGGCGAAAAACCTCGTACGATTTCCAGATTTTGGCTGCGGCGGCTATGTGAAACCGCGCTTTTTGGCTGTTGCACAATTGTTATCCTCTATATTTGGGCTCGGTTTATTCCGACTGGTTACCAGTTGCCAATTGGCTTATCCGTCACCGACCTGACAGCCGCAGTAGCTGCCATCGGCAGTTTAGTCTCGCTCATTTTATGCTTTTGGCTGCCAAAAAACAACGAAACCGCCATCGCAATTTTCGTCTATCTGCTGTCTGCCGCTGTCGCTGCCATCGCTGTCTGCACAAGCGGCGGTCCATCGTCGCCATTCCTGGCTGTTTGGATTGTCGCGGCAATTTTCTCCGGATTTTTCGGCGCAATTGTCATAAGTTCCATCGCAATCCTCGTTGCCATTCAGACGGTCATAACAGCTATCCAAACTGGATTTAACGTCCAAACAATCATCGGCTATCTATTCTTCGGCTTCGCGCCGCTAATATTCAGTTTTATCCTATGGAGCCGCCGCCAGCCGCCGGCAGAAGGCAGCGACTATGCCGATTTAGCCGACCGGCTATCAACTGTCGAAGGCAAATCTGAAGTAGTTATCAATACCATCGACGACGGCGTGCTGGCGATCTCGCGCCAGGGCAATATTGAACTGATCAACCCGTCGGCGCAGCGGATTATCGGCTGGGATCAGGGCGATGCGCTGGGGTTAAATTGGAAAAGCGTCTTAAAATTAGCATCCTCTGACGGTAAAGACGTCGCAGAAATTGACAATCCAGTAGCCCAAGCCTTGATATCTAACAAGCCGACGCACAGCGATAAATTATTCCTTATCACCAGTTCTGAAAAGCGCATTCTGGTGTCAATTGTTAGTTCGCCAGTCGGCAAGGACGGCGGGGGAATTATCGTCGTTTTCCGCGATATCACCAGAGAAAAAGCCGAGGAGCGCCAGCAAGCCGAATTTATCTCCACCGCCAGCCACGAAATGCGCACGCCAGTAGCGTCAATTGAGGGATATTTAGGTCTGGCATTAAACCCAGCCACCGCTCATATAGACGAAAAGGCCCGCGATTTTATTACCAAAGCCCACAAATCGGCGCGGCATTTAGGCAAATTATTCCAAGATTTGCTGGATATTAGCAAAGCCGAGGATGGCCGGTTAAAAAACGAGCCGAAGGTAATTGACGTTAACGAATTCGTGAAAGAAATATTTGACGGACTAGCCCAGAAAGCCGCTGAAAAAAAGCTTGACTATATTTTTAATCCGGCAGTGAAGATTAACGACGACGGCAGCGAGAAATCTTTACAGCCAATTTTTTACGCCAATGTTGATCCCGACCACTTCCGCGAAGTTGTCAGCAACTTGATCGAAAACGCCATCAAATATACGCCGTACGGCGAAGTCGTCGTTGATATAACTGGCGATGAAAAACAGATTTCCATCAGCGTCAAAGACAGCGGAATTGGTATCCCGAAAGAAGATATCCCGCATTTATTCCAAAAATTTTACCGAGTCAACAATTCCGACACCCAAGAAATCAACGGCACCGGCCTGGGACTGTATCTTAGCCGGCGGCTAGCAGAAGCTATGTCTGGCAATTTACATGTCGAAAGCGAATATAAAAAGGGCAGCACGTTCTTCTTAGACATCCCCAGGATGAGTAATATCGAAGCGAAACGAAAGCTGGAAGAATCTCAAGTTGATCCTGCCGCCAAAGAAGTCTCCGATGAATTAGAAATACAAATGCAAGCCATGGCTATGCCGCAAGAAATAGCCGCCAGCACCGCCAGTACTGAATCTAGCCATGCTAATCCTGTTATTTTATCCTCAGAACCAGCCAAATCAGACCTTTCGCCGATGCAAACATTGACGCCGACGCCAACTACGCAAATGCCGACCAGGCCGCCAGATGAACTTGCATCGCAACAAGCGCCCGCGCCGCCTCAGCAAACATCCGTGCCGCTCCAGAAGTCATCCGCACAATCCCAGGAAATACCAGCCCAGCCAGCCGCCAAGCCGCCGACGCTGGCAGAAATCGAGGACAGCTTAAACACTCAACGCAGCCACCTGTCAATACCGAACAGAAAGTAACCATAAGGACTATAGATTTTTTAGAGAAATTTAAGTATAGTATAAGTATATGACGAAAATTTTATTGGTTGAAGACGACAAAAGCCTGCGCGAAATTTACGGCGTGCGGCTTTTGGCGGAGGGCTACGATATCGTTTCGGCGGGCGACGGTGAAGAAGCTTTGGCCATGGCAATCAAAGAACGTCCGCGTCTTATCCTGAGCGATGTAATGATGCCAAAGATATCTGGCTTCGATATGCTGGATATTCTGCGGTCTACCACTGAAACGAAGGATGTCAAAGTTATTATGATGACCGCCTTGTCGTCCGAAGACCAGCGCAAGCGCGGCGAGCAGCTGGGCGCTGACAGATATCTGGTTAAATCGCAAGTCGGCATCGAAGACGTTGTCAGGGCAGTTCACGAAGTTTTGCGCGACGTACCAGGAATTGGCACCGAACCAAAACCGTCTGCTGCCGCTGAGCCTGATAATTCAAGCCAAGACATGTCGTACGTAGAAAACCTTGAGGTAGATCCAAATGATACTCCATCGGTTGAACGGCCGGATGTCGAATCGCTGTCGCCGCAGCCAGCCCCGGAAGAGCCGCCAGTATTGCCAGCGGCTGAATCGCCTCAAACACCTCAAACACCGCCAGAACCAGCTGTTTCAGGGAATACAGCGCCAGTCTTACAGCCAGTTCCGCAGATTAGCCCGCAGAGTCCGATTCAGGCTGCGCCTCAATCAAATGGCTTGCCTCGGCCGGCATCAGCCGCGCCGCAGCCCGCACAGCCAAGCGGATTACCGCAGCCTCTAGCGCCATTCTCATCGCCAATGCCGCGTCCAGCTGGTCTAGGCGACAGAGTGATTCAGCCGCTGCCAGCATCAGAGAAAGGCGAGTCGGTTGATGTTTCGGAATTAATTGACCAGGAATTAAACGCACCCGCTATTCCTACCGTTCCAGCAGCAGAGCCGGCAGCGGCTATGAAGCCTATCGCTGCACCTATTCCGCAGCCAGCTCAGCCAGCCCCGGAAGAGCCGCCAGTATTGCCAGCGGCTGAATCGCCTCAAACACCTCAAACACCGCCAGAACCAGCTGTTTCAGGGAATACAGCGCCAGTCTTACAGCCAGTTCCGCAGATTAGCCCGCAGAGTCCGATTCAGGCTGCCATGCAGCAATCCGCCCAAACTCAAGCAGATGATCCAACTCAGCAACAACCAGCTCCGGCACCGACTTCCATGCCGACATCTGATCCAAACGCAGCGCAATTAACACCGCAGCCCGCGGTTCCAAGTCCATCGGACGCAGCAGTACTAACACCAGCGGCGCCAGATCCCGCAGCTGCCATGCAGCAATCCGCCCAAACTCAAGCAGATGATCCAACTCAGCAACAACCAGCTCCGGCACCGACTTCCATGCCGACAGCGCCGCAACAATGACCGGACAACAGCCTATAACAAATCCGATGAGGCTAAATAAATTTGTGGCTTTAAGCCTCGGTGTGTCGCGCCGGAAAGCTGACGAGCTGATAGAGCAGGGGGAAATATTAGTTAATGGCGACCGCGCGGTTTTAGGCCGGCAGATAAGCCAATCTGACTCTGTCCTGTACAATTCCCAAGAGCTGCACATCCAGCCAAAAAAACTCATCCTCCTCCACAAGCCCGTTGGCTATCTTTGCTCGCGCGCCTCTCAGGGCGGCGCACCGACCATTTACAAATTATTGCCAAAAAGCCTCCATTACTTGAAGCCTGTCGGCCGCCTAGACAAAGACAGTTCGGGACTGATTCTCCTCACCAACGACGGCGATCTTGCTCATCAGATGACACACCCGTCGTTTTATAAAATTAAGCGCTATCTGGTGACGCTCGACCAGCCGCTGCAGCCGCTCCATCGGCAAATGATCAATGACTTTGGCGTGCAGCTGCCTGACGGGCCGAGCCGCTTGACACTCGAGCGCCAGCACGAGGGCGATGACCACCGCTGGATCGTCCAGATGAGCGAAGGCCGTAACCGCCAAATCCGCCGCACCTTCGCTGCACTTGGCTACACGGTTAAAAAACTTCACCGAACAGATTTTGGCAATTACTCGCTTGGTGGCATGAAGCGAGGGGAATTTCAGGAAAGCAATTTGACACCAAATTAACGATAGTGTACTATACCTTACATCATAAATATTAGGAGGATATTATTATGGGAAAAGGCGAAGGGCTTTCAATTGGCGACTTACACGAGTCGTTACGAGAGAAAGCAGGGAAAGTACTTGTCGTCATGGCTGGCGTTGCACTGGCTACCTCGGGCTGTGCCGTGCCAACACCATGCAACGCAGAACAACAAGAACAAGAAAACCCTACAGCTGACACGCAGACAGATTCAGAAGGCAACCCCGATCTTGATTGGAAAATTGTTGATGTAGGCTGTCGGCAAGATAACTGTGAAACCGGAGAATCACCAGGAGACTCTGTTATAGCAAGAGCCTGCGACGGCACTACATTATTATACAGGTATTATGAACCTTATAAAGGAGGTCTCACCGCCATCCCCAACAGCCCCGAATGCGGCTACACTCCGCCAACAGCAGAAAACAACCCTGCGGCAACCACTGAGGCAACACCCACTTCAGCCAACGGCAAGTAGTGGCCAGGATTCTTCCTCCGAACAGCTTCCGAGCATGCCGCTTCGTAACGCTCCAGATA
>CAJPUO010000005.1 GCA_905373795.1 Candidatus Saccharimonadota bacterium
ATACTACGTATACTGTTCGCGCTTACGCCAAAGGTGTTGACCAAACACCACGCAAGGTCAGCCTGGTGGCTGCGCTGGTACGTGGCCGTACCGTCGCTGACGCATTGGTTATCTTGGAGCACGTGCCAAAACGCGCTGCTATGCCGGTCAAAAAGGCTATCGACAGCGCCAGGGCAAATGCCATCAACAATCACGGTTTGGACGCCAAAAGCTTGGTGATTACCACGTTGAGCGTTACCACTGGTACGCGCCTGCGCCGCTTTAAGCCAGCGTCACGCGGCCGTGCCTTGCCATTCCAGAAAAAGACGTCAAACATCTTGGTTGAAGTAACTGGCGTGGAGAAGCCAAAGAAAGCACCTGCGAAGAAACCAGAGACCAAGGCTAAGGCAGAGACCAAACCTGCCAAGCCTGCAGCGAAAAAAGCCGCCGAAACCACGGCAAAAAAGGAGGAGAAGTAAATGGGTCAAAAAGTGAATCCAATCAACTTCCGCCTACAAGTTCACAAGAACTGGAGCTCTCGTTGGTTTACGGCCAATAAGAAAGAGTTTGCGGAGGCAATTCGCCAGGATCACGAAATCCGCGAATTGATTGAGAAGAAATTTGCCTCACGCCCAACCATCAATCGCATCGAGATTGAGCGGAGTGCCAACCTAATCACGGTAACTATTCACACGGCAAAAGCTGGTGTGGTGATCGGCCGTGGCGGTGCGGGCGTGAATGAATTGAAAAAGCAAGTTGAGAAAATTGTCGGGTCACCTGTTCGCATCAACATCGAGGAAGTCCGCCGACCGGAACTAGCAGCTAAGTTGGTGGCTGAGAACATCGCCCGCCAGTTGGAACGCCGCATCAACTTCCGCCGCGCAACCAAAATGACCGCACAAAACACCATGAGTGCTGGTGCCAAAGGTATCCGCATCGAGGTGGCTGGTCGTTTGAACGGTGCTGAAATGGCACGCCGCGAAAAGGTGATCGAGGGCTCAGTGCCACTGCACACCCTGCGCGCTGATATTGACTTCCACTGTGCTCGCGCCCAGACACCAGCTGGTATCATCGGCGTGAAAGTGTGGATTTATAAGGGAGAAAGGAGTCGCTAAATGCTGTTACCGAAAAAGACTAAATATCGCAAAGTGCGCATCGGTAAAAACCGTGGTCAAGCAACCCGTGGTAATTACATCGCGTTCGGCGACTTTGCACTGCAATCACAATCAAACGAGCGCATCAACTCTCGCCAAATCGAGTCTGCTCGTCAGGCAATGACCCGCTACATCAAGCGTGGTGGTAAGATTTGGATCCGGATTTTCCCACACACTCCAGTTACTCGCAAACCACTTGGTTTGAAGATGGGTGGTGGTAAGGGTAATCCAGAGTTCTTTGTTGCTAAGGTGAAGGCCGGCACGGTGATGTTTGAAATGCAGGGCGTTTCAGAGGAGACGGCCCGTGAGGCAATGCGCCTGGCGAGCCACAAACTACCAGTCAAATGTAAGTTCATCAAGCGGGAGGACGCATAATGGCTGAGACAAAGAAAACCGCAAAGGCAGCAGTTGTAAAGACCGTTGACGATTTGAAGAAGGAACTCGCCGAAAAGCGACATGACCTACTTCAAGCAAAGCGCTCTCACGCTGCTGGTGAATTAGTTAATCCAAAAGCGTTGCGCTCACTCCGCAAGGATATCGCACGCCTGCTGACACAAATTAACGAAAAGGAGAGCAAGTAATGGCCCGACGAACACTGATTGGCGTCGTAACGAGTGCCAAGCGCGACAAGACCATCACCGTGACGGTCACTAGCCGCGAAACGCATCCGCTCTACGGCAAACAGTACACCGTGACTCGCAAGTACACTGCTCATGATGAGACCAATGAGGCAGGCGAAGGCGACAAGGTGCAAATCGAAGAGACCCGCCCAATTTCCAAGACCAAGAGCTTTACGCTGGTCAAGGTGATTGAAAAATCTCGCGGTTCTATCAAACTAAAGGCTGAAGTTTCTGGCGAAACTGAGGAAGAGACCAAGGAGGATGACAAATGATCCAACAAGAATCTCGCCTCAAGGTAGCTGACAACTCGGGTGCCAAAGAAGTATTGTGCATCCGCGTCCTCGGTGGTACCCGCCGCCGCTACGCTCGCGTTGGTGACGTGATCGTCTGTTCAGTCAAAGACGCTAGCCCAACCGGCAATGTCAAAAAGAAATCTGTCGTTAAAGCTGTGGTAGTTCGTACCCGCGACCAAATCCACCGCAAAGACGGCTCAACCATTTGCTTTGATGACAACGCCGTGGTGATTATCAACGATGACAAGCAGCCAAAGGCTACCCGTGTCTTCGGCCCAGTACCTAGGGAACTACGCGACATGGGCTACATGAAGATCATCAGCCTGGCTCCGGAGGTACTCTAATGGCTCGTATTCACAAAGATGACACCGTAAAAATCATTGCTGGTAAGAATAAAGGTACGACTGGTAAAGTCCTGAAAGTTAACACCAAAGATCAGACTGTTCTGGTCGAAGGTGTTGGTGTCGGACACCGCCACGTCAAGCCAAGCCAGTACAATCCAAAAGGCGGCAAGAAAGATATCCACGTACCGATGGATATCAGCAAAGTCGCGCTGGTTGTCGACGAAAAGTCAGGCAAAACCAGCCGGGTTGGTTTAGTAAAGAACGCTGACGGCGGCAAAACTCGCGTCGCTCGCCAAGCAAAAAATAAGGAGATCAAATAATGGCAGAGAAGAAAACCGTCGTGCCAGCTCCTCGCTTGAAAGCCTTGTACCAGGAGAAATACCTGAAGGAACTGCAAGCCGAACTAGATCTAAAGAACGTGCACCAAGTGCCAGCTTTGGAAAAGATCATCGTGAGCGTTGGCACCGGCAAAAAGAAAGATGACAAGCGTCACTTTGAAATTGTCAAAAACACCGTTGCAAAGATCACCGGTCAGGCACCAGTTGCCCGCCAAGCAAAGAAGTCAATCGCTGGCTTTAGTATCCGTAAAGGTATGGGCGCGCCAATCGGCGTCAGCGTCACGTTGCGCGGGGCTCGGATGTACGAGTTTATGGATCGTTTGATCAACGTGGCCTTGCCGCGCGTGCGCGACTTCCACGGCGTTGGCCTGAAATTTGACAAGGGTGGTAACTACAACCTGGGTATCATCGAGCAGTCAATTTTCCCAGAACTAACCTTCGAGGAAACGCAGATTTTGCACGGGTTGCAGGTAACATTTGTCATCAAGAACGGCAGTAAGGAAGCATCAAAAGCCTTGCTGGAGAAGTTCGGCATGCCGTTCGAGAAGAAAGGAGGCGTCAGGTAATGGCTAAGAAATCAATGATCGCTCGCGACAAAAAGCGTCTGAAGCTGATCGCTAAGTTCGCAGCCAAACGCGCTAAATTGAAAGAACTTGGCGACCTCGACGGACTGCAGAAATTGCCTCGCAACTCGAGCCCAACCAGGCACAAGAACCGCGACAGCATTTCCGGCCGTCCACGCGGCTACATGCGCCAGTTCGGCCTGAGCCGCATCAATTTCCGCGAAAAAGCAGCCAAGGGCGAAATCCCAGGCATAACAAAGAGTAGTTGGTAAGAAGGAAAGGAGATTCGACAATGTCTATGCAAACTACAGACCCAATCGCCGACCTTCTGACGCGCATTCGCAATGCGAAACTGGTTGGCAAGACGGAAGTTCGTGTTCCGTCCAGCAAGATGAAAAAAGTCATCGCTGAACAATTAGTCAAAAACGGCTACCTTGCAGATGTTAAACTAGAAGACGCCAAGCCTCGTGGCGTGCTGGTCGTGACCATCAACGAAGAAGGTACCAACAGCACCATCAACGAGATCACCCGCGTATCAAAGCCAGGTCGTCGTGTTTACGTCGGCGCTAGCGAGATTCCAAAGGTGAAAAGCGGCCGCGGTCTAGTACTCATCTCAACCTCAAAAGGTGTCATGACTGGCACTGAAGCAGCCAAGGCTAAGCTTGGCGGTGAGTTGCTGTTGAAGGTGTACTAAGCCTGACAATGTTAGCTGAGAAGCGCTCGGAAGTCCGGGCGCTTTCATGATGTAATAAGCTTATGGGTACAATGTATCTAGGATTTGCTTCTGGAATTTGCATTTTAAGCAGTTTCATGCTACAGTGCCGACAAGTATAAATTAAAGAAAAGGAGTTTTACGTATTATGAGTGAAGGTTTAATGGGGGGGCGTTCAGACGACAGGGCAGAGTCATGGCGCATGCTTGCCGACCTGCAAACCGAACAAGGCGATTTCGCAGCGCCAGCAGAAAACGCTGAGGGTATGTTTGCTGACCCGAAAGTTATAAAGGACGCCGCGTTTGTTGGCTACCACTTAGGAGTGAGAGCCCACAGAGAACTTGGCGATAGAGCTGCTGACGTTGATCCAGAGACAGTTGCAGGAAAGCTTAAAGATTTATTACTAGAAGTACAAGACGCTATTTTACGCTTAGCCTCGCAGGATGCACTTAATGAACTTAATCAACTAAATGACAGAGTCGTAAAACGAGGCGAACAGTCAGGCGAAGCTAACTTTTAGCGGTTGTCTCCCTACGATTTGCAAATCCGCCTAGCGAGCGCTCCCGTCTAGCGTTTGACCTAGGCGGATTTTCATTTTATCGGCAATACTATATAATATGATCTGTATGAGATCGCGCGTCAAACTTCATCCGCTATTTTTCGTATCTTTCGCGCTGATGGGTGCGGGCGCGCTGCTGCGATTGCTAGCGCCGAACAAATACAAATCCGTCTGCCTAGTCGCCAATATGGCTGGCATGATAACTTTTCTTATAGCCATGATCGTGCAGATAGTCGCCGGCGAAAACAAGAAGCCGCGATAACGACGGTGCTAATTACTCGCTATCTCTTCCAGCGCTTGAGGGCTAATATAGAATTCGCTGGCAGCTGGCTCGGAATATTCCTCCCGAGCTGCAGCTGGGCTTGCCTGACCAGTACCGACAGTTGGCAAATCGCGGACAATGACATCATCGCCGTTATTATCCATCGGATTACTCTCCTTTGAGCTGGTCGAATCATCCATAGGAACCGGATAATTATCATATACATCCCAATCTGTAGACCCGCCAGGATGGTAAAGCATATCGCCTGGTTTCACCTTTTCCCATAAATCATCCCTAACGCCTACTTTCACTTCTCTGCCGGGAGTGCCGGGACGGCAGCCTTCGCCTAATGTCATTGTTACTGTTTGCGACTCGGGAACTTCTATTGTCGTATATGTTTGACCTGCTGGAATAATGATTTCATGCTCCGGTGTCTGCTGTTTATCAGTAACTTCAGTGGTGCAACCTGGTCTATTAAGTCCCTCTTGGACTGCTGCCGCTTGGGTTTTTATACTTTCATCTATGTCTGCAGCTATACCCACACCGAGTTCTATTCCCACGCAAGCTAGCACCGCCGAACCCACAACACCAAAAATAGCAGGTATTCTTTTTCTTTTTTCTCCACTCCTAAGGTTTTCTGGTATTGCTTTCCACTCGGATGCTGATTTACGAAGGCTATCAATAAACCCATGTATCATAATTTTATTTATCTCCTCTCATGAAAGATAATCATATCATGTGTAGGTGAAAAAGTAAATACCAACGTATCGTGCTTTACTTAAACTTGTTTGTAAAGTAGTATAGTCAGACTAATCATCACGTCTCAATCTGCTCCAAGTCGCGCTTTATCCCTATAAATGCTACACTAAGTAATATGTTTGATCGCCTCATCCATCGCTGGCTGCGTATTCCGTATGTGCTCAATTTGCATTATTTTTCTCGTCCGAGCCGGCCGAAGGCGACTATCCTCTTGATTCACGGGCTAGGCACGTCATGGCAAACTTGGAAACCGCTGGAGCCGTACCTACCGAAGGATACGCGGATAATTGCCATTGACATGCTGGGTTTTGGTAATTCGCCCAAGCCTGATTGGAAGTCTTATGATGTGCGCGACCAAGCTGCCAGCATCGCTGCTACTTTACGCCAAAAGGCAATTACTCGCCTCGACGTTATCATCGGCCATTCTATGGGCTCGCTGGCTGCAGTGGAGCTGGCCAAACAGCATCCGCATTTAAGCCGTTCGCTCATCCTGTGCAGTCCGCCGATGTATCGCCCGCAAATAGACGAGCGGTTTCATCATCCAGAAAAAGTTTTGCGTGCTTTTTATCGATTTCTTCGCCGCCATCCGGACGGTTCAAAGCGCATTCTGCAATTTGCCGACCATCATAATATCTGGCCTGACGCTGGCTTTCAAGCCGACCAGGTCACTGCCGATTCTTTCCTGACCGCCCTTAACACTGCCATAATCAATCAAACGGCATTGGATGACGTTGCCCAGCTAAAGCTGCCAATTACTATTCTGTCCGGTAAGCTTGATCCATTGATCGTCGAAGGAAACTTGAAGAAATTAGCCAAAGAGCATAAAAACATCATCCGTCGGTCAATGACCATGCAAGGCCACGAAGTGACAGACGCTTACGCCAAGCGTTTGTCTGGACTTATCAAGCAGCACCTGGCGGGCGAATACCCGCGCAAGAAGCCGCCGCGGCTTAAAACTGTTCCAACCAAGCTTAAACGCGCAGCTCTGAAAGGAGCAGCCAAAGCGCCGAAAACTCTCCGTGCTGTCCCGAAAAAACTGCGCCCATCCAGTAAAAAACGCCTCGCTCAGGCATCATCCGCGGCGGGTCAGAAGCGCGCTCAAAGAGCGGGCAGGAAAACTTAGTTTTATAAGTTATTTGCTAAAACATCAATGAAAGTGTAAAATAATAATCATGAGTTTAGATAGATATCTTGGTAGAAATTTTGATAGCACGTTAACCTCCGTACATAATCCGTGGATATCGGACGTTGTGCCGCCTATTGAGCAAGATCTGCGTTTGTTTGAATTTCCAAAAGATGTCGAAGCAGTATTACGAAATGCAGAAGAACTGCCTGCCCAGGCTGAAGATAGATCGGGAATAATAACAAATCCGATTATAGCAGCCAGAAAAGAACTTAGCGACCTTCCTGAGTTTGACATATTGTCCCGTACTAAGGGTGGTTTTTACGATTATTATAAAGCGGGAGACGCGTCTGTCGCTGACGTTATGCGGTATACTTTAGGAGCTGCTACTGCTAAACCTGAGACCATGAAGCATGTAGGTTTTTATTGGTTGACAACATTTGGTACAGAAAAGCCTATTTTTCCCTTCAGTACTGACAACGAAAGAAATGCAAAAGTCTCGGCAGCAAGAGAGTGGTTTTCTAATAACCAAGAAGTAATGGCTAATGCTCTAAAAGATCCGCTTTACGAGTTGGCTAGTAAGTTCGTATCTAGCCATTCGAGGGCTTTAGATAAATTCGATTTAATTTGCGGCGCTGGTATTCGCCAGGCTTTGGGCAACCTAAAGGCTTTGCCTTTTGACAATGACACTACAGAACAAATAAAGACCTCCCTCATGGCAAGAATTCAAGAGGAAAGGTCTGAGCTATTAGAGCAATGCGTGCAGCTAGAAGTAGCCAGTGCTGAGGAAGCAATTGATAAATACAGGGGCGGCATTCTTCTTTCAAGCCCTCACGACTATGGTTATGCGCTTGACGATTTGCAAAGATGCTTAAGCTATGACGCGGTACGTTCTCAAATAAATGAAGACGATGCCGCCGCCGCGATTGAAAGCTTAGAGAAATGGCGCGCGTTTGTTGCTGATGTGTTCGACGACATTGAGTACATGGACAGTTCAGATATACTTGGTGGAAAATCATTAAGAGCAAAGCCGCCGATATCTATTAAAGAAATAGATGAATATATTTTTTCGGAAAAAATGACGGAAGCGGAAAAAGATCGATATCTATCCCTAAGAGAAAAAATTGTCCAATATGAAAATATCGTAAGAGAATATTCGCCGCTTGGGATGGATGATGGCGATGATTTTTCAGAATACAGACAGGCCATACTTGATGACGAGGGTTTTAAGCGAAGATTTTCTCAAGAAATCAGGTTCGCGGTTGACCCGGTTATACTCGCTAGAGAACTTGCCAAAGGCGGCGACTTCGTTTTTGATGAATTAACATGCGCCCTTCACGTTTTGGCGTCTGAGGATGAGAATTTTATACGAGAATTAAATTTAACAGATGAGGCTAACAAAGTTAAAGCAATACTTCAAGAAGGACGGGACTCCAGAAAATTCGGAGATCTTGATATCATTGACTCTTTGCTTAAAAGTGAGTTTACGGAAGAGGAGCGAAAGTGTCTAATGTTACTGGGGGCTAGGAATATCTATGACAACATAGTAAACCGCACAGATATATATGGACGAAACGGGAAAATCTCCGAAGATAAAATTGTTGACATGACTGATCTAATTATGGATAGGCTCGATTTAGCTGGAGTGGAGCATGAGATTGGTGCGGATGAGTTTGCTGAAGCTGCGATAAACACCTGCAAACAATAAATTGAAATAGACGGCTCATAGTTGCTATAATTATTCTAAAGGAGTAACTATGAATCATACAATTTTTGACGATATCGTGTCAGGTAAAATGAAATCTTGGAAAGTCTGGGAGGACGAGAAGTTTTTAGCGTTTCTCACGCCGTTTCCGAACACACCGGGCTTTACCGTGGTGATACCGAAACATAATCCAGGCGATTATGTATTTTCTTTGGATAATGAGTTGTACTCTGAGATGATGCTGGCGGTGAAAAAGGTTGCCAATATCTTAGAAAAAGCCTTTGATACGCCGCGAGTGGCGTTGATTTTTGAGGGTACGGGCGTGGCGCATGTGCATGCTAAGCTGGTGCCGCTGCATGGCGATTTAGCTAGCCAGACCGATGTGTGGAGCAAAGAAACTGAGTTTAGCGAGGTGTATCGTGGCTGGCTAACGACTGCAGAAGGTCCAAAAATGGACGACGCTCAGCTGGATGAGATTCAGGCGCGGATTTTGGCAGCGCAGGGTAAATAATTTGTTTATGTAAATTGGAGGTATAGATATGGCCGCAGCGCTAGGTGGTAAGAAAATAATACTAATTGTAATATGCGTGATAATTGCGTTGATAGCGGGATTCGCGGCTTGGGCGTTTCTATGGCCTAGCCGCAGCGCCGACTTGCAGAAAGCTGATATTCAGCGGCGCGATTATAACCAGTCGGTGGCGGATATTAAAAAAGTTATCGCTGACGATACCGCCAACAGCCAGGTGCGTCCGGATTGCCGTCCGATATTGAAAACTCACGGTAAGAAAACTGCCCGAGCGGTAATGATTCTTCACGGCGTTAGCGGTTGTCCGAACGGCCCAGCGGAGTTGGCGGAGCGTTTCTATCAAGCCGGGTACAATGTTTACGTGCCGCGGGCGCCGCACCACGGACTGAGCGATAAGAAATTACATAGCCAAGTACGCGCCGCCGAATTGGTGAAATTCATGAGCGACAGTGCTGGGCTAGTCAGCGGTCTGGGCGACGAGCTGGGCGTTATCGGACACTCCGGCGGCGGTACGTTAGCGACATGGCTGACGCAATATGGCGGCGGGTTGTTCTCGCGGGTACTGCTGATAGCGCCGTACTACGAGCCGGACGCTTCAAAAGCGCCGAAGTGGCAAATGCCACTGCTGCGCAATGTTTACGGCAGCCATCTGCTACCAGATCAGTTCTTCGACGATATCTTGTCGTACCGGGCGCTAGCGAATTACATGATTATCAAACAGAATTATCGCAACGACCTCAAAGCCGAGGGTCTGAAATATGTCGGCTTGATAATCGGCAGCGAAGACGATTTGATTGATAAAACCATGGCGCTGAATATCGCCGAAGGTATGGCTAAAGCCAGCGGCGCCAGATTCAGCTACGAGACGACGCCAGCCTACATGGGCGCTGGGCACGAATTGCTGTCGCCGGATGATAAAATTGTCAAGAAGTACAAAAAAGAGCTGTACGACATGTACGTGCGAGTATATGAAAAGTGATTGGAAGCTCCAAAGCTTGCGCTGGAGAATTACTATAACTAAGTATAAGACGGGCGGTCTGGCGTTTTGATGGCGCGCAAAAATACTATTCTCCTCGTTGAAGACGAACCTGCCGTACGCCAGGGCACCGAGCAATTCCTCCGCCAGCGCGGCTTCACGGTGGTGACGGCGGCTAGCGGCGAGGAAGCGCTGGAGAAATTTACTGGGGCGGATGTGGTTATCCTCGATATCATGTTGCCGGGGCTGAGCGGTATTGAGGTGTTGCGGCATGTCCGCCAGACCAGCGATGTGCCGGTATTGATGCTGACGGCGCTACAGGATGAGCCGACGCAAATTGCGAGTTTTGACGAGCTGGCGGATGATTATATGAGTAAGCCGTTTTCGCTGGTAATTTTAGAAAAGCGGATCAGGGCGCTGCTTCGCCGCCAACAGTCTGTCAAAAAAACCTTGTGGCAGCGCGGCCTGGCTTCGGTGGATTTTATGGCTTATCAGGGATTTTATGATGACACTGACGCACACCTCAAGCCCAAGGAGGTGCAGCTGCTCAAACTGCTCGTCGACAATCCAAACATAGTCTGGAGCCGACAGGCCATCATTGACAAGTTGTGGCGCGACGATGAGGTGCCGTTTGACCGAGTGATTGACGTCTACATCAAAAACCTGCGCAAGAAATTGCACCTGGACTGCATCATCACGGTGAAGGGAGTGGGCTACCGCTATGAAGAATCTTAAATTATTTCCCAAAACATTTTTGGTGTCAATCGGCTTATTCGCGGCGTTAATCATCCTGGTACATGCGCTGGTTTATACCTTGATGCCGCAATTTTATCTGCAGCAAAAAGAGCGCGAGGCGGCGGACAATCTCACGGCGCTAGTAGCTGAACTACGCGGTAAATCAACTGAGGAAATGCGCCGTCTCAGCCAGGAGTTCGCTCAGGTGAAAAATGTCAATATCACGCTGACAATTGACGGACGCGACCAGTATTTTCAAGGTTTTCAGTCGATCAATATAGTGACGGATAGCGGCAAATCGGTCGATACTAGCGTGGTAAAAATTGCTGATGGCCAAACGGTCGATCCGCGCTCGGTTATTTTGCAGCAGGGTAGTGTGACTGATAAGCAGGGGCGAGCGATTACAGTCAAGCTGCTGGCCGACGTAGCGCCCGTCACCCAGGCTAAACTCGCTACCTTACACGTATTGCCATATACCATGCTCGGCTCGCTGCTGGTGGCACTCATGTTTTCGTACATCTATAGCCGTTTTGTGACGCGGCCGATTCGCCAGATGGCGGCAGTGACCACAACTATGCAGCGGCTGGAAAAGGGTGCGCACTACCCAGTCAATAGTCATGATGAGATTGGCGTGCTGGGGCGAAATATTAATGAGCTCTATCAAAATTTGTGGCAAACGATTCGTTCGCTGGAGCATGAAAATAAGCGGATCACGCAGCTGGAGAAAGAAAAAATCGCCTTCCTCCGTGCAGCTTCGCATGAGTTGAAAACGCCATTGGCGGCGCTACGGATCATGCTTGAAAATATGCAGCTAAACATCGGTGAATATAAAAATCGCGACCAGTACCTGGCGGAATCGGTGGCGCAGGTTGATCGCTTGGCGGCAATGGTAAATGATATCTTGCGCTCTGGCGGTGTAGCCGAGCAGGCTCTGCGCCAGGAAAAACGGCTGAAGATTGACCAGCTGATCGCCGAGGTGGTTGATGATTATACACTGCTGGCGAAAACACGTGGCATGACTTTCGCGGTTGACGCGCGTCCGACGACCATTCGTATTAACCGCGACATGATGCGCCACGTCATCTCGAACCTGGTATCAAACGCGGTGCGCCACGGCGACACCAGGAGCGTGATAACAATCACCTGTGACCAGCACGGACTAGCCATCGAAAACGCCTGCAAACCGCTCATCAAACAGCAACTCCAACACATCTTTGATCCGTTTTATCGCAGTTCTGACGGCACGAAGCAACATGCCGACAGTAGCGGCATCGGCCTCTATACTGTGAAAATGCTACTCGACGCTAAGGGCCTGGACTATGACTTCACGCCGCACGGGCGGGGCATGCGGTTTGTGGTGAGGTTTGCTTGAAACAGATAGTGCTAAACTATAATTATGGACTTAATCTACGCAACGACTAATAAGCACAAACTTGCCGGCGCTAAGCAGGCGCTGGCAGGAACAAATATTAACCTAATCACGCCAGATGGAGTTTTGCCTGACGTGCCAGAAATCCAGTCCGACAATCAACAAGCCGTCTCTGTCGATAAGGCGCTAAAATACTACAATCTACTTAAGCGTCCGCTAGTGGTGATGGATTCAGGTCTGTTCATCGACGAACTGAACGGCTTTCCCGGCGTTTACACCAAATACGCGCTCGACACTATCGGTATTGACAGGATAATTCAGCTGCTCGGCGGCGGCGCTCGGGCGTACACGCAGCGTACAATCACTTACTTTGACGGCAACAAACCGCAAACCTTCACCTTAAAACTGCACGGCGCGTTATTAAAAGAACCGCGCGGCAACAACGGGCGCAATTACGATAAGTATTTTTTGCCAGACGGTAAAAATAAAATGCTCGCTGAAATGACTGATGAAGAGAAAGCGGAATTAACGGCAAACGTTTGGCGGGAGTTAGCGGCGTGGCTGCAGAAAGTAACAGATTAGATTAAAGGCTATGTGTTACAATTAAATTATGAAGATTATTGATACCATAACCCTCGCCGAGCTTCGCCCGATGGCCGAGAGAATGTACGGGACGATGGTCAAGGCGGATGTCGATGTTGCGAAGAAAATTGTGGTGATCGACATGGATATGCATGCTGATGGTGAAGCGTATTTGTTAGAACGTGGATCGCAACAAGCAGATCTATGGGGGATCAACCTACATCCAGATAAGTTTGGTACTGATGAATTTATCGAGTTTGATAGCATGATAAACATTCGTCCGCGGCAAAATAATCCGTCGCGTGATGTGCTCGACCCAGCGGTGCGGCAGCAAATTATCGATATCATCGCCGGAGTCGTTCATGAGTGAACACATCTTTGATCGGCAAAAGTGGCAGAGCCTAACGATATTTGAGCAAATGGGCAACATCGGCTCGGAGGTCGGGCGAGCCTTTGCCGCCCGACGCCGCGGCGATACGACTGCAATGACCGGCGCCTGGCAGCGCGGCTTGGACTTATTGGACGCCACCGCCGAGCAACTCGCCCGCCAAAAATCACCAAAACTTCGCGAAGTCCTACGCGCCCGCGAATTATTCGCCGGCATGGAAGACGAATCGTTGGAGGGCTACTTTATGTGGTTTGCGCTGGCGGCGCGAAGGGATAGATAATAAAACGTATGAAAATCATCAGCAAAAAATCTTACCCCGATTTATTCGAAAAAGTCCTAGCAGGTGAGAAAACATTTGATATGAGGGTGGCTGATTTTGACATCCGACCCGGCGACATTCTGGAACAGATTGAGGTAAATTATGACGGAACGCCAACCGGCCGCAAAGTTCGTCATGTAGTCGGCGAAGTTTTACGCACGAAAGAAATCGATTTTTGGAAACAAGAAGACATTGATCAATACGGCTATCAAGTGATGTCGCTTGCCGAGCGGGTTGATTAGTGCAATAGCAGACCTACTTCGTGGCAGGTTCCGTCCTAGAAAAAGAAATCAAGAACGCCAAATTTAAAAAAGCTACCGAACTCTTTAACGCTATCACCTCTGGCGACAAAACCTCGAGTCACGACTATATGATGAGAAGCACCTATAAATTGCGCATGTGTAGCAATAGATAACTTGTATTATTGTATAGGGTATAAGACAATAAACTAATGCACCGATATAAGAAATCGTCAGTCACTGTGGATATCCGTAAAGCCAAGACAGGCGATGTTGATTTCGTTTCCCACTTGATGACAGAAACACTTGGGCCGTTTTACGATGGCGATCATCGAGCTCATGCACGGCGGATTTTTACCGCGCATATCAATGACAACGTCGATTCTGTCGGGCAGTTTTCACTTCTGCAATACATATTTATCGCAGAAGTCAATCATCATCCTGCTGGAATAATTCATCTAGTTGTCAAGAAGCAGGGGACAGTTAAAATTAGTCCTCTCATCGTTGCGCCAGAATATAGCGGTAAATTTGGCATTGGCAGTAAGTTACTTCGCCATGCTGAGGATTTTGCTCGCAAACACCACGCTCGGCAACTCTACTGTACAGTGGCTGCCCAAAACCAAGCCACGTTCAAGTTTCTATTGCGCAAAGGCTTTCATCTGGCTGGTAAGGCGCAAGCTCATTATAAACTCGGCATCGACGAGTGTATGCTATACAAGCCGCTGAATCAAAGTGCAGCTCCTGATTTGTCAGGTATTTCAATCGTCCCGTTTGACGAGAAAAAGCATACCGCTGCGACGAGACGGCTGATTTTGTCGCAGGTGGGCAGTGACTTTAATGGTGTGGATGATACATGGATGGATGCGCTATTTGCTAGCTACCAACGGCGTGAGAGCCGAGACGTCAACGCTAAGTATAAGCTCATTTTCATCGCCGAGCAGGATAGAAAGGTCGTTGGCGTTGTCGTTGCGACCCCAAAGAAAGGCCAGCCGATTAAAATCATGCCATTGGTAGCAAAATCAGAGGCTGTTTTCGAAGCGCTGGTAACTCACTTGCCACAATTATTAGCCGGTGATGGTCACAAACTGTACGTCCACCTGGTCCCTGAGCCGTGGCAAGTAGCCTGTCTCCAGCGCCACGGCTGGACGATTGAAGGCATGTTCCCAGGAGGATACGCACCAAACAGTGTCGTTCAGCAGTGGGGAATCAGTCTCAACAAGAAAGGAGTGCCTATGCGTAAGATGCGTATCAAGAAACCCTACTTTGATGGGATCATGTCGGGTCGCAAGACCTTAGAAGTTCGCATCGGCTACAACAGTATCAAGCGCCTTAAGGAGGGTCAACTATTGCAGCTCGAAAACGGGCATGCATCTGGTGTCGTGCGAATCAAGTCAATTCGAATCTACAGTAAATTCGCCGACATGCTGGCGGCTGAGCCATGGCGGCAGATCGTGCCGCAGGCGAAAAGCCAAGAAGAGGCGCTCCGCCTCCTTCACAAGGTCTACCCGCCGCACAAGGAACGCCTCGGTGTTCACGTCATCGAAATTGAGAAATAGGGCAGCAAGTTAGAGAAACTCGTCTGAATACTACCCATTTCACATTCCCTTCACACGCTCTTGCTACACTGACATAGAACCAAGAAAGGAGATCTATGTCATTTATGCAACGTGCCTGGTTGTATATCACCAGGAAAAAACTCAAAACGCTGATTTTGCTGGCGATTTTGCTGTGTATGTCGACGATTATGCTGAGTGGATTTGCCATCAAGCATTCGACCGACGCGGCGGCACAGTCGCTCGACAAAACGCTCAAGGCCGGTTTCACGCTGGGCAATAATCCGCGCACCAATCCGGGAACCGCCCGCGGTTCGGGAACGGTGTCGAACAAAGACATCGACGCGGTGAAGAACCTGGAGGGCGTGACGGACTATGTCAAACGCCAGAATGCCACGGTCGACTTTATCAATACCAAACTGGTGCCACTACCGAGTGGCGGCAGCGGCTATGATGCCGAGAAAGACAAACAATTTGGCAACGCCGCCACCATCATCGGCGTCAATAAATCTGAGTCCGAGAAAAAGTTCCGGGCTGAGTCACTCAAGCTCATCGCTGGCCGGCACATCACCGAGAACGATTCGCACAAGATTTTGGTGCACGAAGATTTTGCCAAGGCAAACAACCTGAAGCTTGGCAGCAAAATTAAACTGAAAGCCAATCAATACGACACCGATAACGAGCATCCATCCAAGGATGAGGTTGAGGTAGAAATCGTCGGTATATTTAATGGCAAAAACCCAAAGCAGGCGACCTATCAGGTGGAGTTGTTCGAGAATTTGTTCTTGACTGACCTCACGACGACCCGCCAGTTGAATGCCTATACCGAGCAAAATGAGATTTACCAGGACGCTACGTTCTTCACCAAAGGCACCAAGCAGCTGGACGAGGTGATGGCGCGGGCGAATAAATTGCCGGTCAATTGGCAAAAGTATCAATTGAATAAGAATAGTCAGGAACTGGCTGGCGTGACTGGTGCGGTGAACGACGTGTACGGCTTGATCGACGGCATGTTGTGGGCGACGGCGTTGGTTAGTGTCGCGGTAATCGGCATGGTGCTGTACCTGTGGATGAACGAGCGCAAGCGCGAAGCGGGTGTACTCTTGGCGACGGGCGTGCCGCAGTCAAAGATTGTGCTGCAATATATCGCTGAGCTGGTGATGATCGCGGTGCTGAGTTTCGGTGCGTCGTACTTTACCGCAGGGCTGATTGCTCAACAAATGGGCGATCACGTGGTATCGCAGGCGGCACAGAATGCCACACGTCAAGCTGGCAGTTCCCTCAACGGTGCATCGCTCGGTGCTGACGCTGACTCGGTGACGTCATCGCGGACGCTCGACAAGGTGACAGTTGGTGTGCAGCCGACGGATCTGCTGGCGGTGTGGGGCGCTGGGCTGGCGGTGATCATCATTGCGGTGCTGCTGGCTTCGCGGCCGATTACCCAATCAACGCCAAAAGAATTACTAACCGAAGTGGACTAGGGGCGAATGATGACGATTATCAAACGAGCCTGGACGGCTGTGACGCGCAAACGGCGTCGCAGCCTGACCATCGCCCTGATCATGACGCTGATTTTCATGCTGCTGATCGGTACGCTGACGGTACAGCAGACGATGGCACAGCTGAAGCAATCGGTTGAGCGTAATATCCGTGCCGGCTTTAGTATCGCCAGCAAGCAACCGTCGGGCGAGGTGCCGATAGACATCGCGCAGCGGGTGCAGCGCCTGGACAAGGTCAAAGCGCACAATTTCCAGGCAGAGACCACTGCGGGGCTGCCGGGTAAGCAATTAATCGACACGGCAGGCAGCGGCGTGCAGCTGGACGCTAACGTGGCTGGCGAGGCGAAGGTTACGGGCGCGACACAGAGTGATTTACTCAGCGAATTTACTGGTAGATTTTACCAACTAGAGCAGGGTAAGCATTTGGGGGCACACGAGCGAAACACAGCTCTCATTCACAAAACCTTCGCCGAGAAAAATAACATCAAGCCAGGCGACAGGCTGGAAATTACCAAAGACGGGCGGCGGGTGATGGTGACTGTCGTAGGTATCTTCAGCGGCAAAGGCGAAAAGCCAGCGGTCTTGCAGTCCGACATGGCGGAGAATCATCTCATAACCAACTTGGCTGCGGCGCAGCAGCTGACAGGTAGCCAGCAGTTGACGCGGGCGACATATTTCGCCGAAAATCCGCATCAGCTGAAGTCGCTAACAGACCGCACCAAAAGCCTACCAAACGTCGATTGGAAAAAATTTAGCCTGACTGACAACGGGGCCGTGTTCGCTGGGGTTCTCCAAAACATCGCTGGCATTCAAAACATTTTGACGATTGCCACCATCGGCGCAGCCGCGGCAGGGCTGGCGGTGCTGTCGCTGGTACTGGTGTTCTGGGTGCGCGGCCGCTTGCATGAAATTGGCATCTTGCTGTCCATCGGCACGTCAAAGCGGCAGATCATCGGGCAGTTCTTAGCGGAACTCGCAATCATCGCCGCAGTCAGTTCGGTGTTCGCACTCGCCATCGGCTCGGTCGCCTCGTCGCAGATTTCTACCGCCCTGACAGCGCAAACCGACCAAAGCCAGCGCATAGAAAAGACTGCGGTGCAAGCCGCGCCACCAGCAACTTATCTGCAGGCTTTCGCCTTTGGCTACATGGTCGTTCTGCTATCAGCCATCGCTGCCACCGCGCCAATCATGCGCCAATCACCAAAGCAAATTTTAGCAAAACTAAGTTAGGAGTACTATGTCAATACTTACTTTACGCGATATCATCTATTCATACGCCGATGGCACTAGCAATGTGCTCAACGGCATCAATCATAAATTTGAAAAAGGCAAGTTCTACGCCATCGTCGGTAGTTCTGGCGCTGGTAAATCGACCCTGTTGGGGCTGCTAGCAGGGCTGGACACGCCGACCGGCGGGCAGATTTTGTTCGACGATGAAGACATCGCCGAGCAGGGGTATTCGCATCATCGCAAACACAATATCTCGCTGGTGTTTCAGAATTATAATCTAATTGATTATCTGACGCCGCTGGAAAACTTGAAATTGGTTAATCCTAAAGCCACCAACGAAACATTGCACACCATGGGCCTGGACGATGATCACATCAATCGCAATGTTATGAAACTGTCTGGCGGGCAACAACAGCGTGTGGCGATTGGGCGAGCGCTAGTATCCTCCGCGCCGATCATCTTGGCGGACGAGCCGACCGGCAACCTGGACGAAACCACCGCCGCCGACATCATCGACATCCTGCGCCGAGCCGCCCACGAAAACGACAAATGCGTCATCGTCGTCACCCACAGCAAACAGCTGGCCAAAGAGGCGGATGTGGTGTTGAAACTGAAGGATAAGAAACTAAAGAAGTAAAATCAATAATACTGCTCATCAAGCGGGCTGATTAACGCAATTTTATAAAGCCAGAATGAATTCACTTGGATAAGGTTGACAGTATAAACATAAACTTCCAGCATAGCGTTAGTTTTAAAGCGATTCTGCGGGCGTATCATAAAGCAAAGTAATAGATATTTGCATATTTCGCCCGCCAGCGCTATAATCGCCCCATGACCATAAAACAGCAGTCAACAAGTATCGCCTGGCAAAGCACGCGTTTTCGCCGCGGCTTGTTGAATTGTTCGTAAATTTCTTCTAAAAATACCAACCATGATTAGAGGCCGCGCGCGGCCTTTTTTATATAACCAAAGGAGGAATTATGAAGCAAAGAATAATTATCATTGGTGGCATGGGACCGCAGGCAAGCCTGGAGCTACACCGGCGGACGATTCAGCAGGCGCTGGCAAACGGCGCGAAGGATGGCGCGGATTTTCCGTACATCGTTCATGTGTCGCTGCCGGTTCTTGATTTTATCGCCAATGAATCGCGGCGCAGCGAAGCCTTGGAAATTATCATAAACGAACTGAAAAACATTGGCGCGTCGATGAACGACGTTATCATAATCGCTTGCAATACCGCGCATTTATTGCAGCCCGATATTGAACAGCGGCTGAATATTCGCATAACTTCCATGGCTGATACCGCAATTGATTATGTTAGCCGCCATCATAAAACAATTCGATTGCTAGCGTCGCCGACGACCATCCGCACTGGACTATATGACAAGCCGTTGAAAGCCGCCGGAGTAACCGTGTTAACGCTGGATGAAGATGAAGAACAAGCGCTGGAAGTGATAATTCGCGCAGTAATTTCTGGTCAGACAATGCCGCAGTCAGCGCTGAATAAAATACCAATAACAACCCAATCCGAGCAGGCAAACGCAGCAAACTATATTAATAATTACCCCAGTAGTCCGCCGATACTATTAGGCTGCACCGAATTATCCTGCGCCTTCGCCGAAAAACCAAACACCATTGACCCAATGAACATTTTATTACGTTACTTAACAACCAAAGGAGTGTTATAATGAATACAATGAAACCATCCAAACCCGTCATCCTCACCGGCGTACGCGCCAACAACGATATTCACATTGGCAATTATTTTGGTGCTATCTTGCCGATTGTTGATATGGCGAAGCGCCGCTCGGCCGATTATGATATCAATCTGTTCATCCCCGATCTGCACAGTTTCACCACGCCGATTGACCACAGCAAATTGTATGGCAGCATTCTGAACAATGCGCGGGTTTATACGGCCGCTGGACTGCCGCTGGATAACGAGGCGATTCATCTATACCGCCAAAGCCGCGTCCCGGCACACAGCGAGCTGGCGTGGATTTTGGACTGCTTCACTGGGTTTGGCGAGATGAGCCGGATGACGCAGTTTAAGGATAAATCCGAGAAGCTTCATGGCGACCAGATTTCCGTCGGCCTCTTCAACTACCCAGTCCTGATGGCCGCCGACATCTTGCTTTACGGCGCTACCTACGTGCCAGTTGGCGACGACCAGACGCAGCATTTGGAATTTACCCGCGACATTGCCGAGCGGATGAACCGCAAATTTGGCGATTTGTTTGTCGTGCCTAAACCAGTTGCTCAGCAGCATCAATTCTTTGGCAAAGACCAAGGCCTGAGGATTAAAGACCTAGCGAACCCGACCAAAAAGATGAGCAAATCCGACGACAGCGGTAAGGGCGTCATTTTCCTCGGCGACAAGCCAGAGGCAGCGCACAAAAAAATCATGAACGCCACCACCGACTCACTGGGCAAGGTGCAGTACGACCGTGAAAACCAACCGGGCATTTCCAATCTGCTGGAGATTTTGACGCTGGTACGCCAAGACGGCGGAAAAGACGTCAGCTTGGAGCAGACCATCAGCCAGTACGCCGGCATGGAGCGCTACGGCGATTTCAAGCGAATCGTGGCTGACGAAGTAGCGGAATTCTTGGCGAATTTCCAGGCGCGGCTGGCGGCAGTTGATGAGCCGGCAATTGAGTGCAAGCTAGAATCCAGCGAGTGCGACATGAACATCGTCGCTAACCTAACCTTGCACCGTGTCCAGACAGCCGTGGGGCTGCGGAGATAGTATGGTGATGGCAAGTTGTCTCACCGAGCCAGGAACGCTGCCAAATCAAGCGCCACACATTTCTAGCCGTTTAGGTACCCGAGGATGCGCCGCGTGAAAATTTCGCCGCGCACCGTCCTCAAGATCGCCAGGCTGTACCAACTGGCGGATGACAACACGCCCGTCAAAGCCCTTCGCCGCCTGAAAATTCAGACGGATGAATCGCACGTGCTGGCAGAATTCATCCTGAACAAACAGCATTTTGCTGTGTTATATGGTTCAACTGTTGACGAGGAATCAATTGACGAATTATGGCCCGATAAGCCCGCCAACGCTGAGATTTTGCCAAATCCGCTTGACCCGAATTTCACCGAGACGCCGTTTCAGGGCAAGTTTGTCATGATGTTTCGAATTGTACCGACCAAACAGCGCCTGGACATCCACTTGTCCGCGATATTCGACCCGTCAATTTCGCGCAGCCTCTGGCAAAAATACATCAAAGCCGGGCATGTTTCAGTCAATCAGCGAGTGGTGACGACACCGAAGTTTGAGGTTGACGAGACCGATGAGATTGCCGTCAAACTGCCAGAGCAGGAGCAGGCCAGTGCCGAGCTGCCGATTCTATACGAAGACGATGACGTAATGGTGGTGAATAAGCCCAGCGGTCTCCTGACGCACGCCAAAGGTGGACTGTCGACCGAACCAACCGTGGCGGAAATTATTCGCGCCAAGACTTCGTTTGCCTCGGACACCGACCGACCGGGCATCATCCATCGGCTTGACCGCGACACCTCAGGCGTACTGATTATCGCTAAAACTGCTGACGCTGCCACCCACTTACAGCGGCAATTTGCTCAGCGCACCGCCAAAAAAACCTACCTCGCGGTAACCGACGGCGTACCGAAACTAGCCGCCGCGAAGATTGACCTGCCGATTGGCCGCAGCCCGTCCGCGCCCAGCACCTTCCGCGTTGACCCGAACGGCAAGCCCGCCCAGACGACCTACCGCGTACTGGCAGCAACTGACAACCAGGCGCTGATTGAACTTAAACCCACCACCGGCCGCACCCACCAACTCCGCGTCCACATGGCGCACCTAGCCATACCAATCCTCGGCGACCGCGTTTATGGCAAGCCTGACGCCAGCCGTCTGATGCTCCATGCCCACCAACTGGAAATCACGTTGCCATCCGGCGAGCGAAAAACCTTTAAGGCGGCCGTTCCAAAGGAATTTTTTATCTATTTCCCTGAGGCATTACCTAAGGAAAAGCCATGAAAACACCGACGCTATCCATCAAAGATCGCGCCGCAATCAGCGAATTTGCGAGCAACCTGCCGCACGCGCTGCTTATCGCGGCAGAGCAGGGACTAGACGGAATCGGTGCAGCTAATGAGCTTGCGAGCTCAGAAGACAGCGACGTATTTTACATCAAACCTGCAGAAAAAAAGCAAACCATCGCCGTTGAGCAAGTGCGCAGCCTAATAGCAAGTCTAAGAACGTACGCCGATAAGCGCCGCGTTATCATTATTAACGACGCCAATCTAATGAGCGAAGCCGCCCAAAACGCGCTGCTAAAGGCGCTGGAAGAGCCGAATAAAAACACTCACTTTATCCTGGTCGCAGAAAACCCGAAGCTGATACTAGACACCGTCAAATCCCGCTGCCAGCTACTCCAGCTTCATAAAACTTCCCCCAGCCAAGACACCAAACTGCTATCTCAGCATAACCTGGACGCCAGCACCAAGCAGCAAATCCTCTTCCTGGCTGCCGGCCGGCCGCTGCTAATCAACCAATTAGCAAACAGCCCGGGAAAATTTGCCGAATATAAAGAAATCGCTGTCGATGCCAAGCAGTTACTAGCCGCCAAAAATAATTATCAAGCCTTAAAACCGCTCGCTAAATACTTTACCGACCGCCAAAAAGCACTGCTGCTCACCGACATTATCGTCAATATGATCCGTTTTCAAGTGCATTCCCATGGCATTGACGCTGCCGTATCAAGCAAGCTCGCCGCCGCCGAAACGGCCGCCAAATCATTGAAAGCCAACGGTAATGTACGCCTAGCTTTACTGCAACTTGTGATATACTAATAGCGGTATGTTTGGACTACTACTCATTCTAATTTTGATGATTTGGGCGGTTTTTTATCATCCGTCAATCAAAGAAACGGGCGATTTGCCGACAAAAATTACCAATAAACTTGATCAACTATGGAATATCGCCCAGGATTCTATTCGCGAGAACAAATATTTGCGCGCTGAAAAAGCATTGTTGACTATCTTGCGCGTCGATGAGAAAAATGCCACGGCGTATAACCGCCTGGGAATTTTATACGCCAAGCAGCGCGCCTACAAAGACGCCATTGAGTGCTTTGAGATCGCCCAAAGCCTGGAACCAAGCGCTTCAAGCCTGCATAACGTCGGCTTGATCTATTACGAAACGGAAAATTATGAAAAGGCAGCGCTAGCGTTTGAGCAAGCCCTGGAAATAGAAGGCGATCTGGCGGCGCGCTACATCGCCTATGCTAAAGTTCAGGAAAAACTGGGGCGCAATAAGAAGATGATTAGCGCCTTAGAGAAGGCGGTTGAATTAGAGCCAATTCCGCAAACTTTGATGATTTTATCCGAAGCATACGATAACGCCGGACAGGAAGAGCTAGCCATCCAACTGCGTAAAAAAGCCACCAGAATGCTGACACCGAACGAACCGGCAAAAAATCCTAGTCCCAGCACACCGCGGACGCGCCAGCAGCGCCAAATTCATCAGCCGCGAAAAGTCGTTATGTAATCATTTCAGCAGCAGCGGTTTCACCAAACAAGGCTCATTTCCTCTTTTTTAGGGCGGGATAGTTTGCTATAATAAAGACGCTGCCAAACGAAGGGGCGTAGTACAACGGCTAGTATAGCGGTCTCCAAAACCGCCGGTCTAGGTTCGATTCCTAGCGCCCCTGCCAAGCTTCGTCCGATTCCCTGAAAGCAAGGAAATCTTTTTTATTAGTCAAAACTCTGCTATAATTTTTTCATATGAGACCGCTACTACCATCATCGCCGCACATTATCGCCATGGTCGGCGCGCCAGGCTCTGGGAAAACTCAGTTTGTTTCCGAATTTGCTAAGATATTCAACGCGCCAGTTATCGACGCCGGCCAGTTTGAGACCTTGACGGATGATACTAAATTGATCTCCGACATAACATTATCAATCTTAGACGAATTCTTAAAAACCAAGCACACCGTCATTTTGGATGGCGCAACCGACCAGCGGACAACCCGGATAAAAATTAACCGGATGGCGCGCGAGCGTGACTATAAAGTTCTATTAGTTTGGGTGCAGACAGATTTGGCAACAGCTAAAAACCGCTGGATGAAGCAATCAGGCGGCGACGAGCTGCTGTTTGAAAGAAGACTTAAGCAATTTTCGCCGCCGCATGATAGCGAATCTTACGCAGTCATCAGCGGGCGGCATACCTTCAGTACGCAGGCGCGCGCCGTACTGAAGCATCTGAGTATTAGCGCGCCGAGGCCGGAAGTCCATAGAGAGCTTCGCGTAAATAGCCGTATTGATATAGGATAGATCATGCCCACAATCACCGATTCGGAATTCGGGGAAATTGTCGTAAAAAAACAAGGATTAGCGAAAAATATCAGCCTGCGAATCGCGCCGGACGGTCGGTTGCGCGTCACTATGCCGTCGTACGCACCGCTGTTAGCTGCCAAAACTGTAATAAAAACATCGCGCTTACAAATCCGCAAATTATTAGACCAGCATCAATCGCAATTTTCTTACACAACAGACCAGCAAATCGGTAAAAGCCACAGTTTAATTATTCGCTCGACCGCCGGAGCGACAACCGTAAAAACCGCCGGCACGCGCATAATTGCCAGCATAAATGAAAACGAATATATAGCGGCTGCCGCTAACCAGCAGCTTATCCGCCAAAAAATCGCCGCGGCACTGCGCAAGGAAGCCAAAAGCTATTTACCCCGGCGATTGTCATTCCTGGCCGAAGAACACGGTTTTTCCTTTAAGCGGACAAAAATCACTCACGCCTCCAGCCGCTGGGGCAGCTGCTCATCAACCGGCACGATTAGCCTGAACATTGGACTAATGAACTTGCCGTTTGAGCTTATCGATTACGTAATTATTCATGAGCTTTGCCACACCCGCCACATGAATCACTCGGCAAGTTTTTGGCGCGAGGTCGCTCGATTTGACCCCGGCTATAAAATCCACCGCGCCGAGTTAAAAAAATATTCGCCGCACATATAGCTAATATAGCCGTAAAATCGCCATGCGTGATATTTGCGCTTATGCTATACTATTGACATGTTAAAGGGTGTCTTAAAAAAAGAAAAACGCACATCCATCGCCTTAAAAAGCGGCATTTTAGTCGCCTCAATTTCCTTAATGTTTCACGGCTTATTAATTCAATCCGGCATTATGCCAATATCAGAAACCGCTATCGGCTTGCCGCCAAATTTGGCGATCGTCTTATCTATGAGCTGGCTGGTAATCGGCGTTACAGCCTTTTTATCGCGGATTATTGACGGCGGCATATCATCGGTGCTTATTCTTCTTGTGTATTATGTATTATCGCTGGCGCAATCGCTGTTTATAACCGGCTTCATTTCTCCGTTCACCGCCTACTGGATTTTATTGATGATTATCACGTTCGCTATGCTGGGCAAAAACGGCTTGCTGGCCGGTATTTTGGCATTCATCACAGCCATCACTATCAGTTCTATCTTAAACATAGAAACCCATCCCGAATACACCATCATGGCGATTCTTTCCGGCACGTCAGTCATCGTCTGCAGCCTGGTCGCCTCGTCGATTTATTTCACTCAGAAAATCGTTAACAGCAAATTGAATGAAAGCCGCGAGCGCGAAAATGTCGAAAAGGGCAAAGTCCTAACCCTAATAAATAACATCACCGACGCCATTATCAGCACCGACGAACACGGCATTATTACTATGTATAATTCTGCGGCGTTAAATCTTATTGATACCAATAATAAAATTAGCGGCAAACCGATTGACGAGATTCTGCACCTGGAGACCACCAGCAAGGCGCCGCTCGACACGTTTAAGGAACTATCCAAGTCAATCGCTATCCGCCAGCGCGACGATATCATAATGCAAGTGGATAGCGACGAAGCGCTGCGCCTGGAAGTGACATTTGCGCCCGTACAAGGCGGCGATAAAATGTCGCCGGACGGCTATGTCCTGATTCTCCGCGACATCACCAAGGCGAAAAGCCTGGAAGAGGAGCGCGACGAGTTTATTAGCGTGGTAAGCCACGAGCTGCGCACGCCGATCACGATCGCCGAAGGGTCGCTCAGCAATGCTAAGCTGCTCATTGAAAAAGGCGCTGCCAACAAAGTTCCCCAGGCAATTGACGAATCGCACAAACAAATTCTGTTCCTTGCCAGAATGGCCAACGATCTAAGCACGCTATCCCGCGCCGAGCGCGGCGTCGACGACAAGCCAGAAATCATCAACGTAGCAGAATTTGCGGCACAGCTAAACGATGAGTACGCGCCGCAAGCCGCCGAAAAAGGCTTGGCATTCAACTTGGATATCGGCAGCAGCCTGGGCGAGGTCAAGGCCTCCAGTTTATATTTGCAGGAACTATTGCAGAACTTTATTACCAACGCCATCAGATACACTCCGAAAGGCTCAGTGACAATATCTATCAAAAAGCAAAAGGACGGACAGATCAAATTCAAAGTTAAAGACACCGGAATTGGTATCGGCAAAGCTGACTTAGGCAAGATATTCGATAAATTTTACCGCGCCGAAGATTACCGCACCCGCGAGACCAGCGGCTCAGGCCTGGGTTTATACGTCGCTGCCAAATTAGCGCGAAAGCTTAACTGTAAAATTGAAGTACAAAGCCGGCTCAATCACGGATCGGCGTTCAGTTTCAGCCTTAAACCGTTCAAGAAGTGATTTGCTAATTTCTGGCAAATGAGCTATACTGGACTTGACAGTCTGTGAAAAACAGACTTTTTAAATTGGGAGAAACTATGGCACAGAAAGGCAAGTCAAGCACCAGCAAAACCACGGTTCATCGCATTAAAGCTACCGGCGATGCACCGAAAAAAGCCAACAAATCAGCTAAAACCAAAGACGCAAATACTAAAGAAACCATAAAAACTGCAAAAACTAAGATAAGTAAAAAACCAAAAACCGTAAAAACTACTAAAAAATCGCCAAAAAACACTTTAAGCGCGGTTGGCGGTTATTTCAAGGGCGCTTGGCACGAGCTAAAGTTAGTGCGCTGGCCAACCCGCTCGGCAACATGGGCAATGACCGTCGCCGTGCTAGCCTTTACTTTTATGTTTGTTATTGTAATATTGCTGCTTGACGCTGGATTTAACTGGGCGTTTGAGCAGATTTTGAAATAAGGGAGGATTGTTATGAGTTCAAAACGATACGATGATAGCCGCCAGTGGTATGCCATTCACACTTATTCCGGCTACGAAGAAAAAGTCGCTGAGTCTATTCGCCAGCGCATTAACGGCGTCGATATGGCCGACAAGATTTTTGACGTTATGGTGCCGAAGGAAAAGCAAATCCAAATTAAGAACGGCAAGCGTAAGATTATTGATGTCAAAATTTTCCAAGGCTACGTGCTGGTGGAAATGAAATTGACCGATGAAACATGGTATATCATCCGCAACACGCCGGGCGTAACCGGATTTGTCGGCGCCGACACTACGCCAACGCCAGTTTCTGAAAAAGAAATTAATAAGATTAAAAAACGCATGGGCGTCGAGGAGCCAAAGCACCAGATTGACTTCTCAGAAGGCGAAGTTGTTTCAATTATTGACGGGCCGTTCAAGGGTTTTGACGGCGCAGTTAGCGAAATTGACGCCTCTAAGGGTACGCTGAAAGTTATGGTCAGCATGTTCGGCCGCGACACGCCAGTCGAGCTGGACGCACTGCAGGTAAAGAAAGTCTAACTTGCCTAAGCGTTAAAGCAGCGTCCGATTCCCGTTCCGTTCTATTTCTACCAAACGTCCGCCGCTTTTACTGTCTTGCTAATTTTAGCAAGGCAGTGCTGCACTGCGAAAATAACTAGCGCCGCGATAATTGCCGCCAGTAATACTACCGTTATCAGCCACTGGCGCGGATCGTATAATGATATCGCCAGGGCTAACGCTGTGCCAACTAAGGAGACTAGCACCTTGCCAAACAGCAGTAAATCCAACGTTACAGGTTTGCCGCACAGCTTTATAACCCGCCGCAGCACGGCCGAGCTGAAGCGCCCCAGCCAGTACGGCAGCACGATTACCGCGCACAGCACCGCTATCGTAACTATCAAAGTTAACACCACATCCAGCGCCTTAATTGCAAGCGGCAAACTTGGCGGCGCAGACTCAGGCGGCGAGGACGGTAAAATCGGGACGCAAATTATCTCCGGACGTATACCAATTATCTCCAGCGCGCCGCTCCAGGCTAGCTGCAGTAAACCTACGCCGATAGCGATAGCGCACGCCGTAACTAATAGGTTATAACCAATTGCGCCGAAAATATTAGCAACGCGCCGAATCGGCAAAATAGTTCGCATGCTCATGCTTGAATTGTAGCATAATTTCCGTTATAATAACACGCGTTACGCACTACAAAACAGTAAGGAAAGAGTTATGGCAAAGAAAATTATCGGTAACTTAAAGTTACGCATTCCGGCTGGCCGCGCGACTGCCGGACCTCCAGTTGGCTCGACGCTCGGTCAGTGGGGCTTGAATATGATGGACTTCATCAATCCATTCAATGAAGCTACCAAAGGCATGATGGGTAAGGATGTCATCGTACACATTCAAGTTTACGAAGACCGCACCTTCACCTGGAACTGTCTGGGACAGCCGGTAGACGACTTAATCCGCGAAAAAGCCGGTATCCAAAAGGGCAGCGGCAAACCGCACGTGGATAAAGTCGGTAAAATTACCCGGGCGCAGCTGCAGGAAATTGCCGAGGTTAAAAAAGACCAGCTAAATGCGATTGACATTGAAGGCGCTATGAAAGTTGTCGCTGGTACAGCCCGGTCAATGGGCGTAGAAATCGCCGACTAACTGGCGAAAATTTAATAGCCCCGATACCCGTCGGGGCTATTTTATGCCAAGCAACTTGAAATCTTTAGACTTATTTTTATATGATAGTGAATAATATTTTAGATGAATCCGTTAAAAAGGCGCTGGCAAATAACCAGCTTATCGTCGCAAAAACCGACACAATTTACGGCATTTTAGCGCGGGCAGATTCAGTCGAATCCATGAAAAAATTATACGAAGCCAAACAACGCAGCCTAGAACAATCGTCGATAATCTTAGTCGCGGATGTAAGCAGCATTCCCGGGCTAACCAGCCAGCAGCGTAAAATCTATCAAGAATTATCCAACCATCGGCCGACCACAATCGCCATCCACGTCAGCGACAGCTTTTTGCCGCACTTGCCGCGCAGTAACGGGACGCTAGCGTTTCGCGCCGTGCCGAATTCGCCGCTGGCTAGTTTGATAAAATCCACCGGCTGCCTGCTAGCACCCAGCGCTAACCCTAAGGACCTGCCGCCAGCCAGGAATATTACAGAAGCCATCGAATATTTTGGCGAAACAGTAGCGGTTTATGTCGACAGCGGGGAAATATCAGGCGCGAAGCCATCGCAAATCATCGCTTTTGGCGATGAAAACCAGGTAGTATACATCAGGAAATAAACTTCGCCCGCGCCAGAAACCCCCGCGCGGGCAAAAACGAAATATGAGAAGCCAGCCCTCCAAGACGACAGCCGGTCTCAGCCCGTCTTAGAACGGATGAAAGATGCTCAAATCCGGATATTTTTCAGCGATTCGCAGCAGTTCGTTATATTTGGCAATTCGCTCCGAACGCGACATCGAGCCGGTTTTTATCTGGCCAGTACCCAAGCCAACCGCCAAATGCGCAATCGTCACATCCTCAGTCTCGCCAGAGCGGTGGCTCATCACCGTATTCCAGCCGGCATCTTTCGCCATTTGTACTGCTTGAATAGTCTCGGTAAGCGTACCGATCTGATTCGGTTTAATTAAGATCGCGTTGGCAGCTTTTAGTTCAATGCCGCGCTTCAGCCGCTGGACATTAGTCACTAGCAAATCATCGCCGACCAGCTGGGCAAAGTTTCCTAATTCAGCAGTCAATTTTTGCCAATCCATCCACGCTTCCTCGTCCAAGCCATCCTCGATCGACAAAACTGGCACTTTACCCAGCAGCGCCTTATACGTGCGAATCATCTCCTCAGCGTTCAGCACGCGCTTTTCTGTCGCCAGATTATACTTTCCGTCCTTATACAATTCGCTTGCCGCCACGTCCAGCGCAAAACCGAAATCTGTACCCAATTTATAGCCAGCCTGTTCAATCGCCCGCGACAACAGCTGCATCGGCTCCATATTACCACCGCGAACCTTTGGCGCGTAGCCGCCCTCGTCGCCGACAGTTGTCGGATAATCCTCGGACTTCAGAATCTTCGCCAACGTGTGAAAAACTTCCGCGCTCATCTGCATCGCATCGGCAAACGTCGCCGCGCTAATTGGAATAATCATATATTCTTGAAAATCAGTCGCGCCGAGTGCATGCTGACCGCCGTTCATCACGTTAATCATCGGCATCGGCAAAGACATCCTCGGCGAACCCGCCAAACTATTGACGTATTCAAACAGCTCCATCTGCCGCGATTTAGCAGCTGCCTTCGCTACTGCCAGCGACACCGCTAAGATAGCATTCGCGCCCAAGCGGCCTTTATTCGGCGTGCCGTCCAGCTCGCGCATTTTTTGGTCAATTTTAATCTGATCAAACGGATCATCGCCCTTCAAAGCCTCGGCAATTTCTCCATTGATATGCTTGACTGCCTGCAAAACACCTTTGCCGCCGTACGCCAGCTCATCGCTGTCGCGCAGCTCCACCGCCTCAAATGAACCAGTACTGGCGCCTGACGGCACTGCCGCCCGCCCGAACGAACCGTCGCTCAATACGACGTCCGCTTCCACCGTCGGATTACCGCGCGAATCTAAAATTTGCCGCGCATGAATGTCTGTAATTGTGATATTCGTATTTTCTTCCATAATTACTAGTGTAGCAAAAAATGGAAGAAGAAAGAATGTTTAATAGGTCAAGTCTAAAATGACGTTACGAATCTTGCTCGCCGCTAAGGTCGCCAGATTCTCCATGCTCTTCTATTTTTTGAGAACCCTCCCTAACAACAGTGGCAGTCTCTGACCCAGCCACTCCTGGTTCAGGATAGCAGTATATAGGATTATCGCATAATGCACCCTCAACTTTGCCAGTTCTAGCACTATAACCTGAAAATGTTATAGCACCAGGACATCCTTTCGTCAATCTATTAATCCTTGTTTGCATTCTTTCAGCACCCTCCTTAAAAGTATCCACACCTTCTCTAAGAGCCTGCAGAGCGATAAGACGACTAAGTTCTCCCTTTAGCTCTGGATATAACCTCTTGGTATCTTCAAACTCACTGACAAGCCTTTCCCATTCTCTTATTTTGCCACTGATCCTTGGACACCTAAGACAGCCATCCGGTACATTCAGCGATGGGGGGGTAAGTTCGTCGATAACCCCGTCTTCATGTATTATATCTTTAGAGTTACTATCATCCCCACCTGTAGTACTACCATTTCTTTCCATAGATTATAATCCTAGCACACTTTACTAAATTTTGCAAATATATTGTGCTGTATAAACTAACCGCCCGCCAATACCGCTAAGACTTATCGTCGCCGGCACCGCGAATTTCTTCTATCCAGTACGGGGGAGTGATGTATTTTTCTCCTTCACCGCAGGGCTATTACATCCCCTAAACCCAGCGCTTTGGTCTGCTTCTGTAGCTATTACAGCACCAGGGCAATCTGCGGTTACTTCATCAATTTCACGCTGCGCAGCCTCAGTCTCTTCCAAACCGACAGCTGCAGCATGTTCGCGCGTGACGCCCCCTACATAAGGACATCCCTCACACCGCTTCGGAATATTCAGCCCAGCCGCTCCAGATCCATCATCAGGCTTTCCTTCAAAATCATTGCCATTTCCACCTATACCGCTCATTCGCTCTTTCATTCCTCAATCCTATAATATTTTATTATTACTTGCAACATTATGTTTAGATAAGTGACGCTCAGGGAAAAAACAGAAGCCGCGTCCAAATACGCCTATGCTTGCCCTGATACCAGCCAATAGTATATAACTAATCTTTATGGAACGCCGCCAGCCAGAAACCGCACGAACAGATTTACTTTCCGAGTTGGAAAAATCAGACTTTTGGAAAAATGTTGAAATCATAAACCGAGAATTAGCCGCCTATAGCAGCGAAGAGCCAGACAATATACCGCCAAAGTATCATCCTGACACATTAACACTGGAACTTTCAGCGTGCCACTCCAATCCTCAGTACCTGGGTGAGACAGCCACCGTGACAATCGCTCATGAATCACCAAACGGCGAATTAAGCATTGAGCAAATAACTGGCGAGTTAGGATTGTTCACTTGCGTCGACGCTACCTCAACCGAAGAATGCGACGGTGTCGAAATCACGGCCGACCAGCGCGTGGCAGCACTTCAAATCGGCGAAACAGCCGTTCCTTTGTCGCCAGAAACATTGCTGCAGCTTGATATCGAAAAGCCAACGCCAGATGAAGACCTGAACGATACATTCTCCTATATCATGAATCAAGTCCGCGAAATCGACGCCCTGCGGACGAAACCAAGCTACCGGGCAGCCTCGCCAAGCGAGCAGTCCATACTTGAGACAAACGCCGTCGAAAATGTCAATCAATATCTTGATGATATCGCCAATAACGACACTATGACAATCGTAACGCTGCAACCAGATTCGAAACGTGATAATAATGTTATTTGGGTCAGGTATATTTACGTAACAATAGAGAATGACTGCACGCAATTTGAGATAATCGACATTAACGACAGAACCTGCTACATTCCGCAAGAAGACGTCATTAACATTGAAATGACTAATAATCCAGTTAGTTCTGATGGAAACATTGACGTCATAGACTTTTTTAACAACGAAGCATTACAGAGAGCAATCAATGATTTTGAGGCCGGGATAGACGACCTAGATAGCCTGTCAGAAAAGATAGATCAGATTATCGGCTATGATTATTTCTGTCAGAACGGCATGTTTTCAGGCCAGGGTGTTTTATACCGGCAGACTGCTTCGGGGGAGGTTTACAGAGAACCAACGACGTTTACCCAGCTATTGTCTCAAGGTTTTGATGTTTTAGAAATAGATGGAAAGAGACGGTTAGTTATTGCCCTGGAAGATCTTGACAACCCATCAAATGATTTATTTTATCTCATTCCCGATAGAGCACACCTCAACCAATGCATTCGCCAAACCGTTCCGGACGCTCTAAGAATTGAACCATATAGCTACTTATCTGAAGATCTGCAGATAGCCGCACGTGCCGCAGAAGAACTGATTAAAAGCTATGCATTTATGAACACTGCTGATATTGAGCAGCAACGAATAATGTTTGAAGATCAAGAAGCCGTAAAAAATGTACGGTCAGATCTATCTCGTATTTTTGATATTTTATGCCAAGAATGTCAGATATGCTGTATGGCTAAAAAGTACTGGGCAACTGATCTTCATGCTTACTGGTCGGATTCATATTCACCTAAAGAAATCGCTCAATCGACACCTGCGACAATCAAGTCAGGCGAGGAATTCCTTGAAATTTACGGCGATGTCGTCGACTTTATCATACCAGAGATACTTGAGAGCGATAAAAAAATAACCTCAATGGAAGACTTCCCGCTCAGCGAAGGAAAGCCAATGATACAAATTATAGATGCAAGAGGCGACCAGCGTGTATATTTTGTGCCAATTGCTGATTTCCTTAGCGTCAGACCGCTCACGTAGTACTGGGAGAAAAAGGCTAGCCGCCAGCGCCCCATTATGCTATAATTGACCCATTATCAAATCAATGCTGGGAGGCAGATTCGCTCGAGGTGGCGAGTCGCCGCTTGTACCACAGAAAGGATTAGTATGGCCAAGAAAGCCGAGCTGCTGGAAAAAGCAGCAGAACTAAAATTAGCAGTCAGCGACAAGAACACTATCGCTGAGATTGAGGCGGCAATTGCCGAAGCTGAAGCAGGCGCGCCTGAGAGCAGCAAGCCGCACGAAACTAAAGACAAAGACGTCATCGCCGAGCGCGAAGCCGTCGTCGCCAAGGCCGGCAAACGCAGCCAAAAAGCCCTCGACGAGGCTGCTGAAAAAGCCGAAAAGGAAGCCCGTAAAGAAGCCGGCGACACCACGCCGCAATCCGACGACGCCGAAGCACATGTTAAGAAAGGCCCGAAGCCAATCACGCGCCCGCGCCTGGAGCGCCGCGGCAAGAAATACCAGGAAGCTGCGAAGAAGATTGAGAAAAATAAACTGTACAGCCTCGACGAAGCGTTGAAACTGGCGACTGAGACCAGCCCGGTCAAGTTCGATGCCAGCGTTGAAATTCACGTTCGCCTGGGCGTTGATCCGCGCCAAGCCGACCAGAACGTCCGCTCGACTGTAGCGCTGCCGCACGGCACGGGTAAAGACGTTCGGGTAGCAGTTTTCGCGCCAGAAACCGAACATGCCGCTGCTAAAGAAGCCGGCGCTGACATCATCGGCGATGAGGAATTCCTGAAGCAGCTGGATAAGGAAGAAATGAACTTTGATATCCTGGTCGCCACGCCGCAATATATGCCGAAGCTTGGCAAGTACGCTCGGCTGCTCGGCCCGCGCGGCTTGATGCCAAATCCAAAATCCGGCACCGTCGCCACCGACGTCGCTAAAGCGGTGTCCGAAGCCAAGGCCGGCAAGGTCGAGTACCGCGTCGACAAGCAGGCCATCGTCCACTTGGCGGTTGGTAAAGTGTCGTTTGGCGCCGAAAAACTGGTAGAAAACACTCGCGCCTTCCTCGCCAGTCTGAACGCCCAAAAGCCATCCAGCCTCAAGGGCATTTATGTCAAATCTATCGCTATCGCCACCACTATGGGGCCGAGCGTAAAGGTTGAAACTTCGCTGTAAGGTTGGCTTGTTGGCATAAACGCGCTCCGCATTAAGCAGGGCGCGTTTTCATATTCCTGAAAATTAAAGCCAACATTGTCTTGCATCCCGTTGTCATTTCTGCTACAATTCTAAGGAACATTACCAAAGACAGCGGCGATTTGTATAAAAACAGATGTAAAAATGCCGCCGAGGGATGAAACAAAACTGTTTTAATCACGTCTTTGGTAGTGCGAGAATCAAAGACGTTTTTATTTGCCCGATTAAAACTTGGGTAAACAGAAACCAGATTCTCCATTACCGCACGTTAACAAATCGGTCGAATCACACAAGAACCAATCAAAGAAAGGATTTTTATGGCAATTTCACGCGATAAAAAACAAACTTTGGTTGCTGAACTAACCGAGCTTCTGAAAGACGCCAAAGGTACGGCATTTGCGCGGTACCAGGGTCTGAGCGTGGCTGAATTGCAAGAGCTGCGCAAAGCTGCCCGCGAAGCAAACGTTGTCATCAAGGTGGTCAAAAACCGTTTGGTGCGCGTGGCGCTGCAGGGCATTGACACCTACAAAGAGGCTGAAACTGACCTGCTGGTTGGCCAGTTGGTCTACGCCATCAGTGCCGACGACGAAGTCATGCCAGCAAAAGTTTTGGACACGTTTGCAAAGACGCATCCAGCACTACAGTTGGCCGGCGGCTTCTCAGGTGAAGGCCTCGGCATCAACGAAGCTGACATCAAAGCGCTGGCAGGCTTGCCAAGCAAAGACCAGCTCATCGCCGAAGTGGTGGCACAGCTGCTCTCACCAGTCCACGACACCGTGGGCGCGCTGGGCGGCAACTTGCACGGTTTACTAGACGGCATCGAAGCCAAAGCTGCGGCTTAAGTTTAGCAATCAATCATCTCGAGTTATTTGATCTTCATAAGTCTCCGTGTAGCGATTGCAGCCCGAGCGCCCCTGAAGGCGCCCGGCGCGAAAAGAGGAGACGTTGAAGATTGGATGACTCGAGATGATCACTAATTAATAATCTAAGGAGAATACCATGGCTGATATTAAAAAATTGGCTGATGAACTGGTCAAACTGACAGTTCTGGAAGTTAATGAATTGAAGAATTACTTGAAAGAAGAATACGGCATCGAGCCAGCTGCAGCCGCAGTCGCGGTGGCTGGTCCAGCTGCTGGCGGCGACGACGGCGCTGCCGAGGAAAAAACAGAATTCACCGTCACCCTGAAAGAAGTCGGCACACAGAAAGTTGCCGTCATCAAGGCCGTCAAAGAAATCACCGGCCTGGGTCTGGGCGAAGCTAAGGCTATCGTTGACGGCGCTCCAGCACCAGTCCTGGAAAAAGTTTCTAAAGACGAAGCTGAAGCAGCAAAGAAAAAGCTGGAAGAAGCTGGCGCAACCGTCGAGCTTGCGTAATTTGTTTGATTTTACAACCGATTTGTTTTCGTTTTACCGTCGCCTGCTTATTGCGGGCGGCGGTTTTGATTAGGCCAATTATTGAAATCCGCGTCCTAAGGTGCCATAATGTAACCATAATGAATAGCTTATCAACCCAAAGCTACAAAGGTTCGCGGGATTACTTTCCCGAGGATAAACGCTTGCAAAATTACATCTTTAATACTTGGCGCAAAACAGTGGAAAGTTTTGGCTACGAGGAATACGGAGCGCCGCTGCTGGAGCCGCTGGATATTTATTTGGCAAAGTCAGGCCAAGAACTGGCGGGCGAGCAAACATACGCTTTCCAGGATCGCGGCGGACGAATGGTGGCGATCAGGCCGGAGATGACGCCGTCAATCTCGCGGATGGTAGCAGCGAGGCGGCAGGAAATGCCAATGCCGGCACGGCTGTATTCAATCGCCAATTTTATGCGCTACGAGCGGCCGCAGCGGGGCAGAGAACGCGAATTTTGGCAATTAAACGCCGATTTGTTCGGCGTGGACGGCGCCATAGCCGACGCAGAAATTATTGAGATGGGACATGCCAACATCATCAATTTCGGCGCCAAACAAGACATGTTCACCGTGCGAGTCAATCACCGCCAGCTAATCAACCGGCTGATGGACGGATATTTGAAACTAGATATCGTTGGCGCCTCAATGATGACCAAGCTGCTTGACAGGAAAAATAAAATTTCCGCAGAGGAATTTAAGCAGCAAGCAGTTGAGATTTTCGGCAGCCAGGCAAACGAGGGCCTGCCAAAACTTGCAGAGATGATCGGCATAAAATCGGTGAACGACTTGCCGGAGGAATTAGCTGACGATCCTAGCGTTAAGCAGATTCGCGAAGTCATGGATTTGCTGGTCAAAAAAGGTATAAAAAACGCCATATTTGACATAACGCTAATGCGCGGATTGGACTATTATACCGGCACCGTGTTCGAGTTCTTTGACAATTCGCCGGAAAATAACCGGGCGCTGTTCGGCGGCGGCAGATACGACGGCCTGGTCGGACTGTTTGGCGTTGAACCGGTAGCCACAGTTGGCGTTGGTCTGGGTGCAACGACGATGCAGCAATTTCTGGAAGTCCACGGTCTGCTGCCGCAACTATCCTCGCACACCGACGTTTACATTATTCCCGTAGACAAAGAGTCGCTGCCCGGCGCTGATACGCTGGCGCAAAAACTGCGCGCCGAAGGCGTAAAGGCTGAGCTGGATATCACCGGCCGCAAGCTAGATAAACAGATTAAAACTGCCGCTAAAAAACAAATTCCATTCGCAGTATTCATCGGCGAAGATGAAATTAAAAACGGCATGTACACGGTAAAAAATCTGGCGGAGTCCAACGAGCAAAAAGTTGACTTTGACAGAATGATCACAATTGTCAAAGATCGGCGCTACGACAGCGACGATGACGACTCGCTGTTTGAGATATAACCGTATCTCTGTTATAATTAGTGTCTATGAAGACGACTGTAAAAAAATTATCAGACACCAAAGTCCAATTGTCGGTTTCTTTGGAACCGAGCGAATTGGCGGCTGCCGAGCAAGTTTCCCTGGCAAAATTGGCACGTAATATTAAAGTTCCCGGATTTCGCAAAGGTAAAGTACCCGCCAGCGTTGCCGCCAAGCACGTTAGCCCAAGCGCTTTGCAGGAGCAGATTTTAGAAAACGCCATCTCTAAAGCTGTCGCCGAGGCCTTCATTAACGAAGATATCCAAGCACTGGAGCGCCCAAATGTCGAGGTTAAAAAGTTCGTACCTGGCGCAGAACTAGAATTTACAGCCGAAGCAGTAGTTGTACCGCCGGTCAAGTTGGGCGATTATAAAAACCTGAAAGCCAAAAAAGCCGCCGCTAAAGTCGAGGCCAGCGAAGTTAACGAAGTAATTGAACGCATCCGCCAAAGCTATGTTAAGAAAACTGAAGCCAAGCGCGCCGCAAAAAACGGCGACGAAGTAATCATTGATTTCACCGGTAAAAAGAACGGCACGGCGTTTGACGGCGGATCAGCTAAGGATTTCGCCCTAAAGCTAGGCAGCGGGCAATTTATTCCCGGCTTTGAAGAGGGAGTGGCCGGTCATAAAGCAGGCGACGAATTCGATTTAGAATTGACATTTCCGAAGGATTATCACGCTAAAGAAATGGCTGGGCAAAAGGTCGTGTTTAGTGTCAAACTGCACAAAGTAAACGAGCTGGAATTACCGAAACTTGACGATGAATTTGCCGCCAAATGCGGGCCATTCACCGAAATGAAAGAACTAAAAGCCGACATCAAGCGCGAACTAGCAGAGCAGAAAAAACGCGAAGCGGAAGAAAAATTGAAAGACGAGCTGGTTAGCGAGCTGACAGAACTTAGTAAGGTTGCGCTGCCGGAACTGCTGATTAAAGACCAGCTGCGGTCGATAAAACAGGATTTGATGCAGAATTTGGCGTACCGCGGGCTGTCGTTTGATAGTTATTTAAGTTCGCAAAAGTTCAAAGACGAGGACGATTGGCAACAAAAAGAAGCTCGTCCAACAGCTAAAAAACGCGTGAAAGCCGGATTAGTTTTAGCTGAATTATCGAAAGTATTGAAAATTGAAGTGTCGCGCGAAGAATTACTGGAGCAAATCAGCGTATTCAAACAGCAGTACGGCAAGGACGCCAAAACCGCCGCCCAGTTCGACAATCCGGAGGTTCACCGCGATATCGCCAACAGAATGATCACCGATAAAACCGTCGACAAGCTCGTGAAGCTGAATTCGTAATTTCGGCGGGCTTGGTTTACGGTAAATTATAAACAACTTGATAATATGTCAAGCGAATTAGCTCAGGGCCTTTTAGGCAAAACAGACAAAATATCCAGGCGATATCTCCTTGAGGCTATTGCTTTTGGCGGTGGGTTGGCGATTGGATATTCTTGGTTGTCTGGCGACAGCCCGCACATTCCCACACCCGGCGTATATCAGGAAAGAAACCCGCAATTTTCTCCAGTCACCGTCAATCTGGGCGTTGTGACAGTTGCTGCCGACGGCTTGGCTCGTTATGACGGCGACGATAAGATCAGAAGAGATATAGCCGAGCAAACTACCCGAATTACTCACACAACCAGCGGTGCATACCACTTTAATGTCGCACTTTTCAACGACAATACCGAACCCGACAGTTCGCGCCAAGCTGAAGAGGGAACGACGGAAGCATATTATTCCAACAGCCAGCTGGAAGAGATAGCAAATAAGTATCGCCCTAAATTAGGTAAAACTGCGATAGTAATGCTGGTCGTCGACTGCGCAGGTATAGAAAACTGCCATATTGGCGGCGAGGCTATTTATAAAGGCGAAGGGTTTGACCCTTGTATTCATATACCGACAGGAAATAAACCTGCCAGCGGCGCTTACCCGCATGAAATCGGCCACCTCCTAAGCCCCAGAGGTTTGGGCGAAGGCTTGGGGCATGAGCGAGTCATGAACTGCCGGCTGGAAGACGCAAACGGTCATCCAACACAGCTGTACGCAGTTGACACTATCCAAAATCTAATTAGCAGCGGCTGCGGACTGATTAAGAACTACGATAATACAGTCGATCAATACGCCTCGCCGCGCTCCGTCATGGGAAACTCCGGCGCGTACAAAGAAGAGTCGCCAGAAGGTCTGCCGATTTATTCACCGCCAAATATAGCTTTCCTAGATCCGCGGCGGCGAGTAATCCGCGTCGAACCAGAACCAGGGACGTATCCATTATCCTACGAACCCAGCAAACTGTTCGGGGTGGAAATAATGCTGCCGAAAGACCATGCGTTGAAACAAATACTACCAGACGCCGACACGCTATTCTTCGGACCGATCGTCCAAAGCGTAAAAGATGAAAACACGCCATTTGAGTCTACCGACACACAGAAAACGATCGGCGTATTCGCCACCTGGAACAACGGCAGGGAGACAGCGCTGCTGGATATTAGCCTATTTCGCGATATCATTCCTGGCGACAGCTCGGAGAACGTGATCTACGCAGACGAGCAGCTGAATATCGTTGTTGTGTCGGGATACGGCGATGAAGGAGAATACATGAGGATCATAGGACTGGACACGCATGAAGGACGAACGACGCTAGCAGAGGCCAGACAACGCACCAGCGAACGCAACCAATTACTATTAGACGCCAGGAAAAAGCCTCGTTAGCTTGATTCTAAACATTAGGCATAATTATGTTATAATATATTTATGAACAAACCGACCAACTATCTCATCCCCACCGTCATCGAAAAGTCAGCTGATGGCGAGCGGGCGTTTGATATCTATTCGCGCCTCTTAAACGAGCGGATTGTTTTCCTGGGCGAGGACGTCAACGAACATACTGCCAACAGCGTGGTGGCGCAGCTGCTGCACCTGGCGTACGTTGACCCAGAGACGGACATCTCGCTCTATATCAACAGCCCGGGCGGCAGCGTGTATGACGGCATGGCGATTTACGACACCATGAATTTTATCAAGCCGGACGTGGCGACCTATGGCATTGGCTTGCAGGCCAGCATGGGTGCGTTTCTACTCAGCTCTGGCGCCAAAGGCAAGCGGTTCTGCCTACCGCACGCCAAGGTGATGATTCACCAGCCATCTTCTGGCACGCGCGGCAAGGTGACCGATATGGAAATTGACCTGAAAGAGACGCTGGAAGTAAAGGAAATGCTGGCCAAAATCATGGCCAAAAACACCGGCCAGAAACTCAGTAAGGTCAAGGCCGACATGGAGCGCGACTACTGGATGGGCCCTCAGGAAGCGGTAAAATACGGGCTGGTGGATAAGGTGTTGAGTAAATTGTCGTAGATTTGACGGCTTTTGTATCGCGGTCCACTCAACTAATCCGGAACAGCCATAGTAAACCGCAGGAATGCTATTGGGCTGGCGAACAGTTCTGGCTGGTTA
>CAJPUO010000006.1 GCA_905373795.1 Candidatus Saccharimonadota bacterium
TTAGTTGCTATTCACTCCTAAGTTTACGAGATGTTCTGGTTTAGTTTAATGGGCCAATAGCAGACACCTTATTGACTTATTAGACAAAAAGAAGTACAGTGAGTAGACCAACACAAAACCGATGGTGTGGTGTGGTAATTGTTATAACTACAAAAGAGGAGTTTTATGAAATACGACAAAATAGGACCCACAGAACGCAATGAACGCAATTGGCTGTCACTGAGAAAAGCTGGCGCAGCGATCGCCATTTTAGCCGCTTCATTCGGCTTGACAGGCTGTAGCGACGCAACATCACCATCTGATAAGACAAACAGTAGCCTCAACGGCAGATGCCGGTCATACCGATCAGAGAGGATATCCCGACGTTGACTGGAAGATAGTTGATTATGGATGTAACGAAGGAGCAGAAGGTTGTGAAGTTGGTGATTTCGGCATAACAGTGAAAGGTTGCGATGACAATAACAATCTGCTCTTTAAGCACGTCTATAGTGGAGACTCTCAATTAATCGTCATTCCTAACAGCCCTGAATGCGGCGGTACTCCGTCAGCATCTGAAAACAGCCCCGCGCCAACCGCTGAGACAACACCCACTCCAGCAAGCGGCAATTAAACTTGACATCACAGTTTATTCTCGCCAAATCGCCGCGCCTCTGTTATAATAGGCGTACTTATGTCTAGTAAATTACCTACTGTCGCCATCATCGGCCAAGCTAACGTTGGCAAAAGTTCGCTGTTCAACCGCTTGACGCGCGCCCGCACCGCCATCGTCGCCCGCGAAGCCGGCACCACCCGTGACAACGTCGTTGGCAAAGTTTCGTATAAGCGCCGCTCTTCATCTCCTGAGAAAGCTGCGATAAGCGCGCCACCTCCTGCGCTAGAGGCTGTGAAACGTTCGCGAGGAGCGAACGTTTCAGCCGAACGCTCGCAACAAATCTCCGGTGGAGATTTGAGCGAAAAGAGTACTCCAGAGAAGGAGCGTGGCGCTGGCGCAACCGCCAGCCTCTCCGACAAGTCGATAGCTCTGCGGACGGCGTTGCCGGATGCATTCGACATGGAGGAGACGGCTGGCGGTCGCGCTGCAGCAGACACGCACGCCGAATTCTGGCTCATCGACACCGCCGGCCTCAAACCCGCCGAAGATGAATTCGAAGCCACCATCCAAGACCAAATCGCCGACGCCTCCGCCGCAGCCGACGTCATTCTCGTCATGATCGACTCCACCGTCTACCCATCAGACGCTGATCGCCAACTAGCCAAAAAAGCCTTAAAGAGTGGCAAACCCGTCCTCCTCATCGCCAATAAAGCTGACCTCAAAGGCTCGCTCCATACCGACGAATTCAAACGCCTCGGCATCAAAACCATCATCAAAACCTCTGCCGAACACAACATCGGCATCTCTGAACTACTTGACAACATCGCCGATCTCATTCCGCCAGCCACTCAAACCGCGCCTGACGACATCATCCGTGTCGCCTTGATCGGCCGGCCAAACGTCGGCAAAAGCAACCTGTTCAACACCCTGGCAGGCAAACAGCAAGCCATCGTCGCCAACGTTGCCGGTACCACCCGAGACGTCAACCGCGTCCAAGTCCGCTACCATGGCCAAACCATCGAGCTGCTCGACACCGCCGGCATTCGCCGCCAGGGCAAGCAAGAAACCGGCATCGAAAAGTTCTCGGTTCTACGCACCATGCAGGCCATCAATGAAGCCGACATCTGCTTGCTGCTGATGGACGTCAATGAGCTCAACGTCCAGCTCGACCAACGCCTGGCCGGCATCATCGACGAAGCAGGTAAGGGGCTCGTACTGGTGGTCAGCAAATGGGACTCCGTCGAAGGCAAAGACGCCTACACCCGCGACGAACTAGCGCCGCAAATCAGCTATCATTTCAAATTCACACCCTACGCACCGCTGATTTTCACTTCATCAGTCACTGGTCAAAACGTCGCCAAATTGTTCGACCTAGCCCTCGACATTTACAAGCGCCGCCGCCAAGAATGCAAGACCCGCATCCTCAACGACCTCTTACAAAAAGCCGTCGCCGCTCATCCGCCAGCCGGCCTAAAGAACTCGCATCCGAAACTCCGCTACATCGTCCAGACCGACACAGCCCCGCCGTGGTTCGTCATCTACGGCAGTAACCTGAAATTCGTCCACTGGAGCTACAAACGCTACCTCGAACGGACTCTGCGTGAAGCCTTCAACTTCGCCGGTACACCCATCAAACTATCTTTCCGCGACGAAAAGCAGCTCAAAGCCAACCGCGAACGCATCGCCCGCGGCCTGGCACCAGTCACCAAGGCTTACAAACAAGCCAAAGAAAACGAAAAACGCAAATAAACCCGCCCTAAAATTATAAAGCAAGATTATGAAACAGACGGCAAAAATCAAGAGATTCATCACTCTCAACCCGCTACTAGGCTGCGTCGTCGTCTACGCTATCTGCTACTTTTTCCGCCTAATTGAATATCTGGTCTTACGGACGGATGAAGGTACCTTTGGCGAGAACCTTGTTCACAAGATCGCCGGTATTGCGATAATTTTCATAGTTCTGCGCATTCTCCATCTGCGGTGGCGAGATATTGGTTTTAGGTCCAAACATTGGCTTAAGAATATCGGGCTGGGACTGTGCCTTGGCGCCTTCTTCTACGCCATCGCTTACACCGTTGAGTTCATCATCCTCAACTGCCAAGGGGATAGCCCTACGCTAAAACTAATCGCCGGTAGCTTTTCTCTCACCAAAAGCAATGAACTCGTCAGCGTCAGTATCGGCTTTGTCATATTGTTCAACATTTTTAATGTATGGATGGAAGAGGGGCTATTTCGTGGACTGTTCGTCCGTATCTTGCAGCAGAAATACACCTTTGCTAAAGCCATCCTTGCTAGTGCCTTGCTGTTCGGCTTGTGGCACTTGGCGATGCCGCTGCGTGCTTTTCTCGACGGCGAATTGTCATGGAGTGGCATGGTGCTTTTGGGTGCCGGCTACGCCTTACTCTCATGTTTGATCGGTTTAAAGCTAAGCCTCTTATACAAGATAACCGGCAGTCTGTGGCTGGGGCTGGCTGATCATTTCTTAAACAATGTAATTATCAACATTGTTCATATCAAGTCGGCGCAAGGCCACGACAAACTGCAAATCGTGCGAATCGTCCTGGCGCAGCTACTGTCTTTGGTCTTTGTGTGTATAATTTTTAGACATACGAAGAAGCGGAATAAGCATTTACTAGAATAAACTGTTTGTTTAGCTATAGCTCCTCATCCTGGTCGGGACTGAAAGAGACAATCCCTATTCCACGTTGATATGCTGCAATAGCCTCTTCAACCAGTCTATCAACACAAATATGTCTGCCCTCAGGCATCTTTTCTAGTGCAATGTGCGTCGTTTCATATTTATCAATAGCACCTGGACTATTACGATATTTTGTAAAACACCATTTTTGTGATATAGCACGTGGTGTATGTGTGAGATTGTTGACCCTTACGAGTCTAGAGTTATTATTGATGCAGAGCCTTATTTTAGCGAAGAGACTACACCCGACTCCATGCGCGTCGGTTTTGTTAGAAGCATCGAGTTGGCGTATCCAGACAGTAACGACAAAAAGCGCAGAGAAACCACTGTAAGAGTCACTCTTCTTGTTGGAGACACAGGCTACCATGAATCTTTAATAAAACGTGCTAATCAAGAAGATTCGTCCGAAAGAAATTCGTCCGAAGAAGATTCGTCTATAATTGATATGCCTGAAGGTACTGGCTGCACAACAGCAAGTATATCTATTGCAGCAGAGCCAGGCAATGACCCGCGTTCAAATTTTAGCGAAGTTGTGGTTGGCGCTGAAATGCTAAAAACAGACAGCGCTGAATCAGATAAAGATTTTCAGGAACAAAAAGAAGCTATCGAGAAACTTATGAGAGCAGTTGGACAAGCAGCGGCTCAAGCAGCGCTTGTATCGCTCTCTGACTTATTAAAAGGCGGTATCGTTTTTATAGTGGAACCTGGGAAAGGAGAGGAGCCAAGCGGTAATTTTTATCCAATAATTACCGTTGACAACCCAGATTCCTCTGCAGAATAAAAATCATTAGCTATACATAAGTCTTAAGTTTATAGACTTATAAAGCTAGCCTCACACCTCACGTCAGAGCTCGCGGGGCTGTTTTTTAATTTTTATCGTCATTTTCACCCTATTTTTGCCTAAAATTCAAGAAAATTGCGCTAATCTATTGACTTCGGCGTTCGGATATGATATATATATCAGCTTTTGTTGACAGATGTTTGACGTTTTGTCCAAAAGTGTATTTTGACAAGCAGTTGAGAATAGAGCAAGGTGAGATTTTATGGCGTTATTTTAGCGGAGGCAAAATAGTGTCGTGAAACCTCATCTTGCTTACACGCCGTCCGGGCGTTGAGCAGTGTTTTACAGAACATGGACATTCCGTCCGGGTGAGGAGAGAGACTATCGTGAGGTACCACGACGACTCAGAATTGGGGAAGGGTTTTGTACTCTTCCTCATCATCGTCTTCGTTGCCATTTTTGGCATTCGGGGCTGCGCCACTTCGGTGGCGCAAGGAAACACACATGTCGAGACCGTCACAATTTGTGGCAAAGAGTCCGTACAGCGCAGCGGCGAAAACGCCGGGCACGAATATCGTGTCTACACGAGCGGGGCCACGTATGTGGTGAAGGACTATTTTGGGACAGGGGGTTCACGCTTTAGTAGCGCGGACCTCTACGGCCGCATCAGGATCGGTGAAACCTACGTCATCAGGTCCTACGGGTACAGAGTACCCTGGACCTCAAGCTTCTGGAACATCGAAAGCGTTACGCCCACACAGCAGGAGCCCACTGGCACCTGCGACTGACATCGCGACTGGCAAGCTGCCGAGAATCCTTGGCGGTCTCTCTCCGCCGTGTATATTCTCCTGCTTGTCAGTTCGCTCCATAGATGCGTGTCTATGCTGATGAGTCGGAAACGACGAAAGCGAACTTTTTACCCAAATATCATTAATTGTGCTGCTAGGGCTTCGCGCGTAATTTCATCCGCCCGCTCGCCGATGAACACGATTTTTGCCACCTCCTCGGGCCTAGCGTTAGCTATCTGAATCTGCTGTTCGGTCGCCTCCACGTGCTGGCGCGTGCCGTTGTCACTGATAAAGCAGCCTTTCATTCGCCGCAGGCCATACGCCGCGAACAGCTCCGGCCACATGTTTTCCAGCGCCGACTGGGCGATATTCATACCCGAGACGTCCAGCACGGCATACGTCGGATTATCCGGCACCGCCAGTTCGCCGTCATACGTATCAAAAAACGCCAACAGTCCCGACGGCGTGGTGATTTTACTGAGGTCAAACCGACCGTGCGGCGCGCTCAGCACCTTGGCGTAGGGCAGGGCGCGGCGTTTTATGTCGTATTCAGCCAGCTCGCTATCGTTCAGCAAGTCCTCCTTGGTCACCAAAATCACATCTGCGGCTTGTAGCTCAACCTCGTGCGCTGGTTCAATGCCGTGCAAAATCTCGTGCGCATCGATCACGTAAAAACTCTGCATCAGCTCGTACTTATTGAAGATTTGTGCATTAATGAGTTTTTCCACCAAATTCATCGTTCGCGCCACGCCCGTCGCCTCGATAAACACTGGCGCTGGAGAATTGCGGCAAAAGTCCAGTAACATCCTGGTTAGCGCGTGTTTCGACGAGCAGCAGACGCAGTCGCCAGCCAGCGTCGTCACCATCTCCGCCAGACCCTCCAATCTGTAGCCGTCGACATTTTCATTGGCATATTCATTTTCAATCACCCGCACACCCTTATAGTCACTTTGTTGCAATAAGAATTCCAGCACGCTAGTCTTGCCGGCACCCAGCGAGCCGTTCACCAAATAAAGCGGCACCTTGTCAACAACCGCCCGCGCTTCGTCAAACGCCGCATTAACACTAAATTCCAAATCATCATCGCGTTTCGCCATACATCTATTATACGTCATCACGACCAAGGTGCTATACTAAGGCTATGAAAGTCATTCTGGCCCTTGGCAATCCTGGCGAAAAGTATACTTACACGCGGCATAATGCTGGTTTTTTGGTGATTGATCAGCTGACGGCAGGGCAGAGTACACATTTTAGCAATAAGCCGAAATTCTCGGCTAATATCGCCGAATTGAACATGTCTGGAGAAAAAATTCTCCTCGTCAAACCGACCACCTACTATAACGAGGTTGGTATTTCCGCTCGGGCGATTTTAGATTTTTATAAGTTAACGCTTGATGACTTACTGATTATTCACGATGACACTGACCTTGATTTTGGCAAAATCCGCGTCCGTAGAGGCGGCCGCGACGCTGGCAGCAACGGCTTAAAATCGCTTCATGCTCACATTGGTTCTGACTTTTGGCATATTCGTATCGGCACCGACAACTTACTGCGACGGCAAATTGGCGATGTTGATTTCGTCCTCAGCAAGTTTAATGCCGACGAGCGAACAATCCTCCGCGACTGGACGATTCCCGAAGCAATCAAGCTGATCAGCACATTTCTTGATGATACGATTGAACCGCTCAGCGTCACGCTCTAATCCCCAACGCATCACCACGCCACTACGCTTGCGACATTAGACCAAATAAATTATTATTGCAACAATGTCGCAATAGCAAACGCTTCTGCTCAAAACGAAAAAATCCCAAGTACTAATTACCGTCGCTTCCGCGGCACAATTTTCGCCGCGCCGTGTTTCAGCCACCGCTCAGCATTATGTAATTTCGCCGCGGCTGCCTCTTGCAGATTAATCGCTCGCGCCTCCAGCATACTGCTGCCAACTGCCAAACTTACAAACAACAGCCCCAAACCGCCCGTCGCCCACTCCGGCAGTTCCAGATGAAACAGCTTGGCGATCATCATCATACCCAACGCCATAATCGCCCAGTGCGCGCCATTTTCCAGATATTTATATTTACTGAGCATGCCCGTCCGCAGCAAATACACCGTCAGCGACCGCACCCAAATCGCCCCGGCACCCAAACCCGCCACGATCAGCAGTACGCTGCTGGTGATAGCAAAGGCGCCGATGACGCCGTCGAAACTAAAACTAGCATCCAACACCTCCAGATAGAGCAAGCTAGCGAAGGCTGCCCAGCCGGTCTTGACCTTGACCGATTTAGCATCATCCTCATGAAAGAATGAGCCGAACAGCTCCAGCCCGATGTGCAGTATAATCCCCAGTACCGACGAGATCAGCACCAGCGCCCGATGCGGCGGCTCAACCGTGAAATACAGCACCGCCGCCACGCTCAGCATCAAACACACCTTGAAATTCTCAAACCGCCCAGCCTTGGCCAGCCACGGCTCGACATGCCGCATCCAATGCACGCGCTTGTTATAATCAATGAAATAACTGAGGCCAATCATAATCAGAAACGCGCCGCCAAAAGCATCAATCATCGGCGAGGCCTCGTGCAAAATATGGCCGTATTCCGCCGGCTTATTCAGCGCCAGATCAACCACTTCCATAAAGCCATGGCCGCTCGCCACCATCACGATAATAATCGGCAGCACGAACCGCACCACAAACACCGCTACGAAAATACCGACCGTCAAGAAAACTTTCTGCCAAACCTGGCTCATGCCGGCCAGCACCTTGCTATTAATCACCGCGTTGTCAAAGCTAAAGGTAACTTCCAGCACTACCAAAATCGCAAACAACCACAAGCCGCTCGCGCCGAAATGTCCGAAAATCAGCCCACCCAACGCCAGCGTCAACAGCGCCGAAAACCAAAAAATCCGAAATGGGTGATGCGAGCGCCAGAGACGTTTCATAATGATTTAGTATAACACAAAGCGCGTGCGGTATAATTTATATATGGCAAAAAGCAAAACGCCCAATAATCGACTCGCTAGCTTCATATCCGACAACAGGGAGCTTTTCGGCTGGATTGCCGCCGGTTCGCTAGTTGTTATTTTTCACAATTTTAGCCTCCATTTTAGCGTATGGTTAGCTAGCGGCGAGGCTGGCAAGTGGCTATCTCAAGCGGCATTATCGCTGCAAGATTTCCTCACGCTCACGCTGAGCGTCATCGTTGAAGCAGTCCCATTTCTCATCTTAGGGACTATCATTTCCGCTCTAATCCGCCGCTTTTTACCGCCGGAAAAGCTGGTCAAAATTTTACCGAAAAACGCATTATTCCGCCGGCTTGTCTTATCAATAGCGGGACTGGCGCTGCCAGTTTGCGAATGCGGCAACGTGCCGGTCGCCCGCAGCTTACTAGCCCGCGGCCTAAAACCCGCCGATGTCGTCAGTTTTCTGTTCGCCGCGCCAATCCTCAATCCAATCACCATCATCGCCACCATCACCGCCTTCAGTTTCGAGCCGCGCATGGTTTGGTGGCGGGTTATTTTCGCGCTTGTCATCGTTCAGATAACCGCTTTCATCGTCAGCTTTTTCAAGGAAGATTCCATCATAAATCCAGAGTTCAAAAGCTACTGCAGCTCGCACAAACACAATTCAAATCTACCAGAACTATTCAGTTCCTCGCGCAATGAATTTTGGCAATTATTCACCATGCTAGTCATCGGCGCCAGCATCGCCGCCGCCACTCAAGTTTTCGTCCCGCGCTTTATTATAAACGCCGTCGGCAGCGACATTATCTTATCAGTTGCCGCTATGATTGGCCTCAGTTTTATCGTTTCGATCTGTTCTAGTATCGACGCCTTCTTCGCGCTGGCGTACGCGCGCAGCTTCACGACCGGCTCAATTTTATCTTTCTTACTAGCCGGCCCAATGGTCGACATCAAGCTGATTATGCTCATGAAAACAACTTTTCGCTGGCGTTTCATTGTGGCAATTGTGCTGATAATTTTCGCGTTATCGTTTGCGGCGGGGATAGGAGTAAACTTATATGCGCGTTAATTTATTAAAATCAATCGGCGGAATTATCGTGTGCGGCTACATATTGCTATTAGCTTGCCGCGATCAGCTCGGTTTTTACATTCACCCGCGATATCACATATTTGCTAGCATTATCAGCATCGTCGGAATCGTACTTTTGCTTATTGACACAATGTTGCAATTAAAACTTAAAGCCTCTGTTAAACCTGCTAAATTCAGCTTAAAAAGTGTCAAGCCAGCGTCTTATTTGGCAATAATTATCCTACTGGCTGGCTACTTACTACCACCAAAGCCACTGTCGCCCAGCAGCCTCGCTCAGAGAGAAAGCCCAGCAATCATTGAGCCGGAAAGTCGCTGCGAAGTTCCCAAACCTAAGGAGGGCAGCTCCATCATTTCAATCAACCGCTGGAAAACCGCCATAAATTCCTGCAAGCAAACTTCATATTTTAACAACACCGGCATCTCTATAACCGGCTTCGTCTCAAACGGCTTGCTAAAAAACTACGGCTACAATTATTTCTATATCGCGCGCTACGTCATCAGCTGCTGCGCCGTCGACAGCGTCCCGATGAAAATCTTGGTAGAAAAAACGTTTTTCAATGATTATCCAGACGGAACGTGGTTAACCGTCAAAGGGAAGTTATCGCAAAAAGTCGTCAACGGCCAAGCTGAATACGTCATCACCGACGCGTACGCCAGCACAATCAACCAGCCAAAATATCCCTACGAACTGCTGGGCGTGTAATCTTGCCACTTTTTAATCGCGCCATCTTCCTGGTAATATTCATGCACTCGCCAACTAGACAAGAAAGCTTCATCTTGTTCAATTTCGCCAAGTAGCGGAAAAATCTCGCTTAGCAGCATTTCGTCGGGATATTTTTTGCTGTCTATCAGGGAACGTTGCCCATTACTGCACAAATGTGCATTAAGAAATATAAAGCGTTTAGTACAAATATAGCCTGGCTTAGAACAGTGCAAGCGAAAATCGTGCATAGTTCGAATCGGCTGCGCCTCATCCTGATAAGCCTCAAATTTATACATCACCCAAACTAGTGGCGCATCAAACGTCATGTCATCAGACAGTTGCTGCTGCTCATGTCGCAGATCGTCCAACTCTATTCGTATCTGTTCAACATCGCCATTCTTCAATTTCGCCAACGCCAAACGGCGCTCCGCAGCAGCAATCTTTACTGTCAAAGTCTTATACTTATCATACATATCAAGCAGCTTATCAACCGCCGCTCTTGCACTATTCGTACCTTCCATCATCTCAACTCCTTCATAATTACTGCGCGCGTAATCTCACGCGCGCGCTCGCCAATGACAACTAATTTTAAAGACTCGTCAGTGGCACCGCGCGTGACCCGTATTTGCTGCGGCGTTGCTTCAATGTGAAATATCTCGTCACCATCAGCGACCGCGCCTTTCATACGCCGCAAAGCATATTTGCTCTGTAAATCCATCCAAACTTTCTCAATTTTCTCAGCATTGATATCCAATTCATTCATATCAACTACGCTATAATTTAAGACATTCTCAGCCGCGTTTTCGGCAGGCTCGTGCAGCAGCAGATAATCCAGAATACGCGACTCGCCGCCAAGCTGGTCCAGATCAAATTTGCCGTGATCCATATTCACAACATTGGTTAAACCTTGTTGCAACAATGTTTCAATTAGCTGCTGGCAGTCATTTTCAGCCAGCAAATCCAGCTTGCTGACCAATACCACATCCGCTGCTTGAGCTTCCGCCAGCAGCGTCTCCGCCAGGCCGTCAGCCTTGGTTTCAGCTCCATCCACAACATACAACGACTGTCTCAAATCATACTGCATAAAAGTGTCACCAGCCAGCAATTTCTCGACCACCCGCAGAGTATTAGCAACACCAGTTGACTCAATGACAACCGGTGCTTTTCCGCTTATTGCAAAATTGTGCAAAATGTCAATCAGCTCTTCGCCGCTACTGCAGCAGATACACTCGCCAGCAATTGTTGCCACCTCATCAACGCGTTGCGCCAATGTGCAACTGTCGATACTTTCCGACGCAAACTCATTCTCAATCACTCGCGCGCCAGCAAACTCAGGCTGCTGCACCAAAAAATCGACCAGCGTCGTTTTGCCGGCACCCAGCGCACCGTTCACCAGATATAATGCAATCTTATCATTCATATTAACCTTTCTTGTACACATATACTGAGTTAATGATATCGTCGTCAGGATTATACTCGACCAGCAGCCGCACGCGCTGCAAACTATTCGGGTCAAATGCTGGGTATAGCAGCGTTTTCGCGCCATGAGCACCACGCACGATGATCCGCCCGCCAGGCAGGAGCGCTGGCAAAATATTATCAATAATTTGCTGTTTGGCTTCAACCGAATCGCCCGCCAGCCCAGCCACATAAATCACGTCGTAAGCACTGCCTGGCAAAGCCACCGCCGCTCCGTCCGCCAACAAACACTCGCCAACCGGCCAAGCAATCGCCCGCGCTAGCTCGCGCGACTGTGTCAAAGCAGCCGGCGCCACATCCACCAAATCAACCGCCGCGCCTGTCTGATGCCACAAACACCAAGCAGTCAAAGGCAGGGGACCGCTGCCAATCATCGCCGCACGGCTACTGTCAGTCAAGGACAAACCCGACCCGCCCAGCAAGCCAACTTCACGCCGCACCAGCTCGCGGTAATTGTCAATATACCAAAACTTTTCCAGCTCTTGCTGCGGACGGGCTGAGCTGGCAATTCGCCGCGACCAATACATTTCCATCTCTGATTCCGACAGAGAACAACGGCGCTGCACTTCGCGGCACACCTCATCATTACACCACTTCGGTAACTTTGTAGCTTGCACAACTGCCGCCACCAAGCCAGAAAAAGCCGCATTGACGTCTGGCGATGGTGCAAAATCGTGCAAATTCATCACTGTTTTAATTGCTGTATCCATAGCTTTTCATAATGCCAAACCCTCCGAATTATTGCAAATTTGTTGCAATAAGTTGTATACTTGCAATATCATGACCCTCGACGATCTATTCAAACAGCACAATCTGCGCCTAACCAAACCGCGGCAGCAAGTTTTCGACGCGCTGCAAAAATCAGACGTTCCGCTGACTATCAGCGATATTGCAAAAAAGTGCAGAAACATTGACCGCACTAGTGTTTACCGGGCGCTGGTCGTCTTTGACAAGCTGAAGATCGTCAATGCCGTGACTATTGGCTGGAAAAATTACTACGAACTAGCCGAGCCTTTCATTCCGCATCACCACCATTTATATTGCATCCGCTGCCAAAACGCCGCGCCAATTCAAACGCCGGAACTTGAGCAACTTATTCGCTATCTTGGCAATAAATACGATTTCAAAGTTACCGAGCATCACTTTGAATTGGAAGGTTTATGCAAAAATTGCCGGCAAGCACTGCGCGAACAAGCCTCGCGCCAGCAAGACCAAAGCCAAAACCGCCAAGAGCCTAATCAAAAAGCCAAGGATTGAAACATCTCCTCGGCTTTTATGGATCTGCAATCAAACCAGAACTAAAATAACTTCAAATAAGTCCGAACGAAGTTACTCCTCAATTTTCGCCGCCAGAGCCTCGCGCTCGCGCACCAGTTGGCGGTATTGCTTCATAGCGCTCATCATAGCATTGCGCTGCTTACTGTCGAGATCAAAAATCGCCAACAACACCGCGTCAATTTCCTTCAACGCTTGCTGCACATCCGACAAATTAGACAATCCCGGCACGGAATCTAAATATCCAGCCCTAATCGCTTCGGTTTTTTTCTGATATAAATCTAGCCGCTTCGCCGGGCTTGATGCCGACTTTTTACCAAGCCGCGCCAATGCTTTTTCATATTCCTGCCGCGCCGCCAGTACTGTCACCAAATCAATTTTCAAACCAAACAACCGCGCCGGCAGCCCGCCGTTAAGCTGCTCAATAGCCGCTATCTCGCCGTCAATCGCCGCCAGCCGCCGCCGAGATTCTTTCTCTAAACGCCGCGTCTGCCTCCGTACCCGCCGCTTCTGCCGCCATCGCGCCAGCCAATTCTTATTCGCATCGACAACCGCCACGCCGCTCGCTTTAGCTGCCTCCCGGTATAGTTCGTACGCAACATAACGCTCAATTTGCTCGTTACAAACGTCCATCGGCTGATTGACAAACGATAATGCCAATTCATACATTTTCCGTTCGCCCTTAGAATAGCGCGTATTTACGAAAGTCTGTCGTTCCTGCGCCAGCCGCTGCCGAACCGCCGAATCTAGCACCTCCAAGCGCTGCGCTTCATTTTCCGCCAGCAGCGCCGACTTAAACGCTTCAGCTAGCTGCGGATCATGCGGAGCGTTCTGAATCGTCTCCAACCGCGGCAAAAGTTCGCCGCGCCACTGCATGAAAAACTCCAGCGACATCGGAACCGTTCTATTCAGCCGGCGCGCCATTTTACGAAACTGGCGCGGACAAGCCGCAAACGCCGCCTCGGCCTCAGCACGAAACCTCAGCGGACGGTTTTCAGCCTTTTTCATCAGCGCCGCAAACCGCGTCGTAAACAATCTTTCAACCTCGCTCATAATGAATTCTCACCTTTCTGAATGAATAATCAAATAATTTTTGCCACGCTCGTCCGGCTTTATCAAACCGACGAACTTCGCCGTTAACCGAAGCAACTTTTACTAATGCCGGGCTATATGGCACTTGCAAACTGTACCATTTCACATCTTTTTTATTCCAAGAATACAGCGACGGGAAAGCCTGCTTAAATAACTTGACGCCATTCCGGTAAAAATAATTCAAATCGCCGTCCGGCAGATAAAACTTGCCGATGGTAATGCCCATATTTTTCGACATAGTAACGACATCCGCCAGCGTCTGCTGGCCGCCATCCGGCGCAACGAACAGCGCGTAAACATCGCCGGAACTGCGGAACAAAATCGCGTACGAGCCATCGCCAGTCTCGATATCATCAAATAAAATTTCGTCAATCGGCAAATTGACCCGAAACACCCGCGGAATCAACTCATTGCACTGATCGCGCCGCAACTTATCGTACTGAACATCATTGGCTGTCATATATTTGACTATACTATTTTCAAGACAAAAAGTCAATATTATGCCAAAGCTTTTTCCTCCGCGCTACCGCGAATCGTCGGATAAATCTTCCGTAAACCCCATAAAAATCCAATCAAAAAAGCACCAGGTAAGGGTGGGCATCACCTGGTGCTTTGTCGCCCTTCAACCCACCCGAGCTCTCGTTTCAGCGAAGCGTCGCGGCTAAAACTCCAAAAGCCCGCGCCTGATTATCATCAACACCATCCAGTGCTCGCCTTAACTGAGTCGCCTTAAAAAAGGGCAGTTAAAGGGGTTAGTATGCGCGTAACGTTGAATCGCAAAAAGTGGAGGGTAAGAATACTTAATGCCATTGCGCGCAACCTAACATATTAGTTAGAATAGGGGGTATAAGGTGCTTTTGATTAGCGCTTTAAGCTAACCAATCGCTCCTGATTATAGCAAGCATTTGACAACATGTCAATACTTTTTATCACAAAAGTCATGGAAATCAATAGAATCCGTCCAGATGAGCATAATTTTACCCAGAGGTTGGCAAGTATTGCCAATCCACCGAAAAGCTTGTGTTTCATGGGAACATTGCCGACGAGCGGCGCACCAGTCGTGGCAATCGTTGGCTCACGCAAACCCTCGGCGTACGGCCGGGAAGTGACCGAGCAGCTGGCGAGCGACCTGGCAAAAGCCGGCTGCATCATCGTTAGCGGCTTGGCGCTCGGTATCGACGGCATCGCCCAAAGGGCCGCCCTGGAAGCTGGCGGCACAGTCATCGGCGTCATTCCCAATGAACTGCCCGACATCTCGCCGCAAACCAATTACAAATTAGCCATGAACATCATAAAAAACGGCGGCGCTATTCTATCCGAATGGAAAAAAGGCGACGGTAAAGTCGTCAATCGCTGGAGCTTTTTAGAGCGCAACCGCTTGGTCTCCGGCCTAGCTGACGCCGTCATCATCACCGAGGCCGCCGAGCGCAGCGGCACGCTAAACACCGCCGCCCACGCCTTATCCCAAGGCCGCGACGTCTTTGCCGTGCCAGGCAACATCACCAGCCCGCTATCTGCCGGCTGCAACGCGTTGCTCAAACAAGGCGCATATCCCGCCACCGAGGCCAAAGATATCTTGCAAATAATCGCGCCGGAACAATTGAAAAAACCAGACCAAAACCAATTACCGCTCGGCAGCTCGCCGGAAGAAACGATCATCATCAACCTAATAGCCAGCGGCGTCCGCAGCGGCGACCAATTACAGCAACAATCAGGACTGTCAGCGTCAAACTTTTCAACGGCGCTAACTATGCTGGAAATCAACGGCGTAATCAAGCCGCTCGGGGCGAATAATTGGACGCTTAAATAATGCCGGTGGCGCTAGGCGCTAAAAAACCAGTCAGCGCTCCGGCCTGGTGATTATGCCCGATCAAACCGTCCATGCTTGCTACTGCATGCTTTTTAGTACTATCCTTTTTCTATGGAACAAGTACCGAAAAACCAGAAAATTTGCCAAATGACGGAGCAGACAGCGATGAAAAACCGCTTTTTAATAGCAAGGATATCTTCACTATTCCTAACGCTATGAGCATAACAGGCGGCATACTAACTTGGCATGGCGCAGGAAGTATCGAGAGTACTACTGGCTTATCAGAGGTCATAATGGGAAGAATAATCGATGTGCTCGACGGTGCAGTCGCCCGCGCAACAGGACAAACGAGCGACCTTGGCGCAGCCGTTGATGCTGGTATTGACAAAGCAGCTACAGCGAAATTACTCTGTGATTTGACCAGAAAGGATGCGGCACCAAAACTAGTCATTGGTACAATCGCCCTATTGAACACGATAAACGCCGCCGCAACGGGCATCACTAATATGCGCAACGGAGGAAAAGGATTTTCAGATCGGCCGTCCAAGTCCGGAAAGCTCGCCATGGCAGGTGAAACAGTTACATTATTCGCCTATGCGGGCGCCTATACAGCCGAACATAACGGACACCCAGGACTAGCCAAAATACTCCGCAACTTTGGTTGCGCCGCACTCATCGTCTCGCTACCATTTGCCACTCGCGCTGCACACGAATACCTTAAAAGAGCCACCGCCAATAATGACAATGACGATAATTCGCTCAATTATTGACTTTTTGTCCACTAATTGATATATATCAGATTTTCGAAGAAGCGAAGGTCTGATGTTATCAAATAGTTACGCGAAAAATTAGCGGAAGGGAAGAATATTATGGAAAGAAGAGAATACTTAAAATGGGAAATAGAATTATGTGATGCCCAGCTTAGCAATTTCGAATCGTTCAAAGGCGACCTCAGAGAAGTTGGACTAGACCTAGATAGGTCGCCTAGTATTAGTCCAACTACCAGCAACCATTTGATTCGAAAACACCTTACAAGAGAGAGAACTAAATTTGAAGAGTCCAGAAGAAGGCTTTACAGCCAGATAGGTGAAATAGCAGCCGAAAGAGCCCGGCTTCAGGCTGAACTTGACGAGCTTGAAGATCGCAGCAGATAATTAACACTGTCAAACTCCTTTGGCGGTTGTGGTTACACGGCGATTTGTTATAATATAAAACTATGAAAAATCTCGTCATCGTCGAGTCGCCAGCCAAAGCTAAAACCATTGAGAAATACTTGGGCAAGGAATTTCACGTTCTGTCAAGCGTGGGACACATCCGCTCGATTGTCAAAAAAACCAAGGACGGCACGCCGCCGATTGACGTGGCAAATGACTTTTTTGCCATTTACGAAGTCGACCCCGAAAAAAAGAAAGTTATCAGCGAATTAAAGAAAAACGTCAAAGCGGTTGGCAAGAAAAACGTCTGGCTGGCGACCGATGAAGACCGCGAAGGGGAGGCTATCGCCTGGCACCTCTGTAAAGTGTTGGATTTGCCGATCGAGACGACCAAGCGCATCGTCTTTCATGAAATCACCAAGGACGCCATTACCACCGCCATCCAGAACCCACGCACCGTCGATATGAACCTGGTGCAGGCGCAGCAAGCCCGGCAAATCCTCGACCGGCTGGTTGGTTTTGAGCTCAGCCCTGTGGTCTGGCAAAAAGTGCCAGGCGGCAAATCGGCTGGCCGCGTTCAGAGCCCGGCAGTACGGCTGCTAGTCGAACGCGAACGAGAAATTATGAAATTTGAAGGCAGCTCGCAGTTCAAGGTGACCGCTGTATTCATCCACGACAATCAAGAATTCAAGGCCGAGCTCAACCAGAAATTTGACTCTGAAGCAGCCGCGCACAAATTCTTAAGTAGCCTCAAGCCAGCCACATTCACTGTCAGTGATATCTCGAAGACACCCGGTGCCCGCAACCCGGCCGCGCCGTTTACGACATCAACTCTGCAGCAAGAGGCCAACTCTAAACTTGGCTTCAGCTCCAAAGCCACCATGGCCTCGGCGCAGCGACTCTACCAAGACGGTAAGATCACCTACATGCGTACTGACTCGGTCAATTTGAGCGGGCAGGCCATCGCCAGCGCCACCGACTTTATCAAGCGGCTGTACGGCCCGGATTATTCAACTGTGCGCAAATTTAAGACCAAATCCGCCTCCGCCCAGGAAGCCCACGAGGCCATCCGCCCAACCGACATCACCCGCGAAACCGTCACCTCAAATGAATACGACCAAAAACTCTACGACCTCATCCGCCGCCGCACCCTGGCATCACAAATGTCGGCAGCGAAGTTAGAGAAAACCACGGTGGTAATTTCTATCGGCGGCGCTCGGGCATCTCATAAAACAATCCGGGACCCACATGAAGTTGCCCAGATTTTTTCTGAGACGCCACTCGCGCCAGATGCGCCAGCAACAGCGGCACCTTCTGCGCTGGAGGCTGTGAAACGTTCGCGAGGAGCGGACGTTTCAGCCGAACGCTCGCGTAGTATCTCCAGTGGAGATGCAAGCGAAAAGAGTACTCCAGCGCAGGAGTGTGGCGCTGGTGATGCTGGCTTTGCTGATGGTGTACAAGAGGCGGCTACCGCAGACCTACACTTCGAAGCCAAAGGCGAAGTCATCACCTTTGATGGCTTCTTGCGTGTCTATGGCGGCGGCAAAGACGAACTCTTGCCAAAACTCCACACCGGCGACACACTTGAAACTCACAACATCACCGCTCGCCAAACCTTCACCCGGCCACCAGCCCGCTATACCGAAGGTTCACTGGTTAAGAAACTCGAAGATCTCGGTATTGGCCGGCCAAGCACCTACGCCACTATCATCGACACCGTACAGACCCGCGGCTACGTCGAAAAAGGCGACAGCGAAGGCCAGCCGCGCGACGTCATCGTCCTCAGTTACAACGGCGAGGAAGTCAGCCGCGACATCATTCAGGAAAAAACTGGTTCCACCCGCGGCAAGCTCATCCCAACACCAAGCGGGGAACTGATCGCCGACTTTTTGACCGACCATTTCACGCAAATCGTTGACTATGATTTCACCGCCAATGTCGAGACTGAATTTGATAAAATCGCCGCCGCTAACCTGGCTAAAAGCGCCATGCTGCACGGATTTTACACGCCGTTTCACAAATTGATTGAACAATCAGGCGGCATCGACCGCAGTAAAGTCGGCGCTAACCGCGAAGTCGGCATTGATCCAAAATCTGGCAAACCAATCCTGGCACGCTTCGGCCGCTTTGGCCCAATGCTGCAGCTGGGCGCCACTGACGACGAGGATAAACCACGCTTTGCGCCGCTACCGAAGGGGACGAAAATTGAGACCGTCACCTTGGAGCAAGCACTAGAAATGTTCAAATTGCCGCGTGTCGTCGGACAAACCGAAGACGGACAAGACATCAAGGCCAACATCGGCCGCTTTGGCCCGTACATCCAAGTTGGCAAGCTCTTCGTCTCCATCAAACCCGAGGATCCGCACCACATCACGCTGGAAAAAGCCCGCGAACTCTACGCCGCCAAACTCCAGGCCGAAGCCGAGAAAAATATCGCTGAATTCCCAGACGGCGTCAAAGTCCTTAACGGCCGCTTTGGCCCGTACATCACCGACGGCGCGAAAAACGCCAAAGTCCCTAAGGACACCGATCCAAAAACCATTACTCACGAGCAAGCCCTGGAAATCTTGGCTGCCGCACCGGCAAAGAACACGCGGCGTCCAGGACGGCGCAGCAGTACATCTGCTCGGCGTAAAAAATGACCTAAAAGAACAGCTTTAATCGCCGCGCCACATTTCGCTTATACTGTATATAGATAATTCCATAATCAGAAAAAATAAAAAGTCTCATATCATCCATTGCAAAAAACGTAAAATACATGCTATAATTTGACCAGACAATTATAGCAATTAGTCCTTGACATTGATTAATTGTCATTGTATAATCAAAAACATAATTCAATCAACAATAACCTGTGGTGAGGCAGAGAGGACGTTTCTATAGTATGAACGAAACAACAAAAACCGAACAAGAATCTGTACTAAGTTCTGTCATCAAAGATATTCTTTCCAATGTAAGCCAAGAGCGTGAAAAAGAAATTATTTCGCGGCGCTTCGGTTTGTACGACCGCAAGGAGACGCTGGAACAGATTGGCGATATGCTAGGAATTACCCGCGAGCGCGTCCGCCAGCTAGAGAAGGCAATTCTGGTGCGCCTGCGCCTGAGTATCACCGACGGCAATATACCGTCGGTCGTTGATATAGAGAAGGAATTGACATCTCATTTGTCAGAGATGGGACGGATAGCGCGCGTACAAGATTTAGCGTCGCATTTTTTGGGCCGGCAAGCTACGCCGATTGAAAAAGCTCACACGGCATTTATTTCCGAGCTAGCGCAAAACATCACTATTATCAATGAAAATGACGATTACTACCAATCGGCAGCCATTAGCTCGCTAGGCGACGAAAAGACTATCAAAACGAAAATCGAGGAAATCGTCAAGTTTATTAAAAAGCACGGCCAGCCGATTACTGCCGAGGAAATGCATAAAAAATTAAGCTACGAACATCCATCGAACATCGCCGCGCTGGCAAGCACCAGTAAAAAACTGGCTCAATTAAAGGGAAATTGGGGACTAATCAAATGGCCGACAGTCAACCCGAAAAACATCCGCGATAAAATCTTCGTTATCCTGGAAGACAACGGCAAGCCGATGCACTTCTCAGACATCTCCAAAGCCATAAAAGACAGTGATTTTAAGCGCAAGAACGTCACCACGCAGGCAATCCACAACGAACTTATCAAAGACAGCCGCTTTATTCTTATCGGCCGCGGCATTTACGCATTAGGCAGCTGGGGCTATAGCCGCGGTACGGTTTCCGACATCATTGCCGACATCTTAAGAGAAGCCGGCGAGCCGCTGCACCGCGACGAAATTGTCCGCCGCGTTCTGGACAAACGGCGCGTTAAAGAAACCACTATCTTGCTCAATCTGCAATCCAAACCGCAGTTCAAACGCACCGCTAAAGCCACATACATTTTGGACGAAAAAGCTTAAGTTGCAAACTCCTGTAAGAGGTGAGATAATTTAACTAGCATGCAAATTATTTCATGGACTATTGAGATGCTGCTGCAATGGTATGTGTGGATGCCAATTGTTGCCATCCTGTCTTTCTTAACTTGGCGCAATTACCAGCGCGCCGATGAGTTTGAGCCGGCCGAAAGCGTCCTGTTGATTCTGGAAATCCCTAAAGCCAACGATAAAAAGGAACTAGCCGCCGAGCAGCTATTCGCCAGCCTGCACGGCATTCTGCGCGATAAAAAAGAATTGCGCCTATCTGGCGGGCAGCAAGAGCATATTAGCTTTGAGATCGCCTCGGTTAACGGCCAGATTCGCTTTTATGTCTGGACGCCAAGGACACTGCAAAGTTTCGTCGAGGGGCAAATTTACTCGCAATATCCAACTGTCCAAATTCATCAAGCTGATGAGGATTATACCGAGCACGAACGCAGCCACGAAATTGCCTATTCTGCCGAGTTGACCATGACCGCTTCCGAATTCTTACCAATTCGCACCTTTCAAAGCTTTGAAGTCGACCCGTTGGCGGGCATTACCGGCACGCTGGCAAAATTGGAAACGACCGGCGAAGAATTATGGATTCAAGTTTTAACGCGGCCAATTACTGATGATTGGCAGCATGCCGCAGATAGATATATTGATAATTTGAAAAATGGGCGCGTACTATCATTGCCAGGTTTCGGCGGCGGCATGCAGTGGCTTGTCAGCCTGATTGGCGCATTATGGCAGCCGCCAGAGCCTGGAGAAAACGGCGCAAAAACCGTAGAATTATCCGAGCGCGACAAAACCCGCATCGCCGAGGCCGAGAAAAAATCGCAAAAATTAGGCTACGAAGTAAAAATCCGCTTAGCGTATCTAGGCGAAAGCCAAACCAACGCCAAGCTCCGCATGCAGGCGCTGGTCGGCACTTTCAAACAATTTAACTCAACCAATTTGAACGGATTTAAGGCTACGAAATCAGCATTCGGCAAAGAATTCTTAAATAAATATCGGCGGCGGGCATTTTACGGCGAAGGATTTGTCCTGAATATTGAGGAGCTGGCCTCTGTCTTCCACTTGCCGCACACCAACGTGGAAACGCCAAACATCGTCTGGGCCAGCGCCAAAACCGCTGAACCGCCGTCCAAGCTGCCTGTCCTGACTGGCAGCGACGCTAATGACGACCAAATTTCCGCTTTCGGTGTCACCAATTTCCGCGGCATCAACCACCAGTTCGGTATGCTGCGCTACGACCGCTCGCGCCACGTTTACATCATCGGCCAGACCGGAGCAGGCAAGTCGGGGTTGCTAGAGTTATTCGCGCTCAGCGACATTTTTCACAATCAAGGCTACGCCATCATCGACCCGCACGGCGACTTCGCCATCAACAACATGAAATTCATCCCCGGCTCACGGCTGAACGACGTCGTCTATTTCAACCCGGCCGACACCGCCTATCCGCTTGGCTTCAACCCGCTGGAAGTCACCAACCCGAACCAAAAAACCAACATTTCATCAGAAGTCATCGGCGTCCTGAAGCGCATGTTTGGCGAGAGTTGGGGGCCGCGGCTGGAGTACATTTTGCGCTACACCATCCTGGCGCTGCTTGACCGGCCAGAGACAACCATGCTGGACATCACCCGCATGCTGACTGATAAAAACTTCCGCAAAGAAACGCTGGGCTATTGCCGCGACACCGTGGTCTTGCAGTTCTGGAACGTCGAATTCGCCAGCTGGAACGACAAGTTCGTCGCTGAGGCCGTCGCACCAGTCCTCAACAAGGTCGGCGCCTTTACCGCTAACCCAATCATCCGCAACATCATCGGCCAGCCCAAATCCACCTTCAATATCCGCCAAATTATGGACGAGGGCAAAATCCTCATCGTCAATCTATCCAAAGGCCTCATCGGCGAGGATAATGCCGCCATCCTCGGCTCGTTCTTAGTCACCAAGATTCAGCTGGCCGCCATGAGCCGCTCTGACATCCCAGACATCCGCGACCGCCGTCCATTCTATCTTTACGTCGACGAATTCCAGAACTTCGCCACCGATTCATTTGCCACCATCCTGTCCGAAGCCCGCAAGTACGGCCTCAACCTGACCGTCGCCAACCAGTACATCTCACAGATGAACGACACGGTCCGCGATGCGGTCTTCGGCAACGTCGGCACCATGATATCGTTCCGTGTGTCTGCCGACGACGCGCCGATCCTAGCCAAGCAATTTGAGCCGAATTTCGAAGCCCTTGACCTCTTACAGATGCACAATCGTAACTTCGTCATCAACATGGTTATCGGGGGAGAGAAGACTCCAGCTTTCTCCGCACGCACTCTCGAGCTCCCGCCAAGCCAAGCCGACAACACGCCGCACATCATCGAACATTCGCGGCGCATGTACTCGCGAAACAGGGAAGACGTCGAGCGAGAGATTAATGCCGCCATCATGCCAAACCACCGCCCAAAAAATCAACCAGCCCAGCCACGCCCGCAAGCTGTCGCTGCAGCCGCATTAGCCCAGCCTGTTAAAAAGGCCGCTAGTCAACCAGCTCAAAAAACCAACACTGCCGCCAACGCCCAACTGGCTACGCCGCAAACCGCCACGAACAGCGGCGAGGTTATCTTGCAAATCCGCGGCAATAACACACTCGATAAGCCAGCAGATTCAACCAACCCGGCCGCCGCTACCACGCCTAAAAAACGGCGGCGAAGGCGGAAGAAGAGTACTGTATAAATAAACATTCCCTATTTATGCTTATCGCAAGCTATGCCGTCACCGTCTCTATCAAGATGCGGCGAATACCCCGGTTCGCCGCGGCGCATATGGCTATAGCCGGCAGCACGCGCCTCCTTACAGCTGCGGAAATTCAACTCTGCTGGAGCTGGCTGCGACGGCGCAGGGGCCGACTGGCGTTGACGCGTCCTAGCCGCAGCGGACGCTTCCTCCCGTCTTTTTCTTTCTTCTGCTTCTTTTTGAACCTTCTCGGCGCGCTCTTTTTCTTCCTGCTTGGCTTTTTCTAATTTGGCAATACGTTCAGAGAATGGCGTACGTTTGCCGTCTGGTAATTTACCAATATCTGACTTAGCGCGAGATATATTGTCATCACTCGATTGTTCTTCGGCTTTTTTGACTGATTCCTCAGCGCGCTTGAGAGCTTTTTCTAGCTCTTGTTTGTCATAATCAGCTTTTGTCTGACGATGAATCTTAATGGTCTTATCGCCGCGACGCTTGCCATCAACAACAGAGATAGAAATATCACTATCGCCCTCTGTGATGTCTTTAATTTCATACTTGATACTACCAGCTGAGTCTTTACGATCATGAACCTCAATTTTATTTTCCGATATTTTTACTTCAGCGAATGAGCTAATGCCCGATATTTTAGCAAAGATTTCACGCCTATTCGTATGATAATCAAGTTTAATATTATCGTCCACGTCAGAAATAACGATAGGGACGTTGTCTTTTTCAAGACGAGCCTGTTCTGCGGCGCTATTGATTTGAGTAATGGCAAAAATTGCAACAATTACGCCGCCAAAAATCATCCAGCCTCGCTTATATTTATTAACAGAAGGTTTATCTTTATTCTCTTTCTGTTGTGTTTGTCCAAAATTTTTTCTAACCATTAATATTTCCCTACATATTTTAATTAAGTTAATAGACAACTGTCGTCTAACCCTGCTTATAAAAATATCATAACACGCCCCAGACAACAATATAGCTTATAGCTTCTAAACATTTAGAGCAATCGCCCTAGTAATTAAGAACCCTGAGACACCATCACTACATCTGCGAACCCCAAGATAGAGCACGACGGTAAAAACCTCATAGAAAAGATCATGCTATACTTACACTAATGGAAGTACTGTTTATCATAATCATAATTTTTGCCTTAGTGGTAATCGGCATAAAAACAAATAATATTACCAAAAAACCAAAGAGGGAATACACATACACTAAAAAAGCCTGCGCGATGACACGGCACGAGCTAACATTCTATAAAACCCTGCTTGAAGCAATAAGCAGCTGCGTAATCATCCCGCAAGCTCACTTAAGCATGTTTTTAGATCATAAGGTTTACGGACAGAACTGGAACAGGGCATTTTCAAGAATCAACGGCAAATCAGTGGATTTTCTTATTTGCACCAATGATATGAAACCACTCATAGCTATTGAACTTGACGACAACACCCATGATCGTCCTGACCGCCAAAAGCGCGACATTTTCGTTAACTCAATTATAAGCGATGCAAATATGCCCCTGTTGCGATTTAAGGCGGGTGAGTGGAATAGTGAAATCATCAAGCAAGAGGTCTCCCGCGCTCTTAAAGAATCAACGCTTGAAAAACTATAGAACAAAAAGCGAACTAATTATCCGCAGGTTTCTTAAAGTCATGCCAGAATAATTATCTAACAATTGCCAACATTTCATATATTCATAAAACACTACCTTTAGCGATCAAAGCCCAAACCATAATCAATAACACAAATTAGCGCGCTAAAAGCCATTAATAGCCAATAGCAATAAAAACATGGAACATGGCAAATATAGATTTAGGACAATATAACATACCGGCAAACCCCAAACAGGGCGGTAACATAATTAATCGCCGCCGATATCTCCAAAAGTTTACAAACTACATAAATTTATCTTGAAAAAAGACGATGGAGTAATCATGTTTCGTAGATAGTTCTAATGTCGCACAATGTACCTTTTACGAACTAATAAATACGTTCAACCGGATGAATGAGAATATATCCAAAATAAACCAGCTTTCTTCCATTTATCGTTTTCCACCGCCAACACCTAGCAGGGCAACCTTAGCACTGCCAGACTAAAACTCTTAAGATTATTCTAAACTTTTTATACGTATTCTATTTACGTTAAGATAAACTATTTATTCCACGCCAGGCCCGCAGCCGTTAAACCAAACCAACGATACCTAAAGCCGCCGGCACATGCTTTGTTGGCGTTTTTACAACCAAACTGCGTACATAAACATCATCGCGTACAAGCTTAAGCCAAGTTTTCCACACGCCGCCAAAGCCAGCCAGCAATCCACGCATTTGACTTTTTCTTAATTTTATTCCCCCGCTCCCCTAATTCGCCGCCCAGCTAATATTTGACTTTTTAGCATTTAGATATAATAATATATAGTTTTTCGTTTTTTGCCCAGCCTCCCAAAAAAGAACAAAAAGAGAACTAAAACCGTAAATAGAGCAATGCCCGCCCCTGTTAATTAGACCACCCAACCGCCTATTCAGCTATCTATAAAACGACCGCTGATCTACTCTGACATCAATATATGCTGGGGTTATCCCCTGCCCATCCAAGTGTTTTATGGTAATAATCGCCTGCTTAACTTGCGGCTCAGCCGCCCTATCCACCGTCATTCGTATATAATAATCCCTGCCATCAACCTTAAACCAAACCTGGCGCACCGTGCCAGCTGGCAGTGTCGCCTCTGATACTTTTAGGTTATTTTGGGTAAACAAGGACACCGCCTGACCTAAGAAGCTTAAGAATTGCCGGTTAATGACCTCTTGGCCGCTTTTAGCAGGGATGCCGCTTTCATCCTTGACAGCTACCGTCGGCGCGTCAAAATAATTCTGCTCAAACGTCACGCCGCTTTCATCGACAAAATATACTTTACTACCGGACGACCACTGAGCAACTGGCTGGCGAAATTGTAATTTTACTGACGATGAAGCCAAAGATTCGCCCTCGATTCGGATCGTTTTTACCTCCGGAGCTTGCTGTAAAAAGAAGTTTATTAAACTATTATGATCCAAAAAAAATCGGAATCTTTCAGCTGGACGCGACGCATAATAATCGCTAAGGATTTTAACATATTTGGCGGCGTTGCCAGAACTCTTCGGGTCGGGAGTTTGAATTGAAACATTAATCGTCAGCTGAGACAGCAGATATAACACAACTGCAAGCCCGCATACCGCGCCGAAAAAACGCCGGCTGGCTTTGCGCCGCTTTTTAATCAGCCGGTGCGCCTCCAACCGCTCGGATGTTTCCATCGGCGAAGCTGTCTGGCGACTGTTTAGCGTTCGGTTGCGCCGGTATGATTGCGGCGCCGGTATATCATCATAAATTTCAGCCTGGCGCCTCGCAGCAATCTCGCGGCGCGTCAACTTAGGTTCTTTCTTTTTCAGAAAGCCAAATTTCATTTACGCCTGCCCTGCCGGCGAATTGTAGTTAATATCATATTTGACATATCGCGAGCAGCGTTCGGCTTGGCAAATTTACCAAAATTATTGCCCAAACCTTGCAGAATTTTCTGAGACCGCAGCAAGCCGATAATTTTCTTTGCCAAAATCTGGCTGTCGTCATCCAGCTCGTCCTCTGTCACAATCACCGCCGCCAGCGCCTCTTGATACACCTTAGCATTCTTTAACTGGTGTCCAGCCGTCAGCCGGCCGTTTGGAATAATGATAGTCGGTTTGTGTAACGCCGCCAGCTCCAACAGCGTCGTCGCGCCTGCCCTGGTCACCACCAAATCAGCCGCCGCCAAAACTTCCGCCATACCGTCATGGACAAAAGCTTGCAGACGCCAACCGTCGCATTCGCTGACCGCTTCCTTCAATTGCTCATATTGCAAATTGCCAGAAATTAAAAACACCGATGATTCAGCCAGCAAATCCTCCCGAACCGCAACCACCGCCTCATTTATCCTGGCTGCACCCAAACCGCCGCCGGTAATCACCACGAGCGGCCGATTCGGGTCAAATTGCAGCTTAGACTTTAACTGGCGGCGCTCCTCGTCCGTATACGGCTTGAACTCCGCCGCAACCGGAATACCGACATACTTAGCTTTTTCCGGCGGATAATTATAATATTTAAGTGGCGCGCCCGTGCCAATCGCCTTAGCGAACGGGCTTAGCAGCCGATTAGTTAATCCCGGGTGAGCATCAGAATCGTGCAGCACCAGTGGAATTTTTAGCAGCCGCGCCGCGTAGCCAGCCGGCAAGCAAACATAACCGCCCTTAATAAAAATCACATCCGGGCGCCAAATCAATAACTTAATAAAGCTTTGGCAAAACCCGATAACCACCTTAAAAGCATCGCGGACGTTTGGCAGCAAGATTGACGGACGAAGATGAAAACTAGTGCTTTTACCATGATAACGCCGCAATTTTCCAGCAATAATCAGCTCAACCGGAATAGTATCATCAAATTTGCTAAAAATTCCGCGGGCGCGGGCGCCAAATTTCCGATCGCACCAAAACCGCAGCTCGTGATCGCCTGATTTTTTCAACTCCCTAAATACGGCTACCACTGGCGTAACGTGTCCGCCCGAACCGCCGCCGACCGCTAAGATTCTTGCCATTACTTCCCTCCTCTAATGGTTTATGTGATGTGTATCTGGAAATCTGAAAAACTAACCCAAGCGCCGCGGCGATAAACATCATGCTAGTACCGCCGTAACTTAAGAGCGGCAGCGGAATCCCCGTTAGCGGCGCCACGCCGGTCATCGCAGCGATATTCATAATAACATGCGACGCTACCCAGCCGAATACGCCAGCCGCAGCCAACCGCAGCCGCATGTCCGGCAATCTGGCAGACACGCGCAAAATTGACAATAACAGCGCCGTAAAAAGCGCTAAAATCGCCATCAAGCCGAGAAAGCCAAATGTCTCGCCCATCACCGCGAAAATCGAGTCGTTAATCGCCTCGGGCAGATAACCGGTCGCCTGCACGCTCTTGCCAATCCCCAGGCCCAGCAGCCCGCCAGAACCAATCGCAATCCGCGCCTGCTGAATATGATAATCGCCGTCATCCTGGCTAGCTGAACGGCGGCTGTCGCCCTGTAAGAACGTTACTACGCGCTCAATCCGGTGCGGCGACATAGCAATCATCAACACGCCAAGGATTAATACCGCGCCCAGCACCTTGGCGATGATCTTTCCATTCATCCCAGACACCACCAGCATTGCCATAATAATCGCCACCAGCGACATGCCAGTCCCCAAATCCTTTTGCAAGAACACCACGATGATTAACGAAATCCCTGCCAATACCGCTACCGGCACAAGCGTTTCCTGCATATCGTTGATCTTCTCCTGTTTGACGCGTTTGCTTAAAAACCCCGCCAGAAACACCAGCACGCCGTATTTTAGCAGCTCCGACGGCTGAAGACTGCCTAATTGCCCCAAATAAAACCAGCGGTAAGCCCCGTTCGTGCCTTTGGCAATTGGCAGATGAAGAACTGCGCCCATAATCACCAGCAGCACGCATAAAACCAGCCCTGTGAAAAAAATCTGTTTCGCGTACTTATTAAACCATGCTAGCGGTAACAGCGCGCAAACCGCAAACGCTGCGACGGCAATAACAACGCTAACCAATTGCTTATTAAAAAAGAAGTTACTATCATAATGCGTACCGTATGCATAATTTAGCACATTTGCCCGCTGCGGCCCCAGCGCGTACATGACCACCAATCCCAGCATTAACAGCAGTCCCATATACAAAGCAATCTGATACATCGGTCGATGGCGGCGGATTGGCACGACTTTACTAGCGTTGCGCTTAAAGACAGCTAAACTACGCAACATGACCCCCCGCCAAAGCCAGCATCACGCCGATAAACGCCATCACGCAGCCAATCACCCAAAACCGCATCGTCACCTTGGTTTCCGGCCAGCCGATAGCTTCCAAATGATGATGAATCGGCGCCGATAAGAAAATCTTGCGCTTAAAGAATTTTTTACTAAAAATCTGTATCAAACTGGAGCCCGCCTCAATTACAAATAACAGTCCAATTACTGGCAGCAGCAACAGCGAATCCGTCAGCATCGCCACCACCCCTAAACTAGCGCCGTAAGCAAAGCTGCCAACATCGCCCATGAAAAACCGCGCCGGATAAATATTAAACCACAAATAACTCAGCAGCACACCAACCACCGTAAAGCAAAATCCTGCCAGTAGCACCTGCTGCTGCAACAGCGCAATCACCCCGAACGCGCCGAAACTAGCACCCAAGAGACCGCCAGCCAGCCCGTCCATGCCATCGGAAATATTAACCGCATTACCAGTCGCCACCACCGCAAATGCAAACAACGGGATGATCAGCCAACCGACATTCACATCCCCCATAAACGGCACGTGAAAACTCATCACGCCTAATTTGGCGAAGAAGAACCAACCGAGAACCGCGCCAATAAGCGTAATTAGCGCAAACTTCACCGGGCTGCGCAAGCCCGCCGCACCGCCGCCTGTACCGCGAATATTGATAATATCATCGATCAAGCCAACCGCGCCGCCGCCCAGCAGCGCTGCCAGCGGCAGCCACGTCTGCGCCCGATCTAAATTACAGAAAAACGTCACTATAAAAATCGCGATCACGCCGATCACGCCAGCCATTGTCGGAATATTGCGCTGCAATTTCGCCGCTTGGAATTTGGCAAAAATCTTCAATTTCTTACCGTCGGTACTCTCTGAGCGCTGCCGCTTCCAAAACCGGTATCGGTAAGCAAAAAACGTATAAATCGGCGTTAAAAACATCGCCAATAAAAACGCCCCGACGCTGAGTAAAAATACGTGCGTTAATTCGTTAGTCATTGTTTGTAAAGCGGTTGCCATGGTTATCCCTTCGGTGCTAATTTCATATAATCAATCATCCAGTTGGAGATGTCCGTGAAAATCGGGCCGGCGTGGTAATTTCCCTGCAGGTTAATTCCCCTGCCCGGCGCCGCCACGCGTACCATTATGACATATTCCGCCCTATTTGCGCCACCATAGCCGATATAGGTCGCAATTGTCTCTTTTTGTGAATAATGGCCGCTAACGACCGCTTCCGACGTTCCAGTCTTACCGCCAATTTCATATCCCGGCTTATCATTCTTCGATAAAAACGACGAGCCGCGCGCCGTCGCTAGCATACCGCGCATTTGCGACGACGTCCCGGCGCTGACCGTCTGGCGCAGCGCTTTGTTCTCGGACGGATGTATTTTACCATTTTTATCAACTGAGCCACTAACAATCGCCGGCCTATAGTATTGCCCGCCATTAACAATCGACGAAAACCCAGCCGTCACCTGTACCATTGTTAAGTTCATACTCTGACCGTACGTCATTGCCGAATAACGGACTTCGTTGCCCTCGGCGCTATCCGGCGGATAAACATAACCGGCTGCCTCGTTCAATTCAATGCCGGTAGCTTGCCCGAATCCAAACCGATCATGATAATAATCGTACAGCGTCTGGCGCGCTGGCAAATTGATTTGCGACCCATTGCCAAGCCTCCGCACTGCCGTAATTGTACCCACATTCAACGAATTGTTAAATGCTCCCTGAATCGATATCGGACCATTCAAACCGCGCAGCGCATTACACATGGTCCTGTCAGCCACCTTAATGCAATCAGTATTATTATAGACGGTTGACGGTGTAACCGCGCCTTTATCAATCGCCGCAGCAAAACTAAACGACTTAATAATCGACCCCGGCTCAAACGGCGTCATCGTAACATTATTCATAAAAACCGCAGCATTAGTTTGCTTGGCGTATTCCGCTGGATTATATGACGGATAGTTGGCCATCGCTAAAACTCGACCGTTATTCGGATTCATAACGATAACGCTTCCTTCAGTAGCGCGCGCTGCCTCGACGCCGTTTTTCAGCGCCGACTCAGTGTAGCTCTGAATATTCCGATCGACCGTCAAAGCAAGATTCTCCCCCGCCTTCGCCTCAATCCGAATATTATCCTTGCCCACTGTCAGCGGCACATTCCTGACGTCGGTCACTGCCTGTAATAAACCGTTCTGACCCTTTAAGCGCTTTTCCAGCGCGCCCTCCACGCCGTATTGTCCGTCGCCAGCCGCATTAACGAAACCCAGTACATGCGCACCTAAACCATTCTCTGGATAATCGCGAATCGACCCCTGTTGATACAGCATACCAGCAAAATTCTTATTCCTCAATTTTTCGGCTTGCGTTCTGGAAATATTCCTAGCCAAAACCTCGTAGCGAGACTTCTTATTATTCAGCTTAGCCTCGGCATGATGAACCATCTCTCCGCCGGCAATTTCTTTCAAGCTAGTAATAATTTTACTGCGCTCGTTATCTTCCACCGCCTGCGGATCAGCAATTACCGTATAAATCATCCGATTCAGCACTACCGGCGCCAACGCCTGCCCGTCCATCATATAGATCTTACCGCGCTCTGCTGGGATAATAAATTGCCGCTGCTGGCTAGCACGAGCTAACTCAGTATACATACTATGCTGCAAAATCTGCAAATAAAACAGCCTTAACACAAAAGCTGCCATCGCCAAGAGTAAAACGATGGCCAACCAGCCAGTTCTGGAATGTCTAAGCCGCTGCATAATTGCTCTATTTAGTATATCATTTTCAGGCTAGCGGGCGTAACTGGTCTCGGTCGATGTCATGGCCGCCGCGACATTACTGTTCTTCGCCCTCTCTAGCGATGTCAGCCGCGCATTTTGCACTTCCAATTCCGATTTCTTAGCGCTCAATTCACTTATCTGCGAGTCCAAATCCTGCGCCTCGTAGCCATAGGCTGTAGTTTTAATTGCCTGAGTCAAATAAATCAAGCCCAGTACTGTAATCATCAGCGCGACGAGCACTGTATGAGCGACAGGACCAAGTTTGACCCGAGATTGGAAACGTGTTGAGTTCTGGTTGCGCCGCATCTGGACGCCTGAACGTCGCGGAGTAAATGTGGTGGTTGTCATTGCTTCTATTCTTATTTTTATTTATAATTTTTATTAGGGGAAACCAGCCCGCCCCTGTTAGTATGTTAGAACGGGCTGTTTCCAAGTTAGAGTGTATATTCCGGAATACGCGCTCTGTTAGCCGCGGCGTACCGCAACGGTCTCAGCTACTTCTGCGTCCTGGAATTGTACTTTGATGTGGATTGGCATGGTGTCGCCCTCCTTTTTTGTTTTATTTTTTCACGGCGTAGCGAAACTTGGCGCTTCGACTGCGCGGATTGTGAACATCTTCTGTTCCAGACACCGGTTTCTTCTCCGGGACGATCAGCTCGGCCTCGTAGCCAGCAGCTGCTTGCTCCCAGAAATATCGCTTGACCAATCGATCCTCCAGACTATGAAAACTAATTATTCCAACGCGCCCGCCCCTATTAAGGAGGCGTGGCAGCAGCGGCAATAATTCCTCAATCAGCCGAAGTTCGTGATTGACCTCAATGCGCAGTGCCTGAAAAGTGCGAGTCGCCGGATGATGCTTCATCCCGCCGCGACCGACAGTATGCTTGATCAGATCAGCCAGCTCGGTCGTTCCCCGAATCGGCCGTGCTTTGACGATTGCCTGCACAATCCGCCTGGCCCGCCCGGGACTTTCCTCGCCGTAACGAGTTATCGGCCGCGTCAGCTCATCAATCGAATACGAATTGACAATATCCGCTGCCGTCGTTTCCGTCCGATTATCCATACGCATATCCAGCGGCCCGTCAAACCGAAACGAAAAACCTCTCTCTGCTCTGTCAAGCTGCGGTGACGACACCCCCAAATCAGCCAAAATCACGTCAAATGTACGTCCCTGCTTGACCAAATCCTGCGCTGCGCTCACAAAATCTTTGTGAATTAGCGTCGCGCCTTTTTCAGCCAAATCGCCCAGCGTGTTAATCGCGTTATCATCGCGGTCAACCAGCACTGCGCCCAAGTAATTATCCGTCCTCGTCAAGAATTCCCTAGCGTGGCCGCCATAGCCAGCCGTCAGGTCGAGATAACTCTCGCCTCTGGCTGGCCGCAACCTGTCCAAGGTCACCTCCAGGAGCACGGGAACATGAATCGGTTCGCTCACTTGAAGCGCTTCCGACTGTGGTGGATGTTCTTTAATACTCATCATTGCTTTATTATTGTATCATCGGTCGCGGCGATTCTTCGAGATTTACTCCTCTTTACGCGCCAGGCGACATTCGTCGCTTGGGCTGCAATCGCTGTACGGAGATAAATCTCGAAAATCTTGCGACCATATACAGTAGCAATGCTCGAGATCACCTAACTGGATATTTAATTCTGGCTGTTTTGTATTTGTGTTTTGTTTGT
>CAJPUO010000007.1 GCA_905373795.1 Candidatus Saccharimonadota bacterium
TACTATCTGTATGATCTGGAGAATCGGCTGATAGCGGAGATTGCCGGGAACGGCACCGTACTCCGGGAATACGTCTGGCTGGGGCAGGAGCCTGTGGCGCTTCGGGAATACGAACTTAGGCCTGGCCTGTACTACTACATCAACGATCATCTGGCTACGCCGCAGCGGCTGATTACAGGAGAGGGGACAGTGGTCTGGCAGGCCGCCGCTCTGCCCTTTGGCAGGACCCAGGTTCAACTCGGCACGGTGCAGAACAACCTGCGCTTCCCGGGCCAGTACTTTGACGCCGAGACCGGATTACACTACAACTGGAACCGCTACTACGACCCGGAGACGGGAAGGTATCTCTCGCCAGATCCCATCGGCCTCGATGGCGGACTCAACCTCTATGCCTATGTGGAAAATGATCCGGTGAATCTGGTCGATCCGGAGGGGTTGGCTGCTATGCTTAATCCATATGCTCCTAGCCCCTTGAAAAAATTCGAAGCATTGATGGCTGCCGGCAAGTATAAGGAGGCTCTCGAATTTGCAGAAATCATGGGATTATCAGCATCTTCGATAGTTGCAGCTAAGGCAGCATTAGATCGCACCAAGCGAGAATGTGGTGATGATCCATGCAGTCAACATGAAAAAATCTGTGTGGGAACAGCTAAAACCGTTGAAGCACACAACTATGGAACATCCTCAAAAGGTCATCATATGCACCCTGGCGTATGTAGTAATTTGGCAGATAAAATAAACAAAGCAAATGCAGCAGGATGTGGCAATAAGCCTGGCGTTATTTATGCAAAAGGTGTTTTCAATGCTGTTTGTTCGCGTGATTGGTCTGGTCAATATCCTAATAATACACCAAAATTTCCTCCATATAACTAATTTGGATTATTGTTGAACGACATGGATCATTTCAGAATACTACTAAAAATCGTATGTGAGAATATAAAGCATTCTCTTGGCAGTATTGATATAATCAAAACCGAAGGAGTTCAAGTGCTTGAACAGGAAGGACAACAATGGATTGAGTTTGGTGCATTAAACATGTATGAATTATGTGTAGGCGCTGAAGAAATAAAATTGATGCTCTCCGATTATGATAATTATGATGATATTAAAGAGCAATTTATTCCTGATATATTAGCAATTATAGATGATATTATTTATCATATTTCAATATTTAATATATACTATATCTCTGCTTTTAGAATGTTTGCCAGGGGGAGCAAGGGAGATTCATATATCAGTCAAGATGAATTTGCTAATTATTTAAAAACTGTTGATATTAACAACATTGTATATAAATGGAATATAAATATTTCCACCGAGAGGAAAAAGGCGATTATTTTTCATCTAGGTAGGATTGTATTTTTTATATGTGACCTCTGCGACAAAATAAAAAATAACCATCAAGAAGCATTTGATTTACTAGAACAGTTACATACTTTTGCCATGGCTCTTGCACTATTGCAGAAAAACTTAAATAACCATAAATATAGTATATCAGATTTATCTATTCCCTGGCCAGTACTTTGACGCCGAGACCGGGCTGCACTACAACTGGAACAGATTTTATGATCCTGAGACTGGCCGCTATCTCAGCCCCGACCCGATCGGCCTCGATGGCGGACTCAACCTCTATGCCTATGTAGACAATGATCCGTTGAATCTGGTCGATCCGGAGGGACTGGCTGCTTATAAAAGCGTGGAAGGTCATTTAATTTTAGGTGGTGGTTTGCTTGAGATTGAATGCTGCACTGAAGATGGCAAAGGATTAAAACACTTATATGGAAAAATATGTTTAGGCGTAGCATTTGAAGTAAGTGGTGGTGGTGGAAAAGCTTTTAATAGTGATAATAAATCATGTAGTAATCCTGCAAAAAATTTATTGGGCAGTGAACTTGGAGGATCTTACGTTATAGGTGCAGAAGGATCTGTGACTGTGGATACAGGTGGTGGTGGTGTTAGTGGCTCTGGAGGACTTGGTGTAAGTGGCGGTAAAGTTGGTATTGGTGCAAAAGCTACAAGCTGTTATTATAGACTTATTAACACTATACCATCTGATCAGAAGTGCAAATGCGATTGAGCACATAAATTAATTTATGATTCTAAGAAAAATTGCTTTCTCACTGTTTTTTATTGCCGCGATTATTTTTTATTTTCTTATTTACAAAACTTTTAAATATACGAACAGTCAGGGATATAAAGTAATACACCCTTTTCCTGAAGTTTTTAAGTTTTTAGATTCATGCTCTAAAATACAAAAAGAGATCAATGACAATAATCTTAAATTTTTACTTCTTTCTATAAATATAGTCGTTTGTTTTTGTGTTATTATTTTTTTATCGATTGCTTTTTTAATGTGAAATGCGCTGGGGCAGAGGACCGTGTTCAGCGACTACGGGCCTTCGGGCAAACCCGGGAAGATCATCGATGCCAGCGGGCTCGAGACGAGCCTGAGCTACAATTTCCGGGGCGATGTGCTCACCCGCAGCGTCGGCAATCTGGTGACCACGTACAGCTACGATGGGGCCGGACGTCTTCAGGGACTGAGCCTGCCGGGCGGCCGCAGGCTGAGCTACAGCTACAGCGGGGGGCGGCTGTCCTCGATCACCGATGCCCTGGGCAATGCCATCAGCTACAGCTACGATGGTCTGGGTCGGCAGAGCGCCCAGGAGCTGCGCGATCCGGAGAACCGCCTGCGCTACAGTCTGCGTTTTGCCTATGATCAGGCGGGGAATCTGGCGAAAAGGATGTATGGGGACAACAGCGAGGAGCAGTTTGCCTATGATCCTGTGGCCAATCTGGTTCGCGCGGTGGATCCTCTGGGAGTGGTCAGTGAGTATCGCTACGATGGGCTGCGGCGGCGGCTGACGGAGAAGCGGGCGGGCGAACAGATCGCGGGCTATGGCTATGACAGTCAGGACAACATCATTGGTGTGACGGATGCGCGCAGCCATGTGACCACGAGCGTGTATGACGATTTCGGCCGTGAGCGGCAGGTGGTGTCACCGGATGCGGGGACGCATGCATCGGTCTATGACGAAGCCGGCAACCTTCTGA